>NZ_JARYTG010000009.1:0-190900 GCF_029911945.1 Winogradskyella sp. SYSU M77433 | reverse complement strand
TTTCGGGGCGCAAATATATAACCCTTTTCCTTATTCACAACTACTTTTTTAATCTTTTTTTAATCTTTTTTACAATTTGCTTATAACTAACCTTTTATAAGCGAAAGTTTTTTAATGGTTAATTATTTAGGATAACTATCCATCTATAAACTATTATTCAAAGACACTTATAATACTATCTATTATTATATGAATACAGAATCAAGACATACATATATTATAAATTCAATATTAATTTATGAAATCTTCATTTTGTGTATTACTTATATAATATATCTTTGTAAGCTAATTTTATACTACTATAATTATAATGATAGATATTACTTTACCTGATGGTTCTGTTAGGTCTTTTGAAAAAGGTGTTACTCCTTTTGAAGTAGCTAAAGATATAAGTGAAGGATTTGCGCGAAATGTTATATCCGCAAAGTTTGATAACACTGTTGTTGAGATAACCACTCCATTACATCATAATGGTAACCTCACATTATATACCTTTAAAGATGACGCTGGTAAAAAAGCTTTTTGGCATTCATCTGCCCATGTGCTTGCTCAAGCCTTAGAGGAGTTGTATCCAGGTGTAAAGTTATGGGTTGGACCTGCTATTGAAAATGGCTTTTACTATGATGTTGATTTAGGTGAAGGTTCTATTTCTGAAAAAGATTTTAAAACCATTGAGAATAAAATGATAGAAATAGCGAGAGGAAAACACGATTTTAAAATGCGTAGTGTTTCTAAAGCTGATGCTCTATCTTATTATAAAGGTAAAAACGAATACAAAGTAGATTTAATTGAAAATCTAGAAGATGGTACAATCAGTTTTTGCGATCACTCAACTTTTACCGACCTATGTCGAGGAGGACACATTCCAAATACAGGCTTAATAAAAGCTGTAAAAATATTAAGTGTTGCTGGAGCTTATTATAAAGGTGATGAAAACGAAAAACAGTTAACCCGAGTTTATGGTATTTCTTTCCCTAAACAAAAAGAGCTTACAGAATATTTAGAATTACTAGAAGAGGCTAAAAAGAGAGATCATAGAAAACTTGGGAAGGAATTAGAACTATTTACTTTTTCCCAAAAAGTTGGTCAAGGTTTACCGCTTTGGTTACCTAAAGGTGCTGCTTTACGCGAACGTTTAGAAAACTTCCTTAAAGCCGCGCAGAAAAAAGCAGGTTATGAAATGGTGGTAACACCTCATATTGGGCAAAAGGAACTTTATGTCACTTCTGGTCACTATGCAAAATACGGTGAAGACAGTTTTCAACCTATTACTACTCCTGCTGAAGGCGAAGAGTTCTTATTAAAACCAATGAACTGCCCTCATCACTGTGAAATTTATAACAGCAAACCTTTTTCTTATAGAGAACTACCAAAACGTTTTGCTGAATTTGGTACAGTATATAGATATGAGCAAAGTGGTGAATTACATGGTTTAACCAGAGTAAGAGGATTTACTCAAGATGATGCGCATATTTTTTGTACACCAGATCAACTAGACACTGAATTTAAAGAAGTCATTGATTTAGTTCTTTATGTATTTGGTTCCCTAGGATTTGAAAACTTTACTGCACAAGTATCATTAAGAGATCCTGAAAACCCAGATAAATATATAGGAAGTGACGAAAACTGGGAAAAAGCAGAAAAAGCAATTTTAAATGCTGCCATAGATAAAGGATTAAATTATGTGGTTGAAACTGGTGAAGCTGCCTTTTATGGACCTAAACTAGATTTTATGGTTAAGGATGCTTTAGGAAGACAGTGGCAACTTGGTACAATTCAAGTGGACTACAACTTACCTGAACGCTTTGATCTTACTTATAAAGGTAGCGATAATGAAATGCACAGACCTGTAATGATTCACCGTGCACCTTTCGGAAGTATGGAGCGTTTTGTTGCTATATTACTAGAACATACAGGTGGAAATTTCCCGCTTTGGTTAATGCCAGAACAAGTAATTGTGCTTTCCGTAAGTGAGAAATATGAAAAATACGCCGAAAAAGTTTTAAATTTGCTAGAAAATGACGAAATTCGCGCCCTCGCAGACAATAGAAACGAAACTGTAGGTAAGAAAATTCGTGAAGCAGAAATGCAGAAGTTTCCATTTATGGTCATTGTAGGTGAGCAAGAAGAAAAAGACAATACTATAACTGTTAGAGCTCACGGTGGTGAAGACCTAGGAACAATTACAGTAGAAAGTTTTGTAAAAACAATAAAAGAAAGAATAAATAAAAGTTTAAAAACTTTTAAATAAATAAAGTTTAATTAAAATTTATAAGCCATAGCAATACGTAGAAACAGAAAGAATTACACAAGAAGAGCTGTTCCAGAGGATCAGCATAGAATTAATTCTAAGATTAGAGCCGAAGAAGTAAGACTCGTTGGAGACAATGTTGAAGTTGGAATTTACCCTCTAAAACAAGCCCTCAGCGTTGCTGACGAACAAGGTCTAGATCTTGTAGAGATTTCGCCAAATGCAAAACCTCCTGTTTGTAAAGTTATGGATTACAAAAAGTTTCTTTACGAACAGAAGAAGAGGGAAAAAGCCTTAAAAGCTAAAGCCTCTAAAGTAGTTGTAAAAGAAATTAGATTTGGTCCTCAAACAGATGACCATGACTACGAGTTCAAAAAGAAACATGCTGAAAAGTTCTTAAAAGATGGAGCTAAATTAAAAGCCTTTGTATTTTTCAAAGGACGCTCAATTGTTTTTAAAGAACAAGGTCAGATTCTTTTATTAAGACTAGCGCAAGACCTTGAAGAGTTTGGTAAAGTTGAACAAATGCCAAAACTAGAAGGTAAAAGAATGATTATGTTCATTGCGCCTAAGAAAAAATAATAACTGTTAATTCAGTAAAAGATAATAAGCGAAACGTAAATTAAATCTAGGAGAAAATGCCTAAAATGAAGACAAAATCAAGTGCTAAGAAACGTTTCAAACTAACTGGCACTGGTAAGATTAAAAGAAAGCACGCTTTTAAGAGTCATATATTGACGAAGAAATCTAAAAAGCGTAAGCTTGCGTTGACTCATGATACTTTAGTACATAAGTCTGACGAGGATAATGTTAAAACAATGTTACGCTTAAAGTAATAAAGTTTTAACCGGTTAAAATAATTTATAAACCCTGGAGTTAGGCAAAAAAATTTAGCAAGTACCAAATGATTGGTCGCCTACTACAAAAAACAATTAAAAGAAATGCCAAGATCAGTAAATTCAGTTGCAAAAAGAGCTAGAAGAAAAAAGGTTCTTAAGCAAGCAAAAGGTTACTTTGGAAGACGTAAAAACGTTTGGACAGTAGCAAAAAATGCGGTTGATAAAGCGATGCAATACTCGTACAGAGACCGTAGAAATAAAAAGAGATCATTCCGTTCATTGTGGATTATGCGTATTAACGCAGGTGCTAGACTACATGGAATGAGCTATTCAAAATTTATGGGAGGATTAAAAGCTAATAATATTGACTTGAACCGTAAAGTTCTTGCAGATTTAGCTATGAATCACCCAGAAGCTTTTGAAGCAATAGTAAACAAAGTAAAATAAGGCTTTTAGCCAAATTAATAACAACATTTCGCTTATAAAACCGATTCTATTTTGAATCGGTTTTTTTATTAATATTTACGAAACAACAAATCTATTTTTAGTTTTTAAATTCATAAAAAACAAACCTATGAAAAATGTAAAAATGGTTATCTCTGACATGGATGGTACATTACTTAATTCTAATCATCAAGTCAGCGATAGATTCTTCGAATTATACAAACAACTTAAACAAAAGGATATTTTGTTTGTAGCCGCTAGCGGTAGGCCTTATTACAGTATGGTCGACAAATTCGGAACTATAAAAAATGATATTACTATTGTTGCTGAAAATGGAGGTCTAGTTTTACAGAACGATCAACTTTTATTGTCTAATTCTTTAAGCGAAGAAAAACTAAAAATGTTGTTTGATCTTACAGGCACAATTAAAGATGCTTATCCTCTATTTTGTACTAAACACAAAGCTTACATCAAAAGAACGTCAGATGAATTGATAACACTGTTTTCTGAATTTTATACTAATTATACTATTATAGATTCTGTTGATGAAATTAAAGACGACGTCATTAAAATAGCTCTATATAATATAACCAATTCTGAAGCCAATATTTATCCGCATGTACAACATCTCAAAGATGAATTTAATGTGGTTGTTTCTGGAAATCATTGGGTTGATATTTCAGATAAAATAACAAATAAAGGTCATGCTATTGAATTTTTACAAAAACATTATAACGTAAAACCTTCAGAAACTATGGCTTTTGGTGATTATAATAATGATTATGAAATGCTTCAACTTGCATCATATAGCTATGCTATGGCAAATGCTCATGAAAACATTAAATCTATTGCCAATTATCAAACTAAAAGCAATGATGAGTTTGGTGTTGAGTATATATTAGAGCAATTGATATTGGAGAAAAAATAAACTTTTATGTTTAACTAAACCTTGACCTTACAATTGTTTTAAAAAAAACAGCATATTTTATGACCACCGGAATAGGGTTTTTGACTACATATCTTAATTGAGTATAGTTGTTCATACACTTCCAGTTAAACAATAATCTCTTATTTATTTTTATTTTCTTACCTAAACCTTTTAAATTAAAATATTCGAATTTTTCGTAATCAGGTGTATCAAATTTTTTATCTAAACTTGCTAGACAATATAAATACGGAAAATTTACTCCGGCTATCATTGAGCCTTCTAATGAGCCCCAAAATCTTGGATTGATTTCAATAACTTTGAATGTATTGCTCTTTTTATCAAATTTTAAATCTAAATGAGCAACACCATTCCAATTTAAGGATCTCATTAAGTTTTCTACAATATTGAACAGTTCTTCATTATATAAAAACTGAACCCCTAGCCAAGGTCTAAACGGATTATTATTTAGCATTGATGCTTTTTGCATAGTACAAGCTAGTATTTCACCTGATTTACATAATAAACTACATCCTACATCAAAACCATCAATGTATTCTTGTATTAACTGATTAGGATTAAATTTATCTTTAGACACATAAGCTTTTAGTTCTTCTACCTTTTTAAATAACATTACACCATCTCCTCCACCTGATATATATGTAGGTTTCATTATTACAGGATACTCGAATTGATTAAAATTATTTTTCTTAATATCTACAAACATATAACTCTTTGGATAAGGGATATCGGTTAATTCCATATGCTTAGATAATGTCCACTTACTTATAGCTATATCAAAATCTTTTATAGAAGGAATAAGACCTAACTTATTATGATCAAACTTATCCTTATACATCGATATTTTCTTTATTCCTGTTTCAAAAACAGGCATAAGTAAATCTATATCATATCGCTCTAGAATTTCATTTGTTTTAGATATAAACTCTAAATCATTACCAGAATCAGGGTAATAAAAGAACTTTTTTATACCTCTAGAGTATCTTATAGGTGGATACTTTTGGTTAGCCATTACATAAATTGTCACATTAGGATTATGTAACAAACAATTAACCACATATAGTGATAAATGGCTCTCACCATCAGGTATTAAAAGAGAAAACTCTTTAAGCATAGAATATATTATACAATATTAGTTTAAAGCGAAGATAATCTTTGTTAGTAATAAAGAGAATATCTTTAATTAGATATAGTTTAAAACAATATTTTCATCGACATAAAAACAAACAAGGAATAAAAATTAGATATAAGGTATGTGAAAAAGTAATGACTAAACATTAAATGAAATAAAGTCAAATAACTTCCGCTCTATCAAAAAATAATATTTAGGATTAAAATATGTTTCACTCAATAATAATCAAAAAAGAGAAGTCAAACGTTTTAACGTGCAAAAAAGCTTTTAAACTAGTATGTTATATTTCAGGCAATTAATAAGTTATTTTAGTTTGATTAATAATTGGTTAATAGCAAAGACACTAATTGAATAAGAATTTAAAACTATTCAAAAGAACCACAATTATTAAGCTAAACAACATGAAAAAAAATCTAATCAATTATTACAAATTATTATTTTGTTTCTTTCTGATTTTAGGCACTTACAGTTGTCAAACAGAAGAAATATCTGAAGCTGATAGCTCTTCTTTAGAAGCTAAAAAAGGTAAAAAGAATCCAAAACAAGGACTTACAATTTCTAATTGCGATGAAGTCTATGACAGTGTTAATCTTTACGCTGGGCAACACACACTAGTTGGTAATGTAACAGTTACTGGTAGTGATGGGAATTATGATGTCACTTATAACATCACTAATGTTGGTTATTGTTTAGTAGAAACTCACCTTTCAGTTGTAACAAACACTAATGATTTCCCTATGAACAATGGTGGAAATCCTGTCCCAGGACAGTTTGAATATAGCGACGAAAACCATAGTTGTATTTCTAGTTATACTTATTCTGTTAACTTAAGTGACTACCAAACTGGAGATGACATTTACGTAGCGGCTCATGCTGTTGTTAATTGTGTTAATGATGTTACTGAAGAAGCTTTTGAAATGTCTCTACCAGATCAAGTAGATGTTTGTGTTACTGCCAAAGGTGTAGCAGAAAGCTACTTTGATATTGAGATTAGCGGAGGTAACTCTTTATCTGGAGCACACGACGCTTGGTGCCTTGATCAAGATGCTACGTTAAACAACTTAGAATGTTTTACAGGAGATGTTTATTCTTCTTATGAAACTTTACCTGAAGGTAAATTTGAGCACCCTGAAAACTTTGGAGCTTTAAACTGGCTCGTTAATCAAGGGCTTATTGGAACTGAAGCTTCGCCTGAATTAGGTAATTACACCTTTGGTGATTTGCAAATTGCAGTATGGAATTTAGTAGATGATAGTGTATGTATTGAGTGTGCTTTTACCGGACCTTATAACAATGATAGAATTGACATGATGGTCGCAATGGCATTAAATCATAATGATTTTGTACCTAGCTGTGGTGAAAACATTGTTATTGTATTGGTACCGACAGATAACAAACAATCTATATTTATTGAAATGCCAGTTCCTTGTGGTGAATGTAGCGAGACTGCATGGGCTGCTGGATGTGATTTCCCTGGTAACAATTGGTCAACATTTTTTAAATATAACTAGAAGAAATTAGTTCACAAACATAAAAGCCAGCTTTTTATAGCTGGCTTTTTTATATCTAAAAATCAAACTAATTTCCAAAGGCTGTAATCACCAAATCTCTTCCTGATGCAAAATTTCTATGCTCACATAAATAAACACCTTGCCAAATCCCTAGATTTAATTTTCCATTTGTAATAGGTATTTGAACAGAAGCGCCCATTAATGAAGCCTTAATATGTGCTGGCATATCATCTGCTCCTTCATAAGTATGTTTATAATAAGATTGATTTTCTGGAACCATTTTATTGATATGACTTTCAAAATCCATTCTCACCGTTGGATCAGCATTTTCATTTATAGTTAAGCTTGTAGAGGTATGTTTTATGAAAACATGCAGCATTCCAATATTGATTTCTTTTATTTCTGGAATGGAGTTTAGAATCTCTGTAGTTATGAGATGATATCCTCTATTATGTGATTTAAGCTTTATTTCCTTCTGAAAATAATTCATAAAATGAGTATAGATTTACAGGTTGGTTATTTCAGAAATATTAACTGTCTCTTCTTTCCCTTTGAGAGAAATAGTTCCTTTTGATTCTGAATTAAATTTTCTTCTAAATTTTAATTGATTCAATAGAGATTGCGATACTAAAAGAGCTGCATTATATTTATTACATAAATCCTGAATTCTTGAAGCTGTATTTATAACATCTCCGTGAAAAGCCAATTCTTTTTTTACTGTACCTACTTCAGTAATGATTAATTTCCCGCCATGAAGTCCAGCTTTAAAAAAAGGGACTAAATCATAATGTTTTGTATAGTATTTTGACCTTTTTTCTATGATTTTCATAAATGCAAAATATATTGCTACACAATTATTATTTTTTGTCGCTTTGTGTATAGGCCAAGTAATTACGGCTTCATCACCAACATATTGATATATACTTCCGTCATACCTATTCACCACCCTATTTAAATCAAAAAAACAATCTTGCAATAATTGGCTATACTTATAGTGGCCTAACTTTTCGGCAATTGAAGTTGAAGATTTTAAATCTAAAAACATAAATACGCGTTCCTCTTCTGTTGGCTGGCGATATTTACCAATAAGCATATTGAATAGTATCCCTCTTCCAAATTTTTCATTAGCGATTTTTATAAATAAGAATATAAAAGAACATATAAAGAAATATGCTGCACAAAGCCAGAAAATAGTATTATCAATCCACCAACCACGCTCTATTGGTAAATCTATATCCATATCCAACTCTATGTAGCTCAATATAAAGGTTAGAGTAAATATGAGTACAAAAATGTACAGTACAACCTTAAGTAATACTGTTACACCGAGGAAAAAACTTTTTGAAAGAAATTTATTGAAGAAAAATTCAATCGTTGCATAGAATATACCCAAAATTACACCTGCCATAACACCATAATGGAGCCATTCTGTGATAGGAACTTCTAATCTCGGATTTACAATAACGTCTCCTTGGTCTTCACCATAAGCCAAAAATCTAATAAGAATAAATAGAATGCATGCTAAAATCCAAAAGATATTAGCAAACACTAACTGCTTAAAATATATCCTTATGTTATACAAGATTGTTCAATATATTAGGTCTTTTGCTTTTTTTTCTTTGCTGCCGGAAATAAAACATTGTTCAATATAAGTCGATAACCCGGAGAATTAGGGTGTAAATCCAACTCGGTTTTAGGGTCTCCTACTCTATGGGTATAATCTTCTGGATCATGGCCACCATAAAATGTAAAAAAACCTTTTCCTTTGATTCCATGAATATATTTAGCCTCACCATTAGTTTTGTTTTCACCCATTACCAAAACATTTGATTTGATTTCTTCTCTAGTAAAAGACGTCGTTTGTCCCATAAAACCTTTTACTAAAGCTGTATGATTTTGAGTAAGCATGGTTGGAATAGGATCCCATTTTGCCGAATACTGCATCAACGAAAAATAATCTGTTTTAAAAGGAATTTGTCGTTTTGATGTCATATCTATGGACGAAAACTCATAAACATTAGGACTCTGTTCTAATATATAATCTTTAAACGCGAATGTTTTGGAATAGTCTATTTTATTTTGATAACCAGGATCACTACCATCACCATCAAACATAGGTTCACAGATATCGACGCCTTCAGCTGACAACGCTATATCAAAACTATCTGTAGCAGAACACATAGCAAACATAAACCCACCACCAACAACATAATCTCGAATTTTTAAAGCAACAGCTAATTTTTCCTCAGAAACTTTATCGTAACCTAGCTTCTGAGCTAATTCTTCCGCATCTTTTTTCTCTTCTATATACCAAGCTGCAGACCTATAAGTTCTATAAAATTTTCCATATTGTCCTGTAAAATCTTCATGATGTAGGTGCAACCAATCGTAAAGTAACAATTCATCATTTAAAACTTCTTCGTCATAAATAGTTTCATAAGGAATTTCCGCATAGGTTAAAACCATGGTTACCGCATCATCCCAAGGTTTTTTTCCATAAGGAGTATACACGGCAATTTTTGGTGCTTTTTCTAAAACAACGGCTTCTTGATTAACAGAAGGACTACTGATATCATCTAAAATTTCTGCCGCTTTTGAATCCGAAAGAATCTCAAAAGAGACTCCTCTTATTTGACATTCACGTCTAATGATTTCTGCATCTGGTAATAAAAAAGAACCTCCTCTATAATTCAACAACCAGTTTACTTTGAGTTCACGCTCTAACGTCCAATATGTAACACCATAAGCCTTAAGGTGATTTTCTTGTGATTCGTTATCCATAGGAATTAGGATGTACGAAGCATAAGAATTTATAGCAAAAAGCGCTAGTAATATTGAGAATATAATTTTTTTCAAGTTCATAGATTTAGAACGAAATATACCAATTTTTAGTTTGTCTCAATAAAAGTTGTATATCTTTTAAGATACTTGAAAAAAATTTTCAATAAAATAATAAACCTGTGAGTGTAAAAACTAGAGTCTACTCTAAAGTTGTTTCACTTCCTGAAAGAAGGCTTGCTATAATTTTAGTTCCTTGAAACTGTTCTAAAATTATTTTAATAAACACTGTTATAGGAATGGCCATTATTAACCCTGGAATTCCCCATAAAAAGCCCCAAAACATCAACATTACAAGTACTGCTATAATATTTATTGAAAAGGATTTCCCCATAAATACAGGTTCTAAAATAGTACCAAAGACAACCTGAACTAAAGCTATGGCTATTATAAAAAAGAATAATGTACTTGTAGGATCCAACTCAACAAATGCAAAAATAGATAGTGAAATTACCGCTATAAATGAACCCACCATTTGTACAAAGTTGATTGCAAAGGCAAATAAACCCCAAAAAATAGGAAAGCTTACATCAAAGAAGACACACATTAATCCAGTAAAAATTCCCGTTAAGGCACTCACTAAAAATTTCACCTTAATAAACTTAATAAGGTCTTTTTCAATTTTCATAAATGCTTTAATAGATGTATGCTTCTGTTTAAGCAAGGTGTTGTTTAGAAGTTTATGCACATTAATAGATTCTGCCAACCACAGTACAACAAAGAAAACAGTCATGAGTACTGTTGTCAAAAATGTTCTTAAAAACCCAAAAGTTGTCCCTAAGTTTTCTTTCTGAAAAAATTGTGCAAGAACATTTTGATCTTCAACAATTTCTACCCCAAAATTATCAGATAAATACAGTTTTAATTGTGTCAATTTCTCTTCTGCTTTAGGAAAGAACTCATCTTTTGTTGCCAAAATTTCTTTACTCGAAAGCTGAATTAATTCTACCCCAATTTTTAATCCAACAGAAACCAATAAAAGAATGATAATTATACTTACAAACTTAGGCACCTTACGTCTTCCTAGCCATCGCATAATTGGCAAAAACAATAATGCAATAAACATTGAAAAAATCAATGGAATGAAAATAAAGGATAAGATTTTTAGTAAATAAAATATAAGTGGTATCGCTATAATGAGCAATAGAATATTAGTGGTTCGTCTTTGGTCTAACATGAGGCGATTTTCTTGTTAAATAGCTAGCCGTAAATGTAATTTAAATAATAGTTGAAGTCTCTTATATTATTGTTAAAACGGCACACCATCATCATCTGGTCCATCGAAAGCATCAGAGGCCGAAGGGAAACTATCTGGCTTAAATGAATCATCGTTAGCTGCTGCATTCATTTTGGAATGAAATTCACCAAAAGGCGTATCAAAATCATCCAAATTATCAAACTTACCAAGGTGACCGATAAACTTCAATCTAATATTTTCTAAACCACCATTTCTGTGTTTTGCAACAATAAACTCACCTTGTCCTTCAGTAGGAGAACGCTCTTCATCATCCCACTCATCAATCTTATAATATTCTGGTCTATAAATGAAAGATACAATATCCGCATCTTGCTCAATCGCACCAGATTCACGTAAATCCGACAATAAAGGTCTTTTACTTCCTCCACGAGTTTCAACAGCACGAGATAACTGAGACAATGCTATAACAGGAACATTCAACTCTTTAGCCAAAGCTTTGAGGTTACGAGAAATCATCGAGATTTCCTGCTCCCTGTTTCCGCCTTTTTGACTTCCTCCAGCTGTCATCAACTGTAAATAATCAATCATGATCATTTTTATACCATACTGAGAAGCTAAACGACGTGCTTTTGCTCTTAAATCGAAAATTGAAAGCGATGGCGTATCATCAATATATAATGGTGCTTTTTCTAAGGTTTTTACCTTTACATTAAGCTGCTCCCATTCGTGTTTTTCAAGTTTTCCCGTTCTAAGTTTTTCAGAAGATAGTCCTGTTTCACTAGAAATTAAACGCGTTATTAATTGAACTGATGACATCTCCAGAGAAAAGAAAGCTACCGGGTTATTAAAATCCACGGCTATATTTCTCGCCATTGTTAGCGTTAAAGCTGTTTTACCCATACCAGGACGAGCCGCTACAATAATTAAATCTGAAGGTTGCCAACCAGAAGTAAGTTTATCTAGCTTATCAAAACCTGTTGGAATTCCACTAAGTCCTTCCTTATTTGAAATTTCTTCAATCTTCTTTTTCGCTTGAATTACTAAACTCTGAGCTGTCTCCGTAGATTTTTTTACGTTACCTTGGGTTACTTCGTAAAGCTTAGCTTCCGCATTATCTAAAAGATCAAAAACGTCTTTGGTTTCATCGTAAGCCTCTTCAATAATTTCATTAGAAATTTTAATCAAACTACGCTGAATGAACTTCTGTAAAATAATACGTGCATGAAATTCGATATGTGCTGAAGAAGACACACGCTGTGTAAGAGAAATCAGATAAAAGTCTCCACCTACTAAATCTAGTTTTTCTTCTTTCTTTAATTGGCTAGAAACGGTTAATAAGTCTACTGGCTCACTGTTTTCAAACAATTTTAAAATAGCTTCAAAAATGTATTTGTGAGCATCCTTATAAAAAGCATCAGCACTCAAAATATCAATAACCTCGTCCACACCTTTCTTATCAATCATCATAGCTCCAAGCACAACCTCTTCTAAATCAATAGCTTGAGGAGGTATCTTACCCTTCTCTAAGCTTATGATTGAGCTTTTGTCGACTTTATAACTTTGTACTGGACTTGGTTGTTTCATAGTTTACGAAAGTAACTAAATAGTATTGATAAACTGTGTTTTGATGGTTTTGCAATCTCAACAGTTCATCAACAATTTAACTGTTAATAACTCTGATTTATTGTTAATAGCGACAAAAAAAACCGAAGTCAAAAACTTCAGTTTTTTAAGTTGCCTATGTTTAGTGGATTTAGTCTTTGTAGACACCCATTTCACTGTATTTTTCCATGCGTTGTTTCACTAACTCTTTTGGTGATAAGTTTTTAAGATCATCATAAGATTTTACAATCGCATCTTTAACAGCTAAAAATGTTTTTTCTCTATCAGTGTGAGCACCTCCAAGAGGTTCCTTTATTATTTGGTCTACAAGCTTCATGCGTTTCATGTCTTTCGCTGTAAGTTTTAAAGCTTCAGCTGCTTGTTCTTTATATTCCCAACTTCTCCATAAAATAGATGAACAAGATTCTGGGGAAATTACAGAATACCAAGTGTTTTCTAACATCATTACTCTATCACCTACTCCAATTCCTAATGCACCACCAGAGGCTCCTTCACCTATAATTATAGTAATGATTGGCACTTTAAGACGTGCCATTTCTAAAATATTTCTTGCAATAGCTTCACCTTGACCACGTTCTTCTGCCTCTAAACCTGGATAAGCACCTGGAGTATCAATTAATGTTACTACAGGAATTCCAAACTTTTCAGCCGATTTCATTAAACGCAAAGCTTTACGGTAACCTTCAGGGTTAGACATCCCGAAATTACGATACTGTCTTGTTTTGGTATTATAACCTTTTTGCTGACCAATAAACATATAAGACTGGTCACCAATTTTTCCTAGACCACCTATCATGGCTTTGTCATCTTTAACATTTCTGTCACCATGAAGCTCTAACCATGAGTCTCCACATAAAGCTTTGATATGATCTAAAGTATAAGGTCTATTTGGGTGACGAGACAACTGTACACGCTGCCAAGCCGTAAGGTTCTTATATATATCTTTTTTGGTATCTGCTAATTTTTTCTCAATTTGCTTACAGGTTTCTGTAACATCTACATCACTCTCTTTTCCTATAATTTCGCATTTATCGAGCTGCTCTTCTAATTCTTTTATTGGCAATTCAAACTCTAAATATTCCATACAATTTGAAGTTAGTTTTATCTTTAGTTAGTGTACAAACCTACATATTCTAATTTAATTACTAAGAACATTTATTATAAATGTAGGAGGAATTAATCGTAAGTGCAAAAATAGGTATTCTAATGCTAACTATAAAAATTTTAACTGGCAATAGTCCTTGTTTTACCTTTTCTTCTTTTTCGGTTTTTCAATATAGCATCTAGTAAAATGGTAGCTAATATCAATATAGCACCTATATAAAATTGTGGTGACATCTTTTCATTTTCAGGAAACAAGAACAAGGCCAACGTAATACCATAAACAGGTTCTAAATTATAACTTAAAATAACTGTGTAAGGACTTATATAGCGCATTATTTCTACAGCTCCAATAAAAGCATAAGCTGTACAAATTGAAGCTAGAATAAAAAGGTAAACCCAATCTGAAGTTGATAATGAGAAAAATTCTAAATTGAATTTTGTGCCTGTAAAAATTATAAAAACAGTTAAAAATAACACACCACTTATAAATTCGTAAAAAGAAATCAATGTTGAATCATAACGTTCTATAAATCTCCCATTTATTACAGCAAATAAAGTAGAAAATAAGGCAGAAATTAAACCTAAAATTATGCCTTTTATATGAGTCATTTCGCTCATTGTAATAAGATAAACACCTAATATTACAATAATTCCGAATAGAATTTCAAAAGCTAAAATTCTTCGTTTGAAAAACAAAGGCTCTATAAAAGACGCAAAAAAAGCTCCTGACGAAAACATAGCTAAAGCTATAGATACATTAGCTTGATTAATGGACTCGAAAAAAGTAATCCAATGTAATGCTATAATCACACCTGCTATCGAAAATTGTAATAGTGTTTTCTTCGAAATTCTCAGCTTTAATTTTCTGAATTTTATATAAAGAAACATTAAAACACCTGCAATAGACATTCTAAACCAAACCAATTCTAATGCTCCAATAGTAATTAATTCACCAAGAATAGCAGTAAAGCCAGCAATAAAAACCAGAAAATGTAAATGTAGATAATGCTTTAGTTTAGCGTTTGGCATTCTGCAAGAGGTATATAGCTAATATACCAAATATAACGTTTGGAAACCATACCGCAATCACTGCGGGAAAGTTGGATTGCTCTGCCATAACTCCAAATATTTTATCAAAGAAAACATATATCATGGCTATAGCAATTCCGAAAGCGAGATTTACTCCCATTCCTCCTCTTCTTTTTACAGAAGACACAGCTACAGCAATAATTGTTAATATATAAATTGAAACTGGTAAGCTCCACTTTTTTAGCTTAACAACTTCATATCTACCTATATTTTTGGATCCTTTTCTTTTTTCTGCCTCTATAAAACGAAGAAGTTCACCATAAGACTTTGTCTCTGCAGCATACTCCACAGGTGTTAAATCCTCAATTTCAAAAGGAAAATCCATTGTTTTACTATGCTCTGTTTCAACCGTCTCAGAGCCATCTTCATTTATAGTTCTTTTTAGGTAAGTTGAAAGTCTATATGTAGAATCTTCTTCAATATATCTTATGTTATCAGCAAAAATTTTATACTTAAGTTCATTACCTTCAAAATGTTCATAGGTAAACTTAGTCCCTACTTTATTTCTTGGTATAAAATTGCTTACATAGATAAAATCATTATCATTTATTTGCTGATATACATCTCGTGTCTCTTGAACTTGTTTATTCTTTTTAAGATATTTATACTTAAACTCGTTAAAGCCTTGACTTGCAATAGGTGCTAAATACATCCCTAAAACCAATGCAAAAGAGGCTACAAGTGTAGCACCAATTAAGTAAGGCCTTAAAAATCTTGAAAAAGACACTCCTGAACTTAAAAACGCTACTATTTCTGTGTTATTAGCCAGTTTTGAGGTAAACCAAATAACTGATAGGAATAAGAATAATGGAAATAACAGGTTAGCAAAATATACGGTGAAATCAACATAATACGCCGTAACCTCACCAAAAGGAGCTTTATTCTCTAATATTTTACCAACTTTTTCTGCTAAATCTACTGTTATACCAATAGGTATAAACAGTAATAACATCATAAGAAATGTAAACAAATAACGCTTTAATATGTACCAATCTAATATCTTCACTTAACTATAATCGCTTATCCATTTGTTTTACCATCTTGTCTTTCCATGATCTAAAATCTCCTGCAATAATATGTTTTCTTGCCTCTCTAACCAACCAAAGATAAAATCCTAAATTATGTATTGTTGCAATTTGTTTTCCTAATAATTCATTAACGGTAAATAAATGTCTTAAGTATGCTTTACTATACTCGGTATCTACAAATGTTATTCCCATCTCATCAATAGGTGAAAAATCTTCGGCCCATTTTAGATTCTTTATATTAATAGTGCCATGTGCTGTAAACAACATTCCGTTTCTCGCATTTCGTGTTGGCATTACACAATCAAACATATCAACACCCAAAGCTATATTTTCTAATATATTTATAGGTGTACCAACTCCCATTAAGTAACGCGGTTTATCTTCTGGTAAAATTTCACAAACCACATCTGTCATTGCATACATTTCTTCTGCCGGTTCTCCTACAGACAATCCGCCAATGGCATTACCTTGAGCTCCCGCATTAGCAATATACTCTGCCGACTGCTGTCTTAAATCTTTATAAGTACTCCCTTGAACAATCGGAAAAAATGTTTGTTCGTAATCGTATTTAAACGGTGTCTTCTTTAAATGTGCTATACAACGATCTAACCAACGATGTGTCATGTGCATCGAGCGCTTGGCATAATTATAATCGCATGGATATGGCGTACACTCATCAAAAGCCATAATGATATCTGCACCAATACTTCGCTGAATTTCCATAACATTCTCTGGTGTGAATGTATGGTAACTTCCATCAATGTGAGATTTAAACTTTACACCTTCTTCTTTAATTTTTCTGTTTGCAGAAAGCGAATAGACTTGATATCCACCTGAATCGGTAAGAATATTTCGGTCCCAATTCATAAACTTATGTAAACCTCCAGCCTGCTCTAAAATAGGTGTTTGTGGACGAAGGTATAAATGATAAGTATTTCCGAGAATAATATCTGGATTAATATCATTTTTAAGCTCTCTCTGATGAACACCTTTTACTGAGCCTACAGTACCTACAGGCATAAAAATTGGTGTTTCTATAGTGCCATGATCAGTTGTTATAAGTCCTGTTCTGGCTTTAGATTGTGTGTCGTTTGCTAGCTTTTGAAATTTCATTAAAATTCTGTCTGAGGGCAAATATAATTAACTCTTAAACATTGACATCTTAATAAAAATTAAAATTGTTAGCAAATCCTTTAAATCGTTAATAAATGACATGCTTCAACCTTTGAAACCCTTTTGTAAAAAACTATTTTTGTAGCTTTGATAATTAAGCAAAATAACATGCCAAACACTAAAGAATTAAACGATTTAGCAATTCAGGTTCGTAGAGATATTTTACGAATGGTACACAAGGTGAACTCTGGTCATCCAGGAGGATCTTTAGGTTGTACAGAGTTTTTTGTAGCCCTTTACAAAGAAATTTTAGAAACCAAAGATGGTTTTGATATGGATGGAATAGGTGAAGATTTATTTTTCCTATCAAATGGTCATATTTCACCTGTTTATTACAGCGTATTGGCTAGGTCTGGATATTTTCCAGTAGAGGAATTAGGAACATTTAGACATATAGATTCTAGATTACAAGGTCACCCAACCACTCATGAAGGTTTACCTGGAATAAGAATAGCTTCAGGGTCTTTAGGTCAGGGAATGTCTGTAGCTATTGGTGCTGCACAAGCCAAAAAACTAAACAATGATGATAAATTGGTTTATAGTCTTCATGGAGATGGCGAACTTCAAGAAGGACAAAACTGGGAGGCTATAATGTATGCATCTGCAAAAAAAGTAGATAACCTTATTTCTACAATCGATCTTAACGGTCAACAGATTGATGGTTCTACTGACGATGTACTACCAATGGGAAGCATTAGAGAAAAATTTGAAGCTTTTGGCTGGTCGGTTTTAGAAATTGAAGAAGGTAATAATCTAGAAGCTGTACTTGAAGGTATGGCTAAAGCTAAATCCTTAACAGGAAAAGGTAAGCCTGTTTGCGTACTTCTAAAAACAGTTATGGGTAACGGAGTAGATTTTATGATGTACACTCATGCTTGGCACGGTAAAGCTCCTAATGATGAACAATTAGAAACAGCTTTAGCTCAGAACCCTGAAACATTAGGCGATTATTAATTCCTTTACAAAAGACAATGAAAACTTACACATATACAGAAAAGAAAGATACACGCTCTGGTTTTGGAGCTGGTTTAGCAGAATTAGGAAGAACTAACCCAAATGTTGTGGCACTTTGTGCAGATTTGATAGGTTCTTTAAAAATGAATGAATTTATAAAGGAAAATCCCGAACGCTTTTTTCAGATAGGAATTGCAGAAGCAAATATGATGGGAATTGCTGCTGGTTTAACTATTGGTGGAAAAATTCCTTTTACTGGTACTTTTGCTAACTTTTCTACTGGGCGCGTTTACGATCAAATTCGTCAATCTATTGCTTATTCTGGCAAAAATGTAAAAATCTGTGCTTCACATGCTGGTTTAACATTAGGTGAAGATGGAGCAACACATCAAATCCTTGAAGATATAGGTTTGATGAAAATGTTACCTGGAATGACAGTTATAAACCCTTGCGATTATAATCAGACAAAAGCAGCTACTATAGCAATTGCAGAGCATAACGGTCCTGTATACTTAAGATTTGGTAGACCATCTGTTCCTATTTTCACACCAGAAGATCAAAAGTTCGAGATAGGAAAAGCTATTCAATTGACTGAAGGTACTGATGTAACTATAGTAGCAACAGGTCATTTGGTTTGGGAAGCTTTAGAAGCTTCAAAAGCTTTACATGAAGAAGGCATCTCCGCTGAAGTGATTAATATTCATACTATTAAACCTCTAGATGAAGAAGCTATTTTGAATTCAGTTTCTAAAACAGGTTGTATTGTTACTGCTGAAGAACACAATTATTTAGGTGGACTTGGTGAAAGTGTTGCTAGAGTTTTAGCTCTAAAACAACCAACACCTCAAGAATTCATTGCTACTAATGACACTTTTGGCGAATCTGGTACACCTGCTCAACTGATGGATAAGTATGGATTAAACAGTGATGCCATTCAGAAAGCTGTAAAAAAAGTTATAAAAAGAAAATAACTTTGTTTTGGCAACGTTTTTGATATTAAGTTCACAATCTTAAAAACGAACAATATGAAAAATTTGCAAAAAACACTCATTGCTAGTTTAGTAATGGTATTTATTGGATTATCTGTAAATGCTCAACGAGGTAGTGCATTTGGTATTAAAGGTGGTTTAAACTATGGTGCTAATGGAGACTATTTTGAATCTATTGGCGATAATGCTAAGCATCCTGACAGAAACTTAGGATATCATTTAGGTCTATTTGGAAAGATTGGAGATAAGTTTTATTTCCGACCTGAATTAGTTTACACAGCTACCAAAAGTGATTATGACAATGATGATTTTCAGATAAAAAAACTTGATGCACCACTTTTAGTTGGAATAAAAGTTTTAGGTCCCGTTAGTGTATTTGCCGGACCATCGTTACAATATATATTAGATACTGAATTTGATGGCATAAGTATAGACGATGTAGAAGATGATTTTTCTGTTGGTCTAAACTTTGGTATCGGTCTCAATTTCAACAAAATTGGATTAGATCTTAGGTACGAAAGAGGTTTTAATGACAATGAAGCTACTTTTATTAATGATAACATCGGTACAAGTTTGGGAAGCAGGATTGACACAAGGCCTGATCAACTTATTCTAAGCTTATCAATAGCTTTATAATAGATAATAAATTCAAATAAAAAAGCAGCTTATTAGTTAATAAGCTGCTTTTTTATATATGTGAATGACCAAAATTACTCTTCAGCCTCATTATAATTAATTGATACTCCTTCATCCAAATAGTCTAAAATACCATTATTATCAGTATCTAAAGCTGTTACTGTAACAACTGTTATCTCATCATCTTCAATACTTCTACTATATTCATATTCATTTTCTTCTAAAACAGGCTCTGGATCGTTACTATTGAAAACGTAAACCGTTTGGACTAATTCATCAAATGTAGCTACACCATCACCATCATCATCACTATCGACATAATTAGGAAGCCCATTATCATCAGTATCATTATCAGAAACATCATTATCATTATCTAAATCTTCGGCATAAGATGGTATACCATCTCCATCATGATCTCTTTGCTCAAACTGAAGTAACTCAAACTTAAATATCAGACTATCATAAGAAGTTCCTGTGGCGGCACCAGCAAAATACGCCAAACCAGAAGGCAAAAACATAACCCCTAATCCAAAATCCTGAAATTCAACACTTCCATTATTATAAGAGAAGCCTGTAGAGGTTTTAAACATTGGCATTACTAATCTCCACCCTTCAATAGAACCAAAAGTATTAAATCCATCACCTTGTAAAAGTAAATCCTCAGGTGATGAAACTGATTCAAAAACTTCACCATCATTGTTTATGGAAGCACCTTCATATCTTACTCTAACTTCATCAGTGAACTTTGGTGATTCACCACCTCCTTCATTTAATGTTAAAATATAATATTCATAATCTATCTCTAAATATGTGGTATAATGAGTCTCTACAGCGTTTAATAATAATGTATGCCCTTCAGGTACTTCCTCTCCATCTTCTAACTGAGTAATTACAATATCTGTATATTTATATTCACTGTTAACTTCAAAAAAACCAGAATTGTAATAATGTGAAGATAAATAATCGTTTATCTTAGCAATATCTTCAGCTTGTTGCTCAGTTCTATCTCTTAGAGTAACACTGCTAGAAGAGTCATCATCACTCTTACATGATACAAAAGTAATTACAATTGCAGATAGTAATAAGCTAATTTTTAATTGTTTTATTTTCATAGATTTTTTTGTTTCGTATATTAAATTACCACAATTTCAATATACTATTCATTATTGCCTTGTTCAGTGGTGCAAGATACAATAATATAATATTTTTGTACGATAAGATTAACGTAGTTTTTAATAAAAAAATATGAGAATAGATAAATATTTATGGTCTGTACGATATTACAAAACTAGAAGCTTAGCAACTCAGGCGTGTAAAAAAGGACAAGTAAAAATTAATGAAGCTGTTGCCAAACCCTCTCGTGAGGTTTACCCGACTGATGAAATCCAACTACGAAAAAATCAAATTACATATAGCTTAACAGTTAATGATCTCCCTCCAAATAGAGTTGGTGCTAAACTTGTAGATATTTACAGAACAGACACAACACCTAAAGAAGCCTTTGAAGCACAAGAGCTTTTAAAGTACAGTAAAGATTATTATCGTAAAAAAGGTACAGGCAGACCTACAAAAAAAGACCGAAGAGATATTGATAGTTTTTATGATGAAGAAGAATAAATTAGATAAGAGTTACTGGGAAAAACGCTATAAAGAAAATAACACTGGTTGGAATATAGGTTACACCTCCACTCCTATAAAAACCTATATTGATCAATTAGAAAACAAAACTTTAAAAATTCTGATTCCTGGAGCCGGCAATAGTTACGAAGCTGAATATTTATGGAGTTTAGGATTCAAAAATGTGTTTTTAATTGATATTGCCAAACAACCTTTAATTAATTTTAAAGCACGCGTGCCTGATTTTCCAGATGACCAATTATTAAATATTGATTTTTTTGATTTAGATAATGAATTTGATCTAATCCTAGAACAAACCTTTTTTTGTGCCTTAGATCCTAGTCTAAGAGAAAACTATGCAAAGAAAATGTCTGAGCTACTTAAGCCTAAGGCGAAACTCGTTGGACTGCTATTTAACTTTGAACTCACAGAAAAAGGCCCTCCTTTTGGCGGAAGTACATCTGAATATATATCGTTATTTGAGCCTAAGTTTGATATAAAGAGATTGGAAACATCAATTAATTCTATAAAACAAAGACAAGGTAAAGAACTGTTTTTTATCTTTGAAAAAAAGACAATATGGCCTTAACCAAGAACACTATTTTAAGTCATAAAGAGATTGAGCACAAAATAAAACGTATAGCTTATCAAATTTATGAAAGCAATGTAAACGAGACAGAACTCATAATTGCTGGCATTGATAAAAATGGCTATATCTTGGCTAAGAAAATAAAAGCGAGTTTAGATAAAATCTCTGAGATAAATTCAATTTTATGTCGTGTTACGGTTGACAAAGAGCAACCTACAAATGCTGTAAAGACTTCATTGAAAAAAGATGAATACACCAACAAATCTATCGTATTAATAGATGATGTACTAAACTCTGGAAGCACCTTAATTTATGGAATAAAACACTTTCTAGATGTTCCTTTAAAACAGTTCAACACAGCTGTATTAGTCAATAGAAATCATAAAAAGTACCCTGTAAAAGCTGATTTCAAAGGTATTTCACTTTCTACTTCGCTTTTTGAACACGTTCACGTTAATTTATCTAAGCAGCCCTACGAAGCTTATCTAGATTAATTGTAACAAAATTGCTTCGGTAATTTCCTTTTCAGATTTATTGTCACAAGCAATAGTGAACTCAGCTTTATTATAAAACTGAACACGTTCAAAAATATGCTTGCCTATAAACTCCGTGAGATCCTCTTTGTTTTCTATATGACTTATCAAAGGCCTTGTACCTCTTTCTTTAAATAAGCGTTCTACAAGGTTAGGAATAGATAATTTAAGATATAACGATTTAACCTTTTCTTCTTGTAACAGTAGCTCTAAATTAGTTCCATAACATGGTGTACCTCCTCCTAAAGCTAAAATTATATTATCAGAACTGGTTATAACCTCTTTTAAATAAGAAGCTTCTATCTTTCTGAAGTAGATTTCCCCTCTTTTTTTAAAAATTCCGTTGATATTAGTTTTCTCTTTTTCGACTATATAATCATCTAAATCGACAAAACGATAATTTAAAACTTCTGCTAATTGCCTTCCAATGGTCGATTTTCCCGAGCCCATATAGCCCATTAAAACTATTATCATTTCGCTTATCTTTTGATTTTTAAAACCATACGTTTACTGACAACAAAAAAACAAAAAATTATATAAAAAAAGTGTTGTTTTATTAATTAAACATTATATATTTGCACCCGCATTAGAGAAACACATTTAGTGCTTTTGACCGGGTAGCTCAGTTGGTAGAGCATCTCCCTTTTAAGGAGAGGGTCCTGGGTTCGAGCCCCAGCCCGGTCACAAAAAAAGTTAAGCAAATTGCTTAACTTTTTTTTTACCTTTACTTTTTAAAGGCGCACGTGGCGGAATTGGTAGACGCGCCAGCTTGAGGGGCTGGTGGACAATAGTCCGTGGAAGTTCGAGTCTTCTCGTGCGCACTTTTTCATATTTCTTTTCTCAAAATCATTCATTTTATAACCTAACATTATTAATTTTTGTTAATTCTGGCTTTTGTATTGATTTAAAACTTATTTTTGTTTAAACATTTTTTAAAAAGAATGAACAATATTAAAAATAGGTTTAGCATTAAAGATTTAGAAAATCTTACAGGCATAAAAGCTCATACTATTAGAATTTGGGAAAAACGCTATAATCTATTAGAACCAAAGCGCACAGATACCAATATTAGATATTACGATCTAGAAAACTTTCAAAAGTTACTCAATGTTAGCTATCTGAACAATAATGGTTATAAGATTTCAAAAATCGCTACTATTGATGAGCCACAAATCCCTGTTTTGGTTAAAGAAATTGCAGCTAAAAGTAGTTTAGACAACCACGCTATAAATGCCTTTAAGCTCTCTATGCTAAACTTTGATCAAAGTTTATTCTTTAAAACTTATGCATCACTGCTTGAAGAAAAAGATTTCAATGAGATATTCTACAATATTTTTATTCCTCTGTTAGATGAAATTGGCCTATTATGGCAAACCGACACCATCACTCCTGCTCATGAACACTTTTTATCGTCTTTAATTAGACAAAAGATTCTAATTAATACCGAAAAGGCTCAAATGCAGATAAAGGAGCGATCCAAAAAAACATTTGTACTATTTCTACCTGAAAATGAAGTTCACGAATTAGGCCTAATGTTTATCAACTATAGATTATCAGAGAAAGGCTATCACACTATTTTCCTAGGACAAAGTGTCCCTTTAGATAGTCTTAAAGACATTCTTAATTATTACGATGATGTCACCTACATTTCTTATTTTACTATCCATCCTACAAAAGAAGAAGTTGTAGATTACCTTCAAGATTTTGATAATTTAATTATGAAAAAGTCAAAATCTCAACTTTGGGTATTAGGAAAAATTTTAGAAGATGTTCAACACAATAAACTTCCAAAAGGAATTACTTCTTTTCAAAATATAAAAAACCTAATAGACAAACTTTAATGAGTAAGACAGTATCTATAATCGGTTCAGGTTTTTCAGCATTATCAGCATCCTGCTATTTGGCAAAATCTGGCTATAACGTATCTATATATGAGAAAAATGATACTGTTGGCGGAAGAGCGAGACAATTAATTAAAGAGGGTTTTACGTTTGATATAGGTCCTAGTTGGTATTGGATGCCAGATATTTTTGAAAAGTTTTTTAATGATTTTGGAAAAAGCTCTAGTGACTACTATCAATTAGATAAGTTAAATCCTGCTTACAAAATATTTTTTGGGGACGATACTATTACCATTGGAGATCATATGGATGGTATTTGTGAAGAATTTGAACGTATTGAACCAGGAAGCTCCAAACCTTTACGTAAATTCATTAAAACAGCTCAAGAGCATTACGATATTGCTATCAACAAAGTGGTTTTAAAGCCTGGGATTTCACCATTTGAATTAGTTACAAAAGATACAATTACAAGAGTAGACCAGTTCTTTAAAACGATAAGTTCTGAGGTTAGAAAGAATTTTAAAAACCCTAAACTCATTTCAACTCTAGAATTTCCTGTGCTATTTTTAGGTGCTAAACCTAGTGACACTCCTTCTTTTTACAGCTTTATGAATTATGCCGATTTTGGCTTAGGCACTTGGCATCCAAAAGGCGGTATGTATGAAATCATTAAGGCTATGAAAAGCTTAGCAGAAAGTTTAGGCGTTTCAATTCACACAAATAGTAATGTTGAAAAAATTAATGTTGAAAACGGAAAATCAACAAGTATTGTTGTAAATGGCGAAACCATAACCTCTGATCTCATTCTAAGTGGTGCAGATTATCATCATACAGAAACACTATTAGACAAACAACATAGACAGTACAGTGAAACTTATTGGGACAAAAGAACGTTTGCTCCCTCTTCCCTATTGTTTTATGTTGGGTTCAGTAAGAAATTAGAAAACGTTGAGCATCATAATCTTTTTTTTGACACTGATTTTGAAGCTCACGCAGAAGAAATTTATGACCATCCAAAATGGCCAGAGAAACCATTATTCTACGCTAATTTTCCATCTGTTACAGATAAAAGCATGGCTCCTGATGATTGTGAAACGGGATTTTTCCTTATCCCAATTGCAACAGATTTAGAAGATACGGAAAAGCTTAGAGAGCGCTATTTTGAGAAAATCATTAGCCGATTTGAGAAACTCACAGGTCAAAGTGCTAAAAATTTCATACTTTTTAAGGAGTCTTTCTGTGTTAACGATTTTAAAAGCGAATACAATTCATACAAAGGCAACGCTTATGGTATGGCAAATACACTTAGACAAACCGCTTTTTTAAGACCAAAACTTAAAAGCAAAAAGGTGAAAGACCTATATTTTACAGGACAGTTAACAGTTCCTGGACCAGGAGTACCACCATCATTAATTTCAGGTAAGCTTGTTGCCGAATTAATCAATAAAAATCAAAGTTTAACCGCTAAGGCATAAATATTTTAATTATGAAATCAATTTTCGACAATGTCTCAAGAGAATGTAGCAAGACTGTTACGAATGCTTACAGTACATCATTCTCTATGGCTACAAAAATGCTGTCACCAAAAATAAGACAGGATATCTATAATATTTATGGCTTTGTAAGATTTGCTGATGAAATCGTAGATACTTTTCACGATTATGACAAAGAGAAACTCTTCAATAATTTTGAAGCTGATTTAGAAGAAGCTCTGAATGCTAAAATCAGTTTAAATCCCATTCTAAATGCGTTTCAAGAGACTTATCATAGATATAACATAGATAAACACTTGGTTGATGCTTTTATGAACAGTATGCGATTAGATCTTTATAAAAAAGATTATCTAACTACTGAAGAGTACAAAAATTACATCTACGGATCTGCTGATGTTGTTGGTTTAATGTGCTTAAAGGTGTTTGTAAAAGGTGATGAAGAAAAATACAATGACTTAAAGCAATCTGCAATGAGTCTAAGTTCTGCTTTTCAAAAAGTAAATTTCTTACGTGATTTAAAGGCTGATTTTGAAGATTTGAACCGAACCTATTTTCCAAATACAGATTTAAGTCAATTAGACGAAAATTCTAAACGAACTATCATAGAAGAGATTGAGAAAGATTTTGCTGAAGGTTTAAAAGGGATAAAGCGCTTACCTCTAGAAGCTAAATTTGGAGTATTTATGGCGTATCGCTATTACAACAAATTATTAGAAAAGTTGAAAAACACTCCTGCTCTTCAAATCAAATCAACTAGGATAAGAGTTCCTAATTATAGAAAGGTTGAGTTATTAACTAGGAGTTACGTAAAGTATCAACTAAATTTACTGTAACCTAAAATAAACTGCTATGCAAACTGTTTTTTGGATTATAATATTTCTTGGAACATTCTTTATTATGGAATTCAATGCGTGGTTTACCCACAAATATATTATGCATGGATTCTTATGGAGTTTACATAAAGACCATCACAAAAAAGATCATGATAGCTGGTTTGAGCGCAACGATGCTTTCTTTATTTTTTATGCTGTTGTTAGTATGACTTGTTTCTACCTGTGGAGCTATGAAAGCGTTTGGTACACTCTACCTATTGGTTTGGGGATTTTATTTTATGGTATTGCCTATTTTGTGGTGCATGACATTTTTATTCACCAACGCTTTAAATGGCTTAGAAATATAGATAACAAATATGCTAGAGGTGTAAGAAGAGCTCATAAAATTCACCACAAACATTTAGGAAAAGAGCATGGAGAAAACTTCGGGATGCTAATTGTACCTTTCAAATACTTTAAATAAGTTATTCACTCAAGAGTTGATCTAGCTGATTTCTTACTTTGTCACTATTCCAATTTACAGCACCAGATTCATCTACAACAATTTCTCCCTTTTTATTTATGATAAAAGTTCGAGGAATTATGCTTGTTTTAAGTGTCTTTGGACTTTCCTTTAAAGGATTATAAATTTTAAAATTATAACCTTTATCCTCTTTGAATTTTGCCACACGATCAAAATCTTCATTGGTTACAAATAGAAATATCACTTTATCTTTATAATCATCATATAACTTTTGAAAACTTGGCATTTCGGCTATGCATGGAGGACACCAAGTTGCCCAAAAGTTTACCAGCACAACCCTCCCTTGAACTTCTGTAAAATTTAGAACTTTGTTGTCTTCAGACATTAGTTGCCAATTATGGTAACTCACCGTTTTTCTTTCACTTTCTTCTATTATTGAAGATTGATTTACAAAACTCAATCCTTTATGCATAAAGACTTGTAGAGCAACTCTTGTCTTTGGAATAATCAACAGAATTATGACAATTAAAAAAATAATATTGGTTTTATTAATCTTCGATTTCATGGGAATATTAAATCATTGTATTTGCGTCAAACGTAAAATAAATTATCAGAAAATAGCGTGATAAAAGTTACATTTTAAAAATAAAAAATAGAAAAGCGCACCATAAAAAGTACGCTTCTCGTTTAACAATTAATAAATAAACTAAGCGTTATTCCATAAACACCACAGGACAATTAACCGTTGCCACGCCTGTAGCTAAAATGTTCGCCATTCCAGCAGAAGACAGGTTATTAACTATATCAAAATCCATATTGTCATAGACATTTACACTCCATAAAGGCGAGTAAAAATCATCTTGTGGTAAAGAGGCTATAACATTGTGTGTTTGGTCAGTTCCCGTTTCCGAAACAAATCCTGATGCTGGTCCACTTTCTGGATTAGAATCATCAGGGTTGATATTAAAACTTACATATATTGGTGATAACGGTACTATGTTTGAAGCACCTCCATCAAGAATTTTCTCGAAAAATGAAAAATAATATACCACTTGATCTTTATACCAACCCATATGTATTTCATTATCTTCACTTCCCAATCTCATTGATGCCGTAGAACCTTCAGGAACTACAGGACAGTTTACAATAGTTGAAGTAGCTTGAATCTCATAACCTGACGCCAATAAATCTTGCATACTTGTTATAGTATTCGCAACATAGTCATCAGAAACAATAACTCTATTTACTTGCCAAAAATCATTGTAACCAGCATCTCCTGGAATAACATCTATAAGGTTTATTTGATTTTCAACAGCATTACCTTCAGTATCAAAAAATAAAAATATTGGTGCCGGATTTGTAGATTGTACATCAAAATTATAATATCTCACTACATCACCACTTGGCGAAAAACCTTGGGTAATAAATGGTGCACCAGAGTCGTAATTAATAGGTTCATTAGCTTCAGGAAGTCCATTGGTTGCTGTTCTAACCATAAGTGTGCCAGCATTTTCACTAAACCTATCCACACTTGCCTTAGGTGCAGTTTCAGGATCTAGAGCTGCAGGACGAGTGTTATTATCGTCATCGCTACTACACGAATACATACTAAATGCCACTATACATGTGGCTAAAAACATTTTTTTAATCATCGCTTATTTAATTTTAAAATTATGGTTCAAAATTAATAAGCACGAAACTCCTAAAATGTTAGCTAGCTTACACTAAGCAGATTTTTTCAAGATTTTTATTTCTTTCCTATTAAAATCAATGAAGTTTTCATTTTTCAACTCATTCATCAAAATATTAAGTGTTGGTCTAGATGTACCAATTAAGGAAGCAATATCTTTTTGAGAATAGGGATGTCTTATAATTTGATTTCCTGTCTTTTCACAATCGTAACCATAATCTGAACAGAGCTCATTTATAAATTCAACCAAGCGCGTTTTGGTATCTTTAAAGAGTAAAAGCTGAAGACGTCTTTCAAGTTTCTTAAACTTAAAACCAATAAACTTATATACTTTTAGAGTAAATGTTTGATTATCTCTCATTAACTCGTGCATAGTGTCTACACCTATTGGACATATTGATGTAGATTTATCAATAGCTTGAGCGAATTCGGTTCTTTTATTCTCGCCTAAAATAGCTTTTTCCCCAAACAATTCCCCTTTCCCTAAAATAGCCATAATAACTTCAGAACCATCTTCATTATTATAGCCCAATTTCACCTTACCCTTATCAATTAGATAAACTTTGTTTGCCGCATCTTCTTCAAAATATATGTAATCATTCTTATTATATAAATTGAAAGTATGACATTCCTTGTACTCTTTTAACTTATGAGGACATAAAACCTTGAACAGGTTTACATCATTAAAAAACCAGATTGACTGCATTTTTAGAGGTTTTGGTTAGTTTAAAAATTGTCGCCAAAACCTAAATAATCTTACATAAAAAAGCCCTTAATTTCTTAAGGGCTTTCATGTTACTTTTAAAAAAGTATATTATTAAGCGTTTTGCTTTTTAATCAAGTTTAACGCAGAACCTTCATTATACCACTGAATTTGTGCAGCGTTATAGGTATGATTTAATTTAATAACATCTTTAGTTCCATCTGCATGAACAATTTCCAAAGTCAATTGTTTATCTGGTGCAAACTGATCTAAATCTAAGAAGTTGAATGTATCATCCTCTTGAATTAAATCGTAGTCATTTTCATTAGCAAACGTCAATCCTAACATACCTTGTTTCTTAAGGTTTGTTTCGTGAATACGCGCAAAAGACTTAACTATAACAGCCGCAACACCTAAGTGACGTGGCTCCATAGCTGCATGCTCTCTTGAAGAACCTTCACCATAATTGTGATCACCAACTACTATAGATTTGATACCAGCAGCCTTATAAGCTCTAGCAGTATCAGGAACACCTGCATACTCACCAGTCAATTGATTCTTAACAAAGTTAGTCTTCATACCAAAAGCATTTACAGCACCTATTAAACAGTTATTAGAAATGTTATCTAAGTGACCTCTAAAACGTAACCATGGTCCAGCCATACTAATATGGTCTGTAGTACATTTTCCGAATGCTTTTATTAATAATTTAGCACCTTTTACAGTATCACCAATAGGTTCAAAAGGAGTTAAAAGTTGAAGTCTCTCTGAATCTGGAGCAACTTTTACTTCTACACTACTTCCGTCAGCTTTAGGAGCTAAATATCCATTTTCTTTAACCTCAAAACCTTTAGGTGGTAATTCCCATCCTGTTGGTTCATCTAACATTACTTCTTCGCCATTTTCATTTATTAACTTATCTGTCATAGGATTAAAATCCAAACGACCAGCAATAGCAATAGCAGCAGTAATTTCAGGAGATGCCACAAAAGCATGCGTATTTGGGTTTCCATCAGCACGCTTAGCAAAGTTTCTGTTAAACGAATGCACTATACTGTTTTTTGGTGCATTTTTAGGATCGCTATATCTTGCCCATTGTCCAATACAAGGACCACAAGCGTTTGTAAATATTTTAGCATCTAATTTTTCGAATACCTCTAAAATACCATCTCTATCTGCAGTGTATCTTACTTGCTCAGAACCTGGGTTAATACCAAACTCTGCTTTGGTTTTTAAACCTTTATCTAAAGCTTGTTGTGCAATCGAAGCTGCTCTTGATAAATCTTCGTAAGATGAGTTGGTACAAGAACCTATTAGTCCCCATTCAACTTCTAAAGGCCATTCGTTTTCAGTAGCCTTTTCTGTCATATTACTACCAACTGGAGTTGATAAATCTGGAGTAAATGGTCCGTTTAATAATGGATTTAATTCAGAAAGGTTTATTTCAATAACTTGATCGAAATATTGCTCAGGATTAGCATAAACTTCAGGATCTGCAGTTAAATACTCTTTAACTTTATTTGCTGCGTCTGCAACATCAGCTCTATCTGTAGCACGTAAATAACGCTCCATAGATTCGTCATAGCCAAAAGTAGATGTTGTAGCACCAATCTCTGCACCCATGTTACAAATAGTTCCTTTACCTGTACATGACATTGATGTCGCTCCAGGACCAAAATATTCTACGATAGCACCAGTACCACCTTTTACAGTAAGAATATCAGCTACTTTTAATATTACATCTTTAGGTGCTGTCCAACCAGAAAGTTTTCCAGTTAACTTAACACCAATTAATTTAGGAAATTTAAGTTCCCAAGCCATACCTGCCATTACATCAACAGCGTCAGCACCACCAACTCCAATAGCTACCATACCAAGTCCACCTGCATTAACAGTATGAGAATCGGTACCAATCATCATTCCACCTGGAAATGCATAATTTTCTAAAACCACTTGGTGAATAATACCTGCTCCTGGTTTCCAGAAACCAATACCATATTTATTTGAAACTGATTCTAAAAAGTTAAAAACCTCACTACTTGTGTTGTTTGCATTTCTTAAATCTGTTGCAGCACCATCTTTTGCTTGAATTAAGTGGTCACAGTGAACCGTAGTTGGCACAGCCACCTTAGGTTTACCTGCTTGCATAAATTGTAATAATGCCATCTGAGCCGTAGCATCTTGACAAGCTACTCGGTCTGGTGCAAAATCTACATAATCTTTACCACGAACAAATGCTTGTGTTGGTTTTCCGTCCCATAAGTGGGAATACAATATTTTTTCAGAAAGGGTTAATGGTTTACCTACAATTTCCTTTGCTGCATCTACGCGCTCAGAAATTTGGGAATAAACCTCTTTAATCATATCAATGTCAAAAGCCATATAGTATATTTAAATGGTTGATAAATTGTTTATTTAGTGTAACAAAATTACGAATTTTAAAGAGCATTTTAAAATATGTAATAAAAATGCTTTTTCTCTGAAAATAATTCACAGTTCTTCTAAAAACCCTTTAAATCAATGAATAATTAACGGTAAAACAATTAGTTATACAATGATTTAACAAAACAAATTATTTAGAATGACTATGAATTACTTTACAACTGTTCTAAACTCGAATTTGCAGTCTAAAATTAGACAAAATCTAACGCACTACAAGCTTGAATTAATAACTTAATATTATAACTAAATAGTGATAGTTAATACTAAAATGAACTTTTGTAAAATAGAAAATTTTAAGCTCTAAAATTTAGAAGACAATTAAAACCAAAGTGCAGTATTAAAACAGACTTTCTATTATTTTTTCGTCTGTGACACCTTCGGCTTCAGCTTTATAATTTTTGATAATTCTGTGACGAAGAATTCCTGTAGCAACGGCTTGGATATCTTCTATATCTGGAGAGAATTTTCCTTTAGTGGCAGCATGCGTTTTAGCCGCCAAGATTAAATTTTGCGAAGCTCTTGGTCCAGCTCCCCAATCCACAAACTCTTTTACCACTTCTGCAGCAGTACTTTCGTTAGGTCTGGTTTTCCCAACTAAAGACACAGCGTATTCAATAACGTTGTCTGCAACTGGTATACGACGTATGACATCTTGAAAATCTATAATTTCTTGCGCAGTAAACAAAGCATTAACCGTTTGTTTTACATCTGTTGTAGTAGATTTAACCACATCTACCTCTTCTTGAAATGAAGGATATTTTAAGTTGATTGCAAACATAAAACGGTCTAACTGTGCTTCTGGTAACGGATAAGTACCTTCTTGCTCAATTGGGTTTTGTGTTGCTAAAACAAAGTATGGTAAATTTAATTTGTATTGGTGACCCGCAACCGTTACTGCTCTTTCTTGCATCGCCTCTAATAAAGCTGCTTGCGTTTTTGGTGGCGTTCTGTTTATTTCATCTGCTAAAATAATATTAGCAAATATGGGTCCTTTTATGAATTTAAAATGACGATTTTCATCTAAAATCTCACTACCAAGAATATCACTCGGCATTAAATCTGGTGTAAACTGAATTCTCTTAAAGTCTAAGCCTAAAGCATGGGCAATAGTATTAACCATTAAGGTTTTTGCCAAACCAGGAACACCTATTAAAAGTGAGTGTCCTCCTGAAAAAATAGATATCAATATCTGATTTACTACATCCTCTTGACCAATAATTACTTTAGCAATTTCTTGTTTTAAGGTGTCGTATTTTTTTACAAAATTTTCAATTTTGGTTACATCAGACATATACTATTATTGTTTTAACCAGTTACTTTGAAACTCACAATCTCTGTACTCACCGTTTATTTTTATATAAGTTTCCTTAATAGTTTCTTTTTGCCACTTTGCAATAGCTTCAACTTGCTTGTCTTGTAAGGCTAGTTCCTTAATCTTTAAATAATCTCTTGCAAAGTCAGCTTTATGGTCATCAATTCTATCTGTTACAGTAAGAATTTTGAACTTAATTCTATTTACTCGATCTTCATCTTGATACACCTTACTAATTTCACCATCTTTTAAGTCTTGTATTTGCGTATAAAGTTCGGTATCTATTTTTGTTAATTCGAAATTGAAATCCTGAGTTGTTGGATTTGTCATTTGTCCACCTTCATATTTAGTTTCTTTTTCATCACTAAATTCTCTTGCTGCTTCTGCGAATGTTAGCGTGCCATCTACAATTTTGGCTCTAACTTCATCAATTTTATCTTTTGCTTCTTTAATAGCTTCTTGTGTCAATTCTGGACGAAGTAGAATATGCCTAACATCATACTCTTGACCTCTAATTTTTTCTAACAATATAATGTGGTAGCCAAAATCCGTTTCAAATGGTTCAGAGATTTCACCTTCTTGTAATGAAAACGCAACATCTCTAAACTCTTTAACCATTCTTGGTTGTTTTCTATTTAGTGTATATTTTCCTCCTGTAGATTTAGAACCAGCGTCTTCTGTGTAAAATAACACCTTAGTTGTAAAACTAGAGCCATTCTCTTCTACATCTTTCTTGAACCCTTTTAACTTCTCTATTACAGCTTGTTTAGCTTCTTCTGTTACTTCAGGAATAACAACTATTTGCGCTAGTTTTAACTCTGTACCAAAAGTTGGACGTTCATCTTCAGGAATATCATTGAAAAATGTTCTAACTTCCTCAGGAGTTACTTCTATTTCCTGAGTTACCTTTTTTTGCATTTCACTAGCGAGATAACCACTTTTGTTAATTTCATACATTTCATCTCTCAGTGCTTTCTCAGAATCTTTCTTGTAGAATTTTAATAAACCTTCCATATTGCCTTGAGTCTGTGCTAAAATACCTTGTATTTGTTGATCTACTAAAGACTGAATATATAATTCGTTTACTAAAATACTATCTTGAATAGCTTGATGTGCATACAATTTACTCTCTAGCATACTACCAAAAAGTTCACATCTTGTTACACCAGATAAATCAGCTCCCTGTGCTTCAAGCTGTGCTATTTCTCTATCTAAATCTGATTCTAAAACTATAAAATCACCAACCACTGCCGCTACTCCATCCGCTTTAACGCGATCGGTATTACGAATAGTATCCTTAGCTTTTTCTAACTGAGGTTTTTCATCTTCTATAATTTCTTGGGCACTTAAAAAGTTGAATGAAATAAAGCAAATTAAGAGAATTGCTCTAGTCATAAATTTGGAATTTATTGTTTTCAATGGCATCTTTTGTAATATCATTTTCGAGTTGCTTGATAAGCTCTAACTTTCTTTTATTTATAACAATCTGTCTGATTGAAGGTTTTACGTAGTCTAAAGGTGCATAATCATTTTGAAGACGTACGTCATTAACTTGCATCAAATATAGGTTTAATGAATCTTTGAGTTGTAAGAAATTAGTTTTTTTTAACAGTTGGTCTTTATTTTCAAAAGAAACCACAGGAACTTTCTCTGCAACTTGACTAAACTTTACCCAAAGAGAATCATTTAATGAGTATGTTTTAAACTGTACTGAAATAGAATCTAAATAACGTTTATCCTTATTTTTAAAACGCTGAAATCTATTTTTTATAGTGTCTAAATTAATAGGGTTTAACGGTAAGCTGATATATCTAAACTGTAACAAGTCATCATTTAATTTAAATGATTCTTTATTAGCCTCATAAAACACTTCGGCTTCATTTGGATTTACAACCGTATCAATACTCTTATTTACCAAAGCTTCTAGATAAGCCTTTGTATATAAATCGCTTCTATACTGTTCTACAAGTTTTGAAAACTCATTCTGCTTTTCTTCTGATAGATTAACCAAAGCACCATCCATTAAAAGCAATTGTCTAGCCCAACGGTTTATATAAGCATTTACTAATAAGGTGCTGTCTTCTTTTGAAGCTCCTTCTGGTACAACACCATTAATATCGTCTTGATATAAATAACTATCATTAACTCTAGCTACAGGAACACGATCATCTGCTTTTTTGAAAAAATCGCAGCTAGTAACCAGTATAAAAAGGGTAAGTATGTAAAAATTGTATTTCAAAAAACTAGTTTTCGATTTTAGATTTTATCGTTTTGAGAGCTTTATCGTTAACTTCAACATCAAAACGTTTGTGTAAATCGTTAATCCAATTGGCTTCTATTTCCATTTGGTAATCATTAATAACATTGCCTTTAGCCTCTTCTAAAGTTTTATTTCCTGAAGGCAACACAGCTTTAACATCTATTACATGAAAAGCATCGTTGTGCATATAGACTTTAGATAATCCTTCTTTAGCTTCAAAAGCTTTTGGCAACTTATTATCATCTGTACTAAAAGTACCTTTTGTAAAGATGATGTTTTGCTTTTTTTCAGAGTTTAGCGCTTCAGTTATGTCTTCTTGGGATTTGCCTTTCTTCATTAACTTAAGAGCTTTCTTTGCTATGGATTCATCGGCTGAAGAAGCCATCATCACCTCTACACGATCTTTCCATTGATATTCTGATTTGTGCTCATCATAGTATTTTTCAATTCCTAAAGAATCTTTTGAAGCTTTATTCCAGACTTCCTTTTCCATAAGGTCAAAAAGTAAAAGTCCGTCTCTATACTCTTTAAGTATATTAGCAAACTCTTCATTTTCATTCTCTAAATTATCTTCTCTGAATTGAAGTATTGCCTTTTCAAAATACGAATTATATTCATTTTCAATAAGCGTTGAGAATTTCAATGATCGACCAGCATACATACGTTGAGAATTCATTAGGTGACGGCCAAAATCATCATAACTGAAAGTCTTTTCATTGATTGAAAATAATTTCTCATCTGCTTTAAAATCTTCAGGAAGTTTCCAAGAACGCTTAAAATAATCTTCGGTTAAAATACCTTCAAAATAAACTTTCGCGTTTGAATTATGTGAAATTTTATAGCGCGATTTTAACTCTTCCACCATAACATCTTTAATAAGTTTAGATCTAGAATCTCTTTGTACTTTATTTTCTAGTTCTGGTCTTAACGCTTCAAGAGTTTTTAATGGTTCTAACTTTATGCGCTTAACAATGTGCCATCCGTAAGCTGTTTGAAAAGGTTTGCTAACATCTCCATCTTCTTTTAATGTAAAAGCTTCATCTTCAAATTTAATGGAACTCAACTGACCACTTTTAAAAGGCGCTAGTTTACCACCATTTCTTGCAGAGCTTTTATCATCTGAAAATTGTTTTGCTAAAGACTCAAAAGCCTCACCTTGGTTGAGCTTTTGATAAATATCTTTTATACGCTTTTCTGGATCGAATAAAGAGTCTTTTTCATTATTAGCCACCATAATATGAGCCGCTGTAATGGTACCTCTAGACTTTCGCCTATCATCAACCTTTACAACATGATAACCAAATTGTGTTCTAAAAGGCATTGAAATTTCACCTTTTGGAGTATTGTAAGCGGCTGTTTCAAAATCATAAACCATTTTAAACGCAGAGAAGTAGCCTAAATCTTCCAAGAAAACGGTCTGCCCATTGTGCTTTTTTGCTTTTACAGCGTCAAAACCTTCTTCCAAAACTTGCTCTCTTAATTTTAAAACCTGATTATATGCTTCTAAAGTATCTTTTTCAGTTTCTGCTAAACGCACTAAAATATGAGATGCTTTTATATCTTCATTACCTCTTTCATAAGCTTCTTTTACCAATTCATCAGTAACCTTATTTTCCGATAAGTAGTTTTTGATAAGCTGATTTTTATAATTGGAAAATTCGCGTTTATAGTTTTTATCTTCATCCAAACCTAAACGACGAGCTTCTTTAAGCTTTAACTGATATTCTGTGAATAATTTTAAATAGCCACCTATATCCTTTTGGCTTTCATCTTTTACTAAATCTAAGTTTTTGTTATAAACCCTAAGGAATTCAGAAGACATGATAGAATCACCATCAACAATTAGCAAAACCTCATCTTGGTTTTGAGCATACGAAAAATTCAATGCTAAAAGCAACAATAACAAACATCTAAGTTTAGCAGTCATAATGTTTTCTTCTTTTATTGTAATTCAGTTTTTTGAAGTTCAGCAAAAATAACATAAATAGGTTATTTAGCAAGTTGAGATTTTGCAACATTTAACAGTCTAGAAAAAACTTTGCCAAAGTACTATTTTGAGTTAAAAATGTAGTTTGAACAGTTAAAACGTATAAACGTCGATTAGGTTAATCTATTGTCAGTAATTTTTCTACATTTATTAAAAATCCCTCAGAATGAAATACACCACTGAAATTATTATTGAAAAACCTATTGAAGAAGTCATTCGGAAGATGGATTCTGTAGATAATTTGAAACATTGGCAAGAAGGCCTTGTTTCTACCGAACATGTTTCAGGAGTGCCAGGGGAAATGGGTTCTACAATGCGAATGAGTTATGATTTTGGCAAGCGGAAAATGGATCTTGTAGAAACCATAACAAAACAAGATTTTCCGAATGAATTTCATGCTACATACACCACCAAAGGTATGCGAAACATTCAAGAAAATTATTTTGAAAGTACTGCAAAAGGCTTTACAAAATGGACTACCGTAAATGAGTTTCAACCTACTACTTTTGCCATGAATGCCATGTTGTTTTTAATGCCTAGCGCTTTTAAAAAACAAACAAAAAAGTACATGACCTATTTTAAAAACTTTGTTGAAAAAGGAATTTCTGTTTTAGATGCGTAAACTTAAACTTATTTGGGATTTTAGAGGTCCTGCCAGTTTAAAAACTGCAGAACACCACCTCATTCACCTAAAGGAATATAAAGAATTAAACAATTTAGATATAGACATCACAGGTATTGAAACTATAAACGATATGCATAGTTATGCCTATTTAGTTGTTGACGAACCTGAGATGAAACCAATAAGAGATGCTCTAAAACCTCATAGAGGACAAGTGTATTCTGAGAGTTAAAATAATCTTTTAATAAACGCTTGAATAAATCGCTTTTTAGGTACCGACAACACAACTTTCAACTCTTGCCACAAGCTCGATTCTTCATCAAGAAACTTAAAAATCGTTTTTACATCCGCCTTTTTGAACATTGAAGAGAAAATAGCAGCTCCTTCTCCATTATGATTTGCCAAAACATCTAATAATATAGTATCGTAAAACGTATGCCGTGTTCTATTGGCAAATTTGGACAAGTCACTGTTGATTTTTAAATAAGCTACTAGTTCAATAGTCTTTTTGGTTGTATTTTTAAAGGTATAGCCTGTACTAGCTTTTGTCCAGCCTCCAGCTGTACCTATATTTAAAATATGATTTGAATTTAGTTTAGAAAAGTCAAAAGCCGTCATAGGTATAGCTCCAATTTCCTTTTCTACTATGGTATAATCAGAAATTTTCCGTTGTTTTAAGTATGCCTCTATAGCCTCTTCATATTCTGATTTATCAAGCAATTCTTTTGAAAATAAGGTATATTCAAATAAGGCTTGTTTCTTAGAAATAGGTAGGATATACATAAACCTTGTATTACACTTCTGAGGCACTTTAAAATCCATAAAAGTGGCTACAGAATCATCAAAGGTTTCTTCACTCGTTTCTATAAACCAACCTAAAAAATGCTGTTGCAAAACAGGATACTTCACCTGATTATCATAAACACCAAGATTTGGTAAACTATTAAAAAGTTGACAACCGGTAAAAGTTGACGTTTTTGTAATAACTTCTACAGCATCTTCAACCTCTTTAAAAGATTCAACTGTATCTTCAAAAAAACTAAAATTAGATTTTAAGTGAATTGATGTCCATAAAAAATCATAAAAACCAGAACTTCTTATCATTTTATATTGATAAGGATTAATCTCAATAGTTTCAGAAAAATCTTTACTTCCAAAAAATATTTTCTTCCACTTTTGGGTTAAAAGGTGATCCCACTCACCCTTATTTTCTTCCCAATAACACCAAGTTCTATCATCACCTTTGTTTTTAATTTTATCAATGATTAAGATGGATTTATCATCAAAAAATTCATCTTGAGACATTCTGTAAGCTAACATTAAACCTGAAGCACCTGCTCCTAAAATAATGTAATCGTATTTATTCAATTCTGTTGATTTTTGAGGAAATAAAGGTAAAACGAAAACTATTTTTATTTCAAAATGTTAAATTATCAATAATCCGTTTTGGTAATATACTCCAATTCATATAATTTTGCGCACTAATATGAAAGTCACTCTTAGAAAATATTTGTTTTTTATAAGCGCAATGTTATTGTGTAGTCTAGCAAATTTACAAGCTAGCGTAGCATATAACAGTGACGAAACATCATCTTATGAAATAATAGATGAAGATTTCTCAGAAGCACTTATAACAACTTTTCTTTCAGATTCTGCAACTTTCACTCCTATTCACAAGGACACAAAGAATGATTTATTTTTTGAAGGCAACGAAATCAATGAATCAGAAAACGAAGAATCTACAGTAAAACACAAATCTAATTTTCAACTTTCATTATTTGCAGCAACACTTAGTGCTGATTTGTATAGAAGTTTTTCTAACGAACTCCAAAGAAACATCTACAGACCTCAACCTGCTGTTACACAACAAGACACAAGACTTCACCTTAAGCTTCAGGTTTTTATAATTTGATTTTTTAAAGAATAGACTTTACACTATAAGTCTAATCCCTAGAACTATTCTTGTTCTAAAAAACACAAGCATCCATCAATTTGGATACTTACATTCAATATCATTTTATAAAAATTTTGAAAAAGTGAAAATCACAATAAAAACACTCGTTTTCACAGCCCTAATTTTAACCATATCATTAACTAGCTGTGAGAAAAAACATGAAGAAAAGCAAGATCATTCTGAGTTTCTTGTTACAAAACCTATAAAAAAGGATACCTCTACAACCAAAGACTATGTTAGTCAAATCCACTCTATAAGACACATTGAACTTAGAGCATTAGAAAAAGGTTATCTGAAACAAATATCAGTAGACGAAGGTCAGCATGTTAAAGAAGGCCAACTGATGTTTAAGATTATGCCAAACATCTACGAAGCTGAACTTCAAAAAGCCAAAGCAGAATCTGATGTTGCTGAAATTGAGCTAAAAAACACACAGCTATTGGCTGATGGAAACGTTGTTTCTCCTAACGAATTAGCTATGGCTAAAGCCAATCTAAACAAAGCCAAAGCCGAAGTGGCACTTGCTCAAACACATCTTGGTTTTACAAATGTAAAAGCCCCTTTTGATGGAATCATGGATCATCTCGAAGTTAGAGAAGGAAGTCTACTAGACGAAGGTGAGTTGTTGACTACTTTATCTGACAACAGTAAAATGTGGGTGTATTTTAACGTTCCTGAAACAGAATACCTTGATTACATAATGAGTAAGGACAAGGATTCTAAAAAACAAGTTGAACTATTAATGGCCAACAATAGAAAATTCAACCAAAAAGGTATTGTTGAAACTATTGAAGGTGAGTTTAACAGCGAAACAGGAAATATTGCTTTTAGAGCTACTTTTCCAAATCCTGATGGTATTTTAAGACATGGTGAAACAGGTAGTATACTAATGACTGTGCCGTACAAAGATGCGCTAATCATTCCACAAAAAGCGACATTCGAAATTTTAGATAAAACCTATGTCTTTGTTATTGACAAATCTAATGTAGTTAGACAGAAAGAAGTAAGCATTGCTGCAGAATTACCTCACTTGTACATTATCAACAAAGGGCTTTCTGAAAGTGACACTATTCTATTGGAAGGTATAAGAATGGTTAAGAACAATCAGGAAATACACACTAAATTTCTTGAGCCTAACCAAGTACTGTCTGAGCTAGACCTCTATGCTGAGTAATTTTTAGAATTTAATCTACAAAGACATGTTTAAAAAATTTATAAAAAGACCCGTCTTGGCTATTGTCATTTCGGTAATCATACTATTTATAGGTGGTCTTTCAATCAAGCAACTACCTATATCACAATTTCCACAGATTGCTCCTACTACGGTAAACATTTTTATTGCTTATCCTGGTTCGAGTTCTGAAGTATTAGTAAACTCTACACTTATTCCTCTTGAAACTGCTATAAACGGTGTACAAGGTATGCGTTATATTGCTTCTGATGCAACCAGTGCTGGTGAAGCAACAATTAGAGTTATTTTTGAGCCTGGTACTGATCCCAATCAAGCTGTTGTTCGTGTAAAAACTCGTGTAGATCAGGTAATGCCACTTCTTCCTGAATTGGTACAACGTGAAGGTGTTATTATTACTCCTATTCAACCAAGTATGTTGATGTATGTTAACCTTTCTAGTACAGACAAAGACAATGATGAAAAATTCCTCTACAACTACGCTTACACTAAGATTGTTCCAGAAATACAACGTATTAATGGTATTGCAAGTGCCCAAATTTTAGGTAGTAGAAAGTATGCTATGCGTGTTTGGTTAAAACCAGACCGTATGCGCGCTTATAATATATCTGCAGAAGAAGTGCTGGAAGCTATGCAAGAACAAAGTATTCTAGCACGTCCTGGACGTTTGGGTAGAAGTTCTGGTATTACCTCACAATCTTTAGAATATGTATTAACCTATCAAAATCGCTATAATGAACCCGAGCAATATGAAGATATTATAATTCGCGCCAACAAAGAAGGTGAAATTATAATGCTGAAGGATATTGCCGATGTAAAATTAGGAAGTGAGTTTTTTGATATCTACTCCAATTTAGACGGAAAACCTTCAGCCTCTATAGTCTTAAAACAAACCTTTGGTAGTAATGGTAGTGATGTTATTGATGCGGTTAAAGAAAAATTAGATGAGTTAAAAGAAGAACTACCACCAAATGTAGACTTCAATATAAGCTATGATGTCTCTAACTTTTTAGATGCTTCCATAGAACAAGTATTACACACACTACGAGACGCGTTTATATTGGTTGCTGTAGTTGTATTTTTATTTTTAGGTGATTGGCGTTCTACATTAATTCCAATTATTGCCGTTCCTGTATCCTTAGTTGGTGCGTTTTTTATAATGCAACTTTTTGGACTTTCCATAAATTTAATTACTCTTTTTGCCCTAGTACTTGCTATTGGTATTGTCGTCGATGATGCTATTGTTGTCGTGGAGGCTGTCCATGTTAAAATGCATGAAAAACACTTGAGTCCGTATCAAGCTTCTAAAGAAGTTTTAGGTGAAATTGGTGGTGCTATTATAGCTATAACATTAGTGATGGTTTCGGTGTTTATTCCAATATCATTTATGACAGGACCTGTTGGTGTATTCTATCGTCAGTTCTCAATTACTATGGCTGGTTCTATTTTAATTTCAGCACTTGTTGCATTAACATTAACTCCTGTTTTATGCGCCATGTTACTTAGAAACAATCATGGCAAAAAGAAAAAATCGCTGGCTGATAAGTTTATTGATGGTTTTAATAATGGTTTTGAAAAACTGACAGGTAAATACGTAAAAGTACTTAACAAAATTGTAGCGAGACGCATCGTAACTTTTGGAATATTAGCGGTGTTTTGTGCCGGAATATTTTTCACAAACCAAGTATTACCAGCCGGATTTATTCCTAACGAAGACCAAGGAATGATCTATGCCATCATTCAAACACCTCCTGGTGCAACTTTAGAGCGCACTAATGATGTGGCTAAAAAACTTCAAAAAATATGCGAAGAAACCGAAGGTGTAGAATCGGTATCATCTCTTGCTGGTTATGAAATTATGACAGAAGGTCGTGGTTCTAACGCTGGTACATGTTTAATCAACCTAAAACCATGGTCTGAGCGTCATCATTCAGTACACGAAATCATGGAAGAACTAGAAGAAGAAACCAAAGATTTGGGTGCCGTAATTGAATACTTTGAGCCACCAGCTGTACCTGGTTTTGGTTCTTCTGGTGGTTTCTCAATGCGTTTATTAGATAAAACCAATTCTACTGACTACCATAAGTTTGAAGACATCAATAACAAGTTTATGGAGGCGTTATCTAAACGTAAAGAAATAACTGGTCTGTTTACTTTCTATTCGGCTAATTATCCTCAATACGAACTTAAAATCAACAATAAAATTGCCATGCAAAAAGGGGTTACCATTAGTAAAGCTATGGAAAACCTAAACATTTTAATTGGTAGTACTTATGAGCAAGGTTTTATTCGTTTTGGTAGATTCTTTAAAGTTTACACACAAGCAGGACCTGAGTATCGTAGATTACCTTCGGATCTAGAAAAACTATTTGTGAAAAATGAAGAAGGCGAAATGGTGCCTTATTCGGCATTTATGTCTATTGAAAAGAAATTAGGTCCTAACGAAATTACACGTTACAACCTTTACAATTCAGCTTCAATACGTGGATTGCCTGCAAAAGGTTTTACTAGTGGTGATGCTATTAATGCTATCCAAGAAGTTGCCGCAAAAGAACTACCAAGAGGTTATGATATTGCTTGGGAAGGTCTGTCATACGACGAAGCTGGCAGAGGTAATGAATCTATTTACATTTTTATTGTAGTATTGGTATTTGTATACTTTGTTTTGGCAGCACAATACGAAAGTTTCCTATTGCCATTAGCAGTTATTTTATCCTTACCTGTTGGTGTTTTTGGATCATTCTTCCTATTAAAAGTTATGGGACTAGCCAATGATGTTTACGCGCAAATTGGCGTCATAATGCTCGTCGGCTTATTAAGTAAAAATGCGGTATTAATAGTAGAATATGCTGTACAAAAACAACAGCAAGGTGCTACGGTTTTAGAAGCTGCAATTGAAGGAGCAAAAGCACGTTTCCGTCCTATTTTAATGACATCTTTTGCATTTATCGCTGGATTAATTCCATTGGTTATTGCAACAGGTGCTGGTGCTATTGGTAACAAAACTATTGGTGGTTCTTCTATGGGTGGAATGCTTGTAGGTACCTTTTTTGGAGTGCTTGTCATTCCAGGCCTATACTACATTTTTGCTAAAATGGCAGAAGGAAAAAGCCTTATTAAAGATGAGAGCAACGAGCCACTTTCAGAAGAATTTATTAGAAACAGTGAGGCTGAAAACCAAACGCGCACTAATACTGAAAGCATTAGCAAACTGAAAAAATTATTAAAAAAACTTAGTAAAAGTAATAAAGATGAATAAATCTAAATTTAAAAGCTGGTACCTACTTAGCCTTTTGATTATTCTCTTTTTAAATTCTTGTGTACCTACACAAAAAGCTATTAGAGAAGAAAACAAGGAAGTACCTCAGCAATATAAAAATCAGTCTTCAGACACAGTCAGCTCTGCATCTGTACAGTGGAAAGATTTTTTTAAAGATCCAAAATTAGTCGCTCTTATTGATACCGCTTTAGCTAACAACCAAGAGTTGAATATTATGCTTCAGCAAATCACAAGAGCTAATAATGAAATTACTGTTAAAAAGGGTGAATACCTTCCTTTTGTAAACATTTATGCTGGTGCGGAAGTAGAAAAAGTTGGCGAATACACCAGAAACGGAGCTGTAGAACACAATCTTAACGTTCGTGAAGATGAAGAATTTCCAGAACCATTGACTGATTTCTCGGTTGGACTTTCTGCCTCTTGGGAATTAGATGTCTGGAAAAAACTACGGAATGGTAAAAAAGCAGCAGTTTTAGAATACCTCAGCACTATTGAAGGCAAAAACTTTATGGTTACAAATTTGGTTTCTGAAATAGCGAGTTCGTATTATGAGCTACAAGCTTTAGACAATCAACTAGAAATCATTGAGCAAAACCTAGACATCCAACAAAATGCTCTTAAGATGATAAGACTGCAAAAAGAAGCGGCGAGAGCAACACAATTAGCAGTGAGACGTTTTGAAGCTGAAGTGTACAAGAATCAAAGTAATAAATTCAAAGTTCAGCAAAGTATTGTTGAAACAGAGAATAAAATCAATTTTCTTGTAGGTCGTTTTCCTCAAACTATCGAGAGGGATTCCGATGAATTTATTGGTACTCCAATAGATACTATTTACACTGGTATTCCTTCTCAATTATTGGCAAACAGACCAGATATCAGACAAGCCGAATATGAACTTGAAGCTTCAAAACTAAATGTTAGTATAGCTAGAGCTAACTTCTACCCTTCTGTAGGAATAAAAGCTGGTGTTGGTCTACAGGCATTTAAAACTAAATATCTAACCTCAACTCCTGAATCGTTACTGTATTCTTTAGTTGGTGATGTGGTGAGTCCGTTGATTAACAGAAATGCTATTAAAGCAGAATATAAAAATGCAAATAGCAGACAGCTTCAAGCCGTTTTTGAGTATGAGAAAGCTATTCTTAATGGTTACATTGAAGTGGCCAATGAACTTTCTAATATCAGTAATTTAAAAGAAAGTTACAGATTAAAAGAAGAGCAAGTTAATGCGCTTAATGAGTCTATTGAATTATCTATCAAACTGTTTAAATCTGCAAGAGCTGAATATACAGAAGTACTCTTTACACAAAGGGAAGCCCTGGATTCTAAAATTGAAATAATTGAAACCAAAAGAGATCAACTTTTGGCTAACGTAAAACTATATCAAGCTTTAGGTGGAGGTTGGAATACTTCTATGTAAAAGGACTTTTTAAAATAACAAAGCACTTAAACAGTTGTATAAATAGACTTCTGTTTAAGTGCTTTTATTTTGATTTAAACTATTTCCTCAGCAAAGCCCAAACACATATCTAAAGTTTCCTTTACATCATCTAATGTTGTTCTAGGATTAATCAAACACATTCTCAATACAACCTGACCTTGCAGAACAGTAGTTACCAATAATGCTTTTTTGGTATCTATAACACGCTTTGAAATTTCTTGATTAAGCGCATCTAATTTCTTTTCTGAAAATTGCTTTTTCATAGGGTTGTACCTAAAGTTAATCACAGCTAAAGTTGCATGAGATACAATTTCCCAATCGCTACTTTTTCTTAATATATCCTCTACAGACTCAGCCAAATCAATATTATAGGCAATGGCTTCTCTGAAAGCTTTTAATCCAAATGTTTTTATGGACATGTAAAACTTTAGAGCTCTAAACCTACGAGTGAGCTGAATACCATGATCGTAAAAATTGATTTCAGACGTGTTTCCTTCAATATCTCTTAAATATTCTGGTTTTTCACTAAAAGTAGCACTTAGCCATTTGTGGTTTCTAACTAAAAGACATCCCATTTCGTAAGGCTGAAAAAACCATTTATGAGGATCTATGGTTAAAGAATCTGCTTTTTGAATACCTTTTAAAAGTTTAGCACCCTTTTCAGTTAAAATTGCGGCTCCACCATAAGCTCCATCAACATGAAACCAAAGGTTTTCATTTTTACAAAGCTTTGCCAAATCATCTAGTTGATCTACACTTCCTGTATTTGTTGTTCCTGCATTGGCTATTAGACAGAAAGGTTGACACCCTTCTATTCTATCTTTTGCAATAGCATTTTTCAACTTATTGATTGATATTTTATAATCCGAATCTACTGGAATTAAACGTACTTGTTCTTTTTTAAATCCAATGGTTTTTAACGCTTTTATGTTTGACGAATGAGTTTGGTTAGACATATAAATGATAGCCTTAGAAAAATCATCTCCACATTTTTGGCGTCTTGCTGTAACCAAAGCCGTTAAATTAGCCATAGAACCACCACTAGTAAAAATACCTCCACCCTTCTTATTGGGGAATTTAAAAAGTTTTAAAAGCCAATTAATCGTTACAATTTCCAATTCTGTTGCAGCAGGTGAAGCTGCCCAACCCCCAGAAAACACATTAAAACCGGTCGCTAAAGTATCTGCCATAGCACTTATAAAATTACTAGGTCCAGGGACAAAAGAATACGATTTTGGATGCGAAACAATGTTACTTTCCGTAAGCACTTTGTCTATAACAAAATCTAAAACCTGATGCGCGTCTGTTCCTCCTTCAGGGACGTTTTCTAAAAACAGATTATCCATTTCTTCACGAGTAGCTGTAACTACAGGATTCTTTGTGTCTTGCGTATCAAAATGTTCTACAATAGCATCTACAATTTTATAACCATAAGATTGCATTTCGGCTTTTGAAACGGTTAACTTGTGAGCTTCTAAGTTATCTTTAGACATAGTAATTTTCAATTTTGCTGCAAAGATACAGCTTCAAAAGAGCTCTAAAAACTTTTGAGGAACTGTTCTGTAAATTATTACACTAAAAATTTTCTATTTTAGTAATAGATTAATGCATCATGATGACTTCAAAACTACTCGCTAAACAATTACATCAAGTATATTTTGGTGGTAATTGGACGGCTTCAAACTTTAAAGATTCGTTACAGGATATTACTGTAGAAATGGCCAACGAAAAAGTTGCTGAACTCAACACTATTTTAGCATTAACATTCCATATTCATTATTACGTAAAAGGAACTGCTGAAGTTTTTAAGGGTGGTGAACTAACTATCAGAGATAAGTTTAGTTTTGATCATCCAACTATTAAAAACAATGAGGAATGGCAAGAGTTTCAAAACATTATGTGGGATGAAGTTAAAGAATTCATTTCACTCATAGAACAACTTGATGACAATAAATTAAATGATTTTATGGCTGAGGAAAAGTATGGTACTTACTTTAAAAACATCACTGGAATTATTGAGCATACTCATTATCACCTTGGGCAGATTAATGTGATAAAGAAAATTATTATATCACATAAAGAAATATCATAAAGAAATGACAAATCGCTCCAGCAAGAACAAATAAATGCCAAATAACATGATTATAAGGAATACGTTCTATTACATAAAACACAATACCTACAGTATAAAACAATCCACCTGCAAATAACCAAAAAACTCCATTTGGAGTTAATGCATTGGCAACATTGGTATAATCAAACACAATGAGCCAACCCATTACCAAATACAATAATGTTGAGAAAATCTCAAATTTCCCAGTAAAGAATATCTTTAAAACCACACCAAAAACTGCAATACCCCAAACAACCCAAAACAATAGCCAACCCAAACTATCAGTAAGTAAAATGAGTAGTACTGGTGTATATGTCCCAGCGATAAGTAGATAAATACTTATATGGTCTACAATTCTAAAATAGTGTTTTCGTTTTTCTCCCTTTACAGCATGGTAAAATGTAGATGCTAAAAACAATATAATAATTGAAATACCATAAACAACCACACTAAATAAATGCCAAGGTTTTGTTTCATCGGAATATACTATGAGTAGAACTAATGCTACAATACCCAAAGCCGCACCAAGACCATGTGTCCAAGAATTGAGTTGCTCTTCTAATTTTGTTTGCGCTCGCATTATTTTTTAGGTTCTGATTTGCTAGACCATTTATCTACACAAGCATAAAAATCAATATCAAATGCTGGTTCTTGTCTATCTAATCGTTCGTCTTGAAAAGCTCGCTGTAAAATATCTTCAATAAGATAATCTTCTTCTTCATCTATAGGACTAAATTCCTTTTTTAAAGAAATATCAAACAAACTTGCTGTACTATTAAACCAAAAAGCACGCCAACCACTTCGTAATTCTTTAATCAGTTCAAATGTGGTTTTACCAGTTTGTCTGTGAATTAATTTTACTAAAATTTGGCCTTCTGTTTTTGTTAGTTTTTTCAATTCTTCAGAAAACTCATCTTCAATATAACGCTGAATAACTTTTGCGTAGCGTTTTTTATCACGTTTACGCTCTAAAGTTGCCAATCGTTTTTGAAGTGACTCCAATCGTTCCGCAGCTAACTTAGCATAAGGATAGACTTTGAGTGTTTTTCTCCTTAAAATAATATATCTAACACGTGCATCCCTATCTTTAAATTTCAAATTAGGTAATACCAAAACCTCCTTTAAATCTACAGAGGTTACAGGTACTGAATCTCCTTCAATAATCATATAATGCACTACAGTAGTGTCTTGCTTAACAGGATCTTCCTGAGCAAAAATAGTTACTGAAAAAAGTAGCAGTATGTAGGTTATATATTTCATGTTAAAACATTGAACCAAAACCGTTCCAAACTCATGGTTTTAGTCGTTTTCAAAATTAACAATTAATACTACCATTAACCCAAAAATCATATTAATATTATTATTTTTAGGGAAAATTTATAATAATGGCAAAACAACAATTACTGAATAAAAAGTCTATGGACTTTTTAGAAAAATATTTAAATAATGCATCACCAACAGGATATGAATGGGAAGGACAAAAAATATGGATGGATTATTTAAAACCTTATGTAGATGAATTTATTACCGATACTTACGGAACAGCTGTAGCTGTCATAAACCCTAAAGCAAAATTTAAAGTTGTTATTGAAGGTCATGCCGATGAAATCTCATGGTATGTAAACTACATTTCTGACAACGGTTTACTTTATGTAGTTAGAAATGGTGGTAGCGACCATCAAATTGCACCTAGTAAAGTGGTTAACATTCATACTAAAAATGGTATTGTAAAAGGTGTTTTTGGATGGCCTGCAATACATACGCGTAACAAGTCTAAAGAAGAAGCACCAAAACCAGATAATATCTGTATCGACATAGGTGCAAAAGACAAAGATGAAGTTGAGAAAATGGGTGTTCATGTTGGATGCGTAATTACTTACCCTGATGAATTCCATATTCTAAACAAAGACAAATTTGTTTGTAGAGCTTTAGATAACCGAATGGGAGGTTTTATGATTGCTGAAGTTGCGCGCTTACTACATGAAAACAAAAAGAAATTACCTTTTGGGTTATATGTAACCAATTCAGTTCAAGAAGAAATTGGACTACGTGGTGCGGAAATGATAACTCAAACCATTAAGCCAAACGTAGCTATCGTAACCGACGTAACGCACGATACTACTACTCCAATGATTGATCCTAAAACACAAGGTTTAGCTGAAATCGGAAAAGGACCTGTTGTTGCCTACGCTCCTGCTGTACAACAAAAATTAAGAGATCTTATTACTGATACTGCCGAGGCAAAGAAAATTCCTTTTCAACGTGCTGCGCTTTCTAGAGCAACAGGAACTGACACAGATGCCTTTGCTTATAGTAATGGTGGTGTTGCTTCTGCTTTAATTTCATTGCCTTTACGTTATATGCATACTACGGTTGAAATGGTGCATAAAGATGATGTTGAAAATGTAATAAAACTGATTTATGAAACACTATTAAAAATAGAAGACGGAGAAACGTTTAGCTATTTTAAATAGATGATTAAACTCACTTAACCAATCTCTTAATGGAAGAAGAATATTTAGACATAGTAGACGAAAAATGCCGACCTATTGGTGAAAGGGCTTTAAAGTCTGAAGTTCACAAACATGGTTATTTACATAATACCGTTCATGTTTGGTTCTACACTCCTGATGGTAGTATTCTCTTGCAACAGCGTTCCCACAAAAAAAAGATTTGTCCTTTACTTTGGGATGTCTCAGTTGCAGGCCATGTAGATGCTGGTGAAACAATAGAAGAAGCTGCCGTAAGGGAAACTAGAGAAGAAATTGGTTTACAGATTAATGCTAATCAATTACGAAGAATAGGAACGTTTTTCCATTCGGCTTCATATAATGATGGTGAAATTCAGGATAATGAATTTCACCATGTTTTTATTATAGAGTTAAAAGTGAGCTTAGATGATTTGGTTCCTGATCCTGCAGAAGTTGAAGCGCTTAAAATCGTAGACAATACTACATTTACTGACTTAGCTTTTAATAGTGGTAAAAATATGCACTTTATTGAAAGTAATAGCACCTATTATCAAATGGTAGCCTTTGAGATTGTTAACGAAATTCATGGTGAATGAACTTACTCCTACTAGCAGTTGCCCCTGTTTTAACCATTATACTTTACATTTATTTTCAGGATAGATACGACAAAGAACCAACAGGTTTACTTGTTGTTAGTTTTCTGCTTGGCGCAATAGTAAGTGTACTTTTAGTCTTTGGTCTTTATTTCGTTACTGGTCATTTGTTACCTATTACAGATGAATTTAGTATTTGGCAGCAATTTATACAGGCTTTTGTGGTTGTTGCATTGGCTGAAGAATTCAGTAAATACATCATTGTAAAATACTACGCCCAAACTAGGAAAGCTTTTAATGAACCTTACGATGGTATTATGTATGCTGTTATGGTATCTATGGGTTTTGCCTGTACCGAAAATATTCTTTATGTACTACAAGGCGGCTATAGTACAGCGATTTTAAGAGCATTTACTGCTGTTCCTGCACATGCTACTTTTGGGATTTTAATGGGTTATTATATGGGAAAAGCTAAGTTTTCAAATAACCGATTTCTACTAAATATGGCAGGATTATTCTTGGCCGTATTATTTCATGGTGCCTATGACTTTTTCCTATTCATCAACTTTATTCCCGGAATTTCCATTGGCGCATTTATCTCTTTGATAATTGGAATTGTACTCTCTAAAAAAGCTATAAAACGTCACCAAGACAATTCAAACTTTAAAACTTTGTAAAATTCTTAATTTAAGCTGATTTATTTCATATTTTAGAAGAAAATTACGCAATAACTTAGCAAAAATAAAATCACAATTATGTACAAAGTAAAAGTGAATGCTTCCCATCTATTTGACGTTGACAAAAAAGATGTGGAGGCACTAGATTGTATTGAGGTATCTGATAAAAATTTTCATGTACTTCAAAACAATGTTTCCGTAAAAGCTTCTATTCTAAATTCTAATTTTAATCGTAAGAAGTATACCGTAAAAGTCAACAACAATACTTACCAAGTAGACATTCAAGATGCTTTAGATCAGCAAATATTAGCCTTAGGTTTTGAGGTTGGGGCTTCTAAGAAAGTTAATAATATTAAAGCACCAATGCCTGGACTCATATTAGAAATTAATGTTTCTGAAGGTCAAGAGGTCAAAGAAGATGATGCGCTTCTAATTCTTGAAGCCATGAAAATGGAAAATGTTATTAATTCACCAAGAGATGGTGTTATTAAATCCATTAAGATTGACCAAGGAAAAACTGTTGAAAAAAACGCTTTGCTAATTGAATTTGAATAAGATGAAAAAAATATTAGTTGCCAATCGTGGGGAAATCGCCATTAGAGTAATGCGAACCGCAAAAAAGATGGGAATAAAAACCGTAGCGGTATTTTCTGAAGCCGATAGAAATGCACTACATGTAAAATATGCAGATGAAGCCGTTTGTATCGGTCCTGCTCCATCCAATCAGTCATATCTCAAAGGTGATAAAATTATTGAAGTTGCCAAAGACTTGGGTGTTGATGCTATACATCCAGGTTATGGATTTTTAAGTGAAAATGCAGATTTTGCTGAATTAGTAGAGAAAAACGACATTACTTTTATTGGGCCTCGTTCTAAAGCCATAAAAATGATGGGAGATAAACTTGCAGCCAAAGATGCTGTTAAAGATTATAATATTCCTATGGTTCCAGGTGTAGACCATGCCATCACAGATCCTGAAGAAGCTGTGGAAATTGCTAAAAATATTGGTTTCCCTATTTTGATAAAAGCTGCTGCAGGTGGTGGTGGAAAAGGTATGCGTGTCGTAGAGAAAGAAAAAGATGTGGTTGAGCAGATGAAACGTGCTATCAGTGAAGCTACTTCTGCTTTTGGTGATGGTTCTGTCTTTGTTGAAAAATATGTCACTTCACCAAGACATATTGAAATTCAAGTGATGGCAGATAGCTACGGAAATATTCTTCATTTCTTTGAACGTGAATGTTCTGTACAACGTCGTCATCAAAAAGTTGTTGAAGAAGCTCCCTCTTCTGTTTTATCACCAGAATTAAGAGAACGTATGGGACAAGCTGCTATTGACGTAGCTAGATCTTGCGACTATCTTGGGGCTGGAACTGTTGAGTTTCTTCTAGATGGAGATCATAATTTCTACTTCTTAGAAATGAACACCAGACTTCAAGTTGAGCATCCTGTAACAGAATGGGTTTCTGGTGTTGACTTGGTAGAGCTTCAAATTAAAGTCGCAAGAGGTGAAGCTATTGATATGAAACAAGAAGATTTAAAAATAAATGGTCACGCGCTAGAACTTCGCGTATATGCAGAAGATCCAATGAACGATTTCTTACCAAGCGTCGGTAATTTGGAAGTTTACCAACTTCCTGTTGGTGAAAATATCAGAGTTGATAATGGTTTTGAAGAAGGTATGGATATTCCTATTTATTACGATCCTATGCTTTCAAAATTGATTACCTATGGAGATACTCGTGAAGAAGCTATAGAGCTTATGATAAAAGCTATAGACAATTATCATATAAAAGGTGTAGAAACTACCTTACCTTTTGGAAGGTTTGTTTGCGAACATGATGCTTTTAGAAGCGGAAATTTTGACACCCATTTTGTGAAAAAGTACTACTCACCTAGTCTACTAGAAGAGCAACATAAAAAAGAAGCTGAAATCGCTGCAAAGATTGCCTTGAAGCAATTTTTAGAAGACCAAAAAATATTAAGGCTACCAACAAACTAAAAACAACTATGGAAACTAAAATAAAATCACTTAATGATAAAATTGCCTTATCCAAACTTGGAGGAGGTCAAGCCAGAATAGATAAGCAACACGAAAAGAAAAAACTAACAGCTAGAGAACGTGTTTTATATTTTCTTGATGAAAACTCGTTCGAAGAAATAGGAGCTTTGGTAACACACAGAACTAAAGACTTCGGAATGGCTGATCAAAAGTTCTACGGAGATGGTGTTGTTACTGGTTATGGTACTGTAGATGGACGATTAGTATATGTTTTTGCTCAAGATTTTACGGTTTTTGGTGGTTCTCTATCTGAAACACACGCTGAGAAAATTTGTAAAATTATGGACATGGCTGTTAATGTTGGCGCACCAATTGTTGGGCTTAACGACTCTGGTGGAGCTCGTATTCAAGAAGGTGTTCGTTCTTTAGGTGGCTATGCTGATATTTTTTATAGAAATGTTCAGGCTTCTGGAGTGATTCCTCAGATTTCGGCTATCATGGGACCTTGTGCTGGTGGTGCTGTATACTCACCTGCAATGACAGATTTTACAGTTATGGTACAAGACACAAGCTATATGTTTGTTACAGGTCCGAATGTTGTTAAAACAGTAACAAATGAAGAAGTAACAAGTGAAGAACTCGGTGGTGCCAGTGTACATTCTACAAAGTCTGGTGTAGCTCACAAAACTTCTACAAATGATGTTGAGTGTCTTGAAGACATTAAAAAACTATTAGGCTACCTACCACAAAGTAATCGAGAAAAACCACAAGATATAGCCTATGATTTTCAAGATGAAATTAGAGACGGTTTAGCAGATATTGTTCCAGAAAACCCAAACAAGCCTTATGATATGCATCAGGTTATAGAAGGGATTATTGATAAAGATTCTTTCTATGAAATCCATAAAGATCATGCAGAAAATATTATTGTAGGTTTTGCGAGACTTGGTGGTAAATCTATTGGTATTGTTGCTAATCAGCCCATGTTTTTAGCTGGTGTTTTGGATGTAAATAGTTCTAAAAAAGCAGCACGCTTTGTTCGTTTTTGTGACGCTTTCAACATCCCTTTACTGGTACTAGAAGATGTCCCTGGTTTCTTACCTGGAACAGATCAAGAATGGAACGGTATTATTGTTCATGGTGCTAAATTACTCTATGCTTTCAGCGAAGCTACAGTTCCTAGAGTAACTGTTATTACCAGAAAAGCTTATGGTGGCGCTTATGATGTAATGAACTCTAAGCACATTGGAGCCGACATGAACTTTGCTTGGCCAAATGCTGAAATTGCAGTTATGGGTGCTAAGGGTGCGGCTGAAATTATATTTAGAAGAGAAATAAGCAAAGCTGAAGATAAAGAGGCTAAATGGAAAGAAAAGGAAGCAGAGTATGCTGAACTTTTTGCTAATCCATATAGTGCTGCTGAACGTGGTTTTGTAGACGAAGTTATTCTACCTAAAAATACACGTAGAAAACTTATAAAGGCATTTAGTATGTTAGAAAATAAGACGGTTAATAAACCTAAGCGAAAGCATGGGAATATTCCGCTTTAATTATCTAACAATCTTCTGTGATAATTAATTTGACCTAAATGATAGGCTAAATGCATTGTAAGATGTACTAAGAAATATTCTGTAGTCATAGGTTCACCAAAAACTCTATGTCTATATTCCTTTTGCAAGTCATCATTTGAAAGTTTACCTAACACTTCCTCAACCATAGCAATAGTATCATCTACTTGAGCTATGAGTTGAGATTTAGGTACATCTTTTAATGAAAATTCCAACTCTCGCTGCCTCACATAGCCTGTGTTTCCTAAACCTTCTCCAATAAAGTGATTCAAGTTACCTACTAAGTGTAAACATAAATTACCTGAAGAATTAGAAATACCTTCTTCAAGAATCCAAAGGTTAGGTTCTGTTTTATAAAGATTTATCTCTTCTTTTAGTTTTTCAAGATCTCGTTTGAATAAGTTTAATAGAACTTCTGTTAACATGCTATTGTTTATTTGAATGTTAATGTTGCGTTATAGTATTGTCGCACCTCAAAAATAGATAATAATTGGCTTACTTTTGCGCCATGGAAAACCAAAAAAAATCACAATTAGAGTTTGTAGTCTTAATGGCTGCTTTAATGTCCATAGTAGCACTTTCTATTGATGCTGTTTTACCAGCCTTACCAATGATTGGAGATCACTTAAGTGTTTCAAATCCATTAGATACTCCTAAACTTATTACAACAATATTTTTGGGTATTGGTGTGGGACAATTATTTTTTGGACCTATTTCTGATAGTTTGGGACGAAAATTTGTAGTCTATGTTGGTTTTGTAATCTTTATTATTGCTTCAATAATATGTGTGACTACAAAAAGTTTTGAGATAATGATTCTTGGCCGTTTTCTACAAGGAGTAGGACTTGCTGCACCAAGAACCATGAGTATTGCTATGGTTAGAGATACTTACGAAGGAGATTATATGGCAAAAATATTATCGATTGTAGTAATGGTTTTTATCCTTGTACCAGTAATTGCCCCAACACTAGGTCAATTTATAATGAACCACTACGATTGGAAAACCATTTTTATTTTCAACCTTATTTTTGGGATCTTAGTTATGATTTGGTTTTGGCTAAGACAACCCGAAACGTTACGAAAAAAATATAAAATTCCTTTTAGATTAGCTATTTTCAAAACAGGAACGCAGGAATTTTTCAGAATAAAATCTGCTGTTATATACACTTTACTTTCAGGATTTATCACAGGTTCTTTCATGGTGTATTTGAGTACATCTCAACAGATTTTTGAAAATCAATATAATTTAGCCGAAGAGTTTCCTCTAATATTTGCAAGCTTAGCAATTTCAATAGGTTTATCTACTTTTATGAATAGTCAACTCGTAGTGAGATTTGGAATGCGGAATATTGCCCATGTTTCATTATTAAGCTTCTTAGTCATTTCCCTGGTATTTATCATTTTATATCATTCAGGAAATAACCCAAGTATTGAAGTTTTGATCACCTTTTTTGCACTTCAATTCTTTACTATAGGCTTTATTTTTGGAAACCTAAGAGCTTTAGCAATGGAACCTATTGGTCATATTGCTGGTATAGGTTCTGCTTTAAATGGTTTTATTTCCACCGTAATGGCTGTTCCTATTGCAAATTATATAGGTGGATTTGTGAAGGATTCTGTAACACCTCTTTTTGTTGGTTTCTTGGTTTGCGGATTGATTTCTTTAGTACTCTTTTACCTAAATAGTAATGCTGTTTCTAAAGTTTTGAAGTTAAGATTAAGATGAGAATCGCTGAGCTAAAATCACTCTAGTTCTATTTACAAATCTTAAAATTACAGGTAAAGGGTCTTTTATAGAAAAAAACAATGGTGTCTGATTTTTCAGAAAAGAAAAATTAAACACCTTTAAAGGTGCTCGTTTTATATGTTTGACTAGTCCTTTTAAGCTAAGATATGTCTTAGTTTTATAATTTATTTGTTCAACATTTTCTCCTAAAGATACTCTAATGTAAAGGTCTGCAAAGTTAACGCCAACTAGCATAGAGGCATCAACCGATCCCCAAAACCTTCCATTTATTTCTATGACTTTAAATGTATTAGTATCACTATCAAACCTAAGATCTATATGAGCTAATCCAGACCATTGAAGTGACTTCATGAGTTTTTTAACAACATCTAAGAGGTCTTCATTGTATAAAAACCCAATACCTATTGGTGGTGCAAATCTTCGGTTCTCATATTCAGATCCTTTTTGAATTGTATTTGCTATTATCTGACCATCTTTACAAAGTACACTACAATCTATATCGTATCCATTAATAAATTCTTGGATGACATATGTTTTTGAAGTAGTGAGTACAAAATCTTTTAACTCAGACGGCTCTTTAAAAATATGAATTCCTTCACCACTAATACCTGAAGCTGGTTTTACAATGCATGGAAAAGATAAACTTTTTATATTACCATCTGCGATAGTACTATTTTTTAGAATATATGTTGAAGGACATGGTATATCAAAGGTTTTCATATGCTGAGCTAGCTCAGCTTTATTTATTCCTTTTTTATAAAATTCACTAGATGTTAGAATTGTTGTTTTATTAAAATTGTCCCAAGAATTTTTATGATCTAAAAGAAATAATATCCCATCTTCAGAAATGGGCATAACTAAATCAATATCATTTTTCTCTATAATTCCGTCTAAATGATTAAACCACTTTTCAGAATTTTCAAATTCAGGAACATGAAAAAACTTATGAATATATCTTGAGTGTTTCATTGGGACTTTGTCATTTTTAGACACCACATACACTCGAATATTTGAAGATTTTGATAAACAATAAACCACTTGTGTCAAAAGCGGATGCTCACCATCAGAAATCAATATCGATATATTTTTAGACTTTAACCCCATAAATAGTTTTACTTTCTAATTTTTTTCTTTAAACGTTCGTATAGAATTGGAGAGAGAAACCCTATCAATGACCAAAATAATATCATAAGACAGATATATTTTGCTACACCATCAAAAAGAAAAAGTATTCCCATTTCTGAAAATAATAGCAAAATATAAAACCCTGTTGTACTCATAAGCATGTATGTTATAGCTTTTCTACCGCTATACACTCTTCCATCAATAGTTGCATTTATTTCAGGCTTTATAGTTCTCCTTTTTAAAACAAATCGTTTGTCAAAATCTATCAGCTTAAAGAATGTTATAAATATTTCATTGAAACTAGACGAACTATATTTTACTTCAGATTTATCTTTTGGCCAAGACCTAAAAGCTATTAAAATAATAAGAACATCTTCCATAAAATAACCAAATGTTTCACCAGTAAATGAAAATAAAATGCTGTGAAAAACTAATATCAGAGCAATAGCATAAAAACGAAACTTTGGAATTAATAAAACAATAGCAATAACTAGCTCTACAAACATTGCCGAGTAAGACATGATTTTTGCCAAGACAAAACTTTGAGTTGCGTCAAACCAAGCATTATACAAAGGGTTTTCAAGTGCAACGGACAACCAGTTATGCATAAACTGACCACTCCACCATTCTATCTGCCACATTTTATTTAGTAATGCTCCAAAATAGATAACACTAAGCTGAAAATATAACAACCATGGCGCTTTGTTTTTCTCTGAAAGCCCTGATAAAAATAACATACAACCTATAACAAACAGATGATTTCTAAACAATGGTTTTGAAGCAATTATGGCTAAGAAGATAGTCATAGCAATAAGAATAGCACTCAACCTAACTTTGAAGTTAAAAATCAAGGAAAGACCAGCTATTACAAATAACGATTTTAATGTAATCTCAAAAAATCTAGGATATTCATTAAGATTATTTAACCCTTCTAAGAATGGAATGTATGGGTCTGATATGCTACTATAAAATCCATGAGCAACAAGTAAAAGCACAAAAATCTTACACATTAATAAAATGCTTGGACTCATTGATGTTCCATATACACTAACAGGTCGTCGCAGCATATTTATCACTCTGTTGGTCGCCATATCTGCTCTGAATTACCGTTAGTGTTATATCTGATTTCTACCTTAGCTTGATCGTTCTTACCATATGTATCTTCATATTGTTGAACCATTGAAAAAACATTATCAATACTTCTAGTCTCCCAACCCTCAGGCCTGTAATGATAACGTTGTTTTATCTGGTTTTTTGAAAGTGCTTGACCATCTATAGTCACATTAATAGAATAATGTGTATGCTCATCGTATGGCGCCCAGCAGAAAAAACGCTCAGGAATGAATCTCGCATAAATTATTGACGCCACTTGTAAGAGCAAGAAAACAACTCCAATAACTTTAAAAAACTTAGTAGATTTAATCAAAATAGGTAGCAGTTTGTTTGTGAGTCTAAATTTGACAAAAACGATTCAAAAACAACAATCTCTTAGACCAAAAGACAAAATACTCTACAAAATAACCGTTTGAAATTCAGAACAATAAGATACTAATTAAAAAATCTCTAAAGAGCCTTTCCCTTCTCTTACAACTGTTGGCTGATCTTCAGATAAATCAATTATTGTAGAGGCTTCATTTCCACCGTAACCACCATCGATAACAATATCTACAAGGTTATCCCATTTTTCTAAAATCAACTCAGGATCAGTGGTGTATTCTATAACATCATCATCATCTCTAATAGAAGTTGAAACAATTGGGTTTCCTAAAGCAGATACTAAAGCTAAGGTAATGGCATTGTCTGGCACTCTTATACCAACTGTCTTTCTTTTTTTGAATGGATTTGGTAGGCTTTTAGATCCAGGAAGAATAAAAGTATATGGACCAGGTAAGGCACGCTTAAGTATTTTAAAAGTTGTCGTATCTATCTGTTTTACGTAATCACTAAGGTTACTTAAATCTTCGCAAACAAAAGAGAAGTTGGATTTTTCCAGCTTAACTCCTTTTATTCTTGCTATTTTTTCAAGAGCTTTTAGATTAGTGATATCACAACCCAACCCATAAACGGTATCGGTAGGATAAATGACCAAACCACCTTCTTTAAGGACTTTTATAACCTTTTGTATTTCCCTTGGGTTAGGGTTTTCAGGATATATCTTTATAAACTCTGCCATAAAGTAAAGATAATCTATTTTTTAAATGTTAAAACAATAAATTTCTGTAACATTTTAGCTAAATTACAGTCTATATTATATGCATCAATCAATCAAAATAATCATCCTTTTATTATTATCGGCAAAACTTTTTGCTACGGAATATACACCTCCAATAGTTTTTACTCAGGCCGAGTTTGTTAACAACACCACAACTCGTATCCCTTTTAAGGTTATAGATCAACTCATTATTGTTGAAGTTGAAATCTTAGACAAATCAGGCAACTTTATCATTGATACTGGTTCTGAAACTTTAATATTAAATAATGTTCATTTTAAAGCTCCTAAAAAATATTTAGACAGTGGTAAAGAAACCAATGGAGTTCATGGAAGCTTAGAAAATGTAAAGGAAAAATATCTTGAAGAACTCAGAATTCACAACCTAAACCTTGAACAACTCAATGCAGATGTCATTGACCTTTCTCATTTTGAAAAGGTTAAAAAAATTGAACTTTTGGGTATTATAGGCTACAGTGTTTTAAAAGATTTTGAAGTATTCATAGATATGCACCTTAATCAAATCACCTTAACAAGAACCGATAAAAAAGGGAATCATTTAAGTGATAAGGTATATGCAGAAACCATTCAAGATAGTATTGATTTTAAATTAAAACAGCATACCATCGTCGTTGACGCTTATGTTGGAGACCAAAAAGTAAAGTTTGGTATAGACACTGCGGCTGAATATAATCAGATTAATAAAGACATAGATTCAGAAATTTTGGAGTATTTTTATCCTAGCAGAGAATTAAAACTTACTGGTGCTAGCGGTAAAAAGAAGAAAGTTTTGGCAGGGAAATTGTATAGAGTTAGTTTGAACGATTCAATCTATCTTGGTCCGATGAAAACTGTGCTTACTGACTTAAAACATATGAAAAGTGCATTTAGCACTAAACTCGACGGCATTTTAGGTTTTGAATTTTTCGCTCAAAAAAGAACGATAATCAATTACAAAAAAAGGAAACTTTATTTTATAAAGAGTCCTATTATAAAACCTTGAAAACCCAACAAAAATATAGTTTATTCCTATTTATCTTCATCATTTCATTAAGCTCCTTTTCACAAAGCAAAACCAAGAAAGGATATGATATCAAAGGTGAAGAAGTTACTTTTATTTTCAATCTAAAAGATTATCCAAACATAGAAAACAATGGTGATTCGGTCGATGATGTTTTCGTTTCTGGTGAATTCAACAATTGGGCAAAAGATCAATGGAGAATGACCAAACTTAATGACACCCTTTACACGCTGAAAAAAGATTTATCTGATTTTACCACCGATTTTGATTGGGAGTTTAAATTCATCGTTAACAGCGAACATTGGGCAGAACCTACTAGCGATTTCAAAAATGCTACCGACGCTATGTCTGACCAAGGTTGGTATTATGGCGTATACAACCTAAAACTCTACAGTGCTTTTGCTACAGATTATGGTAATATTACCTTTAGACTTAAAGGTTATGAAAATGCAAAAAAAGTAATTCTAAGTGGCACTTTTAACCGTTGGGATGAAACAGGTTTTAAAATGAAACGTACCGAAGACGGCTGGAAGGTAACATTACAATTACGACCAGATATTTACCAATATAAATTTATCATTGATGGCAATTTTTGGTTAACCGACCCACAAAATCCTTCAAAAACAGAAAATGAGTTTGGTGGTTATAATTCGGTTATTGACGTTCAAAAAAATGTAAAATTCCGGCTTTGTGATTATCAAGATGCAGAAATCGTAATCCTAAGTGGTGATTTCAATAATTGGTCAGAACACGAATTTGAAATGCAAAAAGTAGATGGCTGTTGGATTTATAACCAAAGATTATCTGGTGGAAAACACCATTACAAGTTTATTGTTGATGGCGAATGGATTACCGACCCTATTAACACCGTTAAGGAATATGATGACGAAGGCAATATAAATTCGGTTTGTATGGTGAAGTAGTTAGCTTATAACTTCAAGCTTTGCGAAACGTAATAGTAACTTCTTAGTATCTCCATTCTGAAATTTGATTTCTGCTTTCACATCTCCTCCTGCACCTTCAATTTTTATAACCTCTCCTCTACCAAAACGTTGATGGTTTACAATATTTCCAACTGTAAGTTTACTATCAAATAAATTTGAAGTACCACCATTGCTCTCAGTTACTTTCTTGAGTTTTTTTGGAGTGCTGATTTTAAAGTTTTCAGCTTTCTTTTGAGTATCCTTTTTCTGAAACTTAGGTGATTTTGGTTTAGCAAAACGTACTTTATTAGGTTCTACATCACCAAAAATTGAAGCATCCAACATCGGATTGAAACGTTGCTCTTTTAAAGGAGTTTCAATATCTACATACTCATCATCAATTTCTTCTATAAATCGGCTAGGCTCTGCATCAATAAGTTTTCCCCAACGGTAACGCGAAACGGTATAGGTTAAATACGCTTGCTTTTCTGCTCTGGTTAAAGCCACATAGAACAGGCGACGCTCTTCTTCTAGTTCGCTTCGTGTGTTCATACTCATGGCACTCGGAAATAAATCTTCTTCCATACCAACAATAAACACATTATTAAACTCCAATCCTTTTGCTAAGTGAATGGTCATTAACGCCACATGATCTGGATCACCTTTATCACCATCTAAATCAGTAGCTAAAGCCACATCTTCTAAAAACTCTGCTAAAGATCCTGTAGTATCAGCAACTTCAATTTGTCCTTCAACAAAATCTTTGATACCGTTAAGTAATTCTTGAACGTTATCCATCTTGGTCACACCTTCTGGCGTACCGTCTTTGCCCAACTCTCTAATTAAACCACTAGTTTTAGCAACATGTTCTGCTAAATCAAACGCATTAGAGGTTTTATTCATTACTTGGTAGCTTTCAATAAGCGTTACAAAGTCTCTTAGTTTATTTTTTGTACCTCCATTGACATTAACATCTAAACTGTCAATATTTTGAATAACCTCAAAAATACTTTTACCATAACCATTGGCTGCCACCACTAATCTGTCTACAGTAGTTTGGCCAATGCCTCTAGCAGGATAATTTATAATTCGTTTTAAGGCTTCTTCGTCAGCAGGATTTAATATCAGTCGTAAATAAGCTGTAACGTCCTTTATTTCCTTTCGCTGATAGAAAGATAAACCACCATAAATTCTGTAAGGAATGTCTCGTTTTCTTAAAGCATCTTCAATAGCACGAGACTGCGCATTAGTACGATACAAAACAGCAAAATCACTGTTATGCAATTGCTCGTTCATTTTGGTTTCCCAAATAGTACTTGCTACATAACGTCCTTCGTCAGCATCAGTCATAGAACGATGCACTTTTACTTTTTCGCCTTCTTCATTTGCCGTCCAAACAATTTTATCGAGTTTGGTTTTATTGTGTTCAATAACCGAATTTGCAGCTCCTACAATCATTTTTGTAGAACGGTAATTCTGCTCTAAACGGTACATCTTTACACCATCATAATCCTTCTGGAAGTTTAGAATATTATTGATATTCGCACCACGGAACGCATAAATACTCTGCGCATCGTCACCCACTACACATATATTCTGAAAACGATCTGCCAAAGCTCTTACAATAAGATATTGCGAATGGTTAGTATCTTGATACTCATCAACCAAAATATATCTAAAACGATCTTGATATTGAGCCAAAACAGCTGGAAAACGCGTTAGCAACTCATTAGTTCTAAGCAATAAGTCATCAAAATCCATCGCTCCAGCCTTAAAGCATCTATCCACATACTCTTTGTAAATCTCACCCATTTTAGGACGTCTAGCCATAGCATCAGCCTCCATTAATTCAGGATTTCTGAAATAAGCCTTTACCGTAATAAGACTGTTTTTATAAGAAGAAATTCTGCTATAAACCTGCTTGGTCTTATAAACATCCTTATCTAGTCCCATTTCCTTAATTATGGAACCCAAAAGCTTCTGAGAATCTTGAGTGTCATAAATAGTGAAATTACTTGGGAAACCTAAATGATGCCCTTCAAAACGTAGAATTTTTGCAAAAACCGAATGAAAAGTTCCCATCCATAAGTTTCTAGCTTCACCGTCACCTACAATATCTGCAATTCTGCCTTTCATTTCTTTGGCAGCCTTATTGGTAAAGGTTAGTGCTAAAATATTAAAAGCATCTACACCTTGACTCATCAAATAAGCAATACGAAAGGTTAACACTCGTGTTTTACCAGAACCAGCACCTGCAATGATTATCATTGGGCCATCTTTCTGAATTGTTGGTGCTAATTGTGCGTCGTTTAGTTGACTGAGATATTTTTCCAAGGCTACATTTTTTCAAAGGGTAAAATTACACATAGCCTTAGGTTTTTCCATAGAGATTTACCATTAATTATAAACAATATATTAAGACTCAAGTTTTGACCTTTTTTCAATATCTTAGTACAAAATTCAACTTTATGAAAGCCTTAACCATCCTCTTTTTATTTGTTTCTGCACTCTCATTTTCCCAAAACTCGATTGAAAAAGATATCGAAAACATTGAAGAAAAAATGATTGAGTGGAGGCATTACTTTCATCAAAACCCTGAATTATCTAACCACGAAACAAATACCGCTAAGAAAATAGCCGAACATTTAAAATCACTTGGACTGGAAGTAAAAACCAATGTTGCAAAAACTGGAGTTGTAGGACTATTAAAAGGTGATAACCCAGGAAAAGTAGTAGCAATACGAGCTGATATTGATGCATTACCTGTTACCGAACGTAATGATTTACCCTATAAATCTGAAGTAAAAACAACATTTTTAGGCACAGAAACAGGAGTTATGCATGCTTGTGGACACGATACACACATATCCATTTTAATGGCTACAGCCGAAGTGCTTTCTAAACACAAAGATAAAATTAACGGAACTATTAAATTCATTTTTCAACCTGCAGAAGAAGGTCCGCCTCCCGGCGAAGAAGGTGGTGCTAAACTTATGATAAAAGAAGGAGTTTTAGAAAACCCAAAAGTTGATGCCATCTTTGGATTACACATTAATTCAGAAACACCTGTTGGCACCATTAAATATAAAGCTGGTGGTATAATGGCTTCTGTAGAACGCTTTGTTATTGATGTAAAAGGCAAACAATCTCATGGCTCACAGCCTTGGTCTGGTGTTGACCCAATTCTTATTTCAGCAAAAATTATTGATGGACTGCAAACGATTATTAGTCGTGAATCTAAATTGACCGATGAGGCAGCAGTAATTACAGTTGGTAAAATAACTTCTGGAACACGATTTAATATTATTCCTGAATCTGCTGAAATGATAGGAACTGTTCGTACGCTAGATCCTAAAATGCGTGAATTGATTATAAAACGAATGACCGAAATGACAGAAACCATTGCCAAAGCTTATGGTGGCGAGGCAACAATCACTTTTCAAAATAACACCTCAATAACCTACAACGATCCTGAATTGACTGCTAAGGTTTTACCATCTTTACAAAAAGTTGCTGGCGAAGACAACGTACAAATTACGAAAGCAGTGACAGGCGGAGAGGACTTTTCATACTTCCAAGAAGTGGTTCCTGGAGTTTACTTCTTTTTAGGAGGTATGGAACCAGGAACAACCGAAGCGTTTCCTCATCACACACCAGATTTCAAAATTGATGACAAGGGAATGTTACTAGGTGTAAAAGCGTTTACGCAAATGACATTAGATTATTTAAACAATCATTAATCCTTTTCACCATCTCCTGTCATTGCTGAGAGCAAACCTCCTTTGATATTTAGCCAAATAAAATTAAATACCGATTTCGTTTTGTCACGCTCAATATTGTTGCCTTTTCCGTATCTAAAATGATCTTCTTTATCATTGCTATCTTTGGAAACAAATAAGTTTATTAAACCTGATAGTAACTTTTTCTTTTCTCTACCATTATCTTTTAAAACCGAGATTTTAAAATCATCATACTTAATTCTTAAATCAGTGTTTCCTATATTTTCATTACCATAAACCGAAAAATAGGTTTTATCTAACACGCCTTCTAACCTTACTTTTAAATCTGGCTCTATAAATTGATTCATTTTATCTGCACTAAATTGATTCAGTTCTGCTTTAAAAGTAAAAGCATCTGTAGAATCTTGTACTTTAAAGTTCCAATCAACATCTAGTTGTGGCCCTTCCATAAATACAGCGCCTATATTTATTTGGGTATCGTCATTTCCAAATACATTTCCAACGTTCTTGATGTTTGCATTCAAACTCGAAAAATCTAACTCTCCTGCAGGATCGGAAGCATTCACTTTTTCAAAATATTTTAAAGTCCCATTTTTAATTTCAATTGTATTTAATGCCAAATCAAAGTTTAAATCCCTAAGCATTTTACTATAAAGTGGTTTTTGGGTAAAATCATCTGGCACCAATTTATCTCTGTAAATTTCAGCCAAAGGTGAGTTGATTAACGTTTTTTCGGATTTAAAGAAAAAACTGTTGTCTTTTTCAAATCCGAAACTCATGTTATATAAATCGAGGTTTTGAATCTGGATTTTAAAATGGTCTCGTTCTTCCTTCAAAATTTTAGATAACGAATCTTTAGACATTCTCGTCTCCAACTTTAAATCATTAAAACTTGCATTGTCTTCTGCAATTTTAAAATTGCTTACATACAAATCATCATAAGCATTCAGTACCCATTTTAGATTTTCACCTCCAACACCAAAGTTTTTATACTCCAATTTTGAAGTTTTATTAGGATAAAGGTTAATTTCATGCATATTAAAATTGAAATCTGAAACTGCTAATATGGTAGAATCTTTTTCAACATCAACCATTAAGATATCTGCATTATTAACCGCTATCTTACCAACAGCGATTTCGGTTTCAAGATTTTTTAGAAGTCCTTGGTTATAGCTTTTATTCTTTACTTTAGAATTATGACGATATTTTATCACTGGTTGGTCTAAAATAATAGCATCTAAAGAAATTTTATCATTAACCAAATAATCCCAATAGCCCAAATCCTTAATATAAATATCTTGAAAATCAGCATCAAACAAAATGGTATCTGTAGTTTTTCCTTTAATTAAAATGTATGGTGAAAACAATCTTAAATCTCCAGAAAACACATCAGCTTCAATAGCAGTGTGCTGAAAAAGAATATGTTCTGGCAATTCCTTTAGTTTATTGATGATTTTTCTTTCAATAACAATATTTAAAATAAAAGGTAATACAACCACCAAAAACACTATGGCTATTGCGACTCCAAGGATTTTTTTATTTCTAGACTTCATTTCATAAAGATAAAGTTTCATTGTTTTGGGAACAATAATTTTTGAAATATCTTTACTTCAAATTAAGTATATGGATTCATTTTTAGACTTTATTTCAGATATTCCTTGGTGGGCTTGGATTCTGATTGTGCTGGTAATAATTTTCCTAAGAGATATTACTCAAAGAAAACATACCATAGTTCATAATTTCCCATTAGTAGGTCATATTAGATATTGGCTAGAAAGTATTGGTCCAGAATTACGCCAGTATTTAGTCGCAAATAACAGAGAAGAACTTCCTTTTAATAGAATTGAGCGTGGTTGGGTGTATGCGTCTTCAAAAAACGAAAATAATTATGAAGGCTTCGGAACCGACAGAGACATCTACGCACACCAACACATCTTTGTCAATAATGCGATGTTTCCTTATAAAACAGGTGAAAATCATCCAAATACTTTAGATAAATACTTTTTACCATGCGCAAAGGTCATGGGTGCTTACAATAAGCGAAGAAAACCATACAGACCAGGCTCTGTAATTAATGTCTCTGCTATGAGTTTTGGGTCGTTATCCGCAAGAGCTATTGAATCTCTAAACAAAGGAGTGAAAATCGCTGACGCCTACCATAATACAGGTGAAGGAGGACTTTCTCCTTACCACAGTAATGGTGGAGATGTTGTATTTCACTTCGGGACAGGATATTTTGGTGTTAGAGATGAAAACGGGAATTTTTCCATGGATAAGTTGGTAAAACTTGTTGAGGATAATCCTTTTGTAAGAGCTATTGAAATTAAATTATCTCAAGGTGCTAAACCTGGAAAAGGTGGTGTTTTGCCTGGTGCAAAAATCACGGAAGAGTTAGCTAAAATCAGACATGTTGAAATTGGTAAAGACGTCTTATCTCCACCTAACCATTCAGCTTTTTCAACAGTACAAGAAATGGTTGATTTTATTGAAGAAATTGCAGAAAAAACAGGCTTACCTGTTGGTATAAAAGCTGCTATTGGTAAATTGGGCCAATGGGAAGAGCTTGCTAATATTATGCTAAAGACCAATAAAGGTCCAGACTTTATTACTGTAGATGGTGGTGAAGGTGGAACTGGCGCTGCTCCACCTAGTTTTGCTGATCACGTATCTTTACCTTGGGTCTATGGTTTTGGAGATTTATATAAGTTATTCAAAGAAAAAGACCTAACAGAACGTATTGTTTTTATAGGAAGTGGAAAGCTTGGTTTCCCTGCCAAAGCCGCTATGGCCTTTGCTATGGGTGTAGATTGTATTAACGTGGCACGTGAAGCTATGATGAGTATTGGTTGTATACAAGCGCAGGTTTGCCACACCAATCGTTGTCCTGCTGGTGTAGCTACACAAAACAAATGGCTACAACGCGGTATTGATGTTCCTCTAAAATCTGAACGTTTAGCACAGTATTTTAAAACCTTCAGAAAGGAGTTTATTGAAATCACCCATGCGGCTGGCTACGAACATCCTTGCCAATTTACAATGGATGATATTGAAGTGAATGTAGACGACCATAACTTAGCTAAAGATTTGAGCAGTACTTACATGTACCATAAAACAAAAGTTCCGTTTACATCTATGCAAGATTTAAAGGATTGTCAGTATCTTGGCGGTCACAAAAAATAAAAAACTAAACATTAATAATGGACATCGATCAAATCACAGACGTATTAATTAATCTTTTACCTGCAGTTTTAGTTGCTGCTATTGCGATATTTTTCTTTAAACAATTTGTAGATAACGAACAACGTAGAAGACGTTTTCTTATTCAAAAAGATTTAAAAAAAGAAAGCTTACCTGTTAGACTTCAAGCCTATGAAAGAATGACTTTATTTCTTGAAAGAATATCGCCTACAAAACTAATTACCAGAGTTAACCCAACCTCCTCAAATAAAGAAGATTACGAAGCCTTACTTATTGCAAATATAGAACAAGAATTTAACCATAATTTATCACAACAAATCTATGTTACTGATGAATGTTGGAGTGTTATTACAGCTTCAAAAAATGCTACTATACAGCTTATTAGAAAAGCTAACATGCAAGAAAAAACAGATTCTGCAGATAAGCTTAGAGAAGTTATTTTGACAGATCTTATGGATAAACAAGCACCAAGTAACACAGGCTTATCATACATTAGACAAGAAGTGAGTCAACTTTTATAAAATTTAGGATGACCTTAATTATTTCTGGTGACGTTTTTCAGCGTAGTCAAAACCTTGTTGCCACCATTTTGCCATCAATCTTTTACTAAAGATTAACGAGTTTTCAGTTAAAGTCGTTGGAGTGTAATACAAATTTAGCTTTACATTTTTGTTTCTAGCTGCAAGCTTTCCGATGATGATATCATTTCGCTCCACCTGATCTAATAAGTGACCAAACAAGCTAATCATTAATGAGAATGGGTTTTTACCCAAAACTTTTTGTTTCCCTAAACTTTCCGCCTCAAGAACTATAGCATCAACTTCTGTAGCACCTCTGAGAATAGCCTCTCGAATTGGTATTACGCTTCCTAAGCCACCATCTGCATATTCATAACCATCTACTTTCGCCAATGACATAAAAGGGATGTAATTGCACGAAATCCAAATCCAATTACAGAATTCCTCATAAGAACATTCCTGAATAGACTTATATTCCACTCTATTCATAGACAAATTAGAAACCGTCACCACAACATCATGCTTGGTCTCTTTTATTCTTTGATACTCTTCAAAAGTGAAATTCTTCTTGATGTGTCTTCGCAAGGCTTTACTCTCTCCAAAGGTTCTTTTACGTTTCATAAACTGCCACAAAGAATTCACAAAATCGATAGACACATATTCCCTATCTCCTTTTTTGCGCTGCACAAATGGACTTACACTAAAAATATCCTGTTGCTGTACATTGGTAAAAATATCGTAAAGCTTATCTATTTTATTTAAAGCTAAGTGCGGCACCAACAAACTACCTGTAGATGTTCCAAGGAACATATCATATTCCTTTTTTTCAATTTCCATAAGGTATTGCGCTACTCCTCCGGCAAAAGATCCCTTACTGCCTCCTCCGGAAATTACCAATGCTCGCATTAATTTTTGTTTTGTAGTTGTTCCGATAATTCTTTTGCAAACTTAACTAATCTCCAGTTATGATGCGATTTTGCATTTTCAAGGTTCTTTTTACAGTTATCATCGCAAGATTTTATCATTTTCAAATAGTTGAACGCATTGATGCGCAAATCTGCATCATAGCGCTCACTGGTATAATCAACCAATTCGTTGTACAATGCTGCTTTATTATCTGCTTCGTAGAAAGGCGTATTCAAATTCAAAACAATCCATAATAGTCGTACATTTTTGTCACTGAAACCATGGATATTTCTTGTTTTAAACAAATACTTTGTGCGTTCTTCAGGAAAATTCACCCACAAATTATACAACGCACTTTCAATAGTAAGGTAGGACTTATCATCTAACAAGGATTCAAATTCTTCTTTTAAACCCTTTGGGATAACGGTCATATACTGCGCAATTGCCTGCCGTACCTTAAGGCTATTTTTAAACGCATCTTTAGTTACCCATTGCGGATTTTGCGCAATAATTCTAACTTTAGCTTTATCCGAAATATAAGACGTTAGCTGTTCGGCACATTTTGAAGAATTTGCTTCACAATCCACCATAACGTACTCATTTATTTTCACAGCTTGCTTTTGCAACAGATGAATAGCCGAATCAAATGGAAATTCCTTTTGTTCAACCCAAAGATTAAAGAAGCTTGTTAGCTTAGCTCCATAAACTTTCTCAACTTCTGTTATAAAATCATTGGTTTCAGCACTCGAAAATTGATATTTAACTAAATAATTCTTTACTGCTTGCGTAAACACATTATCACCAACTTTAGATCTTAAGGCATGAAGCACCCAAGCACCACGCTGATAAAACGTAAGACTACTCGACTTCGGATTTAACAACGAAGTGCCTTCACCAGCAACATCTTGCCTTCCGAGTTCTTGTGCAGTATCAAAAAGTGCAAAGTAGAAATATTCATTACCAAAAATTTCCTTTTCAGCCAACAAAGCGTAATAGGTCGCAAACCCCTCCTGCAACCAATGATGCTCACCAGATTTCGCCGTTACCAAATCTCCAAACCATTGATGCGCCAATTCATGAGCATTCACATTAACGTAGTTTCTATCGTTAAACCCAATAGAATCTACTACATAAGCGTCAGAAAAAATAGTACAGCTGGTGTTTTCCATTCCAGCATATAAAAAGTCGTGCACAGGCACTTGCTTATAATTTTGCCAAGGAAATGGCACAGCTATTTCTTCCTCAAGATAATCGAACATTTGTTTGCTATAACGGTATGTCGGTTCCACTTTTAAGGAGTCTTCTAGGTAGTAATAATATTCTAGAGGAATACCGCTTTTTGAGGTTTCTGTCTTTTTGCTATAGTTGCCAACAGCCAAAGCCACTAGATAGCTAGACATTGGTTTTTGCATATCATAATGCCAAATAAACGACGAGCCATTAACTTGCTTATCTACAAGTAGACCATTAGATACTACTTCATACTTTTTATCACAGGTTATAAGTAAATCAAATTCAATTTTGTCGTTAACATCATCTATACTTGGCAACCAATTACTTGTGTATTTTCCCTGACCTTGCGTCCAAACCTGTTTATGCTCACCACGATTAACAAAGTACATTGCCTTTTTTGGTTTTGCTGAATACAAAATCAATACATCGTTGTCTTTTGAAGTTGAAAACTGATTTTTTATAACCACCTTATCCTTAAGTTGATTAAAAGCAATCGGTTCATTATTTAAAAACACATCAGCAATATCAAGGTTTTCTGCATCAACAAATATTGAATCTACAGGCTTTTTAATATCAAATTTATAAGCTACCATTCCAGATATTGAATTCGAATCTGGAACAACCTCCAGCTTCACCATACCATGAGTAAAATCCACATAATCCGTTTGCTGAGCAAAGCTTAAACTCGATAAAAAAATAAAAAATATAATAAAGAATTGTTTCATGCTTTAGATTTGAACAAGAATAAGACCAAAATACAATTTTCTGTCATTTCCAAAGCGGAACGATTGAGAAATCTCTTCTTTTCATTAGATTCTTCACTACGTTCTGAATGACAAAAAGAAACTTTATCGTTAACAAGAATTTGGTAAATTCGCAATCATGAGTGTGAACTTACAAACTCCTATAGACTACCTCAAAAGCGTTGGACCAAACCGAGCGGATTTATTGCGTTCGGAATTGGGCATTCACACCTACCAAGATCTTATCAACTTGTTCCCAAATCGTTATATCGATCGCACCAAATATTACAAAATCAACGAACTACAACGCAACAATGCCGAAGTACAAGTTATTGGTGTAATTACAAGCTTTAGGGAAGTTGCCCAAAAACGTGGCAAACGCTTAGTTGCCGAGTTTAGAGACGACACAGGCATGATGGAATTGGTGTGGTTTAGAGGTCATAAATGGATACGCGAAAGCATTAAAACAGGGAAACCTTACGTGGTTTTTGGTCGCACCAATTGGTATAACGGCACCTTTAGCATGCCGCATCCTGAAATGGAACTGCAATCTGAGCACGAAAAAAACCTACGCTCAGCCATGCAAGCCATTTATCCCTCCACCGAAAAATTATCAAACAAGGGTATTACCAATAAAGTGGTGAGCAAAATAATGCAACAATTGTTCTTGGAAACCAAAGGACGATTTGTAGAAACCTTATCGGAAACAGTTAAAGGAGAATTGAAATTATTATCCAAATCTGACGCCCTTTTTAACATCCATTTTCCGAAGTCTCCAGAGCTACTTTCTAGGTCTCAATTTCGATTAAAATTTGAAGAATTATTCTACATTCAATTGCAATTAATTCTGAAAAATTTAATCCATAAATCCAAAATCAAAGGCTTTACTTTTGATAAAGTTGGAGACTATTTTAATAGTTTTTTTAACACGCATTTACCCTTCGATTTAACCAATGCACAGAAACGTGTTCTTAAAGAAATAAGAGCCGATTTAGGCAGTAATGCACAAATGAATCGTCTTTTACAAGGAGATGTGGGTTCTGGAAAGACCATTGTTGCGTTTATGTCAATGCTAATGGGACTTGACAACGGTTTTCAATGCTGCTTAATGGCACCAACTGAAATTTTGTCAGTTCAGCATTATAACGGATTACTTGAATGGTGTAATAAATTGAATATCAGCATTTCATTATTAACTGGTTCAACTAAAACTTCAGAAAGAAAAATAATTCACCAAAATCTTGAAAATGGCGATTTACAGATTTTAGTTGGTACTCATGCCCTACTTGAAGACAAGGTAAAATTCAAAAATTTAGGGCTTGCGATTATAGATGAACAGCATCGGTTTGGAGTCCAGCAACGATCAAAATTGTGGAAAAAAGGCCCCCTTCAATTCCCCCAAAAGGGGAACGTAAAATCGGTTCTAAAAAAATATCAAACCGCTCGTCCTTCAACCTACAAATTGATGAAGAAATTACAACAAGAAAATAAAAAAAATGGCACTGAAGCCGAGCGTATTTTATGGGAATGTTTAAGAGCAAAAAAATTAGATTTTAAATTTAGAAGACAACATATCATCGATGAATTTATTGTTGATTTTGTTAACCTAGAAAAAAATCTAGTTATAGAAGTTGACGGAGGTTATCACAACACTCAAGAACAACAAGAAGTAGACGAAATTAGAACATTAATTTTAAATGAACTCGGTTTTAAAGTCATCAGATTTTCCAATGAACAAATTATTGGAGATATCGATTCTGTTCTAAATACTATAGAGCAACGCTTAAAAAGCCTCCCTTCTGGGGAGGTTGGTGGGGCTTCGCATATCCCTCCACATATTCTGGTCATGACTGCAACTCCAATTCCACGAACTTTAGCCATGTCCGTTTATGGTGATTTGGATATCTCAATTATTGACGAATTACCAGCCGGAAGAAAGCCTATAAAAACAGTCCATCGTTATGACAATAATCGTCTGAAAGTTTTCAAGTTTTTAAAAGATGAAATTGCTAAAGGCAGACAGATCTATATCGTTTATCCTTTAATTCAAGAAAGCGAAAAAATGGATTACAAGGATTTAATGGATGGCTACGAAAGTATCTCTAGAGAGTTTCCGATGCCCAACTATCAAATCTCTATTGTTCATGGGCAAATGAAAGCTGCCGACAAGGATTACGAAATGCAACGTTTTGCCAAAGGCGAAACCAATATTATGGTGGCCACAACGGTTATTGAAGTTGGCGTTAATGTGCCAAACGCTTCGGTAATGGTGATTGAAAGTGCCGAACGCTTTGGTTTATCGCAATTACACCAGTTGCGTGGACGTGTGGGTCGTGGTGCCGAACAAAGCTACTGTATTCTTATGACTGGACACAAACTTAGCAACGATAGCAAAACACGTTTAGAAACCATGGTTCGCAGTAGTGATGGTTTTGAAATTGCCGAAGTTGATCTAAAACTTCGTGGTCCTGGTGATATTATGGGTACACAGCAAAGTGGTGTTCTTAATCTTAGAATTGCTGATATTGTAAAGGATAAAGACATTCTAGATCGTGCGCGCTATTACGCCAAACAGGTTTTAAAACTCGACCCAAGCCTTACCTTGCCAGAACACAAAATGATTCTCTACACCTATCGCCAAATGAGCAAATACCGCAACATTTGGAACTATATTAGTTAAGAAAAATTTAGCATTCTCAATTGTCTTTTGCTAGTCTATTCACTTGATTTTCATTCAAAAAAGAAGTAACTTTAAGGAAGGTCGTAAAAACGTTACAACACCCTTCATTTTAAAAAATAATGTCATGAAAAATATATTAGTTGCTATAGATTTAGACGGAAACGAACAAAAACTTTTAGACAAAGCTTATGAGTTTGGTATAGCTTTTAATGCTAAAGTTTGGCTGATTCATATTGCTGCACCAAATCCTGATTTTGTCGGTTTTGAAGCTGGTCCGCAATACATAAGAGACGAACGCGCTACCGAACTTCGCGAAGAACACCAACAACTACAAGCGTATGCAGATGCGCTATACAACAAAGGTATTGAAGCTGATGGTTTATTGGTACAAGGTGCCACTTTAGACATGATTTTAGAAGAATCTAAAAAACTAAACATAGATCTCATTATCATTGGCCATACCGAACACAACTTTATCTACAAAGCTATTTATGGCAGTGTATCTTTAGAAACCGTAAAACAAGCTGATATACCAGTATTAACCGTACCTATTGACTAAAATAAAAAAGGCCTAGCTAAATCGCTAGGCCTCAAAACATAAGTGAACGTATTTTGCTGATGAATATGCTGCAAAGTAGTTGTAAACTTAACATAAGAATGTTAGCGACTTGTTAAAGCAATTACACCAACTGTTAATTAACGTCACGTTAAGACATAAAAAAAGGAAATGCTTCATAGAAACATTCCCTTTTTTTGATAATGACATAAGTAGCAATACCTACGCTATTTTATATCTTCTCTATTTACTATTTACATAAAACGCGTGAATAACACCAGGCAACCAAGCCAATAGTGTTAACAACAGGTTCAGTAAAAAAGTAGTGCCCAAACCATGTTTTAAAAACACAGCTAATGGAGGAATAAGTATATTTAATATGATTGTTATTAATGACATGTTATAATGTTTTTGGTTTATACCAAAATTAAGACCTAGCTACTTCCACCCTTGTCGTAAACCAATTGAATGTTAGCGCAAATAGTCTTAAATAAATATTTAACCCTTCTGTTACAGCGTTTTTTATTATGTTTAACACTTATTTATAACATAAAAAACTCAACACATTAAATGAAAAAATTTAAAGCCCTACTCGGAACCTTAATCACTTTAACAATTTTATCATGTTCCTCAGACAGCAATGACTCTGAATCAAATGATCCAATAGTAGGTGAATGGTTTTATATAAAGTTAGTAGAGATTAACAACAACACAACTTACGAATCATTTCCAGACAATTGTGAACTACAAACTAGTCAAGTGTTTAACTCAAACGGAAATTATTCATTCATGTTTTATGGTATTCCTGAAAACTCATCAAACTGTGAAGTTTTAAACGAAAGTATATCTGGGGATTGGGGAATTTTAAACAATAACTATGACATTAACTACATATATCAAGATAATATTACTAATGAACAGTTTGATAGTAATGAGTATATAGAATATCAATCTAGAGAGATTTTTATACAAAATGACACTCTTAACATTAGATACAATTTCTCAGATGGACACAGCAGTAACTCACAATTTGTGAAGTAAAAATGTACTTCAGATTATTTAACTGATAAAACCAAAAATCCCAAGACGCGTCATGGGATTTTTGGTTTTATTCCTTGAGTAATTTTGAATTAACACTAACCGTTTGAATCTCAGTTAAAACACCTATTGAAGTGTTTATAACTTTTAACATCTCAAACCATAACCTGTTGATTTTCAAATTTCAAAAATCTAACTTCGCTTATCGATCGATATGATTCATTAAAAACGGAATCATATCTTAACGTTCTCTGCAATTAAAAACTGAATGAAAAATTATAATTTCCAAATACTTTCTCCTTACGAATTTGAAATGCTATCTAGAGATCTGATCCAATTGCATTTAAATGTTTTTTTAGAGTCATTCGGAGAAGGACAGGATGATGGAATAGACTTAAGATGTTCTAAAGGAGATTATATAGTTATTCAAGCTAAAAGATATAAAAACTTCAGTTCTTTATTATTTAACCTTAAGAAAGAACAATTAAAAGTTGAAAAACTTAAACCTGAAAGATATATTCTGACTACCAGTTGTTCATTATCTCCTGGAAATAAGGAAATAATTAAGGAATTATTTAAACCTTATATAAAGTCCAATGAAGATATACTTGGAAAAGAGGATTTAAACAATCTTCTAACAAAATTCCCATCTATTGAAAAGAATTTTTATAAACTATGGTTAGCAAGTGTTGATGTATTAAATAATATACTTAATAGTCAAATCATTAACCAATCAAAATTTTTACTTGAGGATATTCAAGAAAAAATTGGAGTTTACGTCGAAAATAATAGTTTTGAAGAAGCTCTTTCTGTAATTAAAACTAACAATTATGTAATAATTTCAGGTTCCCCAGGAATCGGAAAAACTACTCTGGCTGAAATGTTGGTATTCCATCTTTTAAGCAAGGGAATGGAAGAATTTGTATTTCTATCAGATAGCATAAATGATGGCTATAAATTCTATAATGATAGTAAAAGACAAATTTTTCTTTTTGATGATTTTCTAGGACGAAATTTTCTTCAAAACACTTTACCAACGAATGAAGAAAAACAAATTTTACGGTTCATTAACAAAATCCAAAGTTCTTCTAATAAGGTACTCATATTTACTACTAGAGAATATATATTAAATCAAGCAAAACAAAAATTTGATGTCTTTGAAAAAGACTTTTCTAAATGCATTTTAGATATTACAAAATACAGTACGATTGTAAAAGCCAAAATACTCTACAATCATCTATCTATTAATGAAATGCCGTTTGAATATGTAGATGAAATCATTAAACAGGGATATCTTTTAAAAATAATCAAACACGCAAATTATAATCCTCGTATAATTGAATCATTTACTCAAAGAAAATTGTGGAAAGAAACTAAACCAAGTGAATTCCCGTCTAAATTGATTAATTTATTCGACGCTCCTTTTTTGGTTTGGGAACATGTTTATGAAAATCAAATTTCTCCAATTTCAAGGATGGTTCTTAATTCCATACTTATATCTGGAAATGAAATTGAATATGATCAACTATTCAAACAAGTTAAAACTTACTCAGAACAAAATAAAGATAGTTTTGATTTCACCGTAAACAATCATAACTATAAATTATCTATACGTGAATTAGAAAATTCACTTATTCAAATTAATAAAAATCATGATGGAAGTTTAATTATTCAATATCAAAACCCATCAATTCAAGACTTTCTCGTTAGCTATATAAACAAAGACAAAGTTGCTATAAATTATCTTATAAACTCATTACATTTTTTAAGACCATCACTCAATATTTTCAGCCAAAAATCAGATTTATTTTCAAAACAAAAAATTATACTTGATAATAGACTATCAGGTTGTTTACAGGGGAAATTATTAGATAGGTTTAATAAACTTGAAGTTGACTCTAAACTTCCAAAATATTCTAAACCAAGTGAGGATGATAATTATATTATAAAACTATTCTTGATTTTTGATTTTTTTAAACCGGAAAATGACATAGTGGATTCTTTTATTCAAAATAAAATTGAAGATGTGATATACTCGGAAAATATTACTAACCGATCCATATACGAGTTTACGCAACTACTCATTTGGTTTTACGATTGTGAAAAATTTGATTCTGAAAAAATATTGCTGAATATCTCAGGATGCTTTTGGGACTATGATGATTTAGGGTACTTATATGAAATTAAAGGGCTATTTGAGGATGAATTTGAAAATTACACAGAGAATGCAGAGGATATAATTGGTGATATCATATATGATATCGCCTATGGAATAGCAAATACTGATTCGGATGAAATTGAAGATTTAAGAAGCTATATTGATCAGCTAAGATTAATTGAAGATGATTTTCATTATAATGTAGATAATGAAATAGATGAAATAAATAGTAAAATCAGACGAATTGAAGAGGAAGAATTTAGGCTTCAAGATGATTTTTATGATGAATTCCCAGATGCATATTTTCCTCAAAGAGTAAGTTATATTGATGGAAGCTTATCAAGTTATATTTCAAATCAAGAAGAAAAAGAATCGCGAAGAGAATCTTATGAAAACCCAAGAGATGAAACCGAAATAATAAATGATCTTTTTAAATCTTTGAAATAACTGCAGAGAACAACGTGTATAAAACATAGCTAATAAGTGCTTAGCCAAAAGCATTGTAAACATTTCGAAAGACCGCCAAATTTTTAATTTGGCTTTTAAAAAGAGAAAAGTTAAAAACAAAATGTAAAAATTCGGCTCTGTGTTTATCCAAAAAGTTAGTGTCTTTTTGCACGCTACGTTTCATACAAAAACCGATAAGCACAACCAACCAAAACCAACAATAAATCGCTTTAAAAAAACCTCTTATTCACTCAACAACGTCTCCACAAAACCTTCAAACTCTTCTTGGAACTCAATATATTTTTCACCTGTTGCTGGGCCGTTAAATCCTGTATGTATTTTTCTAACCTTTCCTGTTTTATCAATAAAAATTGAGGTTGGGTAAGACAACACATGGTTAAGCATTGGTAGTTTTTCTTGGGCTTTAGCTTTATCAGACGTGCCGTATTGCGCTAAAAGAATTGGGTATTCTATACCAACATCTTGTTTTAAACGCTCAATACGTTTAAAGGCTTCGGGCTTGGTTTTGGCATATTCAAAAGCTAAGGCTACAAATTCCAAACCCTTGTTTTTGTTGTTGTTATAAAACTCAGAAAAGTATCGGCTTTCATCCAAACAGTTTGGGCACCAGCTTCCCATAATTTGCACAATCACTACTTTATTCTTAAAACGCTCATCACTGAGGCTAACCATTTCGTCTTTGGTGTTCGGGAATTCAAACGCAATACTGTCGTAACCCTCTTTAAGGTATGTCAACTCATTAGCATTTGGCAATTCAAACTCAGGATTCTTTTTTGCTACAAAAGGTTCTTTCCAATGATTTCCAGAATAGAAAGTGCCTTCCATTGTAGAGTCGGTCACTTTAGCTGTAAAATAAAACGCATGCGCACCATCAAAAGTTGAGAGTTTTAAACGTGTACCATCCAAAACACCTTCCAAATAGCGGTAATCGCCTGTTGTGGTTCTAAAAGTTCCGGTAACCTTACCATCATCCTGTTGTTTAAAAATGCCTTTAGCTACGTACTCATCACCAACCACACCTTTACTAAACACAGTTTCCCAAACTCCATCAATATTATAAGCAGCACCTGTTCCTGGCTTAAATCTTAAGGTATCGTTGTAAACCGCTTCAAAAGGCACCACTCTACCCAAACTTTTCTTTATAAAACTGCCTTTAAGCTCATCACCATCAATTTTTGCTGCGATATAACCTTCAAATACAGGCGCTGTGATATACACCGAATCGTTTTTGTAAACCATATCCTTAACATGAATATCTTCAGCCGCATTGTAGATATGTAGTGTAGAATCTGGCTTTACTTCAAATATAAATGGCAATTGCTCAGCATCTTTAACTTGCATTTCGGCACGGTAAGTCCCTGTTTTTAATTTTGAAATTTGCACTTCATTTTTACAAGCCGTGATTAATAAAACCACTAATAATCCTAATATATATCGCATCTTAAAACATCTTTTTATGAAGTTCGAAATAACAACAAATACCTTACATAAAAAAGCAAACTTCGTATTTCATTAAGCCACAAGTATTATTATCTTTGTAGCCTTATTAAAATAAGTACATGAAGATTTCTTACAACTGGTTAAAGCAGTTTTTAAATATTGAATGGGACGCTGAGAAAACAGGCGAATTGCTAACAGATCTTGGCTTAGAGATAGAAGGTATTGAACGTTACGAATCCGTAAAAGGAGGTTTAGAAGGTATCGTTGTTGGTGAAGTACTCACTTGCGTACAGCACCCAAATGCCGACCGATTAAAATTAACAACCGTAAATATTGGTGCAGAAGCTCCTGTACAGATTGTTTGTGGAGCACCTAATGTTGCTGCTGGACAAAAAGTACCTGTGGCTACAGTTGGTACAACGCTTTACACACCTGAAGGCGAAGCTTGGCAAATAAAGAAAGGTAAGATTCGTGGTGAAGAAAGTCACGGTATGATTTGTGCCGAAGACGAACTTGGCCTTGGCGAATCTCATGACGGTATTATGGTTTTGGATGCCGACTTAAAAGTAGGCACTCCTGCTGCAGCTATTTTTGATATTGAAAACGATCAGGTTTTTGAAATTGGATTAACTCCAAACCGAGCGGATGCCATGAGTCATTACGGTGTGGCAAGAGATTTAAAAGCTGGGTTACTTCAAAAAGAAGTACAGTTAGAACTTATTACTCCGTCGGTGAGTTCTTTTCATGTCGATGCCAGAGCATTACGCGTGGAAGTTGATGTACAAGATCACGACAGAGCTCCACGCTATTGTGGTTTAACGATTTCTGGTCTTAAGGTAGCTCCATCTCCAGAGTGGTTACAACACCGTTTAAAGTCTATCGGTTTATCACCAATTAACAATGTGGTTGATGCGACTAACTATGTTTTACACGAGTTAGGCCAACCGCTTCATGCTTTTGATGCTCATAAAATTTCAGGCAATAAGATTGAAGTTAAAACCTGTAAAGCCGGAACGAAATTCACCACACTTGATGAAGTCGTAAGAGAATTACACGAAGATGATTTAATGATCTGTGATGCCGACAAACCAATGTGTATTGCAGGTGTTTTTGGTGGTATTGATTCTGGAGTAACAGAACACACAACCAATATATTTTTAGAAAGCGCTTATTTCGATCCCGTAAGTATTCGTAAAACCGCAAAAAGACATGGTTTAAATACTGATGCATCTTTCCGTTTTGAAAGAGGTATCGATCCTAATATCACAGAATATGCGCTAAAACGTGCCGCTTTATTAATTAAGGAAATTGCAGGTGGAGAAATTACAAGTGACATCATTGATGCGTATCCTAAAAAAATAAAGGACTTTGAGGTTAGACTAAGCTTTGATAATGCTAAAAAATTGATTGGTGAAGAAATTCCGAAAGAAACCATAAAGAGCATTTTAACCTCCCTAGAAATTAAAGTAAATAACGTTACTGAAGCAGGTTTAGGTCTTACCGTACCAGCTTACAGAAACGATGTACAGCGCGAAGCTGATATTATTGAGGAAATTCTTAGAGTTTACGGTTATAACAACATCAAAACCACTGAGAAGTTAAATGCTTCAATATCCAATTCATCTCGATTTGAAGATTATAAACTTCAGAATATCATTGGTAACCAGTTGGTTTCTCAAGGGTTTTATGAGATTATGGCCAACTCACTAACATCTCCTAAATATGTTGAGCTTAGTGAAGGTTTAAATACTGATCATAATGTGAAAATGTTGAATCCTTTGAGTAATGATCTTGAAGTGATGCGACAATCGTTATTGTTTTCTGGCTTAGAAGCTGTAGCTCATAATATCAATAGAAGACGTACAGATTTAAAGTTATTTGAATTTGGTAAAACCTACCACCAATACGATGATAACCGTGAAGAACACAAACATTTGTCCATTTTTGTAACAGGTAATAAATCTGAAGAACGTTGGAACTCACCAGAAAACCCAAGCGATTTCTTTTACCTAAAAGGCACTATTGAAGCCGTTTTACAACGTTTAGGTTTAACGCGTTTAAAATCTGCTCCTACAAAAGAAAGCATGCTAAGTGAAGGGATGAGTTTTTCTATCAGGAAAAAGAATTTGGTAGATTTTGGATTGGTTAAAAAATCGGTATTAAAGCATTTTGGAATTTCTCAAAACGTCTTGTTCGCTGATTTTAATTGGGACAATGTGTTAGAAATGGCACAGCATAACAAAATAAAGTTCAATGACATCCCTAAATATCCTGAGGTACGACGAGATTTCGCTCTTTTATTAGATAAAAATGTTACGTTCGAAGATATTCATACTATCGCCAAAAAAACTGAAAAACAACTACTTAAAAACGTAAATCTTTTTGATGTTTACGAAGGAAAAAATCTTCCTGCAGGAAAAAAGAGTTACGCTGTAAGTTTTACGCTTCAAGACGAACTAAAGACGCTTACAGACAAGCAGATTGACAAAATTATGAACAAACTACAATCTAATTTTGAAAACAAGCTTGGAGCTGAGTTAAGATAGTTCAGATTAAACAATGAAACATTTTTTAGTTATTACCTTTAGCATTATGCTATTGGGTAAGGGTTATGCTCAAGATTTATTATACACTATAGATCAAGACAATGCCTCAACATGGTCTTTATTAAAATACGATTTTAATACCACTTGGCATGGAGTTAAACATTCTTTTACCAAACCGTTAAGCTGGAAAGAGAAAGATTATCTAAAATTAGGAGGCATCATTGTAGGTACCGTTGGCTTATCATTCGCTGATGAAACTATAAACGATTATACCGAAAACCATAGATCTAGCTTCCCTAAACACGTTAGGGATTTTGGGTGGTATTTTGGAAGTCCTCAAAATTATTTTATTGCCAATGCTGGTTTGTATGGCTTTGGACTACTCACTAAAAATAGTAAAGTAAGGCGCACAAGCGTTCTTATTATTACCTCTTCAATAACTACTGGTTTTATACAGACAATAGCCAAAAATGGTTTTGGTAGGGCAAGACCTGGTGTTGGCAGAGGAGCTCATCATTTTAAACCATTTTCAAAAGAAGGAGGACAGCATTCTTTCCCTTCTGGACATACAGTTTTATCAGTAACAATGGCTCATTCCATAGCCAAACAATTTCAAAATCCTTGGGTAAAAGCAGGCATTTATACTATTGGAGCGATTCCTCCTGTCTCTCGACTCATTGACGAAGCACATTGGTTTACGGATATTGCCTTTAGTACTGTTGTTAGTATTATTGTTGTAGATGGTATTGATAACTTCTTGTTCAAAGAAAAAGCGTTTGATATAGAAAGACCTGATCAAAACAATAAGATCTCATGGAATTTCTCTTTCACGGGCAACACCATTGGGTTTGTAGGTACTTTTTAAAATCTTCTTTTTTCACTAGCCATTAATTACACAAACATTATTATTTATTTAATAGTTGTTGGTTTAATTATTTCTAACTTTATAGTTCTAACAAAACCAAAAAAACATGGCAAAAGTAACATTAGGAGGTAATCCAGTAGAAACTATAGGAAACATACCAAACGTTGGTGATAATGCACCCGATTTTAAACTTACAGCAACAGATTTATCAGATAAAACCAATGCTGATTTTAAAGGAGAACGTTTAGTTTTGAATATATTTCCAAGTGTAGATACTGGGACTTGTGCACAATCTGTAAGAACTTTTAACGAAAAAGCAAGTCAGCTTGAAAATACTAAAGTCCTTTGTATTTCTAAAGATTTACCTTTCGCCATGCAACGTTTTTGTGGTGCTGAAGGTTTAGATAATGTTATTAGTCTGTCCGATTACAAAACGGGTAACTTCGGTAAAGATTACGGTTTAGCTTTTAGCTCTGGAACATTTGAAACTTTGCTCTCAAGATGTGTGGTTGTTATAGGTGCAGACGGTAAGATTTTACATACAGAGCAAGTTGCAGAAATAGCAGATGAACCAAATTACGAGTCGGCTTTAGAAGCTTTAAAATAGATTCAACACAAGTTTAGCGAGAATTTATTCATGCAAAAAAAAGAACCTTTTATCATTAATAGGCTAAAAAGTGTTGGCTATGCTTTTAAAGGCATGCTTATTCTTATAAAAACTGAAGCCAGCATAAAGATTCAGTTGTTTATTGCTATTGTGGTGACTATTGCTGGATTTTATTTTGAGATTTCAAAAACCGAATGGATTGCGCAAATCACTATGATTGGCTTAGTTATGAGTATTGAAGGTGTTAACACTGCTATTGAATACATTGCCGATTTTGTACATCCTGAACATCATCATAAAATTGGACTAATTAAAGATGTTGCCGCAGGAGCTGTGTTTATTGCTTCAATTATTGCCGTTATAATTTCTGGGATTATTTATTTGCCTAAGTTTGGTGTTATTTAAATGGGTTTTCCTGTCTTTATATTTGAGATCTTATTAATATTAATCACAAGTCCTTTATTGATTTATGTTTATTTCTTGGTTTTTAGAAAATCACTAAAAAAATTATCTGTAAATAAATCTATAGCTATTCATTATATCATGATTACTGGCTTAGTAATCCTTGGTATTGTTACTTCAAATCTTTTACGGCTTATTTTAGGAATTACATCAATATACTTGCCTCTTGAATATGAAAATATCAGGCAATTTGGACATTTACTGTGGTTCACACCATATGAACAAAAACCAACAATCGAAATTATAGCTTATATATCAGTTATTATTTTAAACATTTTTGTTACTTATAAAATTATCAGGTTTTATGAAATGAGATCTTTAAAAATGTTAGCCAAAAATTATGCTTTATTTACAACTCTAATTTTTAACACACCTATTATCTTATCAAAAATTTTTCAAATAATTTTAGCCTTTTATTATATAAGTTAAAACAAAACTGAATATGAAAATCATTTTTTGTGATAGCGTAATAGATAATAAGACTGTTGAACCAGATTATCATACTGAATTTATTTCAGCAAAAAATAATGGATTCAACACCGAAATCATCAGCTTTGAAGCTCTTGAAGAAGGTAACATTAAAAGTGCTTTAAAATACATGAAAAGTTGTGACAAGCAGGAACTAGCAATTTACCGTGGCTGGATGATGAGACCGAAAGTATATGAAGCCTTTTACCAAGGTCTCCTAATGAAAAATATCATATTGATTAATAATCCAGTTGAATATAATCATTGTCATTATTTACCTAATTCTTATGACAAAATTATTAATGAGACCCCTAAATCTAATTGGACAAAAGATTTATTACAAAATAATATTCTTGATTTAGTAAAAGATTTTGGCAACAATCCTATCATCGTTAAGGATTTTGTAAAATCTGAAAAACACCATTGGAAAGACGCCTGCTTTATTCCAAACGCTTCGGATAAAAATAAAGTTCAGGAGGTCACAAATAAATTTTTAGAACTTAGAGGCTCTTACCTTAATGAAGGTCTTGTATTTAGAGAGTTTGTTGAGCTAGAATTTTTAACTGACCATTCAAAAAGCGGAATGCCTTTAACAAAAGAATTTAGACTTATTTTTTTGAACAAAGAATTGGTTCAAGTGCTAGACTATTGGGATGAAGGAGTATACGATTCTGAAAAGCCAGATATTGAATTCTTTAAAAATATTGCTAATAAAATAGAAAGCAATTTTTTTACAATGGACGTTGCAAAAAAGAAAGATGGTAATTGGATAATCATGGAGTTAGGTGATGGCCAAGTAGCTGGACTTCCCGATCATGCTAATACAGATGAATTTTATTGTACTATGAGATCTATTTTAAAGAATATACCCAATAACAATTTACTATCATAAATACCAAAATCTAAACAAAACCCGTTTCTAAACTATAATTTGTTTAGTTTTAATATTTCTATAATCATAAGAATGAGACCTACCTTATTAATCCTTTTATTTTTGATTCTATTTGCTAGCTGCAAAGAAGCAACAACAAATCAGAAAGAAAAAGTACAAAATACTATTCCTGAGACGGAAGTCATACAAAAAAAAGATACTATCTATGATAACCTGACCAAAGATTTTGTTTTAGGTAAATTCAATTACAGAACACATTCAGATTTTATAAAAGTAGAAACTATTCACTCCTCAAAAACATTATATCTCAATAAAGAAGTTTACACAGCTTTTGTAAATATGTTTGAAGCTGCAAAAAATGATGGTATAGATCTAAAAATTATCTCAGGAACTCGTAATTTTGATGAGCAAAAAGTCATTTGGGAAAGAAAATGGAAAACCTATAACAGTCTCAATCCTAATGAACGCGCTTTAAAAATCTTAACCTACAGTTCAATGCCTACAACATCGAGACATCATTGGGGAACAGATATTGACCTAAATAGTTTAAGTAATTCGTATTTTAGCAGCGGAAAAGGACAGACAGAATATAATTGGTTAGCCAAAAATGCAGAGACGTACGGGTTTTATCAACCTTATACTGAGAAAGATCATGGAAGAACCGGTTATAATCTAGAAATGTGGCATTGGTCGTATTTACCTTTAGCAAGTAAATATTTGAAATATTACAATAACAATATTAAGTATTCAGATATTGAAGGATTTAAAGGAGATTCACTTGCACAATCCATTGAAATGATTGACCGTTATGTTAATGGTTTATCCAAAAAAGTAAAAGCATATAATTAAACACTATAATTTCGGTATTTTCGAAATAATATGGCAAAAAAAAGAACTAAAAAGAAAACCACCACAACAAAGTCTAAAGCTAAACCAAGAAAGCTTTCGTTTGCGTTATCCAATCAGCAAAAACTGATTTTTGGTAGCCTACTTATTATTTTAGGTGTGCTTCTTTTTATCTCCTTCTTATCCTTCATTTTTACAGGAAAAGAAGACCAAAGTATTCTTAGTAACTTCCCAGACCGCTCAGAAGCCTATAAAAATTGGGCAAGTCAGCTTGGTGCTTGGGTAAGTGAGCTGTTTATTATTAAAGGATTTGGTATACCTTCATTTATATTCTCAGGTTTATTATTTCTCTCTGGAGTCTATGTGACTTTAAATCTAAAAAAAACTAAACTAAGAAAACACTGGATTTGGGGAACATTAATCGTCATTTGGTTATCGATTCTATTCGGTTTCTTTACACATAAATTTGATATTCTTGGTGGAGTTATTGGTTATGAAATCAATCTCTTTCTTCAAGATTACATAGGTAAAATAGGTACTATCCTACTCCTTATTTTTGGATTCATTACCTATTTAGCTATTCGATTTGAAGTTACAGGAGAATCTATTGCTAATATCTTCAAAAGTGCAAAACGAAATATTAAAGATGATTTTCAAACCGCTTCAGAAGAACAAACTGTTATTATTGACAATAGCTTAACCGAAGAAGCTGAAGCGATTAAGTCGGCACATGAAATTTCACTAGATGACAACACTTCTAAAACCGAAAAAACACCTGTTCCTGACAAGAAAATTGAAAACCTAAAAATTGAAGTTTCAGAAAAAGAAGAGGAAACTATTGACACACCAGAGTTACAAGTTGAAGTTGAAAAATTTGAAGAAGAAAAATCCGAAACTGATAATTTAGCAGATAAACTTGTTGAAGATTTCGGGCAGTTCGACCCTACTCTAGAACTTGGCAAATACCAATTTCCACCTTTAGATCTTTTGAAAAAATACGAAAATGAAGGTATTTCAATAGATCAAGACGAACTTGAAGAAAACAAAAACCGAATTGTTGAAACACTCAATAATTACAAAATTGGCATCACCAGTATAAAAGCTACAATTGGTCCGACTGTAACTCTTTACGAGATTGTGCCAGATGCTGGTATCCGAATTTCTAAAATCAAGAATTTAGAAGATGATATTGCACTCTCGCTAGCTGCACTTGGTATACGTATTATCGCGCCAATTCCTGGTAAAGGGACTATCGGTATTGAAGTTCCGAATAAAAATGCAACTATTGTATCGATGCGTTCTGTGATTGCTTCACAGAAATTTCAACAATCCAAAATGCAACTTCCGATTGCGCTTGGTAAAACCATCAGTAACGAAACACTTGTTGTAGATTTAGCAAAAATGCCGCACTTACTTATGGCTGGTGCTACAGGTCAAGGTAAGTCTGTTGGTCTTAATGCTGTGTTGACGTCTTTACTTTACAAAAAACATCCTGCAGAGGTTAAATTTGTACTTGTTGATCCTAAAAAAGTAGAGCTTACACTTTTCAATAAAATAGAACGTCACTATTTAGCTAAACTTCCAGATAGTGAAGAAGCTATTATAACAGATAATACCAAGGTTATTAATACGCTGAATTCACTTTGTATTGAAATGGATAACCGATACGAAATGCTTAAAAATGCATTTTGTAGAAATATTGCTGAATACAACACCAAATTTAAAGCACGAAAATTAAATCCAAACGACGGTCATGCTTATCTACCATATATTGTATTGGTTGTAGATGAGTTTGCCGATTTAATTATGACTGCTGGTAAGGAAGTAGAAACGCCAATTGCACGTTTGGCACAATTGGCACGTGCCATTGGTATTCATTTAATCATTGCAACCCAACGTCCTTCGGTAAACGTAATAACAGGTATCATTAAAGCGAATTTCCCAGCACGTATTGCCTTTAGAGTAACAAGTAAAATTGATAGTAGAACAATTTTGGATGGTTCTGGTGCAGATCAGTTAATTGGTCGTGGAGATATGCTTTACACACAAGGTAATGATTTAATTCGCATACAATGTGCTTTTGTTGATACACCAGAAGTTGAAAAAATTACGGAATTCGTAGGGTCACAAAAAGCTTATCCAGACGCACATTTATTACCTGAATACGTTGGTGAAGAAGGTGGCACAAATCTTGATATAGATATATCTGACAGAGATAAATTGTTTAGAGAAGCTGCTGAAATTATTGTGACATCACAGCAAGGTTCAGCATCTCTTCTACAACGAAAACTGAAATTAGGCTACAATAGAGCTGGTAGAATTATTGACCAATTAGAAGCAGCTGGCATAGTTGGTTCTTTTGAAGGTAGTAAAGCCAGGCAAGTATTAGTGCCAGATTTAGTAGCTTTGGATCAATTATTAGAAAACGAATAATAAACATAACAACTTAAATAAAAATGAAAAAAATATTAGTATTTGCCTTTTTAGCCTTTGGGTTTACAGCTTTTTCGCAAAATGATGCTAAAGCTGAAAAACTGCTAAATGAAGTAAGCGCTAAGATTAAATCTTATAAAAACATCAGTTTAGATTTTAAATACGAATTAAGCAACTTAAGTGAAAACATTAAACAAGAAACACGTGGCGATGTTGTTATTGAAGGCGAAAAATATAAGCTTAATATTCTAGGTATTACAAGAATTTATGATGGTAAAACTTTGTATACCATCAGTCCGGAAGATGAAGAAGTCACCATCTCTTCCAACAATACTGAAAATGAAAATACAATTACTCCTAGTGATATGCTTTCATTTTATGAAGATGGCTACACTTACAAGATGGATATTGTTCAAAACGTGAAGGGTAGAAAAATTCAATATGTAAAATTGAGTCCTATTGATGCTAATTCTGAAATAAAGTATGTTCTTTTAGGTATTGATGCCACAACAAAACATATTTATAATTTAATTGAAGCTGGAAATAACGGTACCAAAACTACACTTACTGTTAATTCTTTTAAAACCAACGAACCTATCTCAAAAACCTTATTTACTTTTGACGAAAGTAAATACAGTGATTACTTTATCAACAAAATTGATTAAGTTTCAAGCTTAAAAAATTATTAAGTGAAAATATTAGATAGGTACATACTTATCACGTTTTTAAGGACGTTTTTTAGCGTCTTTGTTATATTCATGTTCATCTTTGTTTTGCAAGGGGTTTGGCTATACATTTCCGAACTTGCAGGAAAGGATTTAGATGTTGCTGTTACGGTAAAGTTTATTTTTTACTACATGCCAAAGTTGATTCCTTTGGTAGTACCTTTGAGTGTCTTGTTATCTTCCATTATGGTTTTTGGAAACTTTGCCGAAAACTATGAATTTGCTGCAATGAAATCTACCGGTATTTCGCTACAGCGTGCCATGCGAAGCCTAAGTGTATTTATTGTGATTCTTGGTATAGGTTGCTTCTTTTTTGCTAATAATGTTATTCCTTGGGGTGAATATAATTTTTATAACCTAAGACGTAATATCGCCAAGAAAAAACCTGCACTAGCTATCGCTGTAGGTCAATTCAATGAAATTGGTAATATCAATATTAAAGTTGAAGAAAAAACAGGTGAAAATGGGCAATTCCTCAAAGATGTTATCATTCACCAAAAAAGCGATACTCGTAAAGGAAATTACACCGTAATTAAATCTGAAGAAGGTGAATTAAAAAGTAGTGAAGAATCCAATATTCTTAAACTCGAATTAAAAAATGGTAATTATTATCAGGAAATTGTAGATAAAGACGTCCGAAAAAATATAAAAAAGCCTCACGCCAAAAGTTATTTTGACACCTATGTTATAAATGTAGATCTCGAAGAGTTGAATGCTGATGATATGGATGAAAGAAATCATTCAGATCGCTATAATATGCAAAATATAAGCCAGTTAAACTATACCATAGATAGTTTAACGGCAAAGCAAACTAATGATGCCGAAGCCTTATCAAATACTTTATATAATAGATCAACTTATGCTTCCCTTAATAAGAATATTGAGATTAAATCATTAGAGAAGAAAGATTCAATTTATACTAATAACATTATTGATCTATTCGATAAAACTAACACTAAAGTACAAGTTATTAATCTCGCTATAAACTCGGCTAATAGTACAAGACAAATTATAGATTCAAATCTAAAAAATCAAGAATCTAAAAATATTTGGTTGAACAAGCACATTATTGCTCTCCACGATAAATTTGTTTTAGCTTTTGCTTGTGTTATTCTGTTTTTTGTAGGAGCACCTCTTGGAGCTCTAATTCGCAAAGGTGGCTTAGGTCTACCAATGGTTATTGCTATAGTATTGTTTTTAACCTATCATTTCTTTGGAATATTTGCAAAAAACAGTGCTGAAAAAGGAAGTTTCAGCCCAATTATAGGTTCGTGGCTTTCAACAGCCATAATGTTGCCTTTAAGTATTTATCTTACCACAAGAGCCACAAATGACAAGGGCGTTTTTCAATTCGATAATCTTATTGCTCCTTTTAGAAGAATGTTTGCGCCAAAGAACAAACTTCAACTTTCTGAAAGTGATACAAAATCTTATAACTATTACAAAAAATATTCAATTGAAGAGTTAGTCGCTATTATTAAAAAACAAGACGAATTTGATTTAGATAAAAAACCTAAAGAAATAGCACTTCATAGTTTATTGAGTAGAAATATAGCTCTTGAAGGTCTTAAATCTGAAGGCCTCTATGTTCCTGATAAGCTCATTAAAGCCAAATCATTGATGAAGGACTACAAAGATTATTCAAAAACCAGTTTAGTAAGTTATAGTATTGGTGCCATATTGTTAATTCTTCATTTTGTTTTTAAGAACAATAAACTTCCTGAATTTGCAGAAGCCTCTTTAAGCTTAAGCATCATCGGATTTATATTTTACGCTATCTACGTAATTGTAGATGCTTACGTCTATTCAAAATTTTATAAAACTATAAAGGATGAGAAAAAACGAATTAATCCTCTGATTTTAATTCTGTCACTTCCTTTCTACCCTTTAAAATACCTTTATTTAAGAAATAAGATTTCTTACGACTTCTATCTAAGTTGCGTTAAGAACATAAAATAAGCGTATCTTTGCTTAATAAATTTTCATTATGATATCTAGTGCTGTGAATACCGAAACACGTTTAAATACTATTGAAGAAGCTATTGAAGACATTCGCCAAGGTAAGGTTATCATTGTTGTCGATGACGAAAACCGAGAGAATGAAGGTGACTTTTTAGCTGCTGCTGAAAAAGTATCTCCTGATATGATCAATTTTATGGCTACTCATGGTCGTGGATTAATTTGCACACCTTTAACCGAAAAGCGTTGTAAAGAACTAGATTTAAAGGTTATGGTTACTAACAACACGGACCCTATGGAAACGGCTTTTACGGTTTCCGTAGATTTAAGAGGAAATGGTGTTAGTACAGGAATTTCTGCTGGAGATAGAGCTAAAACTGTAAAGGCATTAGTGAATAAAGAAACAAAGTCTTTTGAGCTCGCAAGACCAGGTCATATTTTTCCTTTAATTGCTAAAAATGGTGGAGTATTAAGACGTACAGGACATACAGAAGCCGCTATTGATTTTGCGCGTTTAGCTGGTTTTGAACCTGCTGGTGTTATTGTTGAAATTATGAATGAAGATGGTTCTATGGCACGTTTACCTCAATTATTGGAGGTCGCTAAAAAGTTTGATTTAAAGATTGTTTCCATTGAAGATTTGGTTGCTTATCGTATGGAATATGATTCTTTGATTGAAAAAAAAGAAGATTTTGATATAGAAACGCGCTTCGGTAAGTTTAGATTAAGAGCATACCAACAAACTACCAATAACCAAGTTCATATTGCTTTAACAAAAGGTAACTGGAAATCTGATGAACCAATCCTAACTCGTGTTAATGCTACTTTGGTAAATAATGATATTCTTGGTACACTTACAAATAATGCGGATCAAAAGTTAGACGATATGTTTAACGTTATTAATTCGGAAGGCAAAGGTGCTATCATATTTATCAATCAACAAGCACAGTCTATGAATTTGCTAAATAGATTGGCAATTCTAAAAGAAGAGCAAGTTGAAGGTAAATTAGTAAAAGCTCCGAGTATTGCTATGGACACCAAAGATTTTGGTATTGGCGCGCAAATACTTCACGATTTAAAAATCAGCAAGTTGAAATTAATTTCAAACAGTCTACAGACCAAACGTGTTGGAATGATTGGCTATGGTTTAGAAATTGTTGATTACGTAAATTATTAAGAAAGTACACTCTTAATAATTTCAGCCATCTTATCTGCTCTGTCCTTCACTTCTTGTTCTGTCCAAGATAATTTAATCAGGCAAGAAATATTTCTACCTATAAAATGATCTGATTGTTCGAAAGACTTTGTCTGAAGATAACTTAAGCCCTCCTTAACTTCTTCGGAAATTGGGAATAATGATTTTAAATCCTTTAAATGGTCCCATTTACGAATGTAATGCCAATTGTTGTCATAATAGTTCCAACAAGCATCTATACCATTTTCCTTAAAAGCCTGAATTACTTTTCGTGTAATCTCTATATTTGGAAGGAAGAAATTGAAGAAAGCTCCACTCTCTACTCCACCTTCTGGTACAGTTCTCAATGTGATTTCAGGAATTTGAGATAATGTCTCTTGAAAAATTTTGAGGAATTTACGTTGAATTTCTAGAAACTCTGGTAAACGCTTAACCTGAGCCAAACCTACAGCTGCATGGAGTTCTGAAATTCTAAAGTTATATCCTAAAAACGGATGGGTTTCCGCACCTCTATCATTGCCAATATGATCATGACCATGATCACTGTAATGATCTGCATTAATGTAATAATCTTTATTATTAGTGATAACAGCACCACCCTCGCCACAAGTAATGGTTTTTACAAAGTCGAATGAAAAACAACCTAAATCACCTACACTTCCTAGTGGCTTTCCTTCATAAGTGGCACCAATGGCTTGGCAAGCATCTTCAACCAAAATTAAATCTTTAGCATTACAAATATCTTGAAGTTCATTTAGATCTGCCATACTACCACACATATGAACCACCATTACGGCTTTAGTTTTATCCGTAATAGCTGCTTCTACAGCTTTAGGATCTAAAGTTAGAGTGTCATCAATATCAACCAAAACAGGAATTGCTCCTAACATCATAATAGCTTCAAAACTAGCAACAAAAGTAAATGTTGGCATAATAACCTCATCTCCTGCACCTACACCTGCAGAAGCCAATGCCACAGATACAGCTGCAGTTCCGCTAGATACCAATTGCACGTGTTGGGTTTTAAATGCAGTTTCGAGTTCTGCTTCAAGTTCTTTTGCTTTCCAATGACCTTTTCGCATCCCATCAAAACCATAGCGCATTAACACACCATTATCTAAAACATCATTTACTTCTTTTCGTTCTGCTTCACCAAATAATTCAAATCCTGGCATAAATATTTACTTTTCTTAGCATTTTAATTATAACTCAACTACTGTTTCTGAAACTGTTTTTCTAACTTTCTTAAACGTTGAAAACATATCATCCTCTGCTCTATACCCTACAGGAAGCAATAAAACAGAATTTAAACCTAATTCATCTAAAGCTAAAGTTTTGTCTACTTCTGCTGGCTTAAATCCTTCCATAGGACAGCTATCAATACATTCTACAGCACAAACAGTCATTAGATTTCCTAATGCTATATAAGCTTGTCTTGTTGCCCAATCTACTTTTCTATCTAATGACATAGAAGAAATTGTAGATTTCATCTGGGTTTTAAATGGGTCTAGAATATGATCTGGAGTTTCACGGATATTTTTAATATTATCAAAATGATTATCAACATCTTTATCATCTATTTCTGATTGAATACACAATACCAATAGATGAGAGGAATCTATTACCTGACGTTGTCCAAAAGCACATGGCAATAACGCCTCTCGTTTAGTCTTATCCTTAACTACAACTAACTTTAGAGTTTGTAATCCATAAGATAAGGCTGTTAAATTAAAAGCTTCTTTAAGAGTTTGGAGTTTATCATTTGATAATTCTTTATTACTATCAAATTTCTTTGTAGCGTAGCGCCACTGTAATTTTTCTATAATAGACATGGTCTCTTTTTTGACAAAAATAAGTATTTAATCTATGATGGAAATAATATTACCTACTAAAGAAATCTTAATAACAGCTTTATTATTTTTGTGAAGACCAATTACATAAAATATGAACTTTATAAAAGCAACACTCTTATTATTTATCATTGTTTTCACAAGCTGTGCAGAGAAAAAAGTTCCTGAAGACAATGCTAAAATAATGTCCTATAACATTAGACTTAATGTAGCTTCTGACGGAGAGAACGCGTGGCCAAACCGAAAAGAATTTTTGACTTCTCAAGTATTATTTTTTGCTCCTGATGTGCTTGGAGTTCAAGAGGCTTTGCCTGGTCAAATGAAAGATTTAGATACTTTATTAACTGATTATAATTTTATAGGTAAAGCCAGAGATGGCGTAGATAAAGGTGAATACTCAGCTATTTTTTACAATAAGAAGACTGTATCAGTAGAAAAAGATAATACATTTTGGCTATCTGAGACACCAGATGAGTTATCTCAAGGCTGGGATGGTGCTTGTAGAAGAGTATGCACGTATGGGTTGTTTACTCTTAAATCTACAAAGGAAAAATTTTGGGTTTTCAATACACATTTAGATCATGTTGGAAAAGTAGCCCAAAAGAAAGGTTTAAAATTGATTTTAGATAAAGTTAAATCAGTAAACACGGAAAACCTTCCTGTGTTTATTACTGGTGACTTCAATGTAGAACCAAACAGTGATGCTATAGCACAAACAAAAGTAGATTTTTATGATTCAAAGGAAATAGCTGATATTATTTTTGGACCAGAAGGAACTTTCACTGGTTTTAAATATGATGAGCCTGTAAATAAAAGGATTGATCATATTTTGGTTTCAAAAAACCCTAAGGTGAATGTTGAGAAATATGCTATTTTCTCTAGTTCTGTAAATTTCAAATTTCCTTCAGATCATTTTCCTGTATTTATTGAAGCTGAGTTAAAATAAGAAAAAAGCAGGCTCTTATAAATAATGAGCCCACTTTTTAGCTATCAATCAATCTATTTTAGGTAATATTTATTGGATGAATTCAGCATCAGCTTTAATTCTAACCTCATCGCTAATCATAGCTTCAGGGAATTTTTCGCCAATGTTAAAGTCTGATCTTTTTAAAGTTCCTGTAACTTGAAAACCAGCAGTTGTTTTCTTATTCATTGGGTTAACTGTTGTTCCTCTAAACGTTAGGTCTAATGTTACTGGCTTTGTTACACCATGCATTGTTAAGTCACCCTCAAGTGTATAATGATCTTTCTTTACTTTTTTCATTTTGTTACTCTTAAAAGTTAATGTTGGAAATTTTTCAACATCAAAGAAATCTGCACTTTTTAAGTGATTGTTTCTAGCTTCAACTTCTGTATCAATTGAAGCCGTTTTAGCTTCTAATGAAAATTCAGCATCACTAAAATCTTCTTTTGAAGCTTCTAAAGTAATATCAATATCATTGAATGTTCCTGTAACATCGTTGATACCTAGATGAGTTACCGTAAATCCTAATGTAGAATGCGCATCATCATTACTCCATGTAGTGTTTAAGGCTGTAAAAGCCGTAGCAAAAAGTGTAAATGTTATTAATAAATAATTTTTCATGATTTTTAATTTTTAGTGTTTAAAATTTTAAGTGTTTGGTGTTATTTTAACTGATGTCATAGTCAACGATCCTCCTAGTGGCTTATCATTAAATAATGATACATCATCATTTTTGTCTTTAAATGCCATGGTATAAATTAATGGCATGTAATGCTCTGGTGTTGGTATTGCCAGCTCAAAGGCTTTACCTTGTGATCTAAAGTTTATTAGATCTTTATGATTATCGTCTAAAATGAAGTTTTTCATGCTTTCGTTAGCTTCAATAGCCCAATCGTAAGCATATTCTTCGTTAAGTTTTCTCCAGTTTACCATTCTAAGGTTATGTACCATATTTCCACTTCCAATAATTAGAACGCCTTTATGTCTAAGTTCTGAAAGTTGTTTTGCTAAATCGTAATGGTATTGTGCCGGTTGTGTATAATCAATACTCAGCTCAATCACAGGAATATTTGCGTCTGGATACATGTGCTTTATAACACTCCACGAGCCATGATCTAATCCCCAATTTTCATCGAGACCAACTTCTGTTGTTTTAATTAAATCCTTAGTGGTTTGAGCCAATTCAGGACTACCAGGTGCTGGATATTGCACATCAAACAACGCTTGTGGAAAACCGCCAAAATCGTGTATAGTTTTTGGTTGTTTCATCGCTGTAACGAAGGTCCCCTTGGTTTCCCAATGCGCTGAAATACAAAGAATAGCATTTGGCTTTTGAATTTCCTGACCTAACTTTCTAAAGCCTGAAACAAATTCATTCTCCTCAATAGCGTTCATTGGACTACCGTGACCTAGGAATAATACTGGCATTTTGCTGGTATTACTCATTTTAGATGTTATTTTGTTTAAGTCTTGTAAGTTCATAGATGCTCCTATTATTGGCAGCAATGCCATTGATTTAATAAATTTACTTCGCTTCATCTTAGAGAAATAAAATTAATTATGCTTGTTTAACAAACTGTAATTCTCCGATGATTTTAACTTCATCACTAACCATAACTCCACCTGCTTCTAAAGCAGCGTTCCAGTTAAGTCCCCAATCTTTTCTATTGATTTTACCATTTACAGAAAATCCTATTTTTTCGTTTCCGTAAGGATCTTTCATTTGTCCTCCGTACTCTAATAACAATGCGATGTTTTTAGTTGTATCTTTTATGGTAAGATCACCTTCTAATGAATATTCATCATCATCAACTTTTGTAAGCTTTGTACCTTCAAAAGTTATAAATTCATGTTTTGAAGCGTCAAAGAAATCTTCGCTTTTTAGGTGTGCATCTCTATCCGAGTTGTTTGTAAAAATAGAATCTGACTTTACTTTTGCTGAAATTTTAGATGCTGTAAAATCTTCACCGCTAATTTCTGCTTCAAACTCAGTAAACTCACCTTTAACATTAGAGATCATTAAGTGTTTTACTTTGAAATTGATTTCACTATGTGTTGGATCAATTGTCCATTTTGCTGTAGTACTCATTGTTTATGTTTTTTGTTGGTACAAAGATGCAATGAGAATACAGTAAGTTCTTTACACTATTCGGTAAATGAGTTGTAAAATTAAGAAATCAGCAAGTTTTTCATCTCTTCTCTAAACTCTGTAGGACTTTGTCCGGCCTTCTTTTTGAATACATTAGAGAAATAAGAATTCTCATTATAACCTAATTCGTATGCGATTTCAGAGATGGATTTATTAGTACTGACTAACAAATTTTTGGCTTCAATAAGCTTTCTTGTTTCAATAATTTCAGAAACGCTTTGCGATAAAATATTCTGACAAATTAAATTCAGATTTCTTGAAGACATAAAAAGCTTCTCAGCATAATATTCCACACCAACGGAACGCTTGTAATTTTCTTCAAGGATTGATAGGAAATTTTTGAAAGATATGTGTTGCGTTTTCTGCAAATCCTCATCATATGGATTGATTCGTTGTCTTTCACCCTCAACAATCGTAAAAATAAGGTTTAAAGTTTGCTGTATAATAGCATAATTAGGAACAGTTTTTTGGTTTTCATCAAAAATCATCTGGCACAACAAAATCAGTCTATTAAAGCAAATTCCACAATCTAATTGCAAATCTGCCTGATTGTGGTAATAGGAATACAATTGAAATGTAGTCTCAGGAATAAATTCACTTTTGAAACGGATAACCCAAATATCACACTCTCCATTTAATGGCTTTGGTTGCACGCGGTGTACTTTACCTTTGGTTACAAAACTCACAAAAGGCGCTCTGGTTTCAACCGAATCGAAATCAATGAAGTGTTCTAAAACTCCCTTGTTTCCTATCATTAATTCTTCAAAATCATGTCTATGTGGCTCATTAGCTTCAGAAGCTATTCGATTGGCTTCTTCAACATCAACTTTGAAAATTTGGAAAAGAGAATCCATAAGAAATGAAGTTATTTACTATCTAGTTTTATTTACTTCAAAGATATTGATTTTTGAATATAGAATTCAATATCTCAACACAATTAACCCAAAACAAAAGCCGTAAACTTTATCAAAATTTACGGCCTTATTTTTATATATTAAGTAAATCTTATGATGTTGTTACTTCTAACTTTGCTCTGTAAGCTGGAAAAAAACCTGAATAACTCAATTCAATATCTTCGGTTGTTGCCAAACGGTTCTTCAATAAACTCTTATAAGCTTCTTCGTCTACTATATATTTCCAAACTTTGAAATCTTTGAAATCTTTTGAAAAACCACTTTTAAACCTGAATAATGAATCCTCGTTACTACCTCTTCCACCTCCAAGGTTAAAAATTTTATAACCTTCATCTGTAGCTTCTATTCTGGCTTCATCAATAATGAGTTTAATTGGATCTACCTCATAGGTATCTTCGCTTAATCCTGATAGATGATACTGAACAATATCTCCTGTTTTTATAAAAATCGCAGCACCTATTATAGATTGAGTTTCATTATGAATACAGAGCTTTAATACTGACTCAAAGTCATCACTTGAAAGAATTTCTTGATAATACTTATCGGAAAAGAAATAACTATCGTCAGCGTCTACACGCCTCATATTTTCTTCATATAAATTCACGAAAATATCTTTATACTCTTCAACACTTCCATTAATCACTGTACATAGCTTTCTGGATTTGTTTAGATATGTTTTTAATCTTCTATTGAATTTTGCTCTTTGATTCTCAATGGTATCAGTTAAGTCTATACAAACCACTTTTCCTAGTGTTGTGATTTGACCTAAACCATTCAAAATATCATCTTGATACTCTAATATAGGATGAAATCTAGAAAAAACTGAAATGATATTATTCTCTTTAAAGTAAGCGTTTAACTCTTTATAAAAGTTGTCCTTATTAAATTTTTCGTCTGTGCCAGAGCTTAAAATACCCGAATAGCCATAAACTGATACAGCATCTTTAAATTCTGAGTTTTCTATGGTTCTTATTAAGAGTGGCAAACCTAACACCGTTTCACCTTCAGTATATTTTATTAAGACAGGAAACTCCCCTTCATTTTTAGAAAGTTGGTGGTAGTCATAAGTGTGATAGAAATCAATATTTCCAAAGACTTCTAAAAGTTCAACCCATTCTTTCTTATTTTTTATAACGTCTATCATTAAACTTTTTATTTTAATTTAAAATTAGAATTAATGCTTATAGAAAAGCATTAATATTTTAATAAATTAAAGTTGTTTTATGTTAAATTTTAAAATTAGTGTTACACCCTAAACATTGCTCCTGTAGGTTCTAAGCCAACATAGGCTCTTCCTGCTTGAGTTAACCAGTGAGGCTGTATAATACCATGTTGTAGAACAGCATGAATATCTCTGTGTGCACGTTCTATATGTGATGTTGTATACAATGACGCTGTTCCTGCTACAGCATATATTTCAGTAACCATAGCTCTTGCTTCTGTTGCTGCCTGTACAGAGGCTGACCAAACATCTGCCAATTGTATATCTGTATATCTGTTATTAGCTTTAGCTTCTTCCCATATTACATTTACTGTACTGTGCAATTGACATCTTTTAGAATCTAAAGTTGTTATTGCCTTGGCTAAAGCACTCTGAATTTGTAGCCTATCTCTTAAATCAGGATTTTTACCTGGTGTAACACGCTCAGCACACAAACGCTTTAAATCTGTAATAGCAGACTTCAAAATCCCTAGGGCAATTGACGCATTACCTACGGCATTCATACAGCCTATAGGTAATCTACTGTAAGGGTTATCAATTTCAACTGGGCTATCGAAATCAATGGCGTATTTTTCTTCAACAAAAGCATCTTTTATCTCAACATCATGGCTTCCCGTTCCTCTCAACCCACCAACACTCCATGTGTCAATAATATTTATTTCAGATTTAGGAAGAAAGAGTAATTTTAATTTGGCGCCAGGTCCTAATGTTTTTGGTAAATGATCAGAAGTAACAAGGCAACGTAAAGCAAACCAATCTGATATTTCACAACCAGATACTAGTGTCCAACGTCCAGAAACTTTATATCCACCTTCTACGATTTCCGCTACACCTTCTGGTCGTGCAGAGTTAGCGTACACATCAGATGAATTTTTATAAATTTCATTCATACTTTCCTGATCTAGGAATCTACCGAAGGTACAAGCCAAATGATTATTCCATGCACTCCATGCTACAGATGCTTCAGCGCTTGCTAACAACTCATAAACCTTGAATACTTCTACAGGATTTTCTTCCCATCCTCCAAGATATTTTGGTAAACCAAGTCTAAACAATTGCAAATCCTTCATACGGTCAACAACCGCTGGTGCCATTCTTCTTAGTTGTTCGGTTTCATCTCGATGTTTAATTGCTAAATCGTAAATCTCTAAAGCTGCTTCTGTAGGTGACAAGCTAGTTTGTTTAAGCGTAGATGTATTACTCATAATATATTTGATTTAAGGCTTTTATATAAGTCTCTTTATATTCCGATTCTAAATATATTGTGAAAGCTACAGTAGCACATAATTAATTGTTAAAATGCCAAAAAAATTGATAACGTGAGTTTTAACATGTAAAAAATTTTACAAATAATTTACGAAAACAAAAAAGGCTTTACCAATGTTGGTAAAGCCTTTGCGGAGAAAGAGGTAAGTGAACCTCTTTCGTAGTGCCTTTATTTATTGATGTTTCAGTCCTGTACCATTATGAGGTCACCGAATAGGTCACCTTTAAAACCTTGTGTTAAAGATACGAAATTTACTTGATTAATCCTCGTACTTTACTGATTTCAAAGCCCATAAAGTCGCAAAATTCATCGATAGTAACTAATTGGTGTGACTCTTTGTTAAGGTGTTCTTTAATCTTGCTGATTATAGTTCTACCATAACGCTCACTTTTACCTGTTACCACTTGCACGTCTTTAGGGTAAATACAGATTCTACTCATTGGCTCAAAATTTAAAATTAATACTCTAACTATACTTTAGCTATACCGTAGCTGTAAAGCTCTCATATACAATATACGACAATTATCGCAGTGAAAAAACTATCTATTTCGGAAGTTTTGGCAAGTTGTAAACAGTACGGAAGTGCTTATAAATATTGATGCTTTATAGCACGTATATTTGATTATTCATCATTAAAAAACGTATTGTTATGGCAAAGTTAAAAGGTATTATTAAACTCGAAGGAACGTTAGATAATTTGACGTTTTACAAGGGTAAAGAAGGCTATTTAGTAAAGACTAAAAGCGGTGTTTCAAAAGAGCGTATTCAAAACGATCCTGCGTTTGAGCGTACTCGTGAAAATGGTTCTGAATTTGGTAGTTCTGCATCTTCTGGTAAGTTGTTAAGAACTTCTGCAAGAAACTTAATGATTAGAGCAAAAGATAATCGAGTTTCAAGTCGTGTGACGCAAGTAATGACGCAAATTAAGAACTTTGATACAACCTCTATAAGAGGCGAAAGAAATGTGGCAACAGGATTGGCAACACCAGAAGGTAAAGCGGCTTTAAAAGGCTTTGATTTTAATAATAGAGCTGTTTTAAGTGCGGTTTTATTTGCTCCTTTTAGCGTTGATGGTTCTACAGGTGAAATTTCAATCCCAAATTTAACACCTACAAACGATATTGCTTATCCAAGTGGCGCAACTCACGTTAGTTTTACTTCTGCTTTCTTAAAAGTTGATTTTGATACTACAGAAAATGCGATTGAGTACAGTCCGACTGTAAATATTCCAATTGATTCGACTTCTGCATCGCAAACATTAACTCCAGCAGGTGTGCCAACAGGTACAGGAAACGATGTGTTTCTTTTATTAGTAGAGTTCTTTCAAGAGATTAACGGTGTTCAGTATCCGCTTAAAAATGGCGCATATAACGTTTTAAACATCGTAGAAGTGGCATAAGTTTCATTCTGACCTTTGAAGCTGAAAGAGTCCTATGGTTTTGTATCATAGGGCTTTTTCTTTTTACTATTATTTTTTTTTAAGAAAACAAAAAAAGAAAGCTGATGCTTTGGTAGCGTGGATGATGCTGTCAAGGTTTTTGAATAAAAGTTTTTTATGTTAATACGTTTAATGAAATAGAATAACTATTTTGAAAAAAGTTTTCTTTAAAACCCTTTAGGGCTTGACCTTTATAGCATATAGCGTTGGCATTAGGTAGCTACCTATATTTGCTATCTTTTTTTATTTTATTATGTACTGCATTTTCAAGTTAAGCACAATTTAAAGGCTTTCAATTATAGCTGTATGTTACTTGATATTTGTTAACGAAATGAAACAAACAAAGATTTGAGGTAAGGAATACTTGAACTTAACGATGGTTTTGTGCAGTTGAATGAGATAACTAATTTTCTAACCTACTTTAACTAACTACTGTTTCATTATAGTACTGAATGATGTTGTGTGTTCCAATGTGAGCGTGGGATAAGCGGATATTTTACATAATACCAGTTATAGCTACGAAAATATAAGAATACTGCGTTAGCAAACCCTTGAAAGGATTTTTGCTACTATAACTACGCATTATGTAACATAGCTTGGGTGAGTTTAGGGTTTTTATGATAAAATAATACTTTATAGCTTATTGCAGTTTGGTTTGATTTTATGAGAACCAAAGCTGTAATGTGCTATTACCTTAAAGACAAAAAAACGCTAAACTTGTAGAGGTGAGCGGAACAACACAAAAGACAGAGGGTTTTTGCTTTTTCGCAAAAAACTGGGTTTTGGGTTGTGGGGGAATAGATTATTCTACTTCTTCAAGAAATTTAGCAGCTTTTTTCTCAATAATTTTGTCTGCAACTAAATTGGATTCTTCAGGATGAATTACAGAAATTAATTCGTTGTATCGAACAGATTCCCAAAGTTTATGCTCTTTACTTCCAATCTTTTCTGGCTCTTCAGAAATTAAATAGAAATTATTATCCTTTAAAGATTTGTTGTACTTACTTGTTAAGGAAGATATTAAAGTGAAATAATGGCTTATATCTTTATCTAAACTTTGTGCCGATTTATCAAAAGGCAATGATTTCGCACCAATTAATGAACCGTTCAATCCTATACAATCCATTTCATAAGAGAAATAAATAGAAGGGAATACCTCTGGTTTAAATCTATAGTGTGTATGTACCTTTTTATCAACTTTATTAATTAGCTTTCTTTCAACAACATTTCGATATAAAGACAATTCACTTGATGCTACAAGGTAATTTCCATATAACGGTTCGTTAAATAAGAAATTGATTAGCTTTTCAAAAGCTATATCATTCATTTCCTCATATAAAGGTTTCGGTTTAGAAAACTGAATTATGCCGTTGGAATAATTACTTAAATAATCAAAATAAGATATTTCAGAAAGTTTATCGAATTTGTAAAACAACTTTAGTTCTTCCTTATCTGAATTTACTGCATTACATTTTTCAATAATCTGATTGACAATGAAGTTTAGATTTACATTCTTATCATCAAGTAGGTTATTGGCTAATCTCTTTTTCTTATCTGAAAAGTAGGTGCGAAACTTTTTACCATCAAACAAAAGCATCCCTATTGCTACAGAATCTTCTGTTGCAATGTTTGGGGACAACTTTAATATGGAATAAAAACTATTCATCTGCTATTTTCTATTGTTTTTTAAAGGACAGATGTAACATCTAAATTATCCTTCTTTTTGATTAAAACTCTGTAATTAATGTTTCATTGCTTTAATCTATAAACGTATTCATCAAAGACATTATTATTTCTTTCTTCGTTGAATAAAAACGATTTTAAGTTTGTAATAGAATCTGAATCAATGGTATAAAAACCAGCTACTTGATTCATAAAAGCATCAAAACCTTGTTCGCTTCGTTCGAGGCAAAGATAGAAATATTCTCTTTCATTGTTAATAAAATTATCATCTATGGTTGTGTTCTTCTTTATAAGATGACCTAATTCTGATACTAATAAATGGTCGTTTACACTAACACTTACGCCATAATCAGGGTTTAAGTCTTGGTAAGACATAGTGCTAAAAATAAACGCATTATCTATTGGTAATACTCTAAACTTTTTAACATTTGGTTCTAAAATGAGGTTATAATTCGTTGGCTTTCTGTCGTCATTTTCTACCCAAGTATCAAATAACGTAATATGAAACACATCTAATGGGTTCAGTATTTTATTATATGCTTTCTTTTTATCTGTAACTAATAAGGCATTTACATCAAGAGGATTCTTAACAAATTTTGAACCAAAACAAGGCATATCATAATAATGTGGTCTGTGATTATTAGATAGGTTATCTTGTACTGTTATTAACTCCTTTGCAACATTAACCAATTTTACATAAGGTGTTGCAATTTGCCAACGGTTTAAACAATAGGCTGCTAAACATTCATTTATTAACGCAAATGGTGGCTCTTTGCCTTTGTCGTTTTTTGCTACATACATTTCATAATCACTACCAATTACCAATAAAGGACTATGGCCTTCAGTAGGTAACTCTCTTAAAATTGAATTTGTATGTATGCTCTCTAAAATCACTTACTATTTATGCTATAATTCTCTTGTGGTTCTGCTGCTTGGTTAATATGCTCTTGTGCTTCTTTAACGGTTACTTGCCCATTCATTAGCATTGGTAATAGCCAATCTCTTAATGCTACTAATTTTTGGTTTTGTTTGATGTTGTTTGCAATTGTCTTGAAAATATTGTCAACTCTCTCAAAATAAATCTGCTTTAAGTATTTATCTGGATCAATTACAGGTATCGCTTCAAAATCACCTTTATTCATATTACTTAATACAGCTCCTTTCTTTGCAGCTGAATTAAAATTGAAAAAATCATTTAAATATTGAAAAAGATAATATCTATTATATTCTTTAGGAGTCGAAATTGTGTTTATCTGTTGGTTGGTTTGTGATTTCTTGCCAACAAAACCAATAATACCAACTGTACCTATGCAAGAAACACAAATATCATTTTCATCAAGATACTTATTGCTTTGAGTTTCTGCACCTTTTTTTGTTAATGTTCTTTCTGTCTTATATATATATGTGTCTTGCCTAATATCATCAATAGTAATGAAAGGAATATCTCCATCAAAGTTTTCTTTAATTTTTGTTGATGGTGTTTTCCCTGTAATAATATTTGATTCAATATCATTTAAAGCTTTCAATTTCCAGCCAAAAGGAATTTCACGTTTTAATATTTCATTATATATCATTTTTCCTCCAAAAGATTTATAAGGTTTTCCATTTACATCTGGAAAGTCAAACTGTACAAACCAATACTCATAAATAGTTTTTGCTATTTTTTCTAATTCTGAATTTATTTTATTATTGAGTTCAATTTTAGAATCTAATGAAGATAAAATAGATACTATTGATTGCCATTCTTTATCATCAGGGACAGGTACTTCAAAATCTTGTATTGATTTTAATGAAAGATTTTTGATTGTTGAACCTGTTGCTACATTATGAAAATATTGTTGGACACCATCTAATTGGAAATAATAGTAGTAAAATCGATTTATATTTGTTTTGAAATTAAGATATGCTGCACTTTTACCAAGCATTACAGTTTCATTGTTATAAAAAGCCATACTGCCTAATGTGCCGTTAATAGATAAGAGTAAGGTGTTTTCATTTAAAGCGATATAATTATTTTCTAATTCTTCTTTGGAAACAGTATTAGTGTTCTCTGTAATTACAATTTTGCCATTCTTTAAATTATTACCATTTATAAAAAAAATATCTGTATTGTCTGAATAGTTAGGTGTACCGTGTAAACCGTCACCAATCCTGTAACATAACTTTTTAAGCGGCTCTTTTTTCCATTTACTATTCGCCATAGACTAATTTTGATAAATTCTTTTCAATATTTTTTTCCAAATCTTTAGAGAGCAAAAACATTTCATTTAACTTCTGTTTTGAGGAAGTTATCTTTTCTTCAAATTCTTGATTTGAAATATCAACATATTCAATTTTAATATCAAAATATTGACCAGCACTTAATGAGTAGTTTTTATTTTTTATCTCGTCAATAGAAACTACTACCGAAAAATCATCTACAACTTCTTTTTTGTTGAAAACATCTATAATTCTTTCCTCTTCGATTTCTGATAATACTGTTTTTTGATTTTTACCCTCTTTAACCTTTGTTCCTAAATTTGAGGCATCGATTAATACAATTTCATCAGTATTATTTTTATCTAAAAAGATAATGGAGACATTTGTACCTGTTGATGCAAAAATGTTAGAAGGCATAGATACGACACCTGCTAACATTTTATTTTTAATTAATTTTTGTCTTATTTTTTTATCTATACCTTGAGCGGTAATGAAACCTGTTGGCACTACAATAGCAGCTTTACCAGTTTTAGTTAAACTGTGTATTATGTGTTGTAAAAATAAAGTGTAGATAGCCATTGATTCCTTTTTCTTTTTAGGAATATTAGGTATGCCAGCAAAAAAGCGTTCGTTATTTTCTTTACTATCTAAATCGTCTCTATACTCGCTAAAATCTAACTTAAAAGGTGGATTAGAAACGATGTAATCGAACTTTTGTAATTGCCCATTGTCGTCTTTATGGTAGGGCGCTAAAATGGTATTACCACGAACTACGTTTTGCAACGAGTGTACTAAATTGTTAAGGATTAAATTAAGGCGTAATAGCTTCGATGATTTTTTAGATACATCTTGTGAGTAAATTGTACATTTATCCTCACCAATAGCGTGTGCCAAATTCATTAATAAGGTTCCAGAACCTGCGCTTGGGTCGTAACAGGTAACATCTTGTATGTTATCTTCGGTTACCAGAATAGATGCCATAATTTTAGCGACTGCGTGAGGCGTGTAATACTCTGCATACGTGCCACCGCTATCGTTATTATAATCTTTAATTAGGTATTCAAAAATAGTAGCGTAGAAGTCGTATTTTTCATTGAAAATATGCTCGAAGCTAAAATCAACTAATTGATTTATTACTGCTTTAGCAAATGCGTTTCTATCGCCTTCATCAATTTTTTCGCTAATTCTTTCAAACAAAGGTTCTTTTGAGCCACTTGTAGTTACTACCGAGAAAATATCGTTGTTTTGAATGGCAATATCCATTAAGGTATCGTCAAAAGTCAATGCGAAATCTGATGTATTTTGGATGCCAAATAAATGCGATATAAAATGATGTGGTTTTAGAACTGCTGTATCTGCACTTAATTGTAAGGTTAGCATTTCGTATTCTTCCTCACTTAATTGCTCAATCGCTTTTTGCCAATTATCTGCTTTTGCTAATTCAGGATTTAGTTGTTTTACCTCGTAAGCGAATTTATCGTTTAAGAACTTGTATAAGAATGTTTGGGTAATAATAATGTATTCATCACCGCTATTGCCTAAACCATAATTAGAACAGATCCCTTTAAGACTGTCTATAAGGTTTTTTACTTGTGTTTGAAATTGTACTGTTGTCGTCATTTAATCAACTCTCTAATATTAGGCTGTACGCCCGTGAAATTCATTGGTATATTCTTGTACTACTAAATTGTTTATGAATTTAGAAGTCTCTGGGTTTAATTTAATCTTGTTTTGATTGACAAATTGATTGATTACCAATTTTATCATCATCTTATCTAAATAGCCCTCGTTTTGCAACAAACGACTATTTTGTATTACTTGAAGGTCTGCTTCATTTTTTACTGATTGTAAGGCTTCAAATAATTGGCTTTCTCTTTGGGTTAAACCGCCTTTTTCTACAATACGCTTATGAATACGACAATATTTTGGGTCGTTATTATATTTTGCTTGTAATAGTTTATTTTGTCTGTTTAACTCTAATATTTTGGCGTGTATTTCTTTTAATGCGCCAATATTGGTTTTCATTTCGTCTTGGGTTACTTCGTTTAGTTTCTTCTTTTTAAACAAACGCTCTAACTCTTCATATAGACTAATGAATTTAGGGTCTTTTTTATCGAAGTTATTAGATAATTCTTCTCGTGTTTTGCGTAGTGTGTCTTTTAATTGGTCGGCTAAAACAAGTTCTTCCTCACCAACTTTATTGAACATAAAAATGACATCTTCTAAAGCTACATTAAGTAAGTTGGTAGTATCGACATCATTTTCTAAAGCTTCTTTTTGATTGAGTAATTGTAAATGGTTGTTAGCCTCTCGATATAGAATTGTTAGTTTTTTGAAGTCTATTTTATCCAATAATTCATAGTGACCAAATAAGCGAATTAAATTATACAAACTCTTTGCATTACCTAACGCTTTCACTAATGCCAACATTTTTTTACGGTCTGATATTTCAGAGATTTGTTGCGAAAATATTTCAGCGTTAAGCGTATCAAAATGAAATAGAACTTCTTTAATATCGGCTATTTCCTCTTCAATTTCTTCTTTAGACAAGAATAGGTTTTTATAGCTTTCTAACTCATCACCATTTTCGGCTTGTAGTTCATTAAAATAATCTTCGTTGGTTCTTTTAAACTCGTCTGATATATCGGCAAAGTCTACTACATAACCATATCTATAATCTTTGTATGTTCTATTGACACGAGTTAAGGTTTGTAATAGATTGTGTTTTTTGATTAATCTACCTAAATACAATTTCTTTAAACGTTTGGCATCAAAGCCTGTCAATAACATATTGTAAACAAACAGAATATCTATTTTACCATCTTTAAAATCTTCAACCTCACTTTTTCGTTCATCCTTTGTGCCTATGTCGTGAAGTATAAGCGTAGCAGTCTTTAATTTAAAACTATCTTTTTTCTTTTTGTTATAGGATTCGTTTTCTTCGGCTACTTGGTCTAAAACAGCATTCTCGTTTTCTGCATATTTTGAATTGAAAATATCAAATAGCATTTTTGCCTGGTCTGAACTATCGCAAACTACCATTGCTCCCACTGAATTGTCACCGTAGGTTAAACGGAAGTTTTCAAAATCCTCTACTATGTAATCAAGCATAGGTTCTGCAAATCTCCTGTCTGCAAATATTTTCTTTTTGGATATATCGCCTTGTAATACTTCAATTTCTTTTAAAGCATTTTCAAGTACCATTTTATAATTAGAAGCTATTTCCTCTCTAATTAATTTAAGAGTATAACCATCTGCAATAGAGGCATTGTAATAGTACTTATGTATATAATCGCCAAATAAAGATTTAGAATTATAGTCGTTACCCAATAGCGGTGTTCCGGTTAAACCAATCTTTATAGCGTTCTTATCTGATTGCTCTAAATTGGCTAAAAAACTACCTTTAGGATTGTAACTTCTATGCACCTCATCTAAAAAGTAGATTCTTTGAATATTAATGTCGTAATCTTGTTCTGTTACAATTTGAGCATTTTCAGAAAACTTTTGGATATTAACGACGGTAATTTCAGCATTACCTCTTTCGTTATGAAGAGCTGCTTTAGATTTAATATCTTTTACAAATTCATCCCTTGAATTAACCGTATGTACCGTTAAACCTCTACTTGCAAATTCTCTTTTAGATTGAATTAATAAGTCTAATCTATCTACAATAAAATAGAATTTAGGTATGATGTTTTGTTTCTGAAAATAGTCAGTCAAAAACTTAACGTTGTAGTATGTTAAAGCTGTTTTTCCGCTTCCTTGTGTATGCCAAATAATACCTTTACGTGTATCTTCATTTAACTTATTTTCTATTGCTTTGGTTGCAAATAGTTGAGGATAACGCATAATATGCTTTTGTATGCCTGTACTCTCATTTACATAGGCTATGGCATATTGTAATACAAAAGATAAGCGGTCTTTTGAAAATAAAGATGTTGATACTCGATTGGTTGGTGAATTAGGATTTTTATTGGTTAAAAACTCTGGTGAGTGTTTGATAATAACCAAATTATTGTCTTTTAATATTTTATTTTCAATATCATCATTTTCAGGTAATAATAAGCTGTCTAAATTAAAAGTTTCTTCTTCCCTGAAATAGTTAAATACTGGTTTATGATATGAGGGTGACGCATAAAAAACACCTTGAACTGTATCTACATCATCATTATCGTATTCCATATTATTTGAGAATACCATTAGTTGCGTGATGTTAACAAAACGTCTGAACTTTTTATTTTGGAAACGTCTAATAATTCTATTACGTTCATCTATAACGCCTTCCTTATTATTTGGCTTTTTAACTTCAATGAACACTAAAGGTAAACCATTGATTAAAAGAATAATATCTGGTCTAAAGTTTTCATCACCATTTTTATAGGTTAGTTCAGTAACTACGTTAAATGTGTTGTTTTCAAAATTATCGAAGTCAATAATTTTATGTCCTGTTTTTTGAATTAACCTATCATAAAACGCCTTACCTAAATCTTCGTTATCTAAAAGTAATGATACGTCACTTAATAAACGTTTAGCTTCGTCTTCTTCTAAATCGTGATTTATTTTTTTTATACTTTTTATAAAAACATCAGTAAAGATGTTTGTTTCTTCATTCCAAACCGCATTTTTAAGAGATAAGTATTTATAACCTAATCGCGTAAGGTGTAGTATAGATGGTATTTTGACCCTTGAATCTTCGTTGAATTTCATTTACTTTTTTACGGTTAGTTATTCTCAAAGTAGAACCATAAAAATATAAATCTTTTTTGTGTAAAGTAGGAATATTTACAATAAAAAAATAAAACCCAAAAAACCGAGTGGGTTAATTGGGTTGTTTTGTGTTATGATGCCGTTGCAAAAGTTTTTTGTTTAAGCTTTTCAAGATGCTTATCCATATTGCTTTTGCACCATTCTTCTTTTGCTATTTTTGGTGGGTGACCTATCGCTTTAGATAGTTCTTCTTTCATTATTTGCTCTACAGCATCTACATATTCTTCGGTAGTTGTAATACTATCGTGAATGGTATAGATAGGTGCTTCTGGATATTCTTCTGCTATACGCTTTGCAATAACATTAATCATTAAATGACTTTCAATACTTTGCAATAATCTTGGAAGTAGGGTTTTGTCTTTGCTTTTAATTTTAGCAAACACATCATACACTTCTTTAAACATTTTTTCGAATACACGTTTTGGTGCAGCTTCAACTTGACCTTTAAATTGATTTGCTGTAAACAATACTTGGAATACTGCTGCTTTAACTTCTTTACGGTCTTTTAAATGAATACCCAATTCCTTTTGAAAAGCTTCTTCTAAAAACTCGTATAGCTTACCAGATACTACTAAATCAATATAGTGTTGAAACTCATTATCTATAAGGGATTGAGGGATTTCTCCTAACATAATGTAATTATCATTACTATGAATTTTAATATGTGATATGTTTAATATTTTATTATTTATATCATTTATATTATTAAAAGAAAGACTTTTACGACTCTGCGGTTCACGAAAAGAGATTGATAAAGTGTTAGGTGTATTTGGCTCATTTTTTTGCTCAATCCAAAAGTCACGACTTAACAAAACTGTGCTAATATATGGTTGGCTGTTTTTTATATCTAACGAATATAATTTTTGACCATCGTAAGTAATTGCATTTCTAATACGACTTGGCATATTTGTTAAGTTTGTATGTAAGCGATATACATTATCATCCAGCATCAAATTATAATCTTTGCATTTTAACCTTTGCGCACTCATTTGTGCGTGTATCATTTGATTTGTTGGGTGCTTTTGTTTTTTTCTGATTCTGTCATACTCCCATAATGATCTATCTTGCATTTTTAAATGATGTTCTTCACGTAAAAAAGCGTCTACATAATCATAATCAATTTGCAGTTTATCATTAAACCACTTTGTTGCAAAGTCAAGATGTTTAACGGATTCTTGTTTACGATTTTTTTCAACCTTTAATTTTTTACGAAATGTAAACTCTACTACTTGAAATGGTTTAACAGGTGTTCTGTATTTTTCAATTAATCTGTAACCTTTTGATTTTTCACCAACTAAATAATGGTTATCACATTCGATAATTTTTAAATCTTGTTCTAAATAATCAAGGTATTGCTTATAATTCTGAATTTTATCCTGCAACTTTTTTGCATTTATAGGTATAAAATCTTCGCCTTGAATATCTTTATCCATTAATGGAATGGCATTTATTAGATGCAAGATATAACATAGCTTGTCTAATTTATAAGGTTTAAATGTTGGTGGGTTGTTATGCGTTAACTCGAATATATCCAAGTTTTCTGGTATGTATATTCTCATTATGCACTTTTGTTTTGGGTTAAAATTTTAATTACATCGTCATACTCATAGTACATCGTTTTACCCATTTTTGTGTAGGGTAGTGTACCATTTACACGTAAGTTTTGCAGCGTACCTGGTGAGATGTTAAGCATCTCTCTAACGTCTGCTGATTTTAACCACTTTTTTTGCTCTGTTTGGCTTCCTAAAATTGTCTTAAGTTCTGTGATGATTTCTTGTTTTAGAGTCTTTAAATCATCCTTTGTAATTACTTCGAATGTCATTTTTTATTAAAATGTATTAAAAGGCGTAAACACCTGATTTATATTGTGTTAATTTACGATATTTTGAGCTTTACATAAAACAAACTTATTAACAGTTATTAACGTATTTATAATCATAAAAAACAGTAAAACCCCTGTAAATACAAGGGTTTTGAGTGGTTTTTAAGAAGTTTGCTTAACGCTATTGTGTATAAGTGTTAGTTTGCAATCCTTTTTGAAGCGTTAGTATTAGTTTTGTTAGCAAATTTTTGTTTTAAAATTGCCATATCATCGCTTACTTTTCTATCCAATATTTTAGCATAATGTTGTGTCGTTTTTAGTGATTTATGACCTAACATTTTACTTACTGATTCCATTGGTACACCATTAGACAAAGTAACTGTAGTTGCAAAGGTGTGGCGCGCTAAATGGGTGGTTAAGTTTTTATTAATACCACACAAGTCTGCTATCTCTTTTAAATAGGCATTAGACTTTTGATTGCTTAATACAGGAAGTAAAACACCTTTTGTTACTGCCTCTGGATGGTTTTCGTATTTCTTTATAATCTCTAAAGCTGTTGGAAGTAGTGGAATATTACTGCGTGTATCGGTTTTAGTACGCTTTGTTTTAATCCATTTATCGCCATCAATACCAAATACCAAATTATCTTTTGAGAGCTTCTTAACGTCGCTATAGGCTAAACCAGTAAAGCAACAGAAAATGAAAATGTCTCTTACTTGCTCTAATCTGTTGGTGTGTAATTCTTTTTCGAGCATTGTTTGTATTTCTTCTTCTGAAAGGAATTGACGTTCTACTTCTTTTAAACGCACCTTGTAATTTAAAAATGGGTCTTTTGCTATCCAACCATTAGCCAGAGCAATACGCACTATTTTTTTGAAGTTCTTTATGTATTTAATGGTGCTGTTGTGTCCGCAGTTTCTAACGGTTTTTAAGTAAAACTCAAAGTCTGTTATAAATTGGTGGTTTACTCGCTTAATACTTATATCGCTTACTTTATACTGATGCTGCATAAATTCTTTAAGATGCTTGCATACGGTTTTGTAACGCTCTAAAGTACCTGCTGAAAATTCTCTACCTACTAACTTTTTTACTTGTGTATTATGGTTTTCAAAAATGGTTATGAGTGTACGCTCTTTTTCTTCAATACCTAAAAACTTATTCTTTAGGGTTTCTGTAGTGACCTCTTTATTGTCTTGAATTAGGTCTCTTTGACTTTGATATACTTTTGTAGTAAGGGAATCTAAATAGGCGTTAAGCTCTCTTATATCTTCTGTTCTTCCAATTGCTTTATTGCCTTGACTGTTCCATTTATTAACTTCAATACTGCGTTTTGTACTGATTTCTGTACGTTTACCATCTATGGTAATACGAAGATAAATAGGGCATTTGCCCTGTGCATCTACTTTACTTTTCTTCAAGTAGAATAATAATCCAAATGTTTTGTTCATTCTGGTGACCTTTAAAATTATACATTAATTTACGAAATAATTAGGTCTCATTTTGTGTTTAACTTATTGATTTATAAACAGTTATTAACAAATAGGTGACCTAAAAAAGGTTTTAAAAAGGTCACCCAAAAGGTCACCAACAGAATGGTTTTTAATACACTTTTTGATGTTTTGTAGAAACTAAAAAGTCCCGTAAACATGGTGTTTACAGGACTTTGCTCGATTTTGAATAAATCTTGGCGGAGAAAGAGGGATTCGAACCCCCGGAGGTGTGACCCTCAACAGTTTTCAAGACTGCCGCATTCGACCACTCTGCCATTTCTCCGATTGCGGGTGCAAATATAAAAACTATTCTCTAAAAGAACCTATTTTTTAAGTGAAAAATATTAGACAATTTGAAATATCTTACTAACTCTCTGATAAACATGTTTTTTTGATATAAAAAATTAGCTTTCTACAACCTCTAAAGACTTCATGCTTCCTTTGTTTTTTAATCTGCTATGCCATTCAAAAGCTTTTTTTAATACATGTGGTGTGTGACCACCTAAAGCGTAAGCTTCTTCAAAATATGCCTGTAAAGCTTCTTGATATTCAGGATGCACACAATTATTAATAATAACACGAGCTCTCTCAATTGGTGCCAATCCACGAATATCTGCCAAACCTTGTTCTGTTACCAGAATATCTACATCGTGTTCTGTGTGGTCTGTATGAGATACCATAGGGACTATATGTGAGATTCTACCTTCTTTAGAAATTGAAGGACAAGCAAAAATACTCAGATAGCCATTTCTAGCAAAATCTCCAGAACCTCCAATACCATTCATCATTTTGGTTCCGGTAATATGTGTAGAATTGACATTTCCATAAATATCAAACTCAATTGCTGTGTTAATACCAATTACTCCTAAACGACCTATCACCTCTGCTGCATTACTAATATTTTGTGGGCGTAACAACAATTTGTCTTTATACTTTTCAAAATTGCTGAAAATCTTTTTTGAGCAATCTTCTGTAACGGTTATAGAAGATGCTGACGCAAACAATAACTTTCCAGAATCAAATAATTCGAAAGTACTATCCTGTAACACTTCCGAATACATGGTTAAGTTTTTAAATGGACTCTTGGTAAATCCAGAAAGTATAGCATTGGCGGTTTTACCAATACCAGCTTGTAAGGGAAGTAAAGATTCTGATAGTCTACCTTCTTGAACTTCCTTTTCTAAAAACTTTAAAATATGATTGGATATGGCAGTGGTTTTATCATCTGGGTCAGAAATCACGGCTGGACTGTCTGGAACTTCTGTAAATACTACTGCAACAACCTTTTTGGGATCAATTTTAATGAAAGGATCACCAATCCTAGTGTTGGATTGAGTGATAGGGATAATGTCTCTATTAGGTTGTTTTTTTACAAACATAACATCATGAATTCCTTCAATCGTTTCTGGAAAAGTGGTATTGATTTCAATAATAATTTTATCAGCTTTTTCAGTGAAAACTGGAGAGTTTCCTACTGATGTTGTAGGTACAATATAACCTTCTTCTGTTATAAAAGCAGCTTCAATGATAGCAACATCAATCTTAAAATTATCTAAGCTTTGTAGCATATCTGCTGTTTGTCCCAAGTGCTGATCTACATAAAGCACATCGTGGTTATTAATACTTTTTCGCAATGTAGGATCTGCTTGAAATGGCATGCGTTTATATAAAGCGCCATTTTTAGCCAAATCGGCATCTGTGTCATAGCCTAAAGAAGCACCACTTAATACCGTTACTTGTATGTCTTCATGTAGCGCTCTCTCAGCTACTTGTGGTAAAACCGTTTTACTATCACCTGCTTTGGTAAAACCACTTACTCCTAATACGTTGTGGTTTTTTATTAGAAGAGCAGCTTCTTCAGGGGATTTAATTTTTTGTTTATAATCTTTATACTTGATTCTATTCATGTCTATTAAATTGTTCATATTAATAATATTTAGGTTAAAAAAATCTTTAATTACTGAATTTCACTTGCCATAATTATGATATTGACAAAACAGTTTAGCAATTTATAAAGGATATCTAATGACTATTTATTTAAAAGAGACATTTATTTATTAATTTAGTGCAGAAATACATTTTACAATAAATTGATCCAGAAAAGGAAATATTATCTTACTGAAGTAGACAAGATTCCTGAAAGTGTTTATTGCTACCATGATTTAATGGGAGAAACGTTTATTGAATCTCATAGCCATGAAAAAGGCCAATTTTTATACACAGAAGGCGGTTTGGTACAAGTAAAGACGCTTAGCAGTACATATTACTTACCGGCACGACATTACATGTGGATTCCGCCCAGAGTAGAACACGCTATTTACCCCAGTTCTCCTAAGGTTCTTATGCGGAACTTATATTTTCCTATTCAAGGAAGTTCTAGTAAGTTTTATGAGAGCGAAGGGATTTATCCTGCTAATAATTTATTGATGGAACTCTTATTGTTTACCAAAGATTGGAAAGGAGATATTCTACCATTTCAAGAAGCTCAGTACGCTATTGTAACAGCCTTTAAAGTGCTTTTAGAACAGACTATTCCAGAATCTTTACCCTTACAATTACCAGAACCAACTAATCAGAAACTGATTCAGATAATTACATTTTTGGCAAACCATATTCAGCAGGAACATTTATTACCAGAGTTAGCTGCCAAGTTTAGCATGACAGATAAAACCTTATATCGTCTTTTTAAAAAAGATCTTGGAATGTCTTATATAAGTTATTACACTCAACTTAGAATTTATAAATCTTTAGAGTATTTAATGAATTCTAATTATAATATTTCTGAGATTGCTAATATGGTCGGCTATAGTAGTTTGCCAACTTTTAGTAATACGTTTAGCAAAATTATGGGAAGACCTCCTTCAGAATACAGAAAGTCTAATGAAATCTATTTAGAATCTCATTAATAACACACCATGTATCCTATTACGAGTGCAAACATAAAATCCTTTTTTAGTCTAGGTATTTTTTTTATCTATTTTTTTTAGATAAAAAAATTACGATTTCAAAAATTAGTAACATTTGATAAAGCATCGTATTTTCGGCATAATAAATGATATCATCATTTTATACATTTCTTTTATGAAAAAGCTCTTTCTTATTCTTTTGTTTTTAGCGTGTTATCAAAATTTTGCTCAAAACAAAACCATTGCTACTGGAGAAAAGTTAGTATATACTGCATCTTATAATATGTCTGGAATATTAACAGACATTGCCCAAGTAAAAATGGAAACAAGTGAAGTAAAAACTTCCAAAAACATATTGTTACGTCTTAAATGTACTGCAACAACCTACACTAAATGGGATAATTTTTTTAAGATTAGAGATCTTTACGAAAGCTATGTAAATGTCAATTATTTAACTCCGTATTTATATAAAAGAGATATCAGCGAAGGTGGCTATTATAAATTTATGCAGTATAAATACAACCATAAAACAAAATTGGTACAAAGTCTTAAAAGGAAAAAGAAGAAAGATGGACAAACTTGGGACGAGAATAAAAGTATAAAAATCGGAGCTTCTACTAAAGATATTGTCAGCACATTGTACAATATTAGAAACTTAGATATTCATAAAGCCAAGCCTGGAGATCAGTCCTACTTCACAGTTTTATTTGATAATAAAGAAACAATTATAACCGTAAAATACCTCAATAAAGAAACAATTTCAACTCAGATAGGAAGTAAAGAATGTTATAAACTATCTATAGCCGTAAAAGGAAGTGACATCTTAAAAGGTAGTAATTCTAACTTACTTTGGCTTACTGCAGACGATAATAAAATCCCTGTCTATGCTAAATTTAAAATTCCTGTTGGTAATGGTGAGTTAAAAATCGTTTCCGCCTCTGGACTTAAACATTAATTACATGAAAAAACTACTCAGCACCTTAGGGTTTATTTCAGCTATACTAGCAACAATACTAGCCGTAACACCTTTATCTAATCTCGCCATATTCCCTATTATAGCAGGATTTATATGCGGAATAGTTATCGTTTTTCTTTCTAAAAAAGAAAAGCAAAAACCAAAAACCATTCAGTATATCTTTCTTTTAGTTATTATTTCTTTAAGTATTACTATATATAAAGGTGTTTTTACAACACTTGAAGTTGGAGACACAGAACAACTCGAAGAAAGAGATGAAGAAAATCTTGAAGATTCTAAAGAGATTCTTGAAGGCTTAGACATCGATGAAGATTTGTGATTTTTTGGTATTCAGTTAAGAAATTATGTTATAGAATTCGTTATTTTTGCTTAAATCAATCCGTTAGATGAAACTACTTTTTGCTTCAGCCCTCATCCTTGTTGGGTCTTGTGCCTCCCTTAGGCATAGTGAAAAAATCGATAATTTAAGGAATAGCATAACCTATGACGATAAAAAAGTAGTTGAAAAATACCTCAACACTATTAAGCCTGAAGAACTCAAAACTCACGTAGTAGAAGTATCTTCCGATAAATATAACGGTAGAATGACAGGTGAAGAAGGGCATGATGACGTTTGCGACTACATTAGATCTTATTATAAATCTAAAGAGATAAAAGCTCCAAAATCTAATAAGGACTACTATCAAAAAGTACCTAAAAGTGTTTTACCTGATAATTTAAACGATTCTCAAAATGTAATTGCCTACATCAAAGGTTCTGAGTTTCCAGATGAATATGTATTTATAACAGCCCATTCTGACCATGAAGGCATAAAAGATGGTGAAATATATAATGGCGCTGATGATAACGGCTCAGGAACTGCTGCTGTATTAGAAATGGCAGAAGCTTTTAAAAAGGCCACAAACGACGGTTATAGACCTAAACGTAGTGTTGTTTTTCTTCACGTTACAGGCGAAGAAGTTGGACTCCATGGTTCTAGATATTATACTGAAAATCCTGTGTTCCCAATAGAAGAAACCGTTGCTACACTTAACATTGATATGATTGGACGAGTTGATGACAGGCATATTGATAACGAAAACTATATTTACCTTATAGGATCTGATAAGATTAGTACAGAATTGCATTTTATTGCTCAAAAAGCTAATAAAGAGTTTACAAATCTTAGCTTAGATTATAAGTATAATGAAGATAATGATCCAAATAGGTATTATTATAGATCTGATCATTATAATTTTGCACTACAAAACGTTCCTGTAATTTTCTTCTTTAATGGTGAACACGAAGACTATACAAAGCCGACAGATACTGCCGATAAAATCAATTATCGTTTATTAACTAAGCGTACAAAATTAATATTTGCAACGGCTTGGTATATCGCAAATTCAGACGAAAGGCTAAAACCCGAAATCATTTAAAACACTTAAATCGACTTTATTAATTTAAAGTCACAATTAAACTATTCCATATAAATGAAAAAGATAATTCTACTGAGTACTGCTATTTTAATTGCTAGTTGCGGTACTTCATCAAAAACTAGCACCTTTACCTCTACTCAGCAAACCAAAGTAGAAACGGTTGACCCTACTAAATATGCTGCAACAATAACATCAGATGAGCTTAAAACCATGCTCTTCAAATATGCTTCTGATGAATTTGAAGGAAGGGAAACCGGAGAAAAAGGTCAAAAGATGGCTGTAGAATATTTAAAGGAGCAATACATCGCTATGGGAATCCCTTCCCCTTTAGGTGGTAATGATTATTTCCAAGAAGTGCCTTTAGAAAAGCAAAAAGTCGCGTCTGCTTTAGTTAAGGTTAATGACAAAGAGTTCATAAGTTTTGAAGACCAAATCGTTTTAAGAACACCAGAATCTGTAAATGTTTCCAATAATGATATTGTTTATGCTGGTTATGGCATTGATACCGAAAACTATTCGGACTATAATAACATTGATGTTAAAGGAAAAATTGTGTTAGCTAAAGCAGGTGAACCAAAAAACGAAGAAGGAAATTACGTCACATCAGGTACTTCTGAAGAAACAAAATGGTCCAGTGGCAGACAATCATTGTCTAGCAAAAGAGAGGCTGCATCAGATAAAGGCGCAAAAGGTCTCATCTTAATGGATGATGAACAATTTTCTAGATTTGCACCATTTTACCAAAGAGTATTTGAATCTGGTGAATCAGGTCGTCTATCCATTAAGGGTAATGATGGCGCTATGTTTATGTTATTAGTTACAGAGAATTTAGGAAAGACATTAAATCCTGACATTACTGAATCGGATACTCCAAAAGTAATCAATACTAACTTAGAAATTAGTATAGAAAATCCATCAGAAAATATCACTTCAGAGAATGTTTTAGCATATATTAAAGGTTCTGAAAAACCAAATGAAATTGTAGTAGTATCAGCGCATTTAGACCACGAAGGCATAAAAAATAGCGAAGTTTACAATGGTGCAGATGATGATGGTTCTGGAACTATTGCTATTCTTGAAATAGCCGAAGCTTTTAAAGCTGCTGAAAAAGATGGCAATGGTCCTAAAAGATCTATTCTATTTCTACATGTTACTGGTGAAGAAAAAGGTTTACTAGGTTCTAGATACTACACCGATGTTGATCCTGTTTTTCCTTTGGAAAATACTGTTGCAGATTTAAATATTGATATGATAGGTAGAACTGATCCTAAGAGAAAAGAAGGAGATAGAAACTATATATACTTAATAGGAAGTGATAAATTAAGTACAGACCTACACAATATTTCCGAGTCGGTAAATTCAACATACACAAACATAGAATTTGATTACACCTACAACGATGAAAATGATCCAAACCGTTTTTACTTCAGATCTGACCATTATAATTTTGCTAAAAACAATATTCCTGTAATTTTTTATTTTAACGGTACACATGATGATTATCACAAACCAAGTGATACACCAGATAAGATTGAGTATGATCTTTTAGAAAATAGAACAAGACTTGTATTCTACACGGCTTGGGAAGTTGCTAACAGAAACGACCGAATTGTAGTAGACAAAGCTACAGAAGAATAAAAAATTAAATTTACAATCTTAAAGCCTCTCAAAATGAGAGGCTTTTTAATTTTAGACACAAAAAAAGCCCTTCATTTCTGAAAGGCTTTATCTTTTTGGGTGGAAGATGGGACTCGAACCCACGACATCTGGTACCACAAACCAGCGCTCTAACCAACTGAGCTACAACCACCATTTTAATTAGGGTTGCAAATGTATATTATTTTACCTTTTCTACAAAAGGTTTTTTTAAATTATTTTAAATCAAATAAACTATCAACAGCCGGATAACGTTCAACTGTATAACCCTCAGCGAATTCTGTTCCGATTAATCTTCCTAAATTTCTTGCTCTATAGGTAATACTATCGGTGAAATTTTTACTTGAAATAGGAGTTTGAGGCTCTTTACTATCTGGATCAAAGAATTGCGTCTTATAAGCCAACACAGATGCCATCTTTTGCTCCATATAACCCGTAACATCTACAGCAATGTCTGGCTCAATATCTTTCCATTGAATAAAATGATAGACTACCTTCGGTCTCCACGGCATTTGCCAATCGTCTTCATCATTATGCTTTGTGTTTATTTTTCTCAAACCGCTTAAAAAACAGGCATCACTTACCAGTTTACTTCCTTTTCCATGATCTATATGACGATCATCAATGGCATTGCAAATAACTATCTCTGGTCTATACTTTCGAATTTCTTTTATAATTTCAATTTGGTGTGCTTTATCGTTAACGAAAAAGCCATCAGCAAATTCCATATTTGTGCGCATAGCTACACCTAGAATTTTAGCAGAATCTGCCGATTCTTTATCTCTGGTTTCAGCAGTTCCTCGCGTACCTAACTCACCTCTTGTTAAGTCAATTATACCAACTTTTTTTCCGTTGGAAACTTCTTTTGCCAATGTAGCTCCACATCCCAATTCAACGTCATCTGGATGTGCACCAAAGGCTAGAATATCTAATTTCATGAATTTTTTTCTTTTCGTAGATGTCAAAAATATTAAAAAGCTAACAGATTATAACATTGTTTTTATTTCGAAAACGCTTTCGTGTAGTAAAAATTCTATAATTCATCATTTAAATCACCTAAAATTGAAAACTTCGTAATTCGTCAAAAGCATGACATTTGTCATAATAATTGCTTTGTCTTGCCAGTAATTTTATACTATAAAAATCACCACACCATGAGCTTAATGCTAATCATACTAACCGTTACCATTCTCTTATTCATTTGGGGAAAATTTACACCAGACATCATAGCTCTACTATCTATGATTAGTTTATTTCTTTTTGGAATATTAGATCTCAATGAAACTTTGAGTGGATTTAGCAATACTACAGTTATTATGATTGCTGCCCTGTTTATCATTGGAGAAGGATTATCTCAAACTGGTTGGACAGCTTTAGCAGGACAAAAATTTATAAAACTAGCCGGAAAAAGCTCAACCAAATTATTGCTTATAACAACGTTAGGATCTGGTTTACTTTCTGGAATCGTAAGTAACACAGGTACTGTGGCTACTTTAATGCCTGTTACCATTGCTTCTGCTTGGAGTATAGGAACTTTACCGTCAAAATTACTTATGCCTGTGGCGTTTGGCTCTAATACTGGTGGACTACTCACCTTAACAGGTACACCTCCAAATATCATTGTTAACAATACTATGATTCAAAGTGGTATGGAGGGCTTTTCTTTCTTTGAGTTTGGATTGATTGGTTTACCATTACTACTTCTAACCCTACTCTATTTCAGATTTATCGGTTACAAGTTGTTACCAAAAAACAAAACGAATAACAAACCTGTAGACATCAGTAACACATTACACAAATGGATTGAAGCTTATAGATTTGAAAACGATTATTACAGACTTAGAGTACGTTCTGTTTCACCTTTATTGAATACAGAAATGGGTGAATGGAATTTTGAACGTGAGCACAAAGTTTCAATCATCAGAATAAAAAGAAGACACCCTAATGTTTTAAAAGGAAACGAACCTTATATAGAGTTCCCAACCAACTCAACAGAATTTCTATATCATGATATTATAACCGTAAAAGGAGATACCGAAGCTATTAACGCTTTAATGATAAAATTTAGACTAGGACTTTTACCTATTGAATCTATTGAAGATGAAGTAATACACAATCTCATTAACCAAGAGGTTGGTATGGCAGAAATCTTGGTGACTCCAAAGTCTATTTTAGTTGGAAGAAAAATGAGATTAGGTAATTTCTTTAAACGTTTTGGAATACAATTAATGGCTGCTTCTAGAAATAACATACCAATTACAGAAAGAGAGGTTTTGGTTAAAGCTGGTGACGCCTTTTTGGTAAGAGGTAGTTGGAGCGATATCGATCAGTTGAAAGAGCATCATGAAAACTTGGTAATATGCGGTAGTCCTGAAGGGATGTCTAAAACAATTACTGACTTAACTTCAAAATCATTTATAGCACTGTTTGCGCTTCTATTAATGATTGGATTATTAGTCTTTAAAGTAGTACCTGGTGCCATCGCAGCTCTTATTTCTGCTGGTATTGTATTGATTACTGGTTGTGTACCTATTTCAAAAGCTTACAAAGGTATTAGTTGGATAAGTGTAGTTATGATTGCAGCTATGATTCCGATGGGAATTGCATTACAAAAAACAGGGACTGCAGAGTTAATTGCCAACGGTTTAGTTAATACTCTAGGCCAACAACATCCAGTTGTATTACTAGCTGGAGTGTTCTTACTCACTACAACATTTAGTCAAGTTATCAATAATTCTGCAACAGCTGTTCTTATGGCACCTATAGTAATTATTGCTGCAAACACTTTGAATATTTCAGCAGCACCATTTATGATAGTTGTCGCTATAAGTGCATCTACAGCATTTTTAACACCTGTTGGCACTACAACAAACGCCATGGTAATGACAGCTGGTGGTTATAAATTTATGGATTATCTAAAGGTTGGAGCACCTTTGCTTCTACTTTTCTTAATAGTATCACTAGTATTAGTGCCATTGATTTGGCCATTTTAAACAATTCAAAAAACATTAATCATGGAAACCTTATTAAAACAACCGATTATGAAAACCAGAGACTTAACGAAGTACGGAATTGAAGGAGCCACTGCTCAATGGAATTTATCTCCAGAAGAGCTACAAACCATTACCATTGAAAAAGGAATGGGTAGAGAAACCGCAAACGGAACTTTAGCTATAAATACAGGAAAATTTACTGGTAGATCACCTCAAGACCGTTTTATCGTAAAAGATGATTACACTAAAGATAAGGTTTGGTGGGGAAAAACGAACAAAGCTATATCACCTGAGAATTTTGACTTCTTACAAAAAGAAATCACTGATTATTTAAGCGGAAAAGAAATATATGTTAGAGATGCTTATGTATGTGCTGACCCTGAATATAAAACCAATGTAAGAACCGTTACCGAATATCCTTGGTCTAACATGTTTACTTACAATATGTTTTTGAGATATAATGAAAGTGAACTTGAAAATTTTGAGGAAGACTGGTTAGTACTTTGTGCGCCAGGTTATGAAGCAAAAGACCCTAAAAGTTGTGGATTAAGACAAGGTAATTTTTCAATCCTTAACTTCAGTAAAAAGGTAGCACTTGTAGGTGGTTCTGCTTATACAGGTGAAATAAAAAAAGGTATTTTCTCTTCTTTAAACTTTATTCTTCCTGTTGAAGAAAATGTGTTACCAATGCACTGTTCTGCAAACGTAGGTGAAGATGGTGATACTGCTATTTTCTTCGGACTTTCAGGTACTGGTAAAACAACATTATCCGCAGATCCTAATCGTAAATTGATTGGAGATGATGAACATGGCTGGACAGCTAACAATAATATTTTCAATTTTGAAGGTGGTTGTTATGCAAAAGTTATTGACCTTACAGAGGAAAAAGAACCAGACATCTACAGAGCTATAAAACCTGGAGCTATTTTAGAAAATGTAGTTTTTAAAGATAATGGTGAGGTTGACTATATGGATAGTACAATTACACAAAACACACGTGTAAGCTACCCTATTTATCACATTGATAATATACAACAACCATCATACGCTGAAAATCCTAAAAACATTTTCTTCTTAACCTGTGATGCATTTGGTGTATTGCCTCCAGTATCTAAACTAACGCCTGGGCAAGCAGCTTATCATTTTATCTCCGGTTACACTGCTAAAGTAGCGGGAACAGAAGCCGGAATCACAGAACCAGTACCATCATTTTCAGCTTGTTTCGGAGAACCATTTATGCCACTTCACCCAACAGTTTATGCTGAAATGTTAAGTAAAAAAATGCAAGAAGCAGGTGTTAATGTGTGGTTAGTGAATACTGGCTGGAGCGGTGGCCCTTACGGAGTAGGTTCTCGTATAAAATTAAAATATACGAGAGCTATGATCACTGCCATTCTTAATGGTGAATTAGACAATGTAGATTTTGAACAACATCCAATATTTGGGTTATTTATGCCAAAATATTGTCCAAATGTGCCATCAGAAATGCTAGACCCAATGAATACTTGGTTACAAAAAGGCGCATACATTAGTAAAGCGATTCAGTTAGCACATTCATTCCACTTAAATTTTGAAAAATTTGCAAGTGAGGCTTCTGAACAAATCATAGAAGGTGGGCCATTAATTGATGAACACCATCACTTAAATGACCACGTTTAAATAATTCCATGACTGAAAGAGCCCAGAAATGGGCTCTTTACTTTTTAAGTCAATATCATGAAAACTAACCTATTTATATTACCATTTACGCTCCTGTTTCAGTACTTAATTTTTGCTCAAAATTTGGGTGAAACTACTTGGGGTTCTTGGTATGAAATTACATCATCCAACAGAATTACAAACGCTTTGAGTTTAAGCGGTTCTTACACCAATTGGAATTACGAGCTTCCTAGAAAAAACACACATTTGCATTTGGGAATTGTTGGTATAAACTATCATTTTAATAAAAATATAAGTGCTGGCGTAGGCTATGCTTATGGTGACATAGACACTTCTTTTGAAATAAATAACACTCCAGATATTTTAGAACACCGCATCTTAGAACAGGTTGTTCTGAAACACAAACTCTTCAAGCTAAATTGGTCTCATCGATTTAAATTAGAACAGCGCTTTTTAGAATATCCAACAGAAGATATCCTTAAACATAGATTACGTTATAGATTAAAAGGGAAACAACCACTAAACAAAACGTTATTTCTATCCTTTTATGATGAAATTCATTTTAATCTAAACGAATTCGATTTTCAACAAAACAGAGCTTACCTTGGACTTGGTATAAATATTGACAATCATACCAATATTGACTTGGGCTATGCCAGACATTCGTTTAAAACAAAGAGTTTTCACCGATTGTCTGTTCAACTCAATTTAAAATACGATTTTAGAAACAAGAAAAGCTAATAAAATTCTCTTCTTCAAGAAGCTGTAATTGTTTATTCAATCATTTTTATAGCATTAGTAATATCACGCTTTAAATCTTTGACATCTTCAATACCTACAGAAAAACGAATCAATTGATCACTTATTCCTATAGCATCACGTTCTTCCTGAGTTAATAATGCATGAGAGGTTAAATGTGGTGAAATTACCGTGCTTTCTACACCAGCTAAACTCATTGATGATTTTATTAATCTTAACGCTTTCTGAAACTTATAAGCATCTAAATCTTCAGTAAGTTCAAACGAAAGCATCGCTCCAAAACCACTCATCTGAGATTTTGCTAATTTATATTCTGGGTGAGATTTTAAACCAGGATAATACACTTTTGAAACTTTTGGATGCTTGTTCAGCCATTTGGCCATTTTCATAGCATTTTTAGTTTGTGCTTTCACTCGTAGTCCTAAAGTCTTTAAACTACGTTCTAGCATCCAAACTGTCATGTCGCTAAGATTACCTCCTAAATTTTTACCGACATTAAAAATTCTTTCAATGAGTTCTTCACTACTAGCAACTGCTCCCGCCAAAATATCACTATGACCACCAAAATATTTAGTTGCGGAATGCATCACCATATCAATACCTAAATCGATTGGTTTTTGATTCACTGGTGAAGCAAACGTATTATCTATTGATGTTAAAATGCCCTTGGACTTACCTAATCTTGCAATAGCCTTAATATCTGTAATAGTCATCAAAGGATTCGATGGTGTTTCTATATGAATAAGTTTTGTATTAGGCTTTATCGCTTTTTCAAAATCCTCAACCGAATAACCATTGGTAAATGTGTATTCAATTCCATACTTAGGAAATTCCTCCTTAATGAAATTTACGGTTCCACCATACAATGTATTTTGCACAACCAAATGGTCTCCTTGTTGTAGAAAAGCCAAAAACATAGTACTTATGGCTGCCATACCAGAACCGAAAATCAAAGCAGATTCTGTATTTTCTAATGCTGCTATTTTTTTAGCTAAAAACTCTTGGTTAGGTGTATTAAAGTATCTTGGGTAACGCTTTACATCAACGTCTAGAAACTCGTAAGAAGAACTTAAATACATTGGTGACACAGCACCTTTGAACTGCTCATCCTTAACTTCACCAACATGTATACAAATAGTATTTAAACCTAATTTTTTCTTTGACATAACATTTATAAATTATGACTATAAAATTAATGAAAGCTAAAAACATCTTTAAGGTTTAGTTAGATTATTTTGAATAATCATATTGTGTTTATTTTACTCTTCACTCAATTGGTTTTCAAAAATTTAGAATTCAAAAAATCAACAATTCATCAGATATATTTTCATTTTTTTTATTAAAAAAACATTTTGACGAAGAATTTCAACCTACAAAGAAATTACATTTATTCTAAAAAAAATATGCTTTATTTAGTGCATTCAAAAAAATAAAACAATGGTAATTTTAGGACTTAATTATTACTTCCATGATTCTTCGGCTTGTATCGTTAAAGATGGTAAACTTATTGTAGCTATTGAAGAAGAACGATTAAACAGAGATAAGCACACACAAGCTTTTCCTGAATTGTCTATAAAAAGATGCTTAGATATTGCTGGGCTAACATATTCTGATATAGATCATATCGCAGTTTCAATAAAGCCAACAACCAATTGGAGCAATAAACTAGGCTTTTTATTAAAACGTCCTAAGCTTTTTATGCCCTTTTTCGGTCATCATGTTGTTAATGCTTATGCAAAGCAAAGACGTTTTAAGATTTGGTATGGTAAGATTTTTAATAATACTAAAGGACCTGAAGTTCATTTTATAAAGCATCATTTAACACATGTTGCAGGCTCATTTTTTGTTTCCCCTTATAAAAAGGCTGCCTTGTTAGGTATAGATGGTTCTGGTGAATGGGCTACTTCTTGGTTAGGCTATGGAGATGGTAATACTATAGAACAGTATAGCGAAAGTTTTTTTCCTCATTCGCTAGGTTCGTTTTATGAAACCGTAACACAATTTTGTGGTTTTAAACCTAATTATGATGAAGGTAAAACGATGGGATTAGCACCTATGGGTGACCCAAATGTCTACAAGGATGAAGTAGATAAAATGATAAATGTAGATGATAATGGTAAATTAAAAGTAGATTTATCTTATTTCAATTATCAGCACCTTATAAAAGCGCCATACTCAAAGAAGTTTTTAGATCTTTTTGGAGAGCCTAGATCTAAGGATGGAGAATTTAAAGATAATCATATTAACCTCGCCGCTGCTTTTCAGCATGTTTTAGAAAATAAGGTTCTCAAAATGTGTAGAATTCTCCATGAAAAAACTAAAGCCGATTACTTGGTAATTTCTGGAGGTGTATCTCTAAACAGTGTAATGAATGGCCGAATTGTACGGGAAACACCTTTTAAAGATGTATATGTAATGCCTGCTGCTGGGGATAATGGAACCTCAATTGGCGCTGCTTTTTACTTGTATAACGGCTTACAAAAAAAGCCTAGAGTATTTGTGCATGATAACCCATATATTGGTACTCAATATTCTAATGAAGCTATAAAAAAAGCTATTGATGGTGCTAAATTAACACCAGAATATATAGAAGATCCTTCTGAAAAAGCTGCTTCTTTATTAGAGCAAGGAAAAATCATTGGTTGGTTTCAGGGAGCAATGGAAATTGGACCTCGTGCATTAGGAAGCAGAAGCATTCTAGCCAACCCAGCATTCCCTGATATGAAACGTAAAATAAATGCTGAAGTAAAGCACCGAGAAGCCTACAGACCTTTTGCACCGTCTGCTTTGGTTGAATCTTACAAAGACTATTTTGACTTAGAGGTTGAAGCACCATTTATGCTTAAAGTATGTAATGTCCTTAAAGATAAACAAGAAATCATACCATCTATTACTCATGTAGATGGAAGTGCAAGGTTACAGACGGTAAATAAAGAAACTAACCCTCGCTATCACAGTTTAATATACAAACTCGGAGAAAAAACAGGAGTTCCTGTTGTTTTAAATACCAGCTTTAATATTCAAGGAGAGCCTGTTGTAGAATCTCCCGTAGATGCATTAAGATGTTTTTACTCTACAGGATTAGATGCCTTGGTTATTGGTAATTATTTATTAGAAAAATAATACAACTAAAGTATATAAAGTTAAAAAAGGGAAGCAATATAAAATTGTTTCCCTTTTTTTAATCTGCCATCTTATAATAGACTCTAAACCTTAACAGATTTCCAAAACCCCTTTTTAAACCAAATAACACCTAAAACGGTTATAAAAACCTCAGCTATAGTAATGGCTGCAAAGACACCAACTGGCCCAAAATCTAAATTAATTGCTAGTAAGTAAGCAAAAGGCAATTGAAATAACCAAAAGCAAATAAAGTTAATCCAAGTCGGTGTTTTAGTATCTCCCGCTCCATTAAATGCATTGATGATTACCATACCGTAACCATAAAAAATGTAACCAGCAGCTATGATTCTTAGGCAAAGCGCTCCATTTTTTATGACTTCTGGTTCTGGTGTAAACCAAGAAATGATTTCATTTGCAAAAATCAAATAGAAAACTGAAACAATTCCCATGAAAACAGCACTAAATTTTCCTGTTTTCCAAACCGACTGTTCTGCTCTATCTGGTTTTTGAGCACCTAAATTCTGACCTACCAAAGTTGCTGCAGCATTGCTCATCCCCCAAGCTGGCATTAGCGTAAACATCATTACTCTTATGGCAATTGTATAACCTGCTAAAACTTCGCTACCAAATTCGCTCATTATTCGCATTAAAAATACCCAAGACGAAGTCCCTATTAAAAATTGTCCTATACCTCCTAATGACACTTTTATCAAATTCAGAATTACAGCAACTTTTAGTACTAAGTCCTTTAGCCTAATCTTTATTTTACCCCAACCATAAAATAAAATTCCTATTTGAAATAACACAGCAGAACCTCTACCGATTGTTGTTGCAATTGCAGCTCCTTCTACACCAAAAGCAGGAATGGGACCAAGACCGAAAATAAAAATTGGATCGAGAATAATGTTCAATCCATTAGATAACACCAAAGCCCACATGGCTATTGATGCATCACCTGCTCCTCTAAAAATAGCGTTGATTAAAAACAACAGCATTATAGTAACATTACCACCAAGGAGTACTTGTGTATAACCGTAACCTTCGGCTATCAATTCTGGCTCTCCTCCCATTAAACCTAAAATTTCCTTCGGGTAAAGAATACCAAAAACACTTATAAATATGGCGACTAATATTCCTAAGAAAATAACCTGAGTTGCTGCTTGTGATGCTCCTTCCCTATCCTTTTCTCCAATACGCCTTGCCACAATCGCTGTCGCTGCCATACTCAACCCTATAGCTAAGGCATAAACCAAAGTTACTACCGATTCTGTAAGCCCGATTGTAGCTACAGCATTAACGCTAACTTTAGATACGTAGAAAATATCGACAATAGCGAAAATAGATTCCATCAACATTTCCAAAATCATGGGAATGGATAGCATAAAAACGGCCTTACGAATACTGCCAGAAGTAAAATCTTGTTCCTTACCAGAAACTGCGATTTTAAAATAATGAATGAGTTGTTTTATTGAAACTTTATTTGATTGCATTGTTTGAAAAATTTAAAATAACCACTAGCCAAACAAAAATTTGTTTGACAATCACATCGCTTTGAGTAGCGATTACATGTTCCGTATGAAGTTATTAAGCAATCATAATGACGCAAATATGCGTATTATTTTTGAAAGAAAAAAGATAATTATTTAGGTCGCAATTAATTGAAAAAGAAAACATTCAATTAACTACTTTTTATTTCGTCCTATTCTATTGTAAAAACGAATTACCCAAATTGCCCAAAATAAAACTATTACCGATACAATAATAGACAGTAATAATATGATTTCATTTGCCTCCATCTCCAACAAGTTTTAGATAAATCATTATACCGAGTATGGTAGGAGACCAAAGACCAACAAAAATACCGTGAAGTTCGTATCCGCTTAAAAATAAATATTCAGCTACAATAATTATAGCAATGCATAAAACTAGCATTAAGAGATTTGGAATTCCTAACTTTTTTAAAAAATTCATTGAGGGTTGATTTGTTTATTCAACAATTTACTAAAATTAGATGAATATAAAATCGAATCCTTTATCTATTATTTTTTATAGTGAATCCTATACTTCCTATAAGCAAAGAATGCTATAATAGCAATTGCTCCTAACGTTATAGCTATAAATTGAAAACTCAATATCTGATCTCCACTGGCGTAAGAGTGTAATCCTGATAAGTAAAAATTTACACCAAAATACGTCATTAAAATACTTGCAAATGCTAATACGGACATCAAATTATATAGCCACTTTCCTCTAAGTCCTGGTACCAAACGCATGTGGATAACAAAAGCATAAATCATAATACTAATTAGTGCCCAAGTTTCTTTTGGATCCCAACCCCAATAACGTCCCCAACTTTCATTGGCCCACATACCACCAAGGAAGTTTCCTATGGTAAGCATAACAAGACCTACTGTCAATGCCATCTCGTTTACGATAGTTAGCTCCTTAATACTAATATCCATTAATGCTTTATTCTTTTCTGTAGTAAAAATCATGAGCAATAAACTCACTAAACCTAATATCATTCCCAATGTAAAAGGTCCATAACTAGCTACAATTACAGAAACATGTATCATTAACCAGTAGCCTTGTAATACAGGTTGAAGGTTTGCGATAGCAGGATCCATCCAGTTCCAATGTGCTACCATAAGAATCATTGAGGTTACAAAAGCTCCTGCTGCCACAGTTAAACTAGATATACTGCCTTTATTAGAAATAATTGATAAGATTATTCCTGAATAATCTTTTTTATGAATTTTGTTGTCTTTTGTAGTTATGCTAGTTATAAAACTAAACAACATTGTTGACCATGCTACATAAATCATAGACTCATAAGCATCGCTCCAAGGTGCATGTCCAGATAAATACCATCTCCATATCAAACCTAGAGTATGTAACACAAATAAAAGAGCAACAACACCAATAAGAGTGTTTATGGCATATTTAAGAGGTTTGCTTTTATATTTAAATATCTGTGCGATTACTAAAATAAACAGCACTGTTGAAGCATACATATACCAACTAAACAGTTTTTTAAAGATATCGTACTTATTATAAAGAATTTCTGATTTTATCTTATCCTCAGAAAGCATAACATCACCACCTAACTGTTGCTGAGTTTTTTTAATGCCTTGAAGTAATTCTTCAGCCTTTGAATAATCACCTACTTGTTTTGCATTATTTAAGGTTACCAAATAAGCATTGAATCCATTATTTATGAAGTTACCATAAAGACTATCTTTGATTTTATCCTTATAACCTTCTTCTCTATATTCTTTAGGTGAAATCCACTTATTATTTTCATCATTAGGAACAGGAAATATTTTAATAGATAAACCTTCAATATCGTTGTATAATAAATTAACTCTAGAATCAGCTTCCTTAACTTCCTTTTGAAAACCATTTGGTACCTGAGCTTTGTAAGCCTCTTCAAGATAAGGTGCTAATTTATAACGACCTTGTGGCGTGAAGAAATCAACCAAACTTGCATATTTTTCCTCATAACCTAAACCGATAATATTTCGGATGGAATCTGCTTTTCTAGGTTTTAAATAAATTACAGGAACATTATACCACAACAACGGACTTTCTTGAATAGAAAGAAAAACTTGAGTAGCATTAAAACCCTCATAGGTATCTTGTTTACTCAATTTTCGAAGCGTTTCAGAAGCGTAAGTATGCATTGGCATCATACGTCCACTATAATCCTGAATCACCATCTCAGCAAACTTTTCGGCATGCGCTTTTGGGGTTATGTTCGCTCTTAAAATAGAGTCTATTTGCGCTTTTGATGTCTTCTTTATATGATCGTGACCATCGTTATCTGAATGTTGCTGTGCAAAACCAGATAAACTTAATAGCAGCACTATAACGGTCATCATTTTAGCTTTTTTCTCTTTTAGCTTAGATAAACGTTTTCTTATATCATCAAAACGCGTATTCTTCGCAAACAAAATCGCCATTAAACCTAGGTAAAGCATAAAGTAACCGAAATAGGTAATGTAGGTTCCCCAACGATCGTGATTTACCGAAAGTACCGTTCCTTTTTCATCCGGATCGAAACTTGCTTGGAAAAATCTATAACCTTTATGATCCAAAATATGGTTCATGTAAATGTGATAATCAAAATCACCTTGTTCCTCATCTATGATTGTCACTTTACTTTCGTAAGAAGAGTAAGCATTCTCAGTTCCTGGATATTTTTCAGCAATAAAATCATTCAGTTTTACCTTAAATGGCAATTGCTCCATTCGAGATCCAAAACGTAAAGCCACATCAAGTCCACCTACTTTAATTTCTTCCATAGGTGCATAAGTACCTGGTCCGCCTAAAAGATTGATACTTTTTGTTTCTCCATTTGCTGTAACATCTAGAACAACTCCACTTTCGTCATTCTTTAGAATTCTTGGTTTCTGAACAATATCAAAAACACCTTTAACTACAGGCTTAGGAAATACCAATTGCATATTTCCAATCACATATCTAGAACGTAAGATTAATGGCTGAAGACTATCTTTTTCTAACTTACCAGTGGCCATAGTTGCCATGGTCATGTACTCACCTTCGTAAGGCGATTTTATAAATAAACCTTCATCTGTATCAAAGATTTGTATAGCTCCTTCCTGTTCCTTATTCAAGGAAATAAGTACATTGTGCATATTGGCAACCTCACCTACTTTAAGATAGTGATTATGAGGCATACCATCCGCAGCTTCAACTATTTTTAGGTAAGATTCACCATTCTCATCCGGAACAACATCCTTCTCTGCACCTTTTATAAATTTCTTTAGCTTAAATGTAATTTCCTTATCGCCATAATCGTAGGTTCTTTCAAAATCGTTGTCTAGTCTTGGTGAGAAGTCTACTTCTTCCATCACATTACGCTGTTGTAGCTGACCGTTGATTTCGTATTGTCCAAGGATTCGTCCACTGATATAGGTTTTTTGAGAACGGAACTGACTTTCAGTAGCTCCTTCTCTAATAGACATCATGCCTTCATAACCAATATAACGCGTTACAAATGCACCTACTAGAATGAAAATAAAAGCTAAGTGCAAAATTAAAGTTGCCCACTTTTCCTTTTTATGAAGTTTGTATCTAACAATATTCCCAACAAAGTTGATGACAAAAAATACCATTATGGTCTCAAACCACCACGCATTATAAATTAATATTCTTGTGTAAGGTGTTGGTGACGTATCCATGTTTCGGTCTAGAATAGTACCAGTTGCCATGGCTGCCGCAAAAACGATAAATAATACAGCAGTAAGTTTTGTTGAGAAAAAGAAACTAGCGATTTTTTTTTGCATAAGAAGTGCTCATTTTAAGCTCGCGCAAAGATAAGGCTTTTTGTGTACTTAGATAAGTGTTTTCACCTTTCAAAAGATGTTAAAGTTTATTGAAAACTATCTATTTAGATCCATTAGATTTTAGTAGTTTATTTTGCTCTTCCATTAGCTCTTTTAAATGTGTCAACAACTCAATATCCTTAGGAGTTGTGACGGTTGCATCTTTCGGATCTTGTGCTTTATTACGCAGTCTGTTCATAAACTTTACAACAATAAACACGGTAAAACCAATAATTAGGAAATCTAAAAACACTTCAAAAAGTTCTCCGTAAGCTATAGCAACTTCACTAATAGTAACTTCACCTGAAACATTAGTTACCTCATCTCTAAGTATTATTTTTTTATCACTAAATCCAACACCATCAGTCATTAAAGATAATGGCGGCAACAATACTTGTTTTGCCAGTACATCTATAACTTTATTGAATGCCGCACCAATGATAATACCAATAGCCATATCCATCATATTCCCCTTAACAGCAAACTCTTTGAATTCGTTTAATAACTTCATAAACTTATGTAATTTAGATTTAAGCCTACAAAGTTAATGAGAAGTAAGATTTTAATTACGACCTTCTGGCTTCAAAAATTTTGAGATATAGAAAAGTGCCCATTTTCCTTGCGCGTCGCTTGGCATTATTGGCATATTCACCTTCAAAAAGTTCATCTATGGTTTGGTGCCAAAGATTTAACCAGAGTCCAAAATGTAATTCGGTTATAGTATTATTATTGGCTTTATCTACGTTTACGTGAACTTCCAACGGATTACCATAATAGCGCGTTTTTAGAAATAAACTAGATTCCCAAAAGGTTGTAAGGTGTTGTAGATGGGCATCCCAGTCTTTAATGCTATTGTTAAAGAAGGGACCCAAAACGGTATCTTTCCTAACTTTTTCATAAAACTTAGAAACCAATAGGAATATATCTTCTCGAGATGTAATGTCTTTTTTATGCATTGCAATCAAAGTTATGATTTTAATTGGTGACAGATTATAACAAGCGAGCAAAACTTACTATTTTTACGGCATGAAATCCGTAATTTTACTTGGTGCTGGTAATGTAGCCACACATTTATATAAAGCATTTTCAAAAGCTGAAAATGTATTAGTGAAACAATGGTACAACAGAACGCGTTCGTCCATTTCGTCGTATGCCAACGAAGTTGAAATCATTGATGACCTAAATCAACTAAAGGAGGCTGACCTCTACATTTTAGCTGTTAGCGATGACAGCATTGCAGAATTATCTAAAGCTTTACCTTTTGAAAACCGATTGGTTGCTCATACCTCTGGCAGTGTTTCTATTCATGATCTGGACAAAAAAAATGAGCGTGCTGTATTTTACCCTTTACAAACATTTTCTAAGAATGCTGAACTAGATTTTAGTGAAATTCCTATTTGTATAGAAGTCACCGAAAAGCACAATTTTCAGTTTCTGAAAGACTTAGCAGAAGACCTTGGTTGTATTAGCTATAAGATTAGTACAGAGCAACGACAGACGTTACATTTATCTGCTGTTTTTGTGAATAATTTCACCAATCAACTCTACAGAATTGCACACGAAATCAGTGATGCAAAAAGTATTAATTTTGATATTCTGAAACCGTTGATAATGGAAACTACCAGAAAAGTCCAAGATATGTCACCTTACATGGCTCAAACCGGACCAGCAAAACGAAACGATAAGAAGACCATAAAACGTCAGTTAAAACAATTAGAAAACGAAGACCATAAAGCTATTTATGAGCTTTTAACAGCTTCAATTAAAAAAACGCATGGACAACGATAAAAGTTACAAAGAATACTTAGCAGATATCACCACTTTTATATTTGATGTTGATGGTGTACTTACCGATGGCACCATAACAGTTACAACTGATGGCGAAATGCTTAGAACAATGAATATTAAAGATGGATTTGCCTTAAAAACAGCTGTTATGGCAGGTTTTAATGTATGTATTATTTCAGGTGGTACTAATGAAGGTGTTCGTAAGCGTTTAGAAGGTTTAGGCATTAAAGACATTTATCTTGGCGCACATAATAAAATAGAGCAACTTAACGATTATCTTAACAAGCATAACATTACTAAATCACAAACGTTGTATATGGGAGATGATATCCCAGATTTTCCAGTTATGAAACTCGTTGGATTACCTTGTTGCCCACAAGATGCTGTTGCTGAAATTAAAGGTATTTCAAAGTATGTATCCCATAAAAATGGTGGAAAAGGTGCTGTAAGAGATGTGATTGAGCAAGTCCTGAAAGTACAGCAAAAATGGAACGGTAATTTTGATGCTAAATACGATTAAAATAAATTAAAATGTCACGTAAAGGCAGACGACATAGTACAGGTTTTGGATATATTGGTTTTGGTAACAATCAGTCTACGTTTAACCAAAAAACGAGCACACCATTTTCTGTTTACAAAGAAAAACTAGATTTAGAAGCGCATTTGCATTATGAAATGCATTTTTTGCATAAAGATCTCAGCAAATCCGATAAGCAAAAAATAAAGGATAAAATCAGGGAACAAGAGCGAAAAGACTTTATAAAAACCGCTATTGTCAGTATTGTAATATTTCTTGGTGTAGCTTACTTGGCTTACTATTTAATCAATCAAATTCTTTCGCATTAATATTTTAAAATGACGGACTTTTTTAAACTCATACGTTGGAAAAATCTTTTAATGATTGCCTTGGTGCAATATTTAATTAAGTATGCCCTACTCAATCCTTTTACAGTATCTCATGGAGTTGCAACAACACTAGATCATTTTCATTTCGCACTGTTAGTGTTAGCTACACTTTGTATTGCTGCTGGTGGTTATATTATCAATGACATCTATGATGTAGAAACTGATAAAGTTAATAAACCCGATAACGTAATTATAGACAAAACTATTTCCGAAAAAAATGGCTATACCTATTTTATGGCTTTGAATATTGCTGGTGTAGGTCTTGGGTTTTACTTATCAAACCATGTAGGTGTTTCTGCTCTATTTGTAGCGTTTTTTGTTAGCTCAGCTTTACTTTACATCTATTCTTCAGCTTTAAAACAAATGTTTCTCATAGGAAATATTATAGTTTCACTAGTGGTGGCCTTAAGTATTTTAATCATTGGTGCGTTTGAATTATTACCATCAATGACCTCAAATAATAGTGTGGCTCAAATGACTTTTTTAGACATTATAAAAGACTATGCCATCTTCGCTTTTATGATTAATTTGGTTAGAGAAATTGTAAAAGATATAGAAGATATTGATGGAGATTATAAAGTAGGAATGCGTACAATGCCTATTGTTTTAGGAAGAACCAGAGCAAACAACATCGCTTTTGCTTTGTCTTTAATTCCTGTATTTGCTGTAATATATTACGTCATCACTTTTTTATTTAAACAGGAATTGGTTGTCGGCTACTTTTTAATTTTTGTTATCGCACCTTTAATTTACATTAGCATCAAACTATTTAGTGCAAAACAAAAATCGCATTATAAACGCATTAGTTTAATATTGAAACTAACGATGTTTACAGGTATGCTATCCTTGGTGCTTTATAATTTCATATTAAAGTAAAATGCTAAACGAAAAGCTAAAAGACTTCAATATTATTCTGGCTTCTGGCTCACCAAGAAGGCATCAGTTTTTAAAAGATTTAAATATTGATTTTGAGGTAAAACTAAAGCCTGTTGAAGAAATCTATCCAGAGCATTTAAAACGAGAAGAAATCACAGATTACTTAGCTAAATTAAAGGCTGAGGCTTTTCAAAACGATTTAAAACCTAATGATATTCTTATCACTAGCGACACTATTGTTTGGCTACATGAAAACGCTATTGGTAAACCCAAAGATGAGGATGATGCTTTTGAAATGATTTCCTCTTTAAGTAATCAAACCCATGATGTAATCACTTCTATTTGCTTCACTCAGCAACAGCAACAAAAAGTTGTGAATACTATTACTTCTGTTACGTTTAAAGCACTTACAGAAGAAGAAATCAGATATTACATTAATACCTACAAACCCTTTGATAAAGCTGGTGCTTACGGTATTCAAGAATGGATTGGTGCCATTGGTATTACCAAAATTGAAGGTTCTTACAATAATGTCGTTGGGCTACCAACACATTTGCTTTACGAAACGTTAAATAGTATTGCTGAAGGTTAATCGAATCGTAATTTTGTAAGAAACTGTGTCTTATGAAAGCTTTTATTTACGTCGTTATATCCTCTTTTTTAGTCACAACTTTTTCTTCATGTAAAGAAAACAATTCCAACACAACAAGCGATTCAAAAACCGTAATAACAACTACCAAGAAAACCGAACCAGAGCAACCGAAAGCCAAACTTTCTGAAGAATTTAAAGCATTTTGGTATAAAGGCGAAGCAGAAATTACGTCTTACAAACTAGAACAAGCACGTTATGGAGAAATGCGAGAAGGCAATGCGGTTTTGGTTTTTGTTACAGAAGATTTTCTACCGGACGAGCAGGTAAAAGCAGATATGTATGACACATCTAATATTCCAGTTTTAAAGTTGAATGCTACAAAGACATTCAACACGGGAATTTATCCATATTCCATAATGCAAAGCACTTTCTACCCTGTAGCTAACAATAAGCATGCTATAAAAATATCGGCTTCTGTACAAGAATGGTGTGGCCATGTGTATACCCAACTTAATAATCGGGATGATTTTGAAATCACCTCACACTCCTACTTTCAAAATGAAGCTGATCAAAAATTTAATTTAGAAAAAACATGGACTGAAAACGAGTTGTGGACAAAGCTTCGAATAGATCCTAATTCACTACCTATAGGTGATATAAGCATAATTCCATCTTTAGAATTCATTCGTTTAAAACACGTTGAACTTAAAGCTTACGAAGCAAGAGCCACTTTAGATGATGATAATTACACACTTACCTACTCTGAATTGAATAGAGTTTTAAAAATTAATTTTAATCCTAATTTTCCTTACGACATCAATGGTTGGGAAGAAACTATAGATAGTGGTTTTGGTGAAGATTCAAAAACATTAACCACAAAAGCCACAAAATTAGAAACTATAAAATCTGACTACTGGAACAAAAATCATAATTCGGATTTAGAACTAAGGGAAACCTTAAAACTTCAATAATTATAAATTATTCTAAACTATATTTGTTTTAGACAACTAACTCATCATGCTTAATTTTTACAATACATTCCGTTCAGAAATTATATACTCTATTATACTTTTAGTAGTACTCTTTATTATAAGAGCCATAATTGTGGTCACAGTAAAAAAAATAGGAAAGCAAAGTGGTACTACAGAGGCACGTGCTAATTTAATTGGTCGTTACGTTACCGTTACCTTGGTACTGGTAGCTATTTTAATAGAGGCTTTCATACTTGGTGCACAGACTAGAGATGTTACCCTTGTGTTCTCATCTGTATTTGCCGTCATTGGTATTGGGCTTTTTGCCATTTGGTCTATATTGAGCAATATCACCTCTGGTGTAATCATGTTCTTTTCATTTCCTTATAAAGTCGGGGACAAAATAAAAATACACGATAAGGACTATCCTGTAGAAGCTATTATTGAGGATATCAGAGCATTTCAATTGATTTTAAGGGAAGATAACGGAGATTTAGTAACTTACCCTAACAATTTAATTCTTCAAAAAGCTGTAACTTTAATGGAGAAGGATGCCTTAGACGATAGTAGTATTTTATGATGATAAAGTTTAGAAAAAAGAAAAAAAGACGTACCCAAAATTACAAAAAGCATATTGGGCAAGTTCCTGGAACCTTAGTTTATACGGGTGAAAAGTCTGGCAAACTCATCATAGAATCTTTTGATTACAACAAAGATAATGTTGAAGAAACAGTACTCCTAAATATTCAAGATGCAGTACCTTTTAAAGATACCGACTCGGTAACCTGGATTAACATTAACGGACTTCATTATGTAGAGGATATTCAAAGTATTGGTGAGCAATACGACCTTCATCCTTTAGTCCTTGAAGATATTGTAAACACAAGTCAACGACCAAAAATAGACGAATACGAAGATTATATTTTTGCTGTTTTAAAAATGCTTTACTATGATGACAATGAAAATTTAGTCATAGAGCAAGTGAGTTTTGTTCTGGGTAAAAATTACGTATTGACATTCCAAGAATCTGAAGGTGACGTTTTTGATACTATTCGGGATCGTTTAAGACACAGTAAAGGCCGTATTAGAACTTTAAAATCTGATTACTTACTTTATGCTCTAATCGATGCTGTTGTCGATAATTATTTCAGCATTATAGAAACCTTAGGCAATAAAGTTGAAGATTTAGAAACTGAATTGTTTGGTGGTCAAGCTGAAGAAAGTATCAGTTCAGAGATTCAGCAACTAAAACGTGAAATTCTAAAAGTGCGTCGCGCCATTTTTCCACTTCGTGAAGTGATTAATCGCATCGAAAAAATCGAGCATCCATTGATATACAAACGTACCATTACCTACTTTAGGGATGTTTACGACCACATCATACAAGTATCAGAAAATATAGACATATACCGCGAAATGATTTGGAGTTTGATGGACATGTACATGACCACCATTAGCAATAAAATGAACGAGGTTATGAAAGTGCTTACCATTATTGCTACCATCTTTATTCCGCTGACTTTTATAGCAGGAATTTATGGCATGAATTTCGACTACATCCCAGAACTGCATTACAAATACAGCTATTTTATACTTTGGGGTATAATGATTCTGCTATTTATTGCCATGATTATCTATTTTAAACGAAAAAAGTGGTTGTAATATAACTTAATGGAGTTAGCAGATAAACTTTTTGAAATCCCAATATTCATAAGTAGATATATCATTTCCTATATTTATCTACCTGTATTACTTCTTATCATCCTAAAATTATCTATTAATACAAATAGTATAGCTATACCTTTAAAATTTATTAAGTGGGTAATGATAAGCTATTGTATAATAACCATATTATGCTGGCTACTCATACTTATCATACCTAACTCTGGCAATTATGAATTTAAAAGAAGAGCTACAGGGTCATATGCTTGGGCTTATTGGCTGATGTTGTTTTTCAATTGCCTTCTTCCGTTAGTTCTGTTATTCAAAAAATTTGGAAAGAATGTTTATATCGTATTTACCATTTCATTTTTAATGAACATTGGTTCCTTGTTTGAAAAATTTGTTATTATAATTACAAGTTTTCACAGAGATTATTTACCATGATAGTCCGCTAAAAACCATACACCAAACACTAATTACTTTTTGTAACAGTTAAACAAAACCAAAAAACATAGAAAAAGTTAGCATCTTTTTTATATTTGAAAGCAACTAACTAATAACCTCATGTTCCAGATTAGAATCTGTACCCTACTATTTTTAAGCAGTTTACTTGTATTACCTGCTCAACAACCCAAAAAACTTAATTCCTCAGAAATCTACGAAGCCGTTCAAAAACTGAATGTTTTAGCTTCTGTATTATATATCGCAGCGCATCCTGACGACGAAAACACACGCTTAATTTCGTACATGTCTAACGAAGTTAAAGCGCGTACTGCTTACCTTTCTCTAACGCGCGGAGATGGTGGACAAAACCTTATTGGTCCTGAAATCAGAGAACTTTTAGGTGTCATTAGAACTCAAGAATTATTGGCTGCCAGACGTGTTGATGGTGGCAAACAACGCTTCTCTAGAGCCAATGATTTTGGTTACTCTAAACATCCTGACGAAACTTTAGAAATTTGGAATAAAAACAAAGTCCTCTCAGACATAGTTTGGACCATTAGAAATTTTAAGCCAGACATTATCATTAACCGATTCGATCATAGATCTCCAGGTACAACACATGGTCATCATACCAGTTCTGCCATGCTAAGCGTAGAAGCTTTTGATCTGGCTAATGATGCTTCAAAATATAATACGCAATTACAATTAACCGAAACTTGGCAACCAAAACGCTTATTTTTTAATACCAGTTGGTGGTTTTACGGTAGTGAAGAAAATTTTGAAAAAGCAGATAAAAGCAACATGCTAAATTTTGATATTGGTGTATACTACCCAACTAAAGGCCTTTCTAATAATGAAGTAGCTGCTTTAGCAAGTAGTCAACACTTATGTCAAGGATTTGGACGTTTATCTCAACGTGGCACACAGCAAGAATATATAGAGTTTCTCAAAGGCGACCCTTTAGATAATAACAATAATATTTTTGCTGGTATTGACACCTCTTGGAATCGCATTAAAGGCGGAAAAGCCATAGGTGATATTCTGAACAAAGTTGAGTCAGAGTTTAATTTTGTTAATCCTGCGTCCCATTTACCGCAACTTCTCAAAGCTTATAAGCTTATTCAAACTGTAGAAAACAAACATTGGAAAGCTGTAAAAACCAAAGAACTAAAAGCTATTATTGAAGCTTGTGCTGGTCTGTATTTAGAGGCTTCATCAAACACGCCAAATGCTACACCTAATTCTAATATTACGCTCAATTTAGAAGTATTAAACCGTAGTAGTGCTAATATTAGTCTAGCTTCTTACAAACTTTCCACACTTTCTAACGGTATTTCTAAAAACATGGAAATGTCAGAGAATCAAAAGTTGAATTTTGAAGAAGGCATTGCGATTCCAGCAAATACAAACTACACTACTCCATATTGGTTAAATAAAAAGAGTACACTCGGTATGTACCATGTGGAAGAGCAGGAATTAATAGGTCTTCCTGAAACTCCAAGAGCTATTTTTGTAGATTTCAATTTAAATATTGAAGGGACACCAATTACAATTAGCAAGCCTGTTGTGTACCGTTATTCGCAACCAGATAAAGGAGAACTTTACAGACCTTTTGAAATCATTCCGGAAGTTTCCGCTAGTATTGCTGATAAGGTTTTCATTTTTGAAAACGATCAGCAAAAAGAAATAGAAGTAACGGTAAAAGCTGGTAGAGATGCTATTGAAGGTTTTGTACAAATGGCATATCCTAACGATTGGAATGTTTACCCTTCAAAACAAAAAGTAGAAATTGCGAATAAAGGTGATATTCAAAAAGTAGTTTTTACCGTTATTCCACCAAAAAATCAAAGCGAAGGACTTATTACTCCGATGGTAAATATCAATGGTGAATTTTACACGGATGAATTAATTGAAATCGACTACGTACATATTCCATATCAAACTGTTTTGATGCCAAGTGAAAGTAAAGTGGTGCGCTTAAATATTGAAAAAAGAGGTAATAACATTGGCTACATTGAAGGTGCTGGAGATGTTGTCCCTGAAAGTTTAAGACAAATTGGCTACAATGTTACTATCATAAAACCTGAACAAATTTCACCTGAAAACCTAACAAATTTTGATGCCATTGTTGTTGGAATCAGAGCTTATAATGTTGTTGAGGAATTAAAATTCAAGCAAAGATATTTATTAGATTATGTTGAAAATGGAGGTAACCTCGTAGTACAATATAACACCAATAGAGGTTTAAAGGTAGATGATTTAGCTCCTTACGATTTAAAATTATCTAGAGATCGTGTTACTGACGAAAATGCTTTAGTAAGAATTTTAGAACCTAACCATCCTATTCTTAATTTCCCAAACAAAATAACGATTAGAGATTTTGAAGGTTGGGTACAAGAACGAGGACTGTATTTCCCTAATGAATGGTCTCAAGAATTCACACCATTATTGGCTTCTAATGATAAAGGTGAGTCTTCTAAAGAAGGTAGTTTACTTGTCGCTAAATACGGAAAAGGAAACTATATTTATACAGGGTTAAGTTTTTTTAGAGAATTTCCTGCAGGTGTTTCTGGAGCTTACAGGTTATTTGCTAACTTGCTCTCAGCAGGTAAGGAAGATAATTCAAACCTAAAAGACTAACAACTAACAACTAAACTAATGGAAAACCAACCACAACCAAAAAACAAATGGGACAAAATGTACACTATTGTGCTTATTGCTAACGCCTTATACATTGTTCTATTCTATTTTATAACAGCTTCATTCGCATAAAACTAGTATGCCACAAACATTAGATTGGATAGACTGGATTGTACTAATTGCAACATTAGCCATTATTGTTGGTTATGGCACTTGGAAAACCAGAGGAAGTAAAAATGTTCAGGATTATGTAAGAGGTGGCAACACATCCAAGTGGTGGACTATAGGCTTGTCTGTTATGGCAACGCAAGCCAGTGCCATTACGTTTCTATCTACAACAGGTCAGGCATTTTCTGACGGTATGGGATTCGTTCAATTTTATTTTGGACTACCAATCGCCATGGTTATTATCTGTCTGGTATTTATTCCGATTTATCATCGGCTTAAAGTCTATACTGCCTACGAGTTTTTAGAAAATCGATTTGATTTAAAAACTAGAAGTCTAACAGCCATTCTATTCCTCATCCAGCGTGGTTTAGCAGCTGGAATAACCATTTTTGCTCCAGCCATTATCCTCTCTGTTGTTCTTGGTTGGAATATTATAACGCTCAACATCATTATAGGTGTTTTAGTAATTATCTACACTGTTTCTGGTGGTACAAAAGCAGTAACCGTAACTCAAAAACAACAAATGTTTGTGATTTTTGCAGGTATGGTAACAGCATTAATCATCATAGTCAACTTAATTCCTAATGAAGTTTCGTTTGTAGATGCTATTGATATTGCTGGTGCTACTGGCAAAATGCAAGTTCTGGATTTTTCATTCGATTTGGAAAATAGATACACCGTTTGGACAGGACTTCTTGGTGGTACTTTCTTAATGTTGTCTTACTTCGGAACAGACCAAAGTCAGGTACAGCGCTACCTATCTGGTAAAAGCATGAAAGAAATGCAAATGGGTTTATTATTCAACGGTTTACTTAAAGTACCAATGCAATTCTTTATTCTTTTGGTCGGAGTCATGGTATTTGTGTTTTATCAATTCAATCCTTCACCGTTGAATTTTATAGATCGATCAACCGAAACCGTGTTAGCTTCAGAATATGGTGATGATTACAGAGCACTTCAGGCAAAACAAGATTCTATATTTCAAATAAAAAAAACAGTAGCACTTCAGGTTTCTAGCAATTCAGATAATCAATTGAATAAACAATTGTTTATGCTAGATAGTCTTGAAAAAAATCTTAGAACTAAATCAAAGTTTTTAATAAAAAAAGCAGTTGACAAAGACTATGCTACCCAATATGAAAACCTTGAAAGTGAAATTAAATCACTAAACTCAGAAGATGAAACGTATGCCGATAAAACGCAAGCTTTAGAGGCTATGTATGAAACTGCTGGAAAAGACACCAAAACTAATGACAGGGATTACATGTTCATTAGTTTTATCCTAAACAATCTACCAAAAGGTTTAATCGGTTTGCTATTGGCTGTCATACTTTCTGCCGCGATGTCTTCTACAGCATCAGAAATAAATGCGCTTGCTACCATTACGTCCATCGACTTATACGGAAGAAATTTAAGCGAAGATAAAGGTGATGATCATATGGTAAAAATGACCAAATGGTTCACACTAGGTTGGGGAGTTATTGCCATACTTATTGCTTGTTTTGCCAATTTAGCCGAGAATTTAATTCAGTTGGTAAATATCATTGGATCCATCTTCTATGGGAATGTTTTAGGAATATTCTTGTTAGCGTTTTTCTTTAAGCATATTAAAGGGAATGCTGTTTTTTCAGCGGCTTTAATCACGCAAGTCATTGTAATAATTGGTTGGTGGTTTGAGTGGATGCCTTATTTATGGTTAAATTTATTCGGTTGTATATTGGTGATTTTCATAGCACATTTGCTTCAACCAATATTTAAAATGTCTACTCATGGAAACTAAAGCAATACGTTGGGGAATTATTGGAGCAGGAAAAATTGCTACAAAATTTGCTAAAGATTTAAGCACTGTTCCTAATACTAAACTATACGCTATTGCATCAAGAAATCTTGAAAAAGCTAAAGTTTTTGGACAAGAATTTGAAGCTGACGTTGCTTATGGTAATTATAAAGAACTGACTTTAGATCCTAATGTTGATGCTGTTTATATCGCAACACCTCATAGCTTTCACAAAGAACATACGATACTTTGTCTGAATCAGAATATTCCTGTTTTGTGTGAAAAGCCTTTTGCGATGAATTTGCAAGAAGTTAAAGACATGATTCAGCTATCGAAAGAAAAGAACACCCTTCTTATGGAAGCCTTATGGACAATTTTTCTTCCGCATTTTCAATACGTTATTGAACTATTGAATAAAAAACATTTTGGTACTGTTGTAAAACTTGAAGCTGATTTTGGATTTAAACCAGAATATGATGAAACGTCTAGGGTGTTTGATAAATCGGTTGGTGGTGGAAGCCTTTTAGATATTGGCATCTATCCTATTTTTGCAGCGCTTTCTACACTAGGAAATCCAAATAAAATTGATGCCAAGGCTAACTTTTTTGAAAGCGGAGCAGATGCGGAATGCAAAATGATATTCAGTTATAATGAAGCCGAAGCTCATTTAAAAAGTACTCTAACCGAAAATACTCCCACAGAAGCTATTTTCACATGCTCAGAAGGTACCATAAAGATTAACACCAAATTTCATCAACCTTCTACAGTTACTCTAATAGATAAGTTTAATAATTTTGAACTTGTAACATTCAATTATAACACCATTGGTTATAGTTACGAAATAGAACATTTTAATCAACTAATAAGAGATGGTAAAACCGAAAGCGATATAATGACTTTTGAAAAAAGCATCGCATTGATTTCTACACTAGATAAGGTAAGAAATAGTATTGGGCTGCAATACCAATAAAAAACGCAACTCATTATGAGTTGCGTTTTTTTAAATTATATACGATAATAGCTTAATATCTAACTATTATTTTGCTCCCCATTCTTTTAATGAATCTTCATTCATTTTTACATAATCATCATTTCCAGCCTTTTTAGCAGCCTCTAAAGATTTTTTCGCAGCAGCTATAGCACCTTTCTTATCACCATTAGCAGCATGGATTAAAGATTGTTGTCTAAAATACCAGAAGCGAGGCTCGTCTTTAGACATTTCAACCGCTTTGTCAATCCATTCCATAGCTTGTTCTAAATCTTCTTTTTCAGATAATTTGTACACAGCAGCCGAATAATAATCGTTTGCAGATGGACCAGACATCGCCTTTTCAATTGAAGCAGCTACTTTAGTTTGTGTTGGAACTTCAAATTTTACCGCTACATAAGCTTTCTCCCACATGATACCAAGGTTTGCAGAATTATTTGTTAAGTCATCAAATGTAATGGTGTATGTTTCTATATCTACAGGTAATTCATAAACTTGTGCTGTAGCTTTTACCGCTACTTTAGAATCATCCCATTCTTGTGGATTTCCCCAGTTATTTGTATCTGTATAAAAGATAACTTCCCAGGATTTCTCAGAAGGAATAATATAAATAGCATAAGAACCTGCCTTTAACGTAGTACCATCAATAGTTACATCATCACTAAAAGTGATAACAGTATTCCTATTTGCTCCTGCTCTCCAAACTTTTCCGTAAGGCACAAGGTCGCCAAAAATAACTCTACCTCTCATGTTTGGTCTAGAGTATTCTAATGTGACATCTGTAAGTCCAACTTTCTGTTCTACAGTACTAAAAGGACTCGGTTGTGGTGTTTCAATTTGTGCATTTACAGACACTGTGAGCGCTAGTGCAAATACAAAAAGTATTAGTTTTTTCATCTTTGTTTGTGTTGATTATTAATAACTCAAAATTACAATATAAGCTTCCCTGAGAATGTTAACGAATACTTAAAATGAAATTTAACACAAAAAATAACACGAAAATAACATTGAATAGCTTATTTAATCGTAATATTGCAATATAATAATTAAGTGAATTTATGGGACTAACGAAATCTGAGATTTTTACAGAAGAACAAAACCAAATTGCTACCATAGCTAAGGCTTTTGCGCATCCAGCAAGAGTGGCTATACTGCAATATATTTTCAATTCTAGCACTTGTATTTGTGGTGATTTGGTGGACGAAATTGGCTTGGCACAAGCTACAATATCCCAACACCTTCGAGAACTAAAAAACATAGGTTTAATTAAGGGAAATATAGAAGGTACAAGCGTTTGCTATTGTATAGATGAAGATAATTGGGCTAATGCAAAAGATCTTATTTCTCAATTTTTAGATTATGAATCTAAAAAAACTAATTGTTGTTAAATCATATTGATTTTATATCAATACAAAACATATAATTATGAAAACTGAACAAGAACTTAAAGACATCGTAAAAGAACGATACGCAAAAATTGCAGAACAAGGCAAAGCAGAAAATGCTTCATCTTGTTGTGGTGCTACTACTCCATCCAACAAAGTTTATAACATTATGATGGATGATTACTCAGAAACTGACGGCTATGTTAGTGATGCCGATTTAGGCTTAGGCTGTGGATTGCCAACACAATTCGCTTTAATCCAAAAAGGAGATACTGTTATAGATTTAGGCTCTGGTGCTGGTAACGATTGTTTTGTGGCGAGACATGAAACAGGTAGCAGAGGTAAAGTTATTGGTATTGACTTTACACCTATTATGATACAAAAAGCACGTATCAATGCTGAAAAACTAGGCTACAACAATGTTGAGTTTAGAGAAGGTGATATAGACAATATGCCTGTTTCAGATAATATTGCCGATGTCATTGTGAGTAATTGTGTACTTAATTTAGTGCCTAACAAACAAAAAGTTATCAGTGAAATTTTTAGGGTTTTGAAACCTGGTGGTCATTTTAGTATTTCAGATATCGTCTTAGTTGGTGACCTACCTAAAGCTTTAAAAGAAGATGCCGAGATGTATGCTGGTTGTGTGGCTGGTGCTATTCAAAAAGAGAATTATTTAAAACACATTTCTGATCAAGGCTTTATAAACATCAATATTCAAAAAGAAAAGCCTATTACTATTCCTGATGATATCTTAAGCAAGTATTTAGATGAAGAGTTGATTAAACAGTTTAACTCTGATAATGTAGGTATTTTCAGTATTACAGTTTATGCTGAAAAACCAGGAAAAAAGGAAACTAAACCAAAACTTCAATTAGCAGACATTACAAATGATGAGCCTTGTTGCTCACCTGATGGTAATTGTTGTTAAATCATATAAAATCACCAACCAAGTATGTTATTTTCAAAATTATCAGAAAAAATAGATAGTCTTAACACATCTATAATTTCAGAAGAAAGAAAAGCTGTTTTACAACCTTTAATTGACTTCGTTCAGTCTAAAGTTGATGTAAAACAAATTATCAATCTCAATTTTATTTGTACACACAATTCCAGAAGAAGTCATCTATCCCAAGCTTGGGCTCAAGTGACAGGCTCTTATTTTGGGATAGAAAACTTGTTTTGTTATTCTGCAGGTACCGAAGCTACAGCTTTGTTTCCTGTAGCTGCAAAAACCTTAGAAAATTCAGGATTTAAAGTAGAAACACTATCTCAAGGAGAAAATCCTATTTACAGTATAAAATACAGCGAGAACCAACATCCTATTATTGGATTTTCAAAAACCATAGCTTCAGATTTTAATCCAGAAAGTGGTTTTGCTGCTATTATGACCTGCTCTTCTGCTGATCAAGGCTGTCCGTTTATTGTAGGTGCAGAAAAACGTATTCCTATTACATATGAAGATCCAAAAGTCTCAGATGGCAAACCGCAACAAGCTGAAAAATATGAAGAACGTAGCATTCAAATCGCTACTGAAATGAAGTTTATTTTCTCACAAATAAAGCTATAACAAATGAAAAAGAAACTTAGCTTTTTAGATAGTTACCTAACACTTTGGATATTTTTAGCAATGATTATTGGTGTTGGAATTGGTTATTTTGCTCCTTCTTTTCCTGAGTTAATCAATAGCTACAGTAGTGGTTCTACAAACATTCCCATAGCAATCGGACTGATTTTAATGATGTATCCTCCATTAGCAAAAGTGAATTATGCCTTATTACCAAAAGTGTTTAAGGATGTAAAAATACTTTCAATTTCATTGATTCTCAATTGGATTATTGGCCCAATTTTAATGTTTGTTTTAGCTATTATCTTTTTACAAGATTATCCAGAATATATGGTTGGACTCATTCTTATTGGCTTGGCACGTTGTATTGCGATGGTTTTAGTTTGGAATGATTTAGCAGAAGGTAGTAGTGAGTATGGAGCTGGCTTAGTGGCGTTGAATAGTATTTTTCAAGTTTTTGGCTATAGCTTTTATGCCTATTTATTTATTACAGTATTGCCTCCATATTTTGGCTTTGAAGGTGCCATTGTAGATATTTCAATTGCAACTATCGCTGAAAGTGTTGCCATATACTTAGGCATTCCTTTTCTACTAGGCATTTTATCACGACTTATGCTTGTAAAACTGAAAGGAGAAGAATGGTACACTAAGAAGTTTATCCCAACTATCTCTCCATTGACTTTAATAGCATTGCTTTTCACCATCGTGGTAATGTTTTCTCTTAAAGGTGAGCTTATTGTAGAGATTCCAATGGATGTGCTAATAATAGCTATACCATTGCTAATATATTTTGCCCTTATGTTTATTATAGGCTTCTTTACTAGTAAAGCCATGGGTGCCGATTATGATAAAAATGCAGCCATTGCCTTTACAGCAGCTGGTAATAATTTTGAATTGGCTATTGCTGTAGCTATTGCTGTATTTGGATTAAATTCAGGACAAGCATTTGCAGGAGTTGTTGGCCCTTTAGTAGAAGTTCCTGCTTTAATTTTATTAGTTAGAGTGGCTTTTTGGTTACGAAAAAAATACTATTTGCCTCAAAAAGCCTAATTTTTAAATCTGCTTGTTTTATAGTTTAGTTAAATTTTGTTTAACTTTTAAAATAAATAGTTAAACATTTAATATCTTTACGTTGTAAATCAATTACCATGGCAAAGAAAAAAAACATAAAACAAGCAGATTTGATGTCGCTATATATGGATTATGTATTAACGCATAACCAACAACCTAAATCTGTATACTCCTTTTCAAAAGACAACAATTTTGAAGAACAAAAATTCTACGAACATTTCAATTCTTTTGATGCTTTAGAAAAAAGTATTTTCAAAGCGTTTTTTGATAATACTCATGACGTTTTACAAAAAAGTGAAGACTATCAATCTTTTGATGCTCGCAATAAACTTTTAAGTTTTTACTATACATTTTTTGAAGTGCTTACGGCCAATAGAAGTTATGTCATTTATGCACTAGAAAATGAAAAAAACAAGTTAAAAACACTTAAGACACTTTCAAGCTTGAAATCTAGCTTCACCAAATATGTTTCTACTTTAGATATTAAGACGCTAGACTTAAAAGAAGAAAAGTTAGAGAAACTTCAAAAAAGAAGTATAGAAGAATCTGCTTGGATTCAATTATTGATGACCATAAAGTTTTGGATAGATGATACTTCTAAAGCATTTGAAAAAACAGATGTGTTTATTGAAAAATCAGTCAATACTAGTTTTGATCTCATCGATACAACTCCATTAAAAAGTCTTATCGACTTCGGAAAGTTTATTTACAAAGAAAAATTTAAAATGAACGCATGAAGACGATAGACAAAATACCTGTTTCTAAAATATCAAGAGCTACCAAATTAGTCTCTACTGGAGCAAAGGTTGGCGTAAACTACTTAAAATATTACGGAGATAAAATCACCAAAACAGAAGATGAGGCTAAGTCTAGATTAGACAAAAATAATGCTGAAGATATATATGATAGCCTAAAGCAACTTAAAGGTAGCGCACTAAAAGTCGCGCAAATGCTAAGTATGGAAAAAAGCATTTTGCCACAGGCTTATGTAGAAAAATTTTCGTTATCTCAATTTTCTGTACCTCCATTGTCTGCGCCTTTGGTAATCAAGACTTTTAAAAAATATTTTGGGAAACACCCAGAAGAATTATTCGATACTTTCAATGCAACTTCAGTAAATGCTGCAAGCATTGGCCAAGTTCACTTGGCCGAAAAGGATGGGAAAAAATTTGCTGTGAAAATCCAATACCCTGGAGTTGCAGAGAGTATTGCTTCAGATTTAGCTTTGGTAAAACCCATTGCTATTAAGATGTTCAATATTAAAGGGAAAGATTCGGATAAATACTTCAAAGAAGTTGAAAATAAACTTATTGAAGAAACCAATTACATTCTAGAGTTACAACAAAGCAAAGCAGTTGTAGAAGCTTGTAATCATATTCCAAATCTTAAATTCCCGAACTATTATGAAGAATTTTCGTCGGAACGCATTATCACCATGGATTACATGAAAGGCGAGCACCTTTCTGAATTCGTGCAACACAATACAGATCAGGAATTATCCAATCAATTGGGACAAGCACTATGGGACTTTTATATGTTTCAAATACATAAGTTGAAAAAAGTTCATGCCGATCCACATCCTGGTAATTTTTTGATTTCTGAAGACGGAAATTTAATCGCGTTAGATTTTGGCTGTATGAAAAGCATTCCAGAGCAATTCTATACACCATATTTTGAGTTAGCCGACAAAAAAGTGATTAGTAATCCTGAAGAATTTAAAGCCAAACTTTACGAATTAGAAATCTTAAGAAAAGATGATTCTGAAGAAGAAATTATCTTTTTCACCGATATGTTTCATGAATTGCTGAGCTTATTTACCCAGCCTTTTCATGCAGAAAATTTCGATTTTTCGGATGCTCAATTTTTCGGAAAAATTACTGAAATGGGACAGAAATATTCTAAGAGTACAGAATTGAGAAACATGAACGGTAATCGTGGTTCTAAACATTTTATTTATATCAACAGAACCTTCTTTGGACTTTACAATCTAATGTTCGACCTTAAAGCAAAAGACATCAAAATCAACAACTTTAATACACTATAAATGATAGAATTTGATAACGATGATATTAACCAAATGCATCATTTATACCGAATAAACCTTATAAACAGTTGTTCTGGCTACAAATCTGCAAACCTTATTAGCACAAAAAGTAAGGATGGTATAAGCAACGTAGCTGTGTTTAGTTCTGTGACGCATTTAGGATCTGATCCTGCATTGCTCGGCTTTTTCCTCAGACCGACTACAGTTATCAGAAATACGTATGATAATATAAAAGAAACTGGTTTTTTCACATTAAATCATATTCATCAAAATATTCTTGAAGATGCACATCACACCTCCGCAAAATACGATGCTTCTATTTCTGAGTTCGATGTTACTAGTCTCGATGAAGAATATAAGGATAATTTTTCAGCACCATTTGTAAAAAACTGTCCATTGCAATTGGCTTTGGAATATGTTGAAGAGTATCCAATTAAAGCTAATAATACCATTCTATTGATTGGAAAAATCAAGAAACTGTATGTGAAAGATGGCTTATTAGAAAAAGACGGTTTCATCAATTTATCAAAAGGAAAAGTTGCCGCAATTAATGGTTTAGATGCTTATGCTGTCCCAAATTCCAACACACGTCTAGAATACCAAAGACCTAAACCTGAATTTGAAAACATAAATGATTAATGCGAATTCTACTCACAGGTACAACGGGCTATATTGCCAAAAGATTAGCACTTCAGCTTTTAGAAGATGAGCATGAGCTAGTTTGTTGTGTCCGTGATTTAAACCGTATTCCTGATGAAATTGAAAATCATCCCTCTTGCTCTTTTATTAAGCTAGATTTTTTAGATCCAGAGCCAAATAAGATTCCTGAAGATATAGATGCAGCTTATTATCTGATACATTCTATGTCCACAAGCTCTAACGACTTTGCGGATTTAGAGCGTCAATGCGCTCAGAATTTTAAGAATTTAGTAAATGCTACACGTTGCAAACAAGTGATTTATCTCAGTGGTATTGTTAATGATAATTCACTTTCAAAACATTTAAAATCACGCTTACAAGTTGAAAACACATTAAAATCAGACCACTATGCACTTACTACATTTAGAGCCGGAATTATAGTCGGTAGTGGAAGTGCTTCTTTTGAAATTATAAGAGATATTGTAGAAAAATTACCGTTTATGATTACTCCGAGATGGCTAAAAACAAAAACGCAACCTATTGCCATTCGTGATGTATTAGGTTTTCTGTCTGGCGGATTGGGCAAAGAAGAATTGTACAATAAATCCTTCGATATTTTCGGTCCAGAAGTGCTCACCTATAAAGAAATGTTATTACAATTTGCTGACGTCCGTAACCTCAAACGCCATATTGTCACACTTCCTGTTTTAACACCAAAATTATCATCTTACTGGCTGTATTTTGTAACCTCAACGTCGTTTAAATTGGCTGCTGCTTTGGTGGATAGCATGAAAGTTGAAGTGATTGGAAAACCTAGTGACATCAATGAAATTATTGGTATAGAACCTGTAGATTACAAAACAGCTGTAAATCTTGCTTTTCAAAAAATTGAACAAAATGCTGTAGTCTCTAGTTGGAAAGATGCCATTAGCAGTGGCAGATTTAACGTGCAGCTCTCTAAATATATTGAGTTACCACATTTTGGTTGTTATAAAGATATACGACATAGAACGGTAAAAGATGAAACGTTTACCCTTAATAAAATCTGGAGTATTGGAGGCCGAAATGGTTGGTACAGTTTTAACTGGCTTTGGAAAATTAGAGGCTATGTTGATAAACTTTTTGGTGGTGTTGGATTACGTCGTGGAAGAACGCATGACACCTATTTAGAACCAGGTGATGCGCTCGATTTTTGGCGTGTACTATTTGCCGATAAAGACGAAAAACGTTTACTACTATTTGCTGAAATGCGTCTACCAGGTGAAGCTTGGTTGGAATTCAAAATTGTAAAAGATCAGCTCTACCAACGTGCAGTTTTTAGACCAAGAGGTATTTGGGGACGATTATATTGGTACGCGGTCCTACCCTTTCACGCTTTTGTTTTTAATGGAATGATTAACGCCTTGATTAACAAAAAATGAAAGGTGTAAAAAAACAACATTTGCCCTCAAAAACATGTCTTGTTTGTGAACGACCATTTACATGGCGCAAAAAATGGGCAGAAGACTGGGACAACGTTAAATATTGTAGCGAAAAATGCAGAAGGACAAAATAGACAACTTAGTTTGGTTCAGAAATTATCTTAGAACCATAGATAATGCAGTATTAAGTGAAGCTACAAAAAATGGTAGTAAAGTTTTTGGTGTGTATTGTTTTGATCCAAAACAGTTTGAAGTCGATGCTTTTGGTTTTAAAAAAACTGAAAAATTCAGAGCTAAGTTTTTAATTGAAACTGTAGAAAATCTAAAAGCGCAACTCAGTAGCCTTAATATAGATCTCTTAGTTTACCAAAAACATCCTGAAGAAATCATTCCTTCAATTTGTGAGACTTACGATGTTAGTAATATTTATCTTCAAACGGAATGGACACAGGAAGAAGTTGATGTTGAAAACGCCGTAAAAGAAAAGATAAACAACGTGTCTTGGCATCATATTTACAATCAGTTTCTATATCATCCTGAAGATATCAATTTTGAGATTCACCAAACACCTCCAATATTTACAGTATTCCGAAAAAAACTTGAAAAGTACATCGCTATTCGACATGAGTCGATAATCAAAAAACAACCTGAAAGTAATAGAATTGAAAACGAAACTAAGATTCCAACATTAAAAGATTTAGGTTTTGAAGATTTTGAAACGCATACCAATTCCGCGTTTCCATTTAAAGGAGGTGAAACCAAAGCTTTACAACGACTGGAAGACTATTTCTTCAACACTAAGAAACTTGGTTTTTATAAGAAAACCAGAAATGGTTTAATTGGTAAGAACTACAGCTCAAAATTTTCACCTTGGTTGGCTAACGGAAGTATTTCCGCTAGAACGATTTATTGGAACGTCAAGCAATTTGAAAATGAACACTACAATAATGAGTCTACCTATTGGCTCATTTTTGAATTGATTTGGCGAGACTATTTCAAATACATTTCCCTGAAGCATGGTAATTCAATTTTTAAGTTAGATGGTATTCTAAATAAAATTTATGAGTGGAAAACAGACCAAAAATTAATTGACAATTGGATTAATGGCGAAACAGCGTCTGATTTTGTAAATGCCAACATGATAGAACTCAAAGAAACAGGCTGGATGAGCAATAGAGGTCGCCAAAATATTGCATCCTATTTTGCAAAAGAGTTACAACTAGATTGGCGTATTGGTGCTGCTTATTTTGAGTCGCTCCTACTCGACTACGATGTTCACAGCAACTATGGCAATTGGATGTATGTAGCAGGAGTTGGTAACGATCCAAGAGATAGAAAATTTAATGTACAGCTTCAAGCTGAACGCTACGACAGTAAAGGAAGTTACAGAAATTTATGGTTACAACCGAGTTTGTTTTAAAATGAAAAAGAAAGAACACATATTACTCTTCCCTCATCAATTATTTCAGAATTCTCCAATTCTAAATATTAATGCAGAAATCTATATTATTGAAGAGTATTTATTTTTTAAACAATATAAATTTCATAAACAAAAAATAGCGTTTCACCGAGCTTCTATGAAGGCTTATGCCGATTTTTTAAAGTCTAAAGGTAAAACTGTTCATTATATTGAAGCAACTTCAGACGATAGTGACATCAGAACATTGATACCCAAACTGATTGACAATGGTGCAGAAACGCTTCATATTATTGACCCAACAGACAATTGGTTAGAAAAACGTATTAAATCAAATGCAAAAGACTTAACAATTGAATGGTATAAAAGTCCACTGTTTATCAATACAAAAAAAGATCTCAGCTCATTTTTTAAACCTTCAAAAAAGAAATTTTTTCAAACTTCATTTTATAAAGAACAACGAAAAAAACGAGATGTTTTAATGGTTTCCAAAGAACCAGAAGGTGGCAAATGGACTTACGATTCTGAAAACCGAAAGAAATACCCAAAAGATAAAACACCTCCAAATATTCAATTTCCTGATAAATCAAAATATCACAAAGAAGCCGAAAACTATGTAGAGGAACACTTTGGTAATCATTACGGAGAACTGAATGACTTCTTGACTTACCCAATCGATTTTGAATCTGCAGAGCAATGGCTACAACAATTTTTCGACTATCGCTTTCATGAATTTGGAGTTTATGAAGATGCCATTGTAAAAGAAGAACATTTTTTAAATCATAGTTTGTTGTCACCATTAATTAATATTGGTTTGCTGAAGCCTTCCGAGGTGATTGAAAATGCCATAGATTATGCTAAATCTAATGATGTGCCAATAAATTCTACAGAAGGATTCGTACGACAAATTTTGGGTTGGCGAGAATTTATCAGAGGTGTTTATGAAGCAAAAGGCACCGAAGAGCGTACCAAGAACTTCTGGAATTTTAAACGAAAAATACCAAAATCATTTTATGATGGTTCCACTGGCATAAAACCTGTTGATGATGTAATTAAGAAAGTTAACAAAACTGCTTATGCACATCATATAGAACGTCTGATGATTCTGGGAAATTTTATGGTGCTTTGCGAATTTGATCCAGATGATGTTTATCAATGGTTTATGGAATTATTCATTGATGCCTATGATTGGGTTATGGTACCCAATGTATATGGCATGAGTCTGTTTGCCGATGGTGGTTTAATGTCTACCAAACCTTACATAAGTAGTAGCAACTACATCATGAAAATGAGTAATTATTCCAAAGGTGATTGGCAAGACGTATGGGATGGATTATTCTGGACATTTATGGATAAACATAGAAACTTTTTTGAAAGCAATCCTAGATTAGGTATGCTCTTAGGTAATCTCGATCGCATGAAAAAAGAGACTTTAGAAAACCATTTTAATAACGCTGAAAAATTCCTCAAGACTCTAAAGTGACACCTAAACCACATATCAACGTCGTCTGGTTAAAACGAGACTTAAGGCTTCAGGATAATGAAGCTATTAGTAATGCACTTAATACTGATAAACCTACCCTACTGCTCTATGTGTTTGAACATATTTTACTCAACGATAACCATTACAGCGAACGTCATTTTAATTTTATTAAAGAATCCATTAGAGATCTCAATGAGCAATTAAAACCTTTTGACTCTAAAGTTCTTGCGGTAACAAGTGATGTTCAAACTGTATTTAATATAATTCAAGAATTCTATAAAATTGACGCCATTTACTCTCATGTAGAAACTGGCATTTTGGTGACATACAACAGAGATAAAGAATTTACACGTTACTGTAGAAACAATTTTATTCAATGGAATGAAAGTAAAAACAATGGCGTAGAACGTGGACTCATAAACAGAGATAACTGGTTAGAAAAGTGGGAGGACTATATGAGTCAACCTCTCGACGTATTTCAACCTACACAAAATCAACTAATAGATATAAACACCATATCAAAATTAGAAAATGTTCTAACTGTTGCAGATTTAGACACACCTAAAGATTCGTTATTTCAAAAAGGAGGAAGTACTACTGCTTGGAAATATGCTTATTCATTTTTTGAAAATCGTCATAAAGACTATATGTTCAACATATCAAAACCTGAAGCATCACGCACAAGTTGTAGTAGACTTTCACCTTATATTGCTTGGGGCAATATATCTATAAGGCAGATTTTCAAAAAAGCACAAAAAGTCAAGGAACAAAGTAAAGATAAAAGACATATTGGTGGCTTTTTATCGCGCTTACGTTGGCAAGCACATTTTATTCAAAAGTTTGAAATGGAACATACCATGGAAAACGAAAGCGTTAACAAAGGGTATCACAAATTAAAAAAGAGCATCTCTCTAAAATACCAACAAGCTTGGCAAGAAGGTCAAACAGGTTTTCCGCTTGTAGATGCAAGTATGCGTTGTTTAATAGAAACAGGTTATGTAAACTTTAGAATGCGGGCGATGCTAGTTTCGTTCTTTACTCACATTTTATGGCAACCTTGGCAAAATGCTTCTGAACATTTATCGCAACAGTTTTTAGATTTTGAACCTGGTATTCATTTTCCGCAATTGCAAATGCAAGCTGGTGAAACAGGAATAAATAACTTAAGAATTTACAATCCAACCTTAAATGGACTTAAACACGATCCTGATGCTGAATTTATAAAAAAATGGGTACCAGAACTTGCTCACCTAGATATTCCTTTTATTCACGAACCTTATTTAATGACCGAATTAGAGCAAGGCTTGTACGAATTTAAACTTGGCAAAGACTATCCAGAACCCATCGTAGACATTAAAGAAAACAGAAAGCGTGCTAGCGATATACTTTGGAATATGAAAAAAAATCCAGAGGTTGTAAAAGAAAGTTTTCGCATTTTAAAACGACACACTTTACAAGACAGAAATAGCCTTTTGAGAAACAACTAAGCTGTTTTGCTTTACTATAAAAATATTACCATCATAATTCTCTGTTAATTTTGTTTAACTTTTTAAAATAAAAGTTAAACATTTAGTATATTTGAATATGCTAATAGATACTACACATCATAATTCTGAACACAAACAAATCATTTCTGATTTAGTTGGTAAACCATATAGTTTGGTACAGAAATTGAAACTAAGAGGTGTAGGCTCTAAGCGCATGATTATTGACGAAGTTAGCCCTAATTTACAACAAGTTTTAAATACAGTATCGGACATAAATTACGGTAATATTGAATTGCGACCAAAAGGCATTTTGGTTCATATTACAAAAGGCTTAAAAAACTTTACTTGGATTATACCTTATTACCATTTGGTTATTTATAAAATCAATGGTTCTAGCATACATGCACAAGGAAAATTTGTGCACTTTAGAGCTAACAAAACTTTTAGAGAAAATAAGAAATTTTTCGACAAGTTAGTCGACCAAAAAACAAAGCATGATATGCTTTACAAGATACCTCAGTCTTTATGGATTTAACCCAAAGACATATAGATCGAGTTATTGAAATGGCTTGGGAAGATCGAACACCTTTTGAAGCTATAAAATTTCAATTCGATTTAAAAGAACAAGAGGTTATCACTTTAATGCGCAAGGAATTAAAGCCTAGTAGCTTTAGATTATGGCGAAAACGCGTTCAAGGAAGAGCTACTAAACACATAAAAAAAAGAACGTTCGACAAAGGCAGATTTAAATGCTCACGTCAAAAAACAATAACGCACAACTCTATTTCAAAACGCTAACACGTGCTTTGATTTAAGCTTGGAGTACTTAAAGACAGCACATTAAAAAGATGCTATGAATACAAAAGCAATTTCCAAAAAAAATGGTCACAACCTCAACGGTTTTAGTACAGAAGCTATTGGTGACGACCATCTATTTACAAGCTTAGAAACACCAATGAAAGCAAACGCTTTCGACATGTCTAATGAAGAAAAGAAAAACAGAATTTCCATTTTATTTTCTGAAATTATGGACGTTTTAGGTTTAGATCTTACAGACGATTCACTTAGTGGCACACCAGACCGCGTTGCCAAAATGTATGTTGAAGAAATATTTTCGGGTTTAGACCCTCAAAATAAACCTAAGGTTGCATTGTTTGATAATAAATATCAATACAACCAAATGTTGGTAGAAAAGAATATTACGTTTTATTCCAATTGTGAACATCACTTTGTTCCAATTATAGGAAAAGCACATATTGCTTACAAATCCTCAGGTAAAGTTATTGGGCTTTCAAAACTTAACAGAATCGTTCAATATTACGCTAAAAGACCTCAGGTACAAGAACGTTTAACTCAACAAATCGCCAACGAGCTAAAAACGATTTTAGACACTGAGGATATTGCTGTAATTATTGATGCTAAGCACCTTTGTGTATCTTCAAGAGGAGTTCAAGATGATACCTCTACTACAGTTACGACCTACTATGGTGGCATTTTTAATACGCCAGAAAAAATCAATGAAATTCAGAATTACATAAATAATTAAGTCATGGATATAATAGATCAAGCCAAAGAATTCGAAAACAGAAAGTTTTCATTCAAAACAACAAGCGACAGAATTTTAGCTGCTAGAGAAGCAAAAGACATCATTCTTGGTGTTAATGAGATCTATAAAAAGAAGAAAGATCAAAAACTCATGGACCTTATGAAGCGCCTTACAGTTATAAAACAAAAGATTGAAAAGCGTCTAAAAGGTAAGCCATTAACTGCAGCATAATGAAGAGTATAATTGTTATAGGAGGAAGCAAAGGCATTGGTAAAGCCTTAATTTCGTCTTTGCTTTCTTCTTACGATAACATTATTAATATCAGTAGAACTGAACCAGAAATTTCTAGCGGTAACGTAACGCATTATGCATGTGATATTCTCACAGATGATTTACCTGATATTGAAAGTGTAGACGGACTAGTTTATTGTCCTGGAAGTATTAATCTTAAACCTATTAATCGTTTAAGCATTGAAGATTTTAAAGATGATTTTAATATCAATGTTATTGGAGCGGTAAAGGCCGTTCAAAAATATTTACCAGCATTGAAAAAAGGAAATAATCCATCAATTGTAATGTTTAGTACCGTTGCGGCAAAATTAGGAATGCCTTTTCATGCGAGTGTTGCGGCTTCAAAATCTGCTATTGAAGGTTTAACAAAGTCTTTAGGAGCAGAATTGGCACCAACGGTTCGAGTTAATGCTATTGCTCCAACAGTAACTGATACAGAGTTAGCTTCAAAACTTTTGAGGAATGATAGTATGATTGAAAAAATGAACGAACGTCATCCTCTTAAAAAATTTCTTCAACCTGAAGAAGTTGCTGACATGGCTTCGTTCTTATTATCTGATAAAGCTGCATCATTATCAGGACAGATTTTTGAAATGGATTGTGGAATCGTAAGCTTTAAACTTTAGTGTTTGATGAAAAAAATCCAATATCTCATACTATTTTTAGTCATTAACTTTGGTGGTTTAGCTTTAGGAAGCTGGCTGATGGATAATGGACCAACCTCTGATTGGTATTTAAGTTTAAGTAAAGCTCCTTGGACTCCGCCTGGTTGGTTATTTGGTGTGGCTTGGGGCACAATTATGGCTTGTTTCTCTTGGTATTTAGTAGAGCTGTTTATACTGAGAGCTTCAAAATATTTATGGATGATATATGTGTTTCAGGTCATTTTGAATGTTGGCTGGAACTATGTATTTTTCAATCAACATTTAACCACTGTCGGGCTTGGAGTTATTATCCTACTAACCTTAGTCATTCTTTATTTATTCATAACATTTAGAAGTGATCGATTGAAATATGCCAAATATCTACTTCTACCCTATATCATTTGGTTGTGTATTGCTACATCACTAAATGCTTACATCGTTTTAAATAACTAAACATGAAAATTTATACCTTACATAAAAAGCAGAATTTACCAATTTCTGTAGATGAAGCATGGGATTTTTTATCCGACCCAAAAAATTTAAAAACCATTACTCCAGATTATATGGGTTTTCATATACTCTCTGGTTCCGATAGACCAATGTTTCCCGGACAAATTATTCAATATATTGTCACACCTGTTTTAGGAATTAAAACAAAATGGGTTACAGAAATCACACACGTTAAGGATAAAGAATATTTTGTAGATGAACAACGTTTTGGACCTTATTCCCTTTGGCATCATAAGCATTTCATAAAACCTATTGAAGGAGGTATAGAGATGGAAGATATTATAGATTATAAAGTTCCTATGGGTATTTTGGGTCAAATGGTACATCCTATTTTGGTAAAGCCAAAACTTGAAGAAATTTTTAATTACAGAACAACAAAGCTTGAAGCGCTTTTCGGAAAATATTAATATGAGCAAGACAGTAAACATATTTTGGTTTCGTAGAGACCTTAGACTAGATGATAATGTAGGGTTTTATGAAGCCTTAAAAGGTGAACATCCTGTTTTACCAATTTTTATTTTCGATTCTGAAATATTAGACAAATTACCTGAAGACGATGCTCGTGTTACTTTTATACACGAAACCTTGCAAAACATGCGACAAACTTTGCAGGATGAACATAGCAGCAGCATTGCCATATATCATGGTAAACCGATTGAAATCTACAAACAACTTAAAGAAGACTTTAAGATTGATACTGTTTACACCAATCATGATTATGAACCTTATGCCAAGGAACGTGACGAAGAAATTCAATCCTTTTTAAAAACACAAAACATTGAATTTAAAACGTTCAAAGATCAAGTGATTTTTGAAAAGGACGAAGTAGTGAAGAATGATGGTGATCCTTATGTCGTTTACACTCCTTATATGAAAACTTGGAAGGAGAAATTCAAAACCATTGATTTAGAAATTTTTTATACCAATGAATATCTAAACAATTTAATAGAGCATACACGCTTACCTAATCTGAGTTTATCTGATATCGATTTTACAAAGTCAAAACAAGAGATTGCGAATTATGATGTTACACCAACGCTGATTCAAGACTACGAAGACACTCGAAATTTCCCAGCTAAAGACAGCACCTCTCGTTTAGGACCTCACCTTCGTTTTGGAACAGTAAGTGTTCGAAAAATGGTAAAAAAAGCTATAGCTGAAAAAAATGAAGTCTTTTGGCAAGAACTTATTTGGCGTGAGTTCTTTATGCAAATCCTATGGCATTTTCCACATACGGTAGATAAGGCTTTTAAAGCTAAATATGACAGAATTGAATGGAGGAATAACGAGGAAGAATTCAAAACGTGGTGTGAAGGAAAAACTGGTTATCCTTTAGTTGATGCAGGAATGCGTGAATTAAACGAAACAGGTTTTATGCACAACAGAGTACGCATGTTAGTTGGTAGCTTTTTGTGCAAACACTTACTTATAGATTGGCGTTGGGGAGAAGCGTATTTTGCAGAAAAATTACACGATTACGAAATGGCAAGCAATGTTGGTAATTGGCAATGGGTTGCTGGTTCTGGTGTAGATGCTGCGCCTTATTTCAGAATTTTTAATCCAACAACTCAAATTCAGAAATTTGACAAAGAACATCACTACATAAAAAAGTGGGTTCCAGAATATCAAGAACTCACATATCCTAAACCTATGGTAGACCATAAAAAGGCTAGAGAACGTTGTTTAGAAACTTACAAAACAGCCTTAAATTAAAAAAAGCTTCAAGTTGATTCTTGAAGCTTTTCGTTTATAAAATATTTTTCAATTCTAATTTCCTTCTACACGCTCAATTTTAGCTCCAATAGCTCTTAAACGTTCATCAATATTTTCGTAACCTCTATCAATTTGTTCAATATTATGAATTGTAGACGTTCCTTTTGCAGATAAAGCTGCAATTAATAATGATATACCAGCTCTAATATCTGGTGAGGTCATTGTTGTAGCTTTTAGTGTAGATTTAAAGTCATGTCCGATTACAGTTGCTCTATGCGGATCACAAAGTATAATTTTTGCTCCCATATCAATTAACTTATCTACAAAGAATAAGCGACTTTCAAACATCTTTTGGTGAATCAGAACTTCACCTCTGGCTTGCGTTGCTATTACTAAAACAATACTTAGCAAATCTGGCGTAAATCCTGGCCAAGGTGCATCTGCTATTGTTAGAATAGAGCCATCAATATAATTCTGAATTTGGTACCCATCTGTATGTGCAGGAATATGAATATCATCTCCTTGTTGCTCTACCGTAATTCCTAATTTTCTAAATACTGATGGAATTTGTCCTAAATCGTCCCAGCTTACATCTTCAATCGTCAATTCACTTTTGGTCATAGCAGCTAAGCCAATCCAACTACCAATTTCAATCATATCTGGTAGCATTTTGTGTTCGGTACCACCTAAACTTTCAACACCATCTATAATGAGCATATTAGAACCAATACCTGAGATTTTGGCACCCATTCTATTTAGCATTTTACACAACTGCTGTAAATAAGGTTCACAAGCCGCATTGTAAATTGTTGTTTTACCTTTAGCTAAAACGGCAGCCATAACAATGTTTGCTGTACCTGTCACAGAAGCTTCGTCTAAAAGCATGTATGTACCTTTAAGCTCGTCTGCTTCTACTCCGTAAAAATAGTCTTCTCTATTGTATCTGAATTTTGCGCCAAGATTTATAAAACCTTCAAAGTGCGTATCTAAACGACGACGACCAATTTTATCACCACCTGGTTTTGGGATATACCCTTTACCAAAACGCCCTAATAAAGGCCCAACAATCATTATAGAACCGCGTAACCCCTTTCCATCTTCCTTAAATTCTGCCGATTCCAAATATTTTAGGTTGACTTCGTCTGCTTTAAAAGTGTAAGATCCTTTACCTAACTTTTCGATTTTTACTCCAAGCTTTCCTAATAAAGCAATGAGTTTATTAACATCAATAATATCTGGAATATTATTTATCGTAACCGTTTCTGGAGTTAATAAAACTGCACAAAGTATTTGTAAAGCTTCATTTTTAGCGCCTTGAGGTTTAATAGATCCTTTAAGTTGGTGTCCGCCTTCTATTTTAAATGTACTCATTCGCTATTAGTAACGTTTACGGTTGTTAGAATATTTTTTCTTTCCTTTTTTATTGGAATTATTCTTACTATACTTTGATTTTGAACGCATTAAACTATTAGCATCACTTAAATCTTCATCAACATTCTTTAGGTTTATTTTTCCTCCAGAAAGCTCATAAAGATGATCGAAAATCACATCATCTTCCACTGTATCTTTGTTCCAATTAAGGAAACACTTTTTCATATGATTGGCAATAGTAAAGGTCAAAGCTTCCTTTAAATCACCATCCTCCCAACTTACAGCAACATCAATCATCGTTTTGATATTATTACCATAAAAACGGTATTTCGGATGGTTTTGAGGATATTTTAAAGGCTCTGGCCTTGCTTGAATATCTTCTTTTGAAGGTTTGCCGTATGGTGAGTCTACATCAATATCAAAATCTGCCATTATAAAAAGCTGATCCCATAATTTATGTTGAAAATCTGGCACATCTCTTAAATGTGGTTGTAGATTTCCCATCACCGAAATTATAGCTTTTGCTACTTTGTTACGTTCTTCTTTAGTCTCACGCGACCTCGCATAATTAATCATCTTTTGCAGATGACGTCCATACTCGGGAATAATAAGATGTTCGCGCTCTGTATTGTATTCTAAATTGTCGATCAAAATTATAAAATGTGTAGTAAATAATTATTAAAACCTGAAGTCTCTAGGTTTTGTTGCAAAGTACAAAAAATTATGATGCTTAAAAGAAATTTAAAGAGAAATTACTCCTTCCACATTTTCTGCAACCTCCTTGTATTTGGCAATTACAGCTTCAGGATTTTTCATTCTAACATTGATGGATACACTGGTATATTTACCATTTTTAGATTCGTTGGTATTAATTACCGCACCCAAATTATCAAAAAGGTCTTCTATATCTTTAATTCCACTCCCCTTAGAAACCACAATAAATTTATACAAATACTCTGAAGGCCAGAGTGCTGTATCGTAGAGTTGTGACTTAAGTTTATCGTAAAATTCTTCTGTTTTTTTAGAACTATCCATATCAAAATTTTTCAGTTGCAAAGATACATTTAACTTTACACTTTTATCTTTTTATTTTTGTCACGAATTATACTTCAAAAACATTGCCAATATTGAATCCTAAAAAAATTGTTATCGCTGGTGGTCCAGGCACAGGAAAAACGTCCATTATCAATCATTTAATAGCTGATGGTTATTTATGTTATGAAGAAATTTCTAGACAAGTAACGCTACAAGCTAGAGCTGAAGGCATAGATCAGCTTTTTTTAACCGAGCCGCTACGCTTTAGTGAAAAATTATTAGAGGGCAGAATTAAGCAGTTTAATGATGCCGAAAAAGAATCTTCGGAAGTTGTTTTTATAGACAGAGGTTTACCTGACGTTTTGGCTTATATGGATTATATAGGTGACACCTATCCTGATCATTTTGTAAATGCTTGTGAAACCTATAAATACGATGCTATTTATATTTTGGCACCTTGGCAAGACATATTTACAAGTGATAGCGAACGCTATGAAAACTTTGAAGAAGCCATAGAAATACACCATCATTTGCTTGAAGCCTACAAGCGATTTGGGTATCATTTAATCGATGTTCCTTTTGATAGTGTTGAGAATAGAAGTAAATTTATTCTAGACTCATTAAATTTGCAGTAATGCATCCTATAGAAGTTTTAGAACGCTATTGGAATCATAGTTCCTTTAGGCCATATCAAGAAGAGATTATAACTTCGGTTTTAGAGCACGAAGACACTTTTGCCTTGCTACCAACTGGTGGTGGAAAATCAATTTGTTTTCAAATTCCGGCTTTAATTCAAGATGGGATTTGTATTGTAGTCTCACCTTTAATTGCTTTAATGAAAGACCAGGTAAATACTTTAAAGCAAAAAGGTATAAAAGCTATTGCATTAACTTCAGGATTATCTTATGCTGAATTAGATACCAAGTTAGACAATTGTATTTACGGTAACTATAAATTTCTATACCTCTCACCAGAACGTCTACAACAACCTATTGTACAAGAACGTATTCAGCAAATGCGTGTGAATTTAATCGCTGTAGATGAAGCTCATTGTATTAGCCAATGGGGAAATGATTTTAGACCAGCTTACAAAAATATTAGTATGTTGAGGCAAATACATCCGCATGTGAATTGTATTGCACTAACCGCTACAGCAAAACGAGACGTCGTTGAGGATATCATTGATAATTTAGACTTTATTAATCCGAAGATTTATAAGGCATCATTTTCTAGACCGAACATTGCTTATGGTGTTATTAAAACTGACGATAAGCTTTTTCAGCTTCAACATATTTTAAAAACCAATCAAGGAGCTTCAATTGTCTATGTAAGAAATAGACGAAGTACCATTGAAATCAGTAATTATTTAAATGCTAAAGGTTTTGCTTCCACATTTTATCATGGTGGCATAACTAATAAAGAAAAGCAAGAGCGACTTTACCAATGGACCAATGAGCAAAAGCAAATCATGGTAGCAACTACGGCTTTTGGAATGGGTATTGACAAAGCTAACGTACGCAATGTTATTCATTTTAATTTACCCGAAAGTCTCGAAAATTATTACCAAGAAGCCGGAAGAGCTGGAAGAGACGGAAAACCAGCAAAAGCCATTATTTTAAAACAAGCGATAGATGAAGATCATTTACGAAATCAGTTTCTGAGTACATTGGCTTCCGTTGAGTTTGTTAAGACCGTTTTTAATAAACTTTGTAACTACTTTCAAATCCCTTATGGTGAAGGCGAAAATAGTCTACATCAGTTCGATTTTAAAACCTTTTGTTCTACTTACAAATTACATCCAGGTATTACTTACAATGCCTTATTGTTATTAGATAGAAATGCTGTTATTTCACTCAATCAGCATTTTAACTTTAGAACTAAAATTCAATTTGTAATAACAAATGCGGCTTTATTTCAATATTTAGAAAGGCATTTACAGCTCAATACTATTGTAAAAGTATTGCTAAGAACGTACGGAGGTATTTTTGATTATGAAACCAAAGTGAACCTGAATCTTATTGTTCAGAAAACGGAGCTTTCAGAAAAAGATGTTATTGCTCAGCTAAAACAATTAGAAAAGGATGAGATTATAAAACTTCAGATTGCCAATACCGATTCTGAAATCACTTTTTTAAAACCTCGTGAAGACGACATCACTATTAACCCAATTGCCAAAACCATTAAACAACAGCATACACTAAAACATCAGCAAATTGCTTCGGTTTTAAGCTATGTTAATAATGATACCAAATGTAGAAATCAACAGCTCTTGGCCTATTTTGGTGAAAGTTCTAATGAAGAATGTGGTATTTGTTCCGTTTGCAGAAAAAATACTAAAGGATATAAGCCCTCAAAAACTAAGGTTTCAGATCAAATTCTAAAAGCTTTACAGAATGAAGCTTTATCTTCGCGGCAATTACTTTATAAACTTGAATGTTCAGAAAAAGAATTACTAGAAAGCCTTTCTGAACTCATTGAAATTAGAAAAATTAAAATCACAAACGCTAACACCTATTCTATTATATGACGGACAAACGCAACTTACGAATTGTTTTTATGGGTACACCAGATTTTGCAGTAGCAACCTTAAAAACCTTAATTGATAACAATTATAATGTTGTTGGTGTCATCACCGCACCAGACCGACCAGCTGGTCGTGGTCAAAAGTTAAAAGCATCTGCTGTAAAAGAGTTTGCGCTAAAGCATGATTTAAATGTTTTACAGCCTAAAAACTTAAAAGCAGAAGATTTTGTTAACGAACTAAAAGCCTTAAATGCCAATCTACAGATTGTAGTGGCTTTTAGAATGCTACCAGAAGTTGTTTGGCAAATGCCAGAATACGGTACTTTTAACCTTCATGCTTCGTTATTACCACAATACAGAGGTGCTGCTCCGATACATTGGGCTATTATAAATGGTGAAACTAAAACGGGAGTTACCACATTCTTTATAGATGAAAAAATTGATACTGGTGCTATTATAGCCAGTAAAGAAACAGAAATTAAAGATGACACTACTGTTGGTGAGCTTCATGATGAACTTATGGAAGTTGGTAGCCAACTCGTTATAGAAACCGTAAAGCAAATTGAAGAAAACTCAGTTAGAACTACAATACAGACTCAAGAAGACGATTTAAAAACAGCTTACAAGCTCAATCGTGATAATTGTAAAATAGATTGGTCTTTACCTTTAGATACTATATATAATAAAATAAGAGGCTTAAATCCTTTTCCAACGGCTTGGTGTTATCTTAATAACGGGGAAGAAACATCTTTAACGGTTAAAATTTATGGTGTAGAAAAAGTTAAAGACGAGCATAATCTTGACAATGGTTTTATCATCTCAGATAAAAATGAATTAAAGGTAGCTTGCTCAGGAGGTTATATAAATATTAAAGAAATGCAACTTCCTGGAAAACGAAAAATGGATGTAAAATCACTTTTAAATGGATATAATTTTTCCGAATCAGCAAAACTGCTGTAAACCCCTGTTATCATTGGTTTTATAAAAAATCCGACGAAATGCATGGTCTTTATTAACAAATGCCCTAAGTTATCAACAATATCCCGTATTTCCCTTGCTATTACTTGCGTAGCTTAATTTTCCTAATAATTTTGTCTGACGGATTTTAAGAACTAATATTTAAAAACCGATTTTTTAACAATTTAAATTTAATATTTATGAACAAAACAGATTTAATCAATGGTATGGCAGAGAATGCTGGAATTACAAAAGCAGCTGCAAAAAAAGCATTAGATTCTTTATTAATTGATATCGAAGGATCTCTACAAAAAGGAAACAGAGTTTCTTTAGTAGGTTTTGGTTCTTGGTCAGTTTCTAAAAGAGCTGCAAGAGAAGGAAGAAACCCTCAAACTGGTAAAACTATCAAGATTAAAGCTAAAAATGTAGTAAAGTTTAAGGCAGGTTCTGACTTAAGCAATGCTGTTAACTAAGACATTTTTTGTTTAAAATATCAAGTCCGCTCGTTGAGCGGACTTTTTTTATTCCAATTTTTAAAGCCATTATTTTGCATTTTTGATAAAAAAAATTTAGATTTAGTTGTCCTAAAAGCAAAAAAGTGATGAATAAACCCGAAAAAGGCAACCTATTAATTGCTGAACCATCCATAATCGGTGACTTATCATTCAACCGTGCCGTTATTCTTTTGGCAGATCATAATGCTTTAGGATCAGTAGGCTTTATCCTGAACAAACCTTTAAACTATAACCTTAAAGATCTTATTGAAGGTACCGATTCGGAATTCACTATCTATAATGGTGGTCCTGTAGAGCAAGACAATCTTTATTTTATTCATAAATCACCGGAGCTTATACCAAATAGTATAGAAATTTCTAATGGTATATTTTGGGGAGGCGACTTTAATGTTGTCCTAGACCTTATCAATAAAAATATGATATCTAAAGAAGACATTAAATTCTTTTTAGGATATTCGGGTTGGGATGAGCAACAACTAGATAACGAACTTCAATCTAATGCTTGGCTTGTTTCAGAAAACATTCACAACAACGAAATCATTGCCAAAAGCTGTTCTACATTTTGGCGCGAAAAAATGTTAGAATTGGGTGGTGACTACAGTATTTGGTCTAATGCACCAGAAAATCCAAGTTATAACTGAGCCAAACGCAGTTTAGCATTCAATTTACCTACCAAACCTTTAGAAAACTGTGTCGAAAATTTCTTTTTACGATATTGAGTTATTGGTACAATACCTTTTATAACATTGGTTACAAATAATTCATCTGCTTTTTGAAGTTCAAAAGGACTTATAGAAGCTTCTTCAACATATAGATTAACATTTTTTGAAAGGATTTCGAGAATCTGTTTCCTCATTACTCCTTTTAGACAACCATCTTCAAGAGGTGGTGTTTTTATCTTATCGCCTTTTACCAAAAAAAGGTTTCCGTTTAGGGCTTCAATAACGCTTTTATTAGTGTTTAATACTAAACAATTATCAAAATCATTTTCATTGGCATAAATACTTCCCAAAACCTGAATAGCTTTATTGTTAGATTTTAGACCAGAAAGTAATCCTGGAGCCATGAAATAATCTTTATACAGATCTACAATATAATTAGAGTCTTCGTCTATAGAATAGAAAGGTTCTGAATGTACTTCCGCAGTAATATTATAATTTACTTCAGCTTCAGTGGATGGTAAATATAAACCTCCTTCACCTCTATCAACATTAAAACGGACTCTTGCAGCTGTATTGAGCAAGTCATTGGCTTCAACAGTTTTTAATATTTCGGCTTCCAGAAATTCCATTGTAAAATTCATAGGAATATCCATTCTAAGAATACGCATAGAAGCCATTAACCTAAAGTAATGATCTTCCCAAAAAAATATTTTGCCATTTACAACTTTTAGGGTTTCAAATAAAGCATCTCCATACTTATAACCTCTATTGTTTGTAGATAATTTTGAATCTGTTTTTGGAAGTATTGTTCCGTTAAAATTTACCATAAAAAAAGTCTCGATTTATATAAAATATGAAATCGAGACAAAGATATAATAGAATAGTTAGTTACACCTTATGCTGAGCCTAAAACTTGTTTTAGACCAGAAATTTGGTTTTCCCAAAGCATTTTAGCTTCTTCTACTTCATCATCTTCTGCATAATCCGTAATCATCAAGGAAACATCTTTTGTTATCTCATCGACTTGGATACGCATTTCAAAATAGTAAGAAGCACCATCTTCATCATCACTTAGCCATCTAAATTTTATTCTTTCACCACTTTTTTTACTTAATAATTTGGCCTGTTCCTCGGAACCATCCCAAATAAAAGTAAACATTTCACCACGAGAATTTACGTTATCAGCAAACCACTCTGATAAACCCGAAGGTGTTGATATATACTGGTACAGAAGCGATGGTGATGCATGTACCACAAACTCCATTTCAAATTTTTCTTTATCGTCCATATATGCGTTGTATTATGTGCTCAATATATGCAATTATGGTTCAATTCAAAACTTTATATGAAAAATAATTTTTTTAGAATGTATTGTTTGTGGTACTAGATTTTGTTTATATATTTGCAACCGCAAAAATGGCGAGGTAGCTCAGTTGGTTAGAGCGTCGGATTCATAACCCGGAGGTCTCGAGTTCAAATCTCGATCTCGCTACGAAACATAAAAGTCAGAATTTAAACGGTTTAGGTTTTCTCTAAACCGTTTTTTTATGCTTTCAATTAAAGAAATCATTACTTTTGCATACGATAGTGCATACGATTTGTCTGAAAAACAACTTTTTACAACACCTAAAATCTACACTGCTAAGGGAGACCTGAACAAACGTTGGTATGTCTATTTTTCCTTTAGAAACCCTAATACTGGTAAACTTAAGCGACTTACCCCTTTTTATGGTGAGGCAAATAAATACAAAACCAAAGAGGAACGTCTAGAGGTTCTTACAGTATACAGAAAAACATTACTGAAGTTACTTAAACTAGGTTACAATCCTTTTGAGGATAATACAGAACTTTTTAACAAGCTAAACAATAAAAGTAAACGATCTGAAAAAAAGAATAACACTAATAGTGAAATAGAACAAGAAAAGAAAAAGCTCTCTGAACAGGAAAGTCTTGAGAATAAAATGATGATTGAGGAGGCTTTTCAACTAGGCTTAAAACTCAAAGAAAATACGGTAAGTGACCGAACACTAAAGGATTATGAGAATAAGGTATATTTGTTTTTAAATTGGTCAAAAATTAATCATGCTGAAATTAAAACGGTTGACCAATTGAATAAAGCCGTCTTTCAAAACTATTTGAATTACGTCTTAGCAAAGTCATCACCTCGTAACAGGAATAATTACAGAACAGATTTAAGTAGCGTTGTACAAGTATTGGTCGATAATGAAATATTAAAGGACAATTATCTCAAGAAAATCAAAAAATTGAATGCCAAACCTCAAAGACATAAAACCTATTCGAGCGAGATAGAAAATGAGATTTTTAATTATCTAGAGGAAAATGATCCTATTTTGTTATTATTTATTAAGTTTTACGCTTATGCTTTTATGAGACCTATTGAAGTCTGTAGAATAAGGGTAATGGATATAAACATTAAGGACAAGACCATAGTATTCAGGGCAAAAAACAGTACGCTAAAGACCAAAATACTTCCACAAATACTTTTGGATGATCTACCTGACCTATCTAGTTTAGAATCAAATTCTTTACTTTTCAGTCCCAATAAGATAGGTGCGCAATGGGACGCTAATGAAAACAGTAGAAGGGATCATTTTACAAAAAGGTTTAAGAAAGTTGTGAAAGACCATTTTAAACTTGGAACGGACTACGGACTTTACAGTTTTAGACACACTTTTGTTACCAAACTTTATAGAGAACTTATTAAAGAATCATCTCCAAATGAGGCAAAAAGTAGATTAATGCAGATTACCGGTCATACTACAATGGCAGCAGTAGAAAAATATCTTCGTGATATTGACGCTGAATTACCAAAGGATTATTCTGAAATGCTAAAACAAAGCAAATGAAAGAAGAATCTTTATATGATTTTCACTTAGGGTTAATTCCTAATTTGGTAACTGAACTATACTTCTATTTACCTAAAGATAGAATAAATCAAAACATAGTAGAAAAAATAGATCTTTTAAAAGATTCAAGCGTTTATAATAAAGTTTTAGTATTAGATTATCATAAGGGGCCTATCTACTATAATAAAGACAGAAGTCTTAAAGAAATTGTATTGGTAGAAGGAAGAATTGAAAAGAACATTTTTCAATTGCTAGAAAAGAAAAGTGAAATTTCTGAAGACCAGTTTAAATATATTCTAGATAAATACTTTGAATATGTAGACAGCATGCTTTATTGTGCCGAATGGATGTATAAAAATCTAAATAATTTTATTTCATGTGATGTAAAATTAAAAAATATCTTCTTCATTCAATTTAGGCGATTTGAAAAGCATTTTAACGCATTAGTCCAAACTTTCTACATAAACAAAACTATTCCAAAGGCTAATTACAACACAAGTAGGATATGGGAAATTTTTATTCCTAAATCAAAGTCTTCTTTATTGGAGAAGCATCATAAAATTGAGAATAAAGCAAATGAAAAAACATCTGGATTCAACAAAAACCAGCAAGATGTTGTAAAGTATGAATTCGAGAATCCAAAGAAAAAACCTTTGATAAGCGAACAAGAAGCTAAGAAAATTTTATTAAAAAAGTTTTTTGGAATAAATATTAAAGACTAATTTAAGCGTAAATTAAACGTTTAATTTACGCTTATTTATGAAATTTACAAACTTTTGCAACTACTGCGGTAAAGAATATATTCCTAAGCGACGTGGTGTACAACAGTTTTGCAGTAACTCCTGTAGAAGCAGGAATTGGCAAGTCAAACAAAAGAGAAATAAATTGACTACCACTAAAGAGAATAGTGTTATACCTGAAATAGTTAAACCGTCTGAAAACAATAAAATTACAACTGCGGGAATAGCAAATGCTGCACTTGGATTTGGAGCTGCAACTTTAACCCAACATTTATTCACCCCAAAACATCAAAAGAACGCAACGAAAGAAGATATTCAAAAGTTATCGTCACTTATAAAAGGGCAACGTTATTTTCTTGTAAATAACTTACCAATTGATCAATTTAGAAGGAAACCATTTTACGATATTGAAACAGGAAATGTTATATATCTATAAATATAGATTCATATTCTTACCTCATATAATTTTGCCATTTAATAAGTAAATACTTATTGCTATCTTTTTCTTTCTTACTCAAAAAACCATACTCATAAACAAACAGATAGACATCGCCTTTTGCATTCTTCCAGTAATGAGTAAAAAATTTGGGATTAAATCCCTCTGTTTTCAAAACTGATTGCCTTACAATTGCCTTACCTGCTTTATTATATTCTTTTAGTATTTTTCTGTTTAACCGTAATTGATTATCTACTTTGTGGTAAAAACCTTGTGGATTTTCCCTTTTCATCTTATACTGATATGCACTCTTACATTGAGGGTCGCAGTATTTTTTATCAACCCTTCCTTTAAGTTTCCTACCACAGTTTAGGCAATTACTCTGAAATCCGCTCATTATCTAAACTTAAATGTATATTATACGTAAGCTATTCGTATAATATACAGCTTTTATTTTTACTAGCCCTATTTTTGATTAAAGTAAATATGAAAGATAGAATCCAAATAACATTAAAACCTTTATGGTATAATAACCGTAAACTTGTAGCCATTGATTTTCATAATAATGAAAGCGTAAAAGAATATATTAATTCTTTGGAAGGTGTTCGCTACAGTAATATATATAAAACACATTACGTAATTTACCGAAGTAACATAATTAATGAGCTCTTTAACTATTTTAGAGCTAAGAAATGGTTCGTAGATTATTCTGCCTTTAAAGAAAACAACTCAAAACCCAAGAGAGAAGTAAACTATAGAGAAAACTATAAACTACCTCCGCTAAAAGATGAAAGCCTCAAGGAGCTCAAAAGTTTTGGAAAATGGCTTTTACAAAAACGTTTTAGCAAGAATACCGTACATACCTATGTGGAAGTTACTGGTCTTTTTATACGTTATATGGAACTTAAACAAATCAGCACAATATCTTCTCGGAGTGTAGAACAGTTCAACTATGATTTTATATTCAGCACAAAAAAATCCGTGTCCTATCAGAACCAATGTATTAGCGGTATAAAGCAGTTTATAGCTTTTAAGAAACTAACCATTGAAAATATTGATATTAAAAGACCGAACAAGGATAAAAAGTTACCAACTGTTTTGAGCAAACTTGAAGTAAAATCTATATTGGATGCTACCAAAAACCTAAAGCACAAAACGCTTTTGAGCTTAGTTTACTCTGCTGGACTTAGAATTGGTGAAGCCCTTAACATAAGACCGGATGACATAGATACCGAGAGGGGACTTATTCATATTAGGTCGGCAAAAGGAAGAAAAGACCGCTACACCCTACTTGCTCCTAGCTTGGTTCCCTTACTTCAAGCTTATTTAAATCATTATACTCCAAAACACTTTCTTTTCGAAGGACGTAATGGTGAAACCTACACTCAAGTAAGCGCAAGACAGGTTTTGAAAAAGGCTCTAAGGCTTGCAGGTATAAAAAAATATGCAACTTTGCATACGCTTAGGCACAGTTTTGCTACTCATTTGTTAGAAGGCGGAACCGATATTAGGTACATCCAAGAACTATTGGGGCATAACAGTCCAAAAACTACTATGATCTATACTCATGTTTCATCGACTAATTTAAGTAAAATTAAAAACCCTTTCGACAATTTGTAAAAAGTGATTATATTAGAAATCAAAATATTAAAAGTTGTATATCGATGAAAAAAAATCAAAAAATCATCGTTATACCTCCATAATGGAACATTATGGAACTTTTAATAACTCATATAAACAAGTTAGGGCACATTTGAAAAAAATCCGTTCTTCTTAAAAAAAGTCCGTTCAATTTCGTTAATTTGTAGATCTTGACAAAACAACCGAATGAAAAAAAATAAATTAATAGCACCATTTCTAAAATGGGTTGGCGGAAAAAGACAATTAATGCCAGCTATTAATGAGTTGTTGCCAAAAAAATATTCGACTTATTATGAGCCTTTTGTTGGCGGAGGAGCAGTATTATTTGAAATTCAGCCAAAAAAAGCAATTATAAATGACTTCAACTCTGAACTTGTAAATACTTACAATGTTATCAAAAATCAACCAGAAGAATTAATTGAAGATTTAAAAACTCACGTTAACGAATCTGAATATTTTTACAATATCAGAGCATTAGATCGTCAAGAAGATTTTGACGAACTTTCAGACGTAAAAAAAGCTTCAAGAGTTATTTATTTAAACAAAACTTGTTACAATGGTTTATATAGAGTTAATAATTCCGGAGAATTTAACTCGCCATTTGGAAAATATAAAAATCCCAATATTGTTAATGACGTAACAATCAGAGCAGTTAGCAAATATTTTAACGCAAACGACATTACGATTATTAATGGAGACTTTGAAAATGCAGTAAAAAATATTAGAAAAGGAGCATTTGTATATTTTGATCCACCTTATGACCCAGTTTCAAAAAGTTCAAACTTTACAGGTTACGTACAAGGTGGTTTTAATATGTTTGACCAAGTCAGATTAAGAGATTTATGTGATAAACTCGACAAACAAGGAGTTAAATTTTTAGTTTCAAATTCTGCAACTCAACTAATTTTAGACCTTTATTCTAAATACAACATAACTTTTGTAAAAGCGAACAGAGCAATTAATTCAGATGCTTCAAAACGTGGAGAAGTTGACGAAGTACTTATTAGAAATTATGAGTGATACAAAAAACGACATTGCTTGGAATAAGCTATTTTCAAAATATAAAATCTCGGAAAATGTTTTAAAAAATGGTGCTTTCGAGATTAATTCTACACAAATTAATGAGTTTAGAGAAGCTCGTTTAATGACAAAATTTGATTTCCGATCACAATTACCAGAAATTTTTGCAGAAAATAAACTTTCAATATTACCAATTTCAAGAGGTGGCTATATAATTTCAGACTTTGAGACTTTCAAAGATTTTGAGACCAATGATCCTACACTAATTAAAATTGACTTCCCAAATTATTTAGAAAGTATTAAACACGACAATATTACAAGCGAATCGACAGCTTTAAACTGTGCTTTTGTTACGGGAATTATAGAAGATTTTGTGCAAGACGAAGAAATAAAACCAACGGTTAGTGGTCGAATGAGTTCATCAAGTTTTGATTTTAATATCAAGACACTAAAATCTAATTTAAACATTGTTGTAAATAACAGTCAAATAGAAATAGATGGTGGTTATGAAGGAGTTAATTCATTAAGTTTAATTGAGGCAAAAAACTCAATTTCAAAAGACTTTTTGATTAGGCAAATGTATTATCCATACAAATTGTGGAATAACAAAATAACCAAAGAAATAAAACCAATTTTTCTAACTTATTCTAACGGTATTTTCCACTTTCGAGAATACGTGTTTGAAGATCCAAATCACTATAATTCACTTAAATTAAAAAGTGAGAAAAGATATGTAATTCGTGATGGAGCAATAAATTTGGAATTAATTCAAAAAATTGCAAACGAAATACCAATAACAGCGGAATTAGAAGTTCCTTTTCCACAAGCTGACTCGTTTGACAGAGTAATTAACCTTTGTGAATTGCTAAACGAAAATGGATCTTTAACACGTGAATACATAACTGTAAACTATGATTTTGACGTTAGACAAACGAATTATTACACAGACGCAGGTAGATATTTAGGACTGATCGACAAATCAAGAGAAAACGGAGAAGTAAATTACTTTTTAACTGATTTAGGTAAACGGATTTTTAGTTTAAACATTACCGACAGACAAATAGAGTTTTTTAAATTAATCCTATCTCACAGAGTTTTTAATCGAGTAATCAAATCATATTTTGAAAATTCAGAACAACCAAGTAGAAACGAAATTGTCGAAATAATGAAGACATCTGACTTACACAATATCAATTCTGATGTTACATTTCACAGAAGAGCATCTACAATTTCGAGTTGGATAAATTGGATTATCGACCAAATTGAGGAATAAAAACGTGCCCTAACAACGTATATAAAAAATAGCGGTTTTAGTGCTTAACACAAAGATAATCAATTAATTAAAAGTCTGTTATAAACCGAAAAGTCCGTGTGTAAAATCCGCTACTTTTCATATACAAGACCGTTGGCATTCATTGAGCAGAACAGTTAAAAATAAAATTTATGAGTAATTTAAAAGACATTAAATCAAAAATTGAATAATATGCGAATGACTCAAATCTGACTGAATTACAAATTGTTGCGAAACTCGAAAAACACTGCTTTAACAAAAAAGTAAATAAAAATTTAAAGTTGTATAAAGAGAAAAGTGAGTGAAATAACAAAAGTCCTAAAAATCTCGCCACAAAAATTTTATGGAATTTTGGAAAAGAAAAATATTGAACATAAGAAATATAAAAAAGAATAATTTAAAACAAAACGTTTGACTTTTAGCTCGTTTGCGGAATCGGAAACTCAACTGAAAAGCAAAATCCGAATTGATTACGGAATTTAGCCAGTTGCAGAATTATTCACTCAATCGGAATTAATAAAGTTTGCGGAATAAATCATCAACCAAATTTAATAGTAAAATGAACAAAAAAACTAAAACAATAATAATTGGAGGCTTAATTGGAGGAATAGCTTATGCCAGTATTATGGCTGGATTTGATTATTCTGACGGACAAGATTTTAGAGTTTGGAGATTTTTATTAAATGCAATAATCTTTGGAACATTTATGGCAATAATGAATATATACAACATTAAAAAACAAACGGAAGAAAATAAAAATAACGAATAGTAAAAACAACGAAATGCCAACACCGTGTATAATTAATTGCTATGTTCGTCCCTACTTGCGAATATTCCTGCGGAATATTCACGGGTTCGTAAAAGTTTGCTAACTTAGTTGCTGAACCACGCAACTAACCATACACAAACACGTTGTGAGTAATTAATTTGACTCTAGTTTAGCAAAACCAACGGTCTTACGATAAGTATCAGGTGATACTCCTACCTTCTTTTTAAAAAAACGACTGAAATAGAATTCATCGTCATAACCTAAAAAAGCAGCAACTTGTTTCACTGTTTTAGAAGTTAGATAAAGTTCTCGTTTCGCCTCAATAATGATCCTATTTGAAATTAAGGATGAAGTCGTTTGATTGAGGTATTTCTTAACGATACTGGCTAAAGTTTTAGGACTTACACATAGTTCATCTGCGTATTCTTGGGGAGAATGGAATTTGCAATAATTACTCTCAATTGCATCGACTAAATTTTGTAAAATTTCTGTTTTTGAATCTGACGATCTGGGAGTTAATTGTTGATCAAATTGTTTCTTATGTCTGACCGCTTCTATTAAAAACACTTTTAAAAATGCCACAAGAACTTCATGCTGAGCGATTGAGTCTTTGTCCATCTCTTTCGAAATTTGATCAATCAAATTAAGAAATAGGCTTTGCTCGTTTACAGTAAAATAGGGTAAACCATGGAAATTATTAAAAAGGAATCCCTCGGTCTCTATTTCGTTTTGATGTCTATATGTACAAAAAAAATCGGGATGAAAATTCAATAAATAACCCTGGCACTTTTCTTCAGAACGTATCATAAAAGGTTGATACGGAGCCAAACAAATCATTTGATTTCCTTGCAATTCAAAACTTTGAAAATCAACGCTTAGTTCATAGCTAATTCCACATAACAAAACGATAGAATAATAATTTCTTCTTTGTAAATGATCAAACTGGCTTAGATCGTTTAACTCTTCTAATCTAAACGCTAGTTCCCCGTTTTGTTTGTCTATAATTATTTGGGCCATACTAAATTTATTTTTTAGCTCATTCAAATTTAAAAAAAAGGAGTGCCAAAAGCACTCCTTTCTTAAATCAAATATTTATTTTGAAGCTAGAATGTTAATTTTTTGAATTGCTGAAGCATCAAAGCCTTCCAAAATTACAGGCGCATTCTCCATCAACGCTGCTGCTACTTTCCCTGTCAAATGAGCATCTCTGCCAGCGTCATCTGCAAACGTATCGAAAATGGCATAGGTTTCTTCATTGATTTTAAAAGCATACCATGATAAAGTTGCAGGCTCAGAACTTACCAATGACTTGCCCGCTTGTAAGAAATCCTCCACTTCAGATGTCTTTCCTTCTTTGGCTTTCATAATCACCAACAATCCCTTATTCTGATTACCCACTTTATGATTACTTGCTTGAACATCAACAGCCTTAATGTCTCTGCTAGCATCAAAACCTTCTAAAAGATCTCCAGCATTGGCCAATAAGGCTTTTGCCACTTCTCCTTTTAAGTGTGCCTGTCTGCCTTCTTCATCTTCAAATGTGTCATAAATTCCGAAAGTTTGTTCATCTATTTGAAATGCAAACCAAGATTCAGTTTTTGGTTCTGCATTTACCAATGATAAACCACCTAGAAGAAACTCTTTCACTTCTTGCTCCTTACCTTCTTTCGCTTTCATGATTACTAATAATCCAATGTTTTCATTTTTTGTGTTGTCCATAATATTACTTTTTTTAGATTGAGAAAATGTTTGAATTGTTATCCCTAGCATTAGAACTAGGCTACTTAATTTGATTAAACTTTTAAATTTCATTTTGACTTATTTTTGTTACACTGCAAATGTGGAACTAAATAAGGAGCCTTGGAATGGAGATAAGAGACTTAAGCATGGACAATTTTCCAGTGACAATGAAGAATGTAAAAAAGCTCATAATCGAGTAGACGGCTCCGTTAGTAAGAAAATAATTAACTTTACCAACAAACCATACTAAGCTGACAAATCCGCGTCTCTTGCTCCGCCAAATGGCTATAAACGATACCGTTGCGAGTAATTTAAATGAACATCGAAAATTCAATAATATTAGAAATTTTTAAAGGCATTTCTTTTTCAAAAAAAGAAATGAATCTTATTGAAAGTAAACTTAAAAAACTCAAGTTTAAAAAAGGGACTACAATATTAAAAGCAGATGATAAAGTGAACAATCAATATTATGTTTACAATGGATGTTTAAGAACTTACTTTATTGACAAATCTGGTAAAGAACATACTTTGCAATTCGCCATTAATGATTGGTGGATAAGCGATTATACGGCTTTCTTCACGGCATCCAAAGCGATTATGTATATTGAAACTATTCAGGAAGCTACTTTATATGAAATTTCCAAAAAAAGTATGGAAGAATTATTTGTAGAGATTCCACAATTAGAAACTTTTTTCAGAAAAAAAATGGAAAGAGCTTTTGCTAGCTTTCAAAAAAGAATATTAGCAAGTTTAGCCCAATCAGCTAAAGAAAGATACGTTTCTTTTATTAGCACTTACCCAAAAATTGAACAGACTGTAAAAAATTACCATATCGCTTCTTATCTTGGAATTACTACCGAAAGCTTAAGTAGAATTAGAAAAGAAATATCTGATAATTGATTTTATTACCATACATCAATTTTCAGTACTTAATTTGACAGTAATTTTGTCTCTAATCAAAAGAATAACAACAATTATAATCGCTTTAGCTTTATTTTCCTCTTGTGGTAAAAACACAAAAGAAAATAATTCTAATGAAAAAAAATTAAGTATTAACACAAAAAAAGCAAAACAATGAAAAAAGTATTATTTGTATTAACTAATCACGAAGATTTAGGAGATACTGGAATGAAAACTGGTTTTTGGATTGAAGAATTTGCAGCACCTTATTACTTATTAAAAGATAAAGGAATTGAAATTACTTTGGCATCTCCAAAAGGTGGACAACCACCAATTGACCCAAAAAGTAATGAACCAGATTTCCAAACTCCAGCAACCATAAGATTTAATGATGATAAAGAAACTCAAGAGATCTTATCTAAAACAATAAAATTGGAAACTGTCAATCAAGCAGATTATGACGCAGTATTTTATCCTGGTGGACACGGTCCTTTATGGGATTTAGCTGAAGATGAAAACTCAATTGCTTTAATAGAAGATTTTTATAACAACAATAAACCTATTGCTGCTGTTTGTCACGCTCCTGCAGTTTTTAAAAACACAAAAAATACGGATGGGACATCTTTGGTTAATGGAAAAAAAGTAACTGGATTTACAAACGGAGAAGAAGAAGCTGTTCAACTAACTTCTGTTGTTCCATTTTTGGTTGAAGAAATGTTAAAGAGTAATGGTGGAATTTACACTAAAAAAGCAGACTGGAGTCCTTATGCGGTCGAAGATGGTTTATTAATAACTGGACAAAATCCTGCATCTTCAGAACCAGTTGCCGAACTATTACTAGAAAAGTTAAAGTAAAAACTACTCACAACAACGTGTATAAGTAATAGCGACTTGGTTTTTTAATTCAAGTCGCTATTCTTTTTTATTTTGTAAATTACTTTCCAAAAGTGATCGCAAAAATTTCGCTAATACTCATACACAAATACGTTGGCAATAATTGACGAAAACTTCCCGAAGTTAATAGAATTAATCAAAAAATTATAAAAACTAATATTATGAAAATACTAATTAACTGTTTTTTAATTTGCATTACCTATACTAGCTTTTCCCAGTCGAAAGAATTAGTTATTCTGGATAATAACTCTAAAAAACCAATTGATTTAGTCCAAGTTTTTTATCCAAGTTTAGAAATCGGAAGTATCTCTAATGCAGATGGTAAAGTCAAAATACCTCTATTAGAAAACGAAATAATTGTGTCACATATAAATTATATTGAAAAGAAATTCTCTTTTGAGTTTTTCAAGCAAAAAGATACTTTATTTCTTATTCCAAAAACAAATCAATTAGATGAAGTTGTAATTTATAATCTTGATTTAAAACAGAAGTTTAAGGAGATTTTAGAAAATAGCTATTTAAAGAAATATTCAACAAAAAAAATAATACATAATTGTACCTACAAGGAAACTTTTAGTGTTAATGACTCTTTATCAAGATTATTTCAGGCACAATTAGAATGGTTTAGTAAAAATTCACTTTTCAAATCTAATATTGCAATAGATAAACAAAACATTATTAATCTACAATCGGTTGATTATTCCAAAATAATAGAATTAGATAATTCTTTAGCTAGCTCAAAGGCTGCGTATATTGAAAATAAATTATTTTTTCAATTCACGCACTTAAATTTATTATTAGAATTACTCATTAATTTAACGGATGACTATGAAATAAAATCAATAAAAAAGAATGAAAATACCAATACTGTTTTCTTTAATGCAACCTTGAGACAAAATGGGGAAGTAATTTACAATCATAAAAATAGTTTAATTGTATTTGATAAAGATTATAAGGCTATAAAACAACTAAAATTCAATATGATTTATGATACAGATTTTGAAGACGATATTTCAAAAATTTATAATATCCCTTACAAAAAGAAGACTGAAAGTCATATTACTGAACTTTCGTTTAATAAACTAAAAAATGGTAAATATTCGATAAGTTATTATATTTCAAAACTTAAAGGAATAATTAAAACTGAAAATAATACTGACAAAATTACCTCTGAACAAAGTTTATTTGTTACTCAAAGTAGATTAGGTGAAAAATTATCAAAAGGGAATATTGACTTTGATAAACCTTTTTACAAAAATTTACCTAATAGTCTGAAAAATGAAAATATTAAAATACTACTAACTGAAAATGAAAAAGAATTTTTAGAGAAATAAATTGAATTGAAAACAACTATTGCCAACAATGGCTATAAGTAATTGCTTGTTCTCGCCTACTTCTGAAAATCCTCACGGATTTTCAGTTTGGTGTGTACTTGCTAAGTTAAGTGCTAACCCACGCAACTACTCATAGCCGAGACCGTTGTGCACAAGCTGAAAAACTAAATGGATAATGAAAATTTAATTAGCGGACTTATTGGAGCTCTCATTGGAGTTTCAATTTCTGGAATTTACAGTCGACTAACTACTGCGATTAAATTAAATCGTATTAGAAAAGTAATTTTAGACTACAGTAAATTTATCGGACTTGATAAATCTGCTACTTATCTGCGAGATATGGAATTTATTAAAGGCTATATCAAAGCGGAAACAGAAGAAGAAATTTTAAAACATCAAAACGCGAACTACGCTGTAGATGCTATGCCAATGTTTTCGAGTGATATTTTTAAAAGCTTCACACAGGATGAATTAAGAAGAGTTGCTTATAAAACCAATGAATACATTAGAATAATTGACATTTCTTATAGTACTGACTTTTTAAAAGAATATTTACCTCTTGAACTTTATGAAAAATATAATCAAAAAGTGAGAGAACATATGGAAGATAAGAAAATTAAACCCGAAGATGAAATAAAACATTTTGAGGAGTGTGGATATTTAAAATCCCTTGCAGATACTGCAATTAATGAAATTGAAATGAAATCAACTCGTGCGGTAGAAACTCATAAACAGTTTCACGATTTAATTAAAAACCTAAATGGATGGAGTTTGTGGTGGATTATAAAATATATAGTAAAACAATAAAAAGCCAGTGCACAACAATGTATAACCGCAATTACGGCGGATTCGACTACGTCCGAATCCACTCGGAATTGCTAACATCTGTACTAAACCGAAAATTATCGTATATTTAGTCCGTAACTGACGGCTATACCAACACGTTAGCTGTTATTTTGACAACCAACGACCGTACATCATATTATTAACTTAAAACAAAATGATAAAATGAAACAACATTCTTATTACAACCAAGAAATCCACGGTAATTACGAGTTGATTTCTATCGGTGATTTTGAACTTGCAGAAGGTGGCAAAATTCCTAATCTCGAATTAGCGGTTCGCACATTGGGAACGCTAAATGCAGAAAAATCGAACGCCATTTTGATAACGACTTGGTTTTCGGGAACAAGTAAAATAATGGAAGACGTTTACGTTGGTAAAGGTCGTGCCATTGACCCTGACAAATATTTTGTTGTCATCGTCAATCAAATTGGCAACGGATTATCCACTTCACCTTGGAACGCAGATGAATCCATCATCAGAAGTAAATTCCCGTTTGTACGAATTGAAGACGATGTAAAAGCTCAATATAAATTACTCACCGAACATTTTGGAATCAACAAATTGGAATTGGTTGTAGGCGGTTCTATGGGTGCACAACAAACGTATGAATGGGCTGTGCGTTTTCCCGATTTTATGAAACGTGCCGCACCCATTGCCGGTTATGCCAAAAACACCGACCACGACTTTTTCTTAGCCCGAACTTTGATGGATACGCTAACTTTTGACCCTGCATTTAAAGATGGCGAATACAACTCTATTGAAAGTATGAAATCTGCTTTATCAAGACACGGAGATATATGGAATGTAATAGGTTATAGCACCGAAATGTGGCGTAAAGAATTGTATAAAAACCTGCAATTTCCTGATGCCAATACGTTCAGCGAAACTTTTACCCAGGCGTATTTTCAGCCAATGGACCCAAATACACTGCTACGCTGTGCCTGGAAGTGGCAACGTGGAGATGTAAGCCGAAACACCAACGGAGACCTAAGAGCTGCTTTGGGCAAAATAAAATGCAAATTGTATTGTATGCCTATTGACGAAGATATGTTTTTCCGCCTTGCAGATTGCAAAGCAGAGCAAGAAATGATACCAAACAGCGAATGGAAGCCGATAAAAGACGATTGGGGACATTTGGGTTTATTCGGTTTAAATCCTGAATATGTAAAGCAAGTGGACGAAATACTTGGCGAACTTTTATCGTTGGATTTATAAATACTTGAAAAAACAACAGCTAACAACGGCTATACGTAATGCGGGCGAGAGTGCCAACCGAAAGGGCGGTGCTTCTATTCCGCCAAAGCTACGCTTTGACGTTTTATGGAAAAGTAAGTTAAAACACAAAGCGTAGCTTTGGCTACCGTCAGTGCTAGACCGAAAGTGAAGTGCCTTTTAATCCCGCACTACGCATAGCCGCGACCGTTGGCAGTAATGTTAATCCGAATCCATACTACACACGAATTGAATTATTTTTTCGGACTTATTGCCAAAGATTTTCTTTCTATGATTGATACCCCAATTCTGCAATTCTAAAATAACTTTTTTTAACGTTTTAGAATGTTCTGTTGGCGTATATTTTGTTCGGACAGGAAAGCCATTTAAAACAGTTCTAATAATCAACTGATTTTCTTCCATATCTTTCAATTCCTTTGACAAAACTTTGGTACTTAACTTTGGAATACTTCGTTCTATTTCTCTAAAGTGTTTGTTTCCTTCCCAAATTGAAATTAGGATTAAAAGTTTCCATTTCCCACCTATTACATCTAAAGTGTCCCTTACAGGTAACAAAGCGGACATACACTCTTTGTGTTCTTTTTTTTTCATCTTATTTAATTTAATGATTACCTTAAGGTAACTGGTTACTAAAAGGTAACTGATTACAAACGGTAATCAAAAATAATTAAATTTGATGTACTATTAACCAAAACTATCGAAAAATGAAAAACAAGATTCTTACAGTATTATGTATCCTATTCGGATTAATGATGATTAATTCAGGGTTAAATAATTTCTTCAACTATATGCCTATGCCTGAAATGTCTGAAGAAATGATGCAAATTATAGGAGCATTTATGACAATAAAATGGATTTTTCCACTTGTGGCTATTGTTGAAATAATTGGTGGCTTTCTAATTGCAATTCCAAAAACAAGAGCGTTGGGTGCAATCATAATTCTTCCAGTTATGGTAGGAATTTTTGTGCATCATCTCGTCCTTGATATGTCAACTATTGGAATAGTACTAGTATTATTAACGATTAATATATGGGCAATTGTAGATAATTGGAATAAATACAAACCAATGATAGAAAATTAGCAAAGAAAATTTAAATATAGGTAGTAGTAAACTATCAACTTCATAGATTGTTGAAAAAACACTACTGCCAACAATGTATATAAGCCATAGCGGAATTAGTGCTTCGTCTGTGGCTTTTTTGTATATTTAAGGTCTGTGCTAATCCGAAAAATTAGTGTATTTAAATCCGCTACGGCTCATATACGAGACCGTTGGCAGTAAGTTGAACAAAGGCATCGTCCTGAAATAGGTTGACTAAAAAATCATTTAAAATTAGTCAACATATGGAACAACAATCAAAATCAT
>NZ_JARYTG010000008.1:0-203494 GCF_029911945.1 Winogradskyella sp. SYSU M77433 | reverse complement strand
GTATAACCGCAATTACGGCGGATTCGACTACGTCCGAATCCACTCGGAATTGCTAACGCCAGTTCTTAACCGAAAATCACTAACTTTAATCCCGTAACTGACGGTTATACGAGACCGTTAGGCAACATTAACCACAAAACTAAAATGAAAACAATGAGAAATTTGACCTTATTACTAATCGTAATAGTGACCTCTATTAATCTAAATGCTCAATCAGATTCTGAAATTAAAAACTCTATCCGAATTAATGCCTTGGGCTTATTTACTGGTTTTTATGAATTTCAGTATGAAAGAGTGATTAGCGAAAAAGGAGCAATAAAAATTGGTTTCGGAACTGGAACTTTAAGAGATGTGTCAGGTAGTGATGCCGATGATGATTTTATGGATGCATTTGGAACAAATGCATTTAACAATAATAATCAACGAGTAGTTGAGGGATTTACAATAAATGCTGGGTACAGATATTTTTTCAGTCATTTAAAAGCACCCAAAGGTTTATATGTGAGCCCAGGAATTCAATATCTGAATTTAAATGAAAAATACACATATACAGATAGTAATAACCAACCTTCAACCTTAGTTGATAATGATTATTCAATTTTTAATATCAGAGGTCTTTTCGGGTATCAATTTATAATAGCAAAAAGAATTATTTTAAATCCGTATTTAGGTGCAGGAATTGCTTTGGGTAGTGTTGATGAAAATAATAGTAGAGCTGACGCATTCGGAACAGGATTTTCGATAAATGGTGGAATTGATATTGGTATTGGATTCTAAAATAACGTTGCCTAACAATGGCTATAAGTAATTGCTTATTCTCGCCTACTTCTGAAAATCCTCGCGGATTTTCAGTTTGGTGTGTACTCGCAAAGTTAAGTGCTAAACCACGCAACTACTCATAGCCTACACCGTTAGCATTTATAAAAAGTGACGAAAAAAGAAGCTGAAATATTAGTTCAAAATTATTTAGCGAAAAATCTAAAAGGTTTTTCCATAATACCTGAATCTACAATGGAATCGGAATCTTGCTTTGCGATATTTTATCAATCGGATGAATACTTAAAATCTAAAAAAATCGAAGATATGGCAATTGGACAAGGACCAACTATTGTATCAAAAATTGACGGAAAATTATTCCAAACTGGTTCGGGACGTTTTGTTGAGGATTCAATAAACTCGTTTGAAAAATACGGCGATCCTTATTTAGAAAAAGACAATTCAAGAATTATTTTATCATTAGATAAAAATGCGAGTATTGAATCATCATCAATGATTTCGATATTAAAAAAAATAACAGGAAAAGGTATATTAGAATCTAAACAAATTCTAACCGATTTGACAAATGGAGGAACAATTGATTTTGAAAATGAATTGACTGAAAATGAATTTGAACAATTGAATAAGTTGGGATTTATTATAGACTATCCTTGGCTTAATTGAAATAATAAATTACAAATGCTAACAATGGCTATAAGCAATTGCTTGTTCTCGCCTACTTCTGAAAATCTTCTCGGATTTTCTATTCAGTTTTTATTTTTAAGTAAGTTATATAAAACCGTTAAGCACAATCAAAAAAATGCGAAAATCGAATATTTTATTCCTTGACTGGGGACTTTCACAAGATAAAATTGGAAATACATTATCTTCTGAATTAAATTCTTCAATTTTTAATTTAAGTAATTTATTAAAAGAACAATTACAGAATAATGATAGTTTAGGAAATGAAATGAGGAAAATACTTGAAAGCGGAAAAATGTTTACAACTGAAATGATTGGAAAATTTATCTCAAGAAACTTAAAAGAAGTTAATAAAAATGTATTCTTTCTTGAATATCCAAGAACAAATGAACAATATGACGGGTTGAAAAAAGTATTAGCTGATGAAAATATTGAATTGGAAAATATTTGGTATTTCAAACAACGTGAACCAAAAGAGTTTATGACCAACCATTTTAAAAACCCAGAAGAAAAACAATGGCTAGATAAATATGGGAATGAAGTGATTGAAAAATGGAGAGTCGAATTTACTCGAAGACGTGAATAAATATCTAAAATTCGAAATGTATCTGAAAGTTCTAAATGGAAAATTATAGAAATGGATTACATTGAGAATTTAAGTTCGGAATATATTACACGAAAAATAAAAGACTGCTCCTAATTATCTATAAATTAATATAAAATATAACCAAGAACATCGTCTTAACTTCAAACAGAACAACATTATCCTAATAAAAAATAGAACGACTTAAAAAATTCTAAAAAAGAATGTTAATACGTCTTAAAGTGGCGTACCGCATAGGTTTTATACTACAAAACGAAGTATTTAACACCTATTTAGATTCAATTTTTGAACCTTTAACTATAGGAAAAAGTAATAGATACTTCTTAAAATCATTTAAAAAATTAATAAAAAACAAATAAATATCATCAAATTTTAAGTATTTGGTAAAAATTCCTAATCAACTATTGATTAGATTTCTAACAGATTGATAATGGTTAATTTTGTAGTCCCCTAATTCCTTATACAAAATGAAACCCTATTTTCCCCTTTTTTTCTATCTATTTTTTGCTACACTATCTTTCGCCCAAGTTGGTATTGGAACAACATCTCCTTCAGAAGCTAGTATTTTAGATATTACATCTTCTGATAAAGGACTTTTAATTCCTCGTGTAGCTTTAACAAATTCAAACGACGTTACTACCATTACTGATCCGGTGGAAAGTTTACTCGTTTACAACACCTCTACCTCGAGTGACGTTTCTCCTGGCTTTTATTATTGGACTGGAACGACCTGGAAAACGCTGACATCATTTTCAGACGAACAGAATCCCTCTTCAGATAATGCTTGGACTCTAGATGGCAATTCAATTTCTAGCAGTAATTTTTTTGGTACTACAAACGAACAACCTATCCGATTGCGTACCAATAACGCAGAACGGTTTAGCTTTACTACCTCTGGTCAATTAGTTTTTAATAATGGTATTGAGTTAGGAACCTCATCAAACACAAACTCTAATAATGCTATTGCTATTGGTGTATCGTCTAACGCTTATTCAAATTATGCTATTGCCATTGGAGATGAAACAAATGCCACTGAAAATGCTATTGCTCTAGGAAGAACTGCAAATGCAACAGGTACTGGTTCAATAAAAATCGGTCAATCAGGTGGTTCAAATGGCACTAACTCTATAGCTATAGGAACTAATGCCAATTCATATGGAGGCTCTTCCGTCTCAATAGGTAACAACGCCTCATCAGCAGACAATTCCGTCGCTTTAGGTAACGATGCAAATGCATATGTAGCTAACACTATAATTTTAGGAAATCATAATAATAGTGCTCTTAACGTTGGTATTGGCACAAACACCCCTCAGGCAAAACTTCAGGTAAACAATTCTTTTAGATATGTTGATGGTAATCAAAGTAATGGTAAAGTTTTAACAAGTGATGCAGATGGCGATGCGAGCTGGCAGACACCTGCAAATCAAGTTTATGGTGAGATGTATGATGATGCAGGCAGTACTAGCGTGACTTCAACTGGAGTATCATTAACCCGTACCATGCCTTCAGCATCAGTATTAAAAAACGTAAGTCATCAAAATAACTATTTGCAAGTGGCTTATGCTGGTGTTTACGAAATTTCATTTAGTGCAACCGTAATCCAGAACAACAGTGACTCAAGAATCGTTGAAATGTATCTTGAAACTGCTCCTGGCAACACTACTTTTACTAAGGTGAATCGCAGTTCTGCTTTTGTAACTCACTTAGTGCAAAACGAGAGACAAAATGTTAAGAAGACAATTTTAATTTCGCTGAATAGTGGAGATCGTGTTCGATTGGGATATACTATTACGGGTTCAGGGAGCACACTCTTTCCTGCAAACACCAGTAATGTTGTTCTAAAAAGAATAGATAGCTAAATATATATAAACTCAGTATTCGCTTGTAGAAATCACAACGTTACTCTATAATTCTTTGTAATAAGAATTTAGTAAATATTGTCTTCAAGGTATATAGCTCATTGATACAAAAATTTTCTTTAAGAATTTGATTTCATTTAATTTTCTATCTTTCGGCCAAAGAAAACTAAATACATAAATGATCCTTTCTAAACAGAAAATCGGGCTTTTTCTTGGGCCTTTTTTATTTATTCTTCTAAAATTTTTCTTTCAGCCCGAAGGACTTTCAGAAGAAGCTAATGCTATTTTAGCTTCTACAGCTTGGGTTGCCGTTTGGTGGATTACTGAAGCTATTGCTATTCCGGTTACTGCTTTACTACCAATTATATTATTTCCGCTCTCTGGTGGACTTTCTTTAAGTGAAACAACAGCATCTTATGGTCATAAATACATTTTCCTGTTTATGGGTGGTTTCATTATAGCTATAGCTATTGAAAAATGGAATTTGCACAAACGGATTGCTTTGAATATCATCAAACTCGTAGGTACCAACGTAAGTAAAATTATTCTAGGTTTTATGGTAGCTACAGCATTGTTATCGATGTGGATTTCGAATACCGCTACAGCCGTAATGATTCTTCCTGTTGGTATGGCCATTGTATTACAACTAAAAGACAATCCCAAAACCAAGAAAAACGAAAATTTAATTTTCGGTAAAGCTTTAATGTTAGCCATTGCTTACAGTGCTTCAATTGGAGGTATGGCAACACTTATTGGCACACCACCAAATTTGGTGTTAGCAGGTGTTGTAGAAAGCACCTACAATACTGAAATAACATTTTCGCAATGGTTTGTTTTCGGCTTTCCTATTAGTATAGTTTTATTAATTGTATGTTGGATTTACCTCACCAAATTTGCCTTTAAGTTTGAGCAGAAAGAATTTCCTGGTGGTCGTGCAGAAATAGACAAACAATTACAAGCTTTGGGCAAAATCACTTATGAGGAAAAAGTGATATTGATTGTCTTTTCAATCACTGCAATCGCATGGATTTGTAGATCTTTTTTACTCTCAAAATGGTTACCTGAAATTGATGATACTATTATTGCTATAACAGCCGCAATCGTTCTGTTCCTAATTCCAAATAAAGAAAAGAAAAGTGCTCTTATCTATTGGGAAGATGCTGTAAAACTACCTTGGGGAATACTTCTGCTTTTTGGAGGTGGCATGGCTTTAGCTTCTGGTTTTGAGTCTAGCGGTTTAGCTGTTTGGATTGGAAGTCACCTTACATCTTTAGTTGGAGTGTCGATTTTTGTGCTATTGTTGGTTTTAATAGCTTCCGTTAACTTTTTAACAGAGGTGACTTCAAATATGGCTACCACAGCTATGCTTTTACCTGTATTGGTGTCGTTGGCAGCCATCATAGAGGTTCACCCTTATATTTTATTGGTCAGTGCCACGTTAGCTGCTTCATGTGCTTTTATGCTTCCTGTTGCTACACCACCTAATGCTGTGGTTTTTGGTTCTGGATACTTAAAAATTGAAGACATGGTAAAAAAAGGCATATGGATGAATATTATTTCCATACTGCTAGTAACGCTTATCGTTTACTTTATACTACCTCTCATTTGGAAATTGAACTAGCAACTATCGCTTACGTCTTCTATCAACCTTACAGTTTCTACACCTTGAAAGATACGTTAAAGAAAACTCGTAAACACCATTAGTTCTGCCAATATTAGTGGTATTAGCATCATAAGACAGCCCAAACCTAAAAGCTTCATATTCTAATCCAACAAATGCATTAATTGAAGTTAAAAGATGACTACTATCATCATTTTTTGCAGGGTTTGTAGCTGCTGTTACTCCTACCAAAAATTGATTTACAGTAAACAATGAGCCTATATCTAAACGATTATACTCTCCTTGCTGCATGTAATTGGCCGTCATCATAATCTTATAATCATTCAAAAATGGAAAACGAAAATTACCATGAACCGAATAGAAGATATCCAATGGTAATTTTTCTCCATCTACAAATGAAATATTAGGACGATTGAGGTGTTTTGCAGATACTCCAAACCAATAGGTGACATTATTAAGTTCCTCTCGTTCAACAACTATTCCTGCAGAAATATCCCCAAAAAATACGTTGTCTGCATTGTTACTTAAAGGATCTACAGAATTTGGGTTTACAACACCTGTATTTATATTAATTTGATCTGCTAAAGTCAAGTTACTAAAACCAATGTCCTTAAAGCCTAAACCAACTTCAATAGCTGGTCTAAAAAACCATCCATCGTTAAGATTCACACGATGCATGTAGTTGACATTAATCTGATAATAATTGTATTTATTGAAAGTCTCATGTTGTCTCAAGAAGTTAATTCCTAATCCAAAGCCAAGGCTTGGACCATAATCAAAAGACTTGTTTAAATAAGCATATTGCGTATCTATTCTTAAATCTAAATTTGGCCACTGAGTCCTAGTTAACAACCCTGCAGCTATTCTATCACTATCTTCAAAACCCGAAAATCCTGGATTTAATGTTTCTTGTATGTAGTTAGATTGTGTGAAAATTGGATCCTGAGCGTAGACCTTAACGCTCCCTAAAACCAATACCAAAGTAATAATATGTTGTATTCTCATGTATTGGTACTATTTAATATAAACAAAAGCTCCTTGCTTTTTAATTTCATCTCCATAAAATGTTTTTGCAGAAAAAGTATAATAGTAGTTTCCGTTTTCAGCAACTTCTTCTTTTACCTTTCCATCCCAACCTCTAATAGCATCACCCTTCTCTTTGTATATAAGACTTCCCCAAGTATCAAAAACACTAAGTTCTAGAGAATTTAAGCCTATATGCACAGGCGCAAAATAATCGTTGAGTCCATCACCATTGGGAGTAAATGCATCTGGCATTATGAGTTTATAACCTTCTTCAACATAAAGCGCAACAACTTTAGTATAGACGCACCCAAAAGGATATGTTACGGTTTGGGTTACGACATGGCTACCTACTTCAAAATAAGTATGGATTGGGTTTTCTTCTGAAGAAAAACTACCATCACCAAAATCCCATAAAATGCTTTCGTAATCACCTGTAGCTGTATTTGTAAACTGAATTGGATCTTGAATAGCATACACTCCATAGTTTTCATAACCAAAGGATGTTGTAGTGAAATCAGCATTACCTAGAATTGGAGTATCAACATTAAGCGAATAATTTGTTGAACAACCTAAAGCATCAATAACTTCCAAAATCACCAAACCATCTTCATCCGTTGTCATTAATTCATTGTTAGCTCCACTAACATTTCCAGTTGACCAATTGTACTGATACGGTGGCACTCCTCCACTCGCTATTGCTTGAAAAGTTTGATTCACAGTACGTGTCTCACAATCCACATCAGACTGTATGTTGACATCTAAAACCAAAGGCTCAAATCGATTTACAGTCCAGCTTCCTTGAATCTCACAGCCATTAGCATCTACAACGTTGGCCACATAAGTATTTGGAGGCACATTATTTAAATCTTCAGTCGTAGAATTATTAGACCAAGACACATTAAATGGTGGTGTTCCTCCTTGAATAATAAGGTTGATAGAACCACTATTGGCATCATCGCAATCTAAAGCATCACTTACATTGGCTGATAGCTGCAACGGAAGAATGTCATAAATAGTAAAACTTTCTTGAATAATACAAGGTGCGCCGTCAGTAATCGTCACGGAATACGTACCTGCCGCTAAATTATTGCGCTCTGTACCTGCTGTGGAATCATCATCCCAAACTAAGTTTACAGGATCTATTCCGCCTTGAAAATTCAAGGTAATACTTGCGTCGTTCTCACCTGCACAAGTCATTTGTGTAACGACAGGTTCTATCAAAAATATTGGAGCTTCTTCAATTTCTATTGGAAAAGCACGCTCACAATTTTCGGCATCTGTGATCGTTATGGTATAAATTCCTGCTGAAAGATTTGTTTGACTATTTCCTGACCCAAAATTACTCCAAGCAATGTCATAAGGCTCTACACCACCTGTTATATTATCTATTGTAATCGATGCGTCATTATCTCCGTAACATTCAATTTCTGTTGTCGTTACTTGGATATTAATTTCATCATTCTGAAGAATTTCAACTTCTAAATTATCTATACATCCTGAACTGTCTGCAACTGTTAAATTGTAAACTCCTGCGATTAGATTATCTATATTTTGATTAGGACTTGTAAATCCACTCGGTCCTATCCAGCTGAAATTATAATCTAAACGTCCTCCTACAACATTTACAACAATTGCTCCTGTGGCATCGCCATAGCAAATAACATCTGTTTTTGTATCTAAGTTTACCTCAAGTAAATCTGGCTCTATAATAGTAAAATCTAAAGTTATAGGCCCACAATTATTAGCATCTGAAACCGAAATGGAATAATCGCCTGGGCCAAGATTTGTTAAATCTTCATTTGTAGAAAATGGTGAACTGTTTAAAGTCCAACTATAAGTATAAGGAGCAGTTCCTCCTGAAATATCTATTCCTATTTCTCCATCGTTAGCACCAAAACATGAAATGGTTTCAGGATCAAAATTCACATCACTAAATACTAACTCGTCTGGTTCAGTGATTATAAATGTTTCTGTATACGGACAGCCACCATCATCTTGAATGTCTAAATTATAAGTTCCCGCAGCAAGATTAAAAATACCTTCGTTAGTACTAGAAAATCCATCAGGTCCTGACCAAGTAATACTATATGGATCTCCTGTTGAGAAAGGAATGCCTCCTACTATATTAATCTCAATAGATGCATTATCAGACTGAAAACATGTATTATTTACAACCGTTGAAGTTACAGAAATAGAAGGGTTAACGGTAACAGCTACTGTAAAATTTTCTCCAACGCAATCACCTACTATTGGCGTCACAGTATAGGTAACTGTTGCAGGATTTACAGTTATATTTTCTAAAAATTGCGAGATCGAAGTTGTTGGTGTTAGTTGCTCTAGAGCACCTGTAACGCTACCTGCAGGACTTACAACTGGATTTGTCCAAGTGTAAACTATATTTGATGGCACTATATCTCCATTACTTTCATCTGGAGTATATTCAAAAGTATTACCACTACATATTAAAAGTGCTGTATCACTAACACTTGGTGTAACATTTACAGTAATCTCTGCTGTATTTGAGACTATCTCCGAACATCCTCCAGAATTAAACGTTATTATGGCATAATAATATAATGTTCCAACTGTACTTACGTCTGGGCTAAAGGTATCTGCTTCAGCTCCTGAGACTAGAGTTCCAGTTGCTGTATCATTAATTGTATTTACATACCACTGATAGCTAGGTGTACCTGTACCATTTGTATATGATACCGATAAATCTGTCGTAGTTTCACCGAGACAAAGTTCATCTGGAATAGGCTGAGAAGTAAATTGTGCTCCTGCACTTATCTCAATTTCGCTAATAGCACTTGTAACTTCACAACCCGATACATCTTGAGTAATAACACAGTAATAATAGAGTGTCCCTACAACATCTGTTGGAAGTGAATATACTGAAGCTGTAGCACCAACAATTGGTGTTCCTGAAGTTGAATCGTTAACTGTATTAACATACCACTGATAAGAGATATTTCCTAATCCACCAGAAGATATAACTTCTAAATCTTGAACTGCTGCATTTTGACATAAACTCTGAAATGGTATAGGTTGTGTTGTAATTTCAGGATCATCTACAACAATAATTTCTGCAACATCACTTATTAAATCTGAACAGCCATTGGCTTCATAAGTGATTTCAACATAATAGTAATAACTACCTAGTGTTGTAAATGCTGGAGGTGTATATGTTGATAGGGTTGCGCCTGAAATAATTGTACCACCTGAATTGGTGTTAGTAGTATTACTATACCATTGATAAGACAGGTTACCTGTTCCACCGGAAATAATTATTTCAAGTTCATCTGCAACACCTCCAATACAAATAGATTGAGAGCTTATGGGTTGCGTATCTATCTGTGATAAATCTGCCACTGCAATTGCTGCAGTGTCCGAAACAATTTCACTACATCCTCCTGTTGTAAATGAAATGACTACATAATAATACGTTATACCTACAGCATTGGTTGGAGGTAAAAAAGTTGATGAGGTTGCTCCTGAAATCAATGTTCCAGAAGTATTATTATCAATAGTATTTTGATACCATTGATAAGTTGCAGTTCCTGTACCATTGATAGTAACTGATAAGGGATCTACACTCCCATTTAAACAAACAGCCTCAGACAATGGTTGGTCTGTAATCAATGGAGCTGGCTCAACAATAATTTCAAAATTCATAGGACTTCCAGCACATCCATTAATTTCCGGAACTACCGTATAAATTAATGAAGTACTATTTGATGATGTATTCACTAATGTTTGAACAGGAATAGTATTCGATGTACCACTAGGAATATATCCTGTAATATCTGTTGGGTTGTTGGAAGACCAACTGAACGTCGTATTCGGATTATCAGATGTTAAAACAATCTCAGTTGTTGAGGTGCCAGAACAAATTGTCTGAATTAAGTCTGTATTAGTCAAGTTCGGCGACTCATTAATAGAAAATGTTTCCGATGTTGTAGTTACACCACAATCATTGGTCACCGTAAATGTTACCGTATAATCACCAGCGACAGTATAAGAAATTGTTCCTGGATTTAACTGGTTTGAAGTTGCAGGTGAACCACCTGGAAAAGACCAGCTATAAGTTATGGTCTCTGAACTTGGGGCGCAGGTATCTACAGTAGCAATAGGATTAATATCTGCCGAACCACAAGCATCATCGATTTCAGAAATACTAGCTGTTGGAGGTTGTTTTACTTCAATTGTTTGAGAAGTTGTAAAATCACCACAGGAATTTGTGACAGTCATTGTCAGTTCATAAATCCCAGCATTATTAAATTGAAATGAAGGGTTGACCGAAGTCTCATCTGTACCATTGGTAAATTCCCAATCTTCTGTAATGCCACAAAACTCTGAAATATATGTTACTTCCCACAGATAAGTCTCACCTCCACAAGATTCAGCCAAATTAGTGGTATCATTAGCATCAATGTTAAATGGCACACAACCAGAATTATTGCTAACAGTAAACGCTGGCACCAAACCTGGTTCTATACAAATGGTCTTGGTTACAGGGTCTGTTGTTCCACAAAAATTCTCTTCGATAAGTGTTACAGTATAGGTGCCAGGTGACGTATAGGTATGAGATGGGTTTTCTAAATCAGAAGTAGTACCATCACCAAAATCCCAAGAATGAGCCGCTTGCTCAGTACAATTAGGTCCATAGCCACCTTCAGTAGTATTTGTAAACTGAATTGCTGTATTCACACAACCCGGATTTGTAAATTCAAAATCAACATTTGGTTTTTCTAGAATTATTATAGGACCTGCCGTTAGAAGTGTTTCACCACATGAAGTTGCCACAACTAGGGTTACAAAATAATTAGCGTTAGGACAATTAGACTGTGTATATTCATGTGGAATCGGAAAATTCTGAGACGCATCTGGATCACTAGCATTATAGTATGAAGAGCTTTCTAACTGATCTTGTGTATAAAACTCTTGCGTACCATCACCAAAATCTACAGAATAGGTTGTATCTGGTGGATTAGAACCCCAAGAACTTATTTTAAAATCTAGCGCATCAATAGGTAAACACAAGTTTACCGTTCCTGGTGGATTAATAATTCCACCTGTTGGGTTACTAGAGTTTTTCACAAGAATAGTTTCAGTAGAAACACATCCACTATCTCCATAACCTGTAATGACCATATTGAATGATCCCAACTCAGTATAAGTATGATTTAAAGGAAAGGTTACATTTGTCTCAACGGCAGTTCCATCTCCCCAATTCACATCATAAGACGTTACACAGCTATCGGACGGTGAAATATTCCCGACATCAACTGTATACGCTGGATCAACAGTATTATTTCCACAATTATCAAATGGAGGTGTAAACTCTGCATTTAAATCTTCAAAAGCTAATTCTGGTCGTTGCTCTACACTGATGGTTTGAGATGTTGTATCTGTACAACCATTGCTATCAGTAACTGTTAATTCTGCTGTAAATGTTGAAAATCCACAACCAAAAGCATTATATATATGTGTAGGATTAGCTACAGATGAAACAGTACCATCTCCAAATTGCCAGTCATAAGTGAATGGTCCATCTCCTACAACATTAGATGTAAAGTTTATTGGAGTACCAGAACAAGCACCATTATTATTAAACGTAAATGAAACATCTGGTGGACTTGCTACCGTAATTGTTGCTGTACCATTTTCTGAGCTGGTATCGTTAGATCCATCAGTCACAGATATTAATTCATAGATAAAAACACCAACTGCATTTGTCATCACATCTACAGATATAGATTCATTAGTCCCTGTCGTTTCTGCAATCTGAGGAGCTCCTGCGTTTATGGTATAGGTAAAAGTATAAGGTGTATTACCACCACTTCCTGTAAAAGTAACTTGTGGTAAAGGATTTTCATTTAGGCAAACTGTAGCCGTTCCAGAAATCGATGCGCTAGGCGGTAAAATCTCAGTATTTTCAGAAGTAAAATTCAAAAAACTATTTGTCAGTTTTGAACCTTCATCCCTGTTAAATGCAACTACTACTCCCAAAAAGCAAACAAAAAACAATAAGAAATGATTCTTTATTTTCCCCATAAAAAATTAATAGCTAATTACTTACGCGGATCAAAGTAGTTAAAATCTTGTTAAGACAATATTAACTTTATTTTTTATCGACAATCGCCAAATATTTCTGTTAAAACGACAAAAAACACTGTTTTTTAAGTATTTACAAAGAATTAATCATCATCAAAAATACTAGTCTAAGAATATTACTGATTTTTATAAAATTGCATTTAATCGGTTTTTTTTGCGTTTTATGGATTAAAATCGAAAAATAATTCTATATTAGCCACATAATTGATTTTCATTCACTCCCAAATCTGATGAAAAAAATTAGACCAACCCTACTTATGATGGCTATATGCCTATGTATTTCTGTAAACGCACAAGAAATAGATGGTATTATTGCTGATGTTATTGAAAGTCAATTTTCTGGATCTGGTTATGACCATAATGTCTCTTATTTAGATTTTTCTGCGAACAATATAATTGAAAACACAAATGATGTTGATATTAGTATTTTAAACTCTAATAGTTCAAACACTGCTCCTAATACCGATGACCCTAACAACAATTCTATTATTATTTGGGGTGATAATGGCAGTGATATCAACATTGATAATGCACCTCTAACAAGTAATTTAAGTATTGATATAGAATCCGCCTTAGATACTAATGTTTCTTTCTCTACTAAACAAAAGGTATGGAAAGTAACTGAAAATGGAAATATCCCTACCGTTTCCATTAAAATTCCATTAGAGTTTATTGAAAACAACTCCGAGCTAGTAAAGTACTATATGTTTATTTCTGACAACGAAGTGTTTGATACTTCTTCAAAATTCAGAATTATGACTTTAAATTCAAATGGTTATTTGGAAACCAATTATAATTTTGAAGGTATAAATTACATCACTTTTGGCTTTTCACCACAAATCTCAGAAGAGCGTTCTATAAAATTTGATGGAGTAGACGATTTTATAAAAATCAATGAAACTGCAGATATTAACCCTTCAGAATTTACAATTTCTGCATGGATAAAGCATAATTCTGAAACATCGACAAAAGCATCAATAGTTTCTAAAAGAAGTTCTAATTTTTCTACAGGTTTTGATTTTTCCTTAGTTAGCAATAACCGAATAAAAATCATATGGAAAAATGAACAAACGCAATCTTTAGTCTCAAATACTTCAATACCAAATAATGAATGGCATCATGTTGCTGTCACTTATAATAACTCAATCGTTTCTATATATATTGATGGTGTTTTAGATACTTCCGCTTTTAAATCTGCACTTATACCAAACAATGAATATTTATTGATTGGAGCTTCAGATAAGAACTCTCCAGTTCAACATTTCAAAGGATCGATTGATGAAGTTAGAATATGGAATATTGGACTCAATCAAGATCAGTTGCGGTTTATAATGAATCAAGAAATCAGTAATAACAATGGATTGGTTTTAGGTTCAGAGTTACCAATTTCTATAACAAAAAATGATATTTCATCCATACCATGGTCTTCTCTTACAGCCTACTACCCTATGTCTAATTTTACACACAACGCTGTAATTGATGCTTCTGGAAATAACAATGATGGTATTTTAAAAAACATTTCAACGGTCGATTTAGAAACAGCACCATTACCTTTTACATCTAAGCAAAATGGAGATTGGAACAATGCTTCTTCTTGGAGTTTAGCAGATGATTTATACATTCCTGGATCTGCTTCCATTGTAGATTCCAACATTACTATAGATTGGAATATTGTAAAAACAACTCATAATATCACGATGAGCAATGAGGTTTTACCAGCTTCAAAATTTCAAAATAGAACAATTTTAAGTCTTGAAATTGAAAATACATTAGCCGTTTTAGGTGATAACGAAATTCACAGTGGTAATGGACTAACAGTTACACACTACTTAAAATTAAATGGAAAGCTAGATTTACAAGGAGAATCCCAATTAATACAACCTATCGATAGCGATTTAGAAGTGCTTTCTAATGGTCATCTAGAACGTGACCAACAAGGTACAGGGAGTGAATTCACCTATAATTATTGGTCATCTCCCGTTACTAAACAAAATGCTTCTGTAAACAGTTTTAAGGTTATTGATGTCTTAAAAGATGGTACAAATACCGAAAATCCGTTAACTATAAATTTTTCCTCTTCTGGTTACAATGGCGCACCTACAAGTCCGATAAAAATTGCTGATTATTGGATTTGGAAATATGCTAACAGTGCTTCTGGAAACTATTCATCTTGGCAACATATAAGACGTACAGGAACTATTTTTCCTGGCGAAGGCTTTACCATGAAAGGTCCTGGAATTGAAGATGAAACCCTAAAACAGAATTACGTTTTTAGTGGAAAACCTAACAACGGAGATATTAACTTAACGCTTGCGCCAAATAACGAATATCTGGTTGGTAATCCCTACCCTTCGGCTATTGATGCCAAGCAGTTTATACTAGACAATACAACTAATGCTTCTGGTACAGGGCCTACCATTTCTGGCACCTTATATTTCTGGAACCACTATGGTGGTAATTCTCATGCAGCTCAAAACTATCAAGGTGGTTATGCTACATATAACTTTTCTGGTGAAGTTGCAGCTGCCTCAAAAGGTTCTATTTTAGAGAATAACATTAATATGACTGCTCCTGAAAAACCTGGTCAATATATTCCTGTTGGACAAGGTTTCTTTGTGATTGGAAAAAATGGTGGCACTATTAATTTTAATAACGGTCAGCGTGTTTACAAACAAGAAGAAGGTTCTAACTCTGTTTTTATGCGAGGTATGGTTAATAATTTTTCTAAATCTGCGGACAATCGTATGAAATTTAGAATCGGTTACAGCTCTACAAACACCATCAATCGTCAGTTACTTTTAACCATTGACAGCAATACAACTCCTGATATTGATTGGGCTTATGATGGTGAATTAAACGAAACGCAAATCGATGATATGTTTTGGCTCATCAATGATGAAGAATTCGTTATTCAAGCGAGTAATGATGCTGAAGTTTCAGCCATTTATCCTTTAGGTATAAAAATCTCTAGTGACGGATTAAATACCATCAACATTGATGATCTTGAAAATGTTCCTGATAATTTCAATATCTATTTACATGATAAAGTTCTAAACCTTTATCACGATTTAAGACAAAGTGATTACAGTGTGTTTTTGAATGCTGGTGAATATTTAAACAGATTCGAAGTTACTTTTGGATCCGATGAATTATTAGGTATCGATGATCATTCTAACCAAAGTATTGACATCCTTTATTCTTCCGATATCAACCAATTGGTCTTGATAAACCCAAACCAAATAGACGTTACATCTATTGTACTTTTCAATATGCTAGGACAATCTGTTACGACGTACAATACAATAATAAAAAGTAGTCATTCGGAATATGATGTTAACCTTAGTGCTGGTACTTACATTGTGAAGCTAGCCACTAAAAACCAATCCGTAATGACCAAGAAAATATTAGTTAAGTGATTTTTAATTATTTTTAGTTAGTGATTAGCAAAGTCTCAGTCAACACATTGACTGAGGCTTTCTTATTTAAGGACTTCTAACATCGCTTCAAAAGAAAGTTTGTCCTGCTCACCAGACTTCATATTTTTAAGTGTAAACAAACCTGCATTGATTTCTTCTTCACCCACTAAAACCACGTAAGGAATATTACGACGATCAGCATGTGTCATTTGCTTTTTCATCTTGGCACTATCTGGATAAAGTTCTGCCTTAACACCATTAGTTCTCAATTTAGAAACCGCTTGTAAACACGCCATCGCTTCCTTATCACCGAAGTTTATGAACAAGACTTTTGTAGATTCTGTAATGGTTGCCGGAAACAAATTCAACTCATCTAATACTAAATAAATACGGTCGAGACCAAAACTAATTCCAACTCCACTCGTATCTGGTTTACCAAAAATACTGGTTAAATCATCGTAGCGACCTCCACCACCAATAGAGCCCATTTTTACGCCTTTAGGAGCTGATACTTCAAAAATGGCACCTGTGTAATAGTTAAGACCACGAGCTAAAGTGACATCTAATTGTAGTTGCGCTGTTTTCAATTTTAAGTTTGAAATCGCTGTGTTTATAAACTCTAATTCCTCAATACCTTTAAGACCAATTTCTGAGCTTCCTAAAATAGATTTTAAACTCGCCACTTGATCTCCAAAATCACCTTTAAGTTCAAACAAAGGTTGAAGCTTAGCAATACCTTCTTCAGAAATATCCTTGCTACGCATTTCTTCCTTCACTTTCTCCTCTCCTATTTTATCTAACTTATCTAAAGCTACGGTGAAATCAATAAGCTTGTCTTGCGCTCCGATAACTTCAGCAATACCAGATAAGATTTTACGGTTGTTAATTTTTATAGTTACACCTTTTAAATCTAAAGCTGTAAAAACCGCATCATAAAGTTGCACAAATTCTACTTCTTGAAATAAAGATTTAGAACCCACCACATCAGCATCACATTGGTAGAATTCTCTAAAACGGCCTTTTTGCGGACGGTCTGCACGCCAAACGGGTTGAATTTGATAACGCTTAAACGGAAACTCAATCTCATTTTGGTGTTGTACCACATAACGTGCAAAAGGTACGGTAAGATCGTAACGAAGGGCTTTACTAGTAATTTGAGAGGTTAAATGTTTATTTATTTTTTTATTGTAGAAATAATTGATAATATCTTGAACTCTTCTTTTCTTATAAGCAGGAACCTTCTTATATTCAGATATTACATTGTAGTCAATTAACTTTTTTATCAAAGTATCAAATTCATCAACATTGTCTATTATTTCATCATTATATAATCTTTTTGAAATTATTTTCTTTTTAACTTCTGAAAAAAGAAATTGAAAGTCACTATAATATAAATCATTTAATTCTTTACAATTTTGTATTATGTCTTCAAGAGTTTCTACCAAATTCTCTAAAACTTCCTTGTATTTTGATAAATCTACTACATTTCCTTTCACCTTTTCAAAATACTCTCCCGAATCCAGTATCTTAAAAATCAAGCGATCCCCTTCATCACCATATTTTCCCATTAAGGTCTCTGAATTCTCAAAACTTGGTGTTTCTATAGGTTGAAAACCATACAGCTGGAACTGTGTTTTTATAGTTTCTATAATATAGGAACGTTTTGCGACTTCTTCTGCATTAAAATCTCTTGTGCCTTTTGGTATGCTTGGTTTTTGCGCCATAATATTTCCCACGAAAGTGGAAATCTCTTTTAGTGAAACTTCATATTTAAGTCACAAAAATATTATAATTTTTAGAGGTCTAAAGAAGATATTTCGTTTTTATAGTAACTTTATGCTGTTTTAGTAGTCTTATACGTAAAACAAGCCAAAACCGAAATACCAAACTATGTTTTCACTTCTTAAGGAAAATTTTAAAATTGCTTTAGGTTCTATAAAAAGTCAACTACTCCGTACTATTTTAACGGTTTTGATTATTGCTATTGGTATTATGGCTTTGGTTGGTATTTTAAGTGGTGTTTCGGCTTTAGAAAATACGCTTTCTAGCAATTTCTCTTCTATGGGTGCTAATACATTTAATATTCAGCGTTATGAGTTCACTGCGCAACGCCAAAGCAGTAGAGAACGCCAAAAAGTGAATCCCGTTATTAGCTATAGAAACGTTAAGGATTTTGAAGATAATTACGATTATCCGTTTACAAAAGTGGCCGTGTCTTTCTACGGTTCTGCAACCTCTGAAGTGAAATATGAAAATATAAAAACCGATCCTGAAGTTGCCGTACTTGGTGCTAATGAAAACTTTATTGAAAATTCTGGTTTAGAGTTGGAAACTGGTCGTTCTTTGAATTCATTTGATGTTGATAACAACAGTTCAGTCTGCGTTATTGGTAGCGATTTGCAAAAAGCGTTATTTCCAGATGATAATCCTTTAGATAAAACCATAAGTGTTAGAGGTTCTAAATTTAAGGTTATAGGTGTTTTAAAGGCGAAAGGTTCTACGTTTGGAAACAATCAGGATTTAAGAATGATTATTCCTATTCAGAAAGCACGTTCCATTTTTACAAGTCCGAATATCAATTATACCTTGAGTGTAAAAGTGGACAAAAAAGACATGCTAGAAACCGCACAAGATGATGCTATATTGACTTTTAGAAATATTCGTGGACTTAACCCGATTGAAAAAAATGACTTCGGCATTGAACGTAGTGATGATTTGTTGAATAGAGCTGCTGAAAATACTAAAGTACTCTACATTGCTGCTTGGATCATAAGTATCATCACCATTTTTGGTTCTACCATAGCATTGATGAACATCATGCTAGTTTCCGTAACCGAACGTACTCGTGAAATTGGTGTTAGAAAAGCACTTGGTGCTAAACGTAAAACGATTGCATCGCAATTTTTTATGGAAACCATAATCATTGGGCAGTTTGGTGGTATCCTCGGAATTATCCTTGGCATTCTCATTGGTTGGGCTGTATCTTATAAATTTGAATTAGATTTTTCAGCTCCATGGGTCGCTATGATTTGGGCAACGAGTATTGCGTTTATAGTTGCTGTGATTTCTGGATTGTATCCAGCTACAAAAGCCGCAGGATTGGATCCTATTGAGTCTTTGAGGTACGAATAGTTGGTGTCTGGTGGATGGTTTTTGGCAAACAAAACTCAACCGATTTTGTCACGCTGAACTTGTTTCAGTGTCTCTGAAATAAACACAGTGCTATATATAATTCTGAAAAAGGACTTCGACAAGCTCAGTCTGACAACTAGTTTTAGAACTACTGTCTGATCAACTTTTCAAAATATTGAAATAATTCACCTTTTGTGATATTAGCTCCTTGTTGAACAAGTTTAAAAATATCCATATGCTTATCATCCGAGTAATCTTTTTTAGCATTGAAAAATTCGATATCATCAGATAATAAATTATCGCGCAACCACTGAAAACCTTCTTTTGTTGTAAAATCAGCTTTTTCGCTTTTAAGCTTTAAAGCGATAAGATGCATATCTTTTTCGCGACACTTAAATAGATGTATTTGCTGTGGTGAAATATGCTCTAGATACTCTACTTTGTCTAATACACCATACCAAACCAAATCACTAAAAACATCCAATTCTTGCTCGGCAGCTTCAGGTTTATTTTTCTTAATGTCTTCCCATTCTTCAGCAGTTATGGATTGTGTTGCCAAGAAATTGATAAACTCTTGGTGTAATTCTTCAAACTGTTCTTTCGTTAATCTTGCGTATTTCATGAGAATTATTTTCGTATTGCTTTTTGAACTTCAAAAGGTCTATCAGTTGCCAAAATGTTTACTCCTTTACTCATCCATTCATTATATAAATGATTTCCTCTAGCTTCAGCTTGTTTATCTAAGTTGCCTAAAGTTCCAAGCATCGCTACAATATTTTTATCCTTCAACCTTTTATATAAATTAGGATTTGACAAACGTGTTCCTGTAAATGCTAACATATTTTTGGTTGGAATTTCAGAAGCAAATAACCTATTTAATTCCTCATCATTTCTAGCCGAAACTGAAATTAAAAGTTCTGGTGCTAAAGCGTAAGATGATTTTGCTTGGTTAAGATCATAAGTTATGATAACACAAACATCTTCTGCGTTGGCTTTTTTAATGGCTTCAATCACTACCGACTGACTTACGGAACGTTTTATATCTACAGTAAGAATGACATCATTAGCCTTACACCATTCTAAAACTTCAGAAAACAACGGTATTTTATAATTGGTTTCGTTTCCGTAATCATCTACTAAGTTGAATTTATGCAATTCGTCGTAGGTGTAATCTTTAACCAAACCTGAACCTGTTGTGGTTCTTTCCAAAGAATTGTCGTGCATTAAAACCAGTTTTCCATCTTTGGTTTGTGCGATGTCAACTTCATAAATAGCATTAATACTATCACTAACATATTTTATAGTTTCCAAGCAATTTTCAGGATAGTTAATAATTCCCTTTCCACCTCTATGTACACTGATTTTTGGATAATCGGATTTTGAAGCCCTAAACACATCTAAAAGCACAGATGTATCAGAAACGTTTTGCTCTGTTTTGACTTCTTTACAAGCAAGAAAACTTATAAATAAGAAAGCAACTAAAATATATCTCATAGTGTATCTACATTTGTTGGGATCCTGATTATCATCGGGATATTTTAACTATTATTTTTGAATTCGCAAACTTTCTTGCTTTTCAAAAATTAGTTTCAATAAAAAAAACCGCTTAGTAAACTAAACGGTTTTAAATATTTTAAAGACTAAGATTAAGCCTCAGCAATTACTTCGAAAGTAAAATCTACATTTACAGATCTGTGTAATCTAATAACCGCTTCGTACTGACCTAAACGCTTAATGTTTCCACCGTTGATAGAAATGTATTTTTTATCAACTTCGTGACCTTCTTTTCTAAGCGCTTCAGATAAATCCATATTAGTTATAGAACCAAATAATTTATCACCAGCAGTTGCACCTGTACCAGCTTTTGCAGTAATCTTGATGTCTAAAGTCTTTAATGCTTCAGCTGTTTTTTCAGCTTCTGCAATGATTGACTTCTCTTTATATGCTCTTTGTTTTAAAGTTTCTGCTAAAACTTTCTTAGCAGAAGGAGTTGCCATAATAGCGTGTCCTTGAGGAATTAAAAAGTTTCTACCATAACCGTTCTTTACTGTTACAATATCGTCTTTAAATCCTAAATTTTCAACGTCTTGTTTTAATATAAGTTCCATTGTTATGATATTTTATTTTAATAAATCTCCTACGTATGGTAACAACGCTAGGTGTCTAGCTCTTTTTACTGCTACCGATACTTTTCTTTGGTATTTTAAAGAAGTACCTGTTAAACGTCTTGGTAATAATTTACCTTGCTCGTTAACGAAGTTTAATAACCAATCTGCATCTTTGTAATCTACGTACTTAATGCCAGACTTCTTAAAACGACAATACTTCTTAGTTTTAGAAGTTTCGATATTTAATGGAGTAAGATATCTTACTTCTCCATCTTTTTTTCCTTTTGCTTGTTGTTCTATAGATGACATAAATTACGCTTTTTGTTTCATTTTTTCTCTTCTTCTCTCAGCCCAAGCAACAGCATGCTTGTCTAACTTTACAGTTAAATAACGCATAAAACGCTCATCACGTCTAAACTCTAACTCTAAAGGTTCAATTGCTTCACCAGCAACTTGATACTCGAACAAGTGATAAAAACCACTTTTTTTGTTTTGGATTGGGTAAGCTAATTTTTTTAGTCCCCAATCTTCTTTGGCAATCATTTTAGCACCTTTGTCAGTTAAGAAATCTTCATACTTCTTTACTGTTTCCTTTACCTGATCTTCAGATAAAACGGGATTTAAAATGAAAACAGTTTCATAATGATTCATAATAAAAAATTTTGTTTATCGTTAAAACGGGTGCAAAAATACATATAAATTCCAATTTCACCAACGTTTTCTAGCGAAAGTTTCACTAAATTTGCCCGCTAAAAATTATGTTAAAATTTACAGTTGAACGGTATTATTTGTTTTTTAACCGAAATTATCGTACTATTGTCGATATCTTAACCTAAAAATGTATAATGTTATGACTTTAAACTGTGTAGTTGTTGATGATTCTGCGATTCAGCGCCTCTCTATAGTAAAGTTGATTGAGAATCATTCTTCTCTCAACCTTATTGCAGAGTACAGCAGTGCTTTAGAAACTAAAAACGGTCTTAATACACATAAGGTAGATCTTATCTTTTTAGATATAGAAATGCCTGTATTAAACGGTTTTGAGCTTTTGGATGTACTCAACAACAAACCCCAAATTATTTTTGTCACAGGTAAAACCGAGTATGCTTTTAAAGCATTTAATTACGATGCTACCGACTACCTTCAGAAACCAATCACAAAAGAACGTTTTAACACTGCAGTTGAGAAAGCTATTGAGCAACACAAGCTTAAATTAGACTTTAACGAAACTGACGGTGAACACATCTTTGTAAAGAGTAATCTTAAAAAACGTAAAGTTTACATCAAAGATATTAAATGGATTGAAGCCCTTGGTGATTACGTAAAAGTAGTGACAGAAGAAAACAGCTTAGTGGTATTATCTACAATGAAAGCTTTTGAAGCAGAATTACCAGAAGGTAAATTCTTAAGAATTCACAAATCTTACATCGTAAATCTTGATAAGATTGATAGATTTAACAGTAAGAACGTTGAAGTTGGTGCCTACGAAATCCCTCTAAGTAGAAACAAAAAAACACAATTAGTTGACGCGCTCAACAACATGTAAACTATTACACTTTGAATTAACACGCCCTCAAAATATTAAAAAGTCTCACCAATTGGTGAGACTTTTTCTTTTAATAATTATCGACATTTAGTACTACTCTTACCGCTCTGAAATCCTTAACAGCATTAAAGCTATTATCTATCTTTAAAATAGCCTCTTTTGTTTTTCCTAAAGATTGATTTGGAGAAATCTTAATTAAAATATTTTTATTGTATAAATTCCTGATTCTTGAAACAGGTGGAAATTCTGGTCCTAAAACATTAGCCTTAAATATCTGTCTTAATGATTTAGCATACCAATCTGCCGCAAGATTGACTCGATTATAATCTTTATGCTTAAATGTTATTTTAATTAATCTGTAAATTGGTGGATACTTAAAGTTATAGCGATCATTCATTTGCTCTGCAAACATTTCCTTATAACTGTTTGTAGATACTTGCTGTAAAATATTGTGATGCGGATTGTAGGTCTGAATTAAAACCTTACCTCTTAAATCGGTACGACCTGCCCTACCCGAAACCTGAGCCATAAGCTGATAACTCCGCTCGTGAGCTCTAAAATCCGGGAAGTTAAGTAAGTTATCTGCATTCATTATACCTACTAACTTTACATGCCTAAAATCCAAACCTTTGGTTAGCATTTGTGTACCTACCAAAATATCGATGTCTCGTTGCTCAAAATTATTGATAATTTTTTCGAAACCATATTTCCCTCTTGTGGTATCCAAATCCATTCGAGCTACTTTTTTATCTGGGAATAATACTTTAACCTCTTCTTCTATTTGTTCGGTTCCAAAGCCTTTAGTATCTAATGTGGGATTACCACAAGCTTGGCAGTTTTGCAACATAGCTGAGTTATAACCACAATAATGACAACGTAATTGATTTCTGTATTGATGATACGTTAAACTCACATCACAATTAGGGCATTGTGGAGAGTTTCCACAAGTTGTGCATTCTATAATAGGTGAAAAACCTCTTCTATTCTGAAATAATATAATTTGAAAACCTTCATCCAAGGTTTCTGCCATTTCTTCAATCATTCTGTCGCTAAAATGACCTTTCATTCGCTTTCGCTTGTACTTATCTGCCAGATCTACCAATTCTATATCTGGCATCAATACATTATTGTAGCGAATATTTAACTCTACAAGACCATATTTGCCTTGTGTTGCATTATAATAACTTTCTAAACTTGGTGTTGCAGAACCCAAAAGCGTCTTGGCCTTATGGAAATTTGCTAAAACAATAGCTGCATCTCTGGCGTGATATCGAGGTGCTGGATCAAATTGCTTGTAAGATTGCTCATGCTCTTCATCTACAATTATTAAACCCAAATCATTAAAAGGTAATAATAATGATGAACGTGCTCCGATAACCACTTGTGCTTTTTCAGAATTTTTGAGCATATTATGCCAAACCTCAACACGCTCGTTGCCAGAATAACGACTATGAAACACAGCAACTTTATCTCCAAAATAATCTTGTAAACGTTGTACAAGTTGGGTTGTTAAGGCAATCTCCGGCAATAAATACAAGACTTGCTTACCAAGTTCTAATTGCTTTTGGATGAGCTGTACATAAATTTCAGTTTTACCAGAAGATGTCACACCATGCAACAATGCCACTGGCTTTTCTTCAAAAATTGAATTGATGGAATCTAAAGCCTCTAATTGCGCTTCACTCAATTGTTTTGTATCAGCATCTCCTTCTCCATCAAATTGAACTCTGTCTGTTTTTAAATGATATTCCTCTAAAATAGTCTTATCTATCAGACTTTTTATGATAGATGATGACGCACCACTCCTATCTGTTAACTCAGATACTTTAATTGGTCTTCTTTCAGAAGCTTCCATACTAAATAAAGTCAGTACAACCTCACGTTGTTTTGGTGCTCTACTTAATTCTTCTAAAAGCTCTTGAAGTTTTGCTTCGGACTTATGGTTTTCATGAAGCTTAACATAGCGCACCAACTTAGGTTGGTATTTTTCATATAGTTCTTCCTGAAGGTTTATGACTCCTTTTTCAACCAGACTATTTATTACTGGAAGCACACGTTTTTTATCTAAAATAGATACCACATCATTAATTTTTAATGACGACTGGTATTGTAAAGCCTCATAAATTAGAAATTCTTCATCTTTGAGTTCCGTGTCTTTAACTTCTACTTTTTCGTTCTTAGAAATGATTGTTTCACTTTCAAGAATAAAAGCATTTGGCATAGCTGCTCGCATCACTTCACCCAAACTACACATATAATAGCCTGCTATCCATTCCCAGTGCTGTAGTTGACTTTTTGTAATTACAGGTTGATCATCTAAAATTTGATGAATTGTCTTTGCATCGTAAGCCGTAGGTGGATTATTATGAATTTTATAAACCAAGCCTGTATAAATCTTACTTTTTCTAAAAGGTACAGCAACACGCATCCCTATCTCTAAAAACTCAGATTCGGCTTTAGTGATATGATAAGTAAATGCCTTTTGAAGTGGAATAGGCAATAAAACGTCTATAAAATGATGCATAGACCAAAAGTAAGATGTTTGTACAAAAAAACCACCTCAATTAGAGATGGTTTTTCAACACTTAAAAAAGCAACTAACTATTGTTTTATGATTTTAATTAATTCTCAATAGTATAAGATACATTATTAAAAGTACCTTCACTTACTGAGTAAGTGACATCTGGATTATCGTTATCTATAGCCACAAAACTAAACTCACCAGATATCACTTGATTTACTTTATCTATAGATGATATTTTTAGATAGGTATTTTCATCTGATGCACCTCCAGATGAATTACCGTTAATTGATGCAGCATACTGACCTGACACATAAAAGTCCTGACCGTCACCAAAGACCTCAAAACCATCTATAACTGATCCAAAATCAATGCCGCCAAATGTAATACCAATTGTACTAGCATTATTTCCACCTTCATAATCTACAGCAGCCAAACCAAATGCAAAAACCGAATTATTCTCATATAGTTGTGCGGATATTCCACTTAATCCTAAGTCTGCTAAAAAATTACTACCATTCACTTTTGCAGAAACGAAAGTTCCACTTGGATTACTATCACCATCAGAGTTATCACTTACACTACAAGCTAAAAGCGATATTGACATTGCGAATAAACAAAATATCTTTTTCATAATTTACTGTGACATTAGAGATTAAAATAATAATGTATACCTGCACCATATGCAAAACCTGCATAAGTACCAACACCATCATCAAAAGACCCGCCAACGTATCCTAACTCTGCATTAAAAGCCAAGCCTTCAACAAAATTTGGAATTGTAAACTCTACGCCTCCACCTACTCCAAATGAAATGGTATTAAATGATTCCGAATAGCCTAAAAACTCATACTTAACAGTAAAGTATCCTAATTGCCCATATGCATATGGTCTATAAATAAATGAATCTCCTTTTTCCTGAAAGTTATAAAGATACCTTCCTGACATAGCAAATGAACTTGATCCAAACCCATAAGATGCACCTCCGACAATGACCTGAGCCGCATGGTTTTCCGTAAAATTGTACTTTGCACTTAGTCCGTAAGCTGGATAAGAAGAGGCTAAACCTACACCTAATTTACCTGGCTCGGACAAATCCTGAGCTTGAAGAGACATCGAAAATAAAAACGCTAATAAAGCAATAGATAAATAATTGATTTTCATATTTTAAAATTTAAATTGATTAATGATATTTTAATTGAAGTTTAATTTGTTCAATCGTCCATTTTGAATAATTTTCTAAGAGATGCTGTATCTTTTTTCTTAGTAACAGTATTTGAGCCTCTTGTTTTTACTGAAGCAGATCCTTTAGTTGATTTCTTTGAATCTGCTCTAGTTCTACGACTTGAAGCCTTATCCTTTTTAACTTGAATGTTGGCATCAGAAGTTTCTGGTTTTACAGGAGCTGTTCCTCCTGACTTTCTATCCGCAAGAGCCCTTAAGATTAAAATTTCGGTATCATAATCACCTAAATAAATTTTGTCATAGACTGTTATAGCATCATTAAATCTGTTTTGTTCTTCGTAAATCCAGCCTAGCAATAGGAGCTCGCTCCTTAGTGATTTAACATTTTCTTTGTTTGGATTAACTTCTATGCTTTTATCAATATCAGATTCGGCCTCTTTGAGATTTCCTAGTTTAAATTGAAGTTGGGCTCTCATGAAATAAGTGACGGCATTAGGTGTTAATGCCACTTGTTGATTATATGACTCTAGGTCTCCTTCTTTAACTTGCTCAGCTGCTATCAATCTTCTACTTACTCTTAAACCTTCTAAAAATTCGTAATAAGTATCACAACTATAGACCAATTCATATTTAAAAGATTGTAAAAGTTCCTTTCGAGCTAGCTGACCTTTGTAAAACTTTTGGCTTACATCTTCTTCAACTATCTGAGCATCAATTTGCGCCGCATAATTCGGTAATGTTTGCTTATAGCACGTATTATATGTATTCTCTGTAAGTCTACGTTTAAGCTTTTCTTGCGTTAGGCAATCGCAAATATCAGATTTAAAGGAATCCTTATAATTTTGAGCCTGCCCTGTAGTGACACCAAAAAGGAAGAGAATTATAAATGTGTTTAGATTTTTCATATCTAAAAATTTTAATATTTATTCTTCATCCTCTTTAGTGCCTACAAAATATGTCTTAACTGTAACAGCACAGAATTTCAATACCTTCTTAGCTTTATTCATATTTAAAGTAGCTTTTGCTTGTCTCATAAAAGGAGCGTAACTAATATCATCAACAATATCTGGGGCAATACTCCATAAGCTATCAATATCTCGTTCAGCTCTTTCTGTAAGTTCATCTTCTATTTCAACGGGCACCTCTACACCTTGTTTTACTAAACTGTCATAAACAAAAACTTTGTGGTATAAATCAAATGATTTGTTTACAAACAAGTCTACACTTTCAACCTTAGATTCTCTTCTTGGTGGCTTTATTCGCTTTTGCGACCAACTCAAAACTGGTATTAATAAAATTATTGAAAGAATTAGGGCTCCATTTTGCTGAGGTTTAATAACTGATTTCATAATTTGTGGTATATGGATTAACTGAGCATAAAATAACTGCATCTATGCAGTAAAAACCATAACCAACTTATTATCGTAGACTTTGAGTGTATTAACGTGTTTTTATTTTTCCTTTAATAATTATTATTATTTTTATCTAGCTATTAATTAAAGATTTAATGAAAAGACACTTACCCTTACTCTTTTTATTCGCTACTTTTTTATGCCAATCTCAAAACAGTATTATAGATTCTTTGAAACTGGAACTAAGGCATAAAACTGAAGATAATATTGAAAGGTTAAAAACACTAAACCATTTAGCCAATTACGCACATTTAGAAACCCCTGAAGAAGGAGTTAACTACTCTAACAAAGCTATTTATCTTGCAAAAAAACTAGGAGAGAAAAAAGAAGAGGCATTAGCTTACAGGTATAAAGCATACAACCTTACGGAATTAGCTAAAGATTCTCTCGCTATAGAAGCTTATAACAGTGCCATTGCAATACTTAACTCAGAAAAACAATGGATTGATGTTGGGAAATTTGAGTTTAATAAAGGGTTACTTTATTTTAATAAATCCGACTTTTCTAATGCAATGACCTGCTATGATAAAGCCCTTAACATTTTTGAAACAGAAAAAGACAGTCTTTTAATGGCTATTGTGCTTAACGGAATTGGAACTAGCCAAATGTACCTTACAAAGTACCCAGAAGCCATTAATACCTACCTAAAAGCGTCTTCCACATATGAGAGAATTGGAAAATCAGACACAGACCGCCATGCAGAGGTTATCACTAACCTTGGAATTTTATATTCTAGGTTAGAAAAATATAATTTAGCCTTAAACTATTACAACAGAGGATTAAAAATTTATGAAGAATCTAATAATAGCTTCGGAAGAGCAAACACATTAACCAATATTGGAAATGCTTATGACAACTTAAAAAAGTCTGAATTAGCTATTGAAAATTACGAAAAAGCCCTAGAAATAATGACTAAGCTCAACCACAAGTACGGTATAGCTAGTGCATTGGTAAACATTGGGATAGCAAACATTACCTTAAAAAACTATGACAAAGCCCTATCGTATCTTTTACGCAGTAAAAAATTATTTGAAGACTTAGAAAACACATTTAACCTGGCTATTGTCTATGAAAATATTGGGTTAACCTATCTAGAAAGTGCTAACTCTGATAATTCTAAACTTCAAAAAGCTAAATTTTACTTAGAACAAGCTATGGATTATGTTAATGCTATTGACAATTTAAAAAGCAAAGCCAGTATACTCGAAAAACTAGCCGAGGTCAATGTTCAGTTAAATAATTACAAATCTGCATATTTTAATTTGAATGAATCTCAGAAAACTAAAGCCACCTATTTATCCATAGAAAAAAAGGAAGAAATTGCTAAGTTAGAATCAAAATTTGAATACGAAAAAAAAGAAGCAGAACTCACTGCATTACACGACAAAGAACAAGCCATAAAAGAAACTGAAATCTTACGTCAAAGATCCATTAAGAATGCCTCAGTTATTGGAGGTAGTGGTGTTATTACAGCTGCTGTTATTGGTTTTGTACTCTACAGAAGAAAACGAAACGCTGTTTTAAAATCTAAAGAGGCTGAATTTAATGCCAAAGTATCCGACACAGAACTAAAGGCATTAAGATCGCAAATGAATCCGCATTTTATTTTTAATTCCCTCAATTCCATTGGCGATTATATCTTGAAAAACGACACACAAGCTGCAAGTGATTACCTCAGTAAGTTTGCCAAACTTATGCGTATGACTCTTGAAAATTCTGAAAAAAAAGAGATTTTACTTAGTGAAGATATTACTCTCCTAAAAACTTATATGGATATAGAACGTAAACGTTTTAACAACAAGTTTAACTACACAATAGATATAGAAACTTCATTAGATCCTGATGATATTTTGGTACCTCCTATGATTCTTCAGCCGTTTATTGAGAATAGTATCATACATGGTTTAGCTTTAAAAGATGAAGGGCATATTACTATTTCGTTTAAGGCACAAAACAACATGCTTATATGTAGTGTAGACGATAATGGCATTGGTAGAGAAAAATCCTCTAGTAGTTCTACACACAAGAAGTCCTTGGGTATGGCAATTACAAAAAGTAGAATTGAGATTATCAATAAAATAAAAAATACAAAAGGAGACATAAAAATAATTGATAAAACAAAAGGCACTAAAATTGAAGTTTCACTTCCTATGCAATTAGCTTATTAGTATGATAAAAACAATAATCATAGACGACGAAGACCACTGTACTGCAAGAGTGCTAAATTTAATTGAGCAACACCCAAATACTTTTGATGTTTTGGCTACTTGTAATACTGTTGATTTAGCTCTAAAAGTAGTTCCGGTAATGCAACCTGATTTAGTGTTTTTAGACATTCAAATTCATGATAAAACGGGTTTTAATTTTCTACAGGAAATTGACAAAGTAAGCTTTAAAGTAATCTTCACCACAGCTTTTGATAATTATGCCATAAAAGCTTTTAAGTATAGTGCTATTGACTATCTGCTTAAGCCAATTGATAAAGATGATTTTGATGGAGCCATTAACCGTTTAAAGGAAGATTTAAATTCAAAAAATATAGAAAGTCAAATTCAAAGTTTGTTTAAAAACTTAAAGCCAAACACTAAGAAAGTTATCACCATTCCTTCATTAACTGGTTTTGAAACACTAAAAGTTGATGATATCATTCACCTAGAAGCAGACACAAGCTATACTCACATCTATACGAGTAATAATAAACTTATGGTTTCTAAACCTATAAAATATTACGAAGATTTGCTCGACGAAAATATTTTTTTCAAAACACACAAATCGCACCTAATCAATTTAGATCACGTAAAGCAGTATTATAAAGGTAAACAGAGTTACGTTGTAATGTCTAACGACTCGCAAGTACCAATTTCTGTAAGAAAGAAGGATGAGTTTTTAAAACGTTTTGATTAAATACTTTCACCTTTATTCACTTTCCTTAAAAAATGAAGCGATGCATTAAGCTCATAACCCAACAATAGAATATTAGAGTTTAACCACAAATACAAAAGCAATATCAATAAAGCTCCAATAGATCCGTAAAGCTCATTATACTGAGAAAAATTTTCTATATAAACACCAAACAGGAATGAGGTTAACATGATGAGCAATGTCGTTAACAACGCACCTACAGAAAAGAACTTTGAATGTCTTCCTTCCTTTGTTCCGAAATAATACAATGTAGCCGTTGCTAAATATACCATGAGAACAAAGAACAAATATTTTGCAACCAGAATCCAGCCCAAACCTTTGTCGCCATCTTCAAAGGCTTCTCCACTGAAACTTTCATATAAAGGTTTAATAATATAAATCTGAAAATACCCAAAAACAGCTACAGTTATCAATAATAAAAATGCAAGGATTAAAGCAATACCTAGAGCAAACATATATTGCTTAAAAACATTTCTGTACAGCTGCCTATGATATGAACTTTCAAAACCTGAAAAAACAGCATTAACACCATTAGCCATTAAAAATATAGACAATAAAAACACAGAAGATATTATTCCACCATTCGCATTACTACTGATGCCTTTAAAGATATTATCAAAGAAAAATTCCGATGTTTGTGGAGGTAAAAATGAGTTTAAAAAACTTTCAAACTCTTGTGGAAAACCTTCAATAGGAATATGTGGTAACACAATAACCACAAATAATAAAAACGGAAAAATAGCAGTAAAAAAACTAAAAGCAATAGCACTAGCTCTTGTTGTTAATGCTCCTTTAAAAATGCCCAACCCATACAATTCCAACAAATCGTAGACTGATAAACCTTCAAAACCAGGTAATTTAATTTCCTTAAAAAAACGGACAAGGAGATTAACTACTGGTATTTTCTCTAATTTATCTTCAATAGGTTTAGTCATGTAGTATTAGATTCTAGACTTTGGGTTTTAGACAGCTTTTAAGCTTAAATCCATATTATAAACTGAATGTGTTAAAGCTCCAGATGAAATATAATCTACACCACACTCAGCATAATTTCTAATGGTTTTTTCAGTAATACCTCCAGAAGATTCCGTTAGGCACTTATCACCAATGAGCTTTACAGCTTTTCTTGTGTCATCGTAATTAAAATTATCGATAAGGATTCTGTAGACTCCGCCACAACTTAAAATCTCTTCTATTTCGCCTAAATCTCTTGCTTCGACAATAATTTTTAGATCTCTGTTAGTATCCTTTAAATATTGTTTTGTCTTTTCTATGGCTTTAGATACTCCTCCTGCAAAATCAATATGATTATCCTTTAACATTATCATATCATACAGTGCAAATCTATGATTCTCACCACCACCAATTTTCACAGCCCATTTTTCCAAAGCTCTTATTCCTGGTGTAGTTTTACGTGTATCTAGAATCTTTGTCCCTGTACCTTCTAATAAGTCGACATACTTTTTTGTTTTAGTCGCAATCGCACTCATGCGTTGCATAGCATTTAAGACTAAACGTTCAGCTTTTAAAATTGATTGTGATGCTCCTTCCACATAAAATGCGATATCTCCATACTTCACTTTACTTCCATCTTCAATCAAAGTCTCAACCTTCATGTCTTTATCAACGTAAGCAAACACTTGTTTTGCAAATTCCACACCAGCGATGACACCTTCGTCTTTTACCAAAAGTTTAGCTTTTCCTTCAGCTGAAGCTGGTATACATGCTAACGAACTATGATCGCCATCACCTACATCTTCACGGATAGCATTAGAGATTATTAATTCTATTTCTTTATTGAATTGTTCTTGAGAAATCATTTTGTAAACTTATTTAATGTAAAAATAGGCATTGAAAGATTAAAATCTGAATAACTAAATACCAAATTATAAAAAAGTATAACTTTATACGCATGAATATAAAACTCATTGCCATTGGCAAAACCGACAATAAAAATCTTATCTCATTAATTGAAGATTACTCAAAGCGCTTGAGCTTCTACATTAAGTTTGAATTTGAGATTATTCCTGACATCAAAAATGTGAAGAACCTCTCAGAAGCCCAACAAAAGGAAAAGGAAGGTGAGCTTATTTTGGCAAAAACACAAAATTCAGATATCCTGATTCTCCTAGATGAAAACGGAAAACAGATGGATTCCGTAGCATTTTCTAGTTACCTGCAAAAGCATATGAACTCAGGAATTAAGACTCTAATATTTGTTATTGGTGGACCGTATGGGTTTTCAAACGATGTGTACAGCAGAGCTAATGGAAAATTAGGATTATCTAAAATGACTTTTTCGCATCAAATGGTACGACTATTCTTTATAGAACAGTTGTATAGAGGCTTTACCATTCTTAGAAACGAACCTTACCATCACAGATAACCATTCTAATTTACTTATCGCTTAATAACTCTAAAACATTAGATTTTAAAACTCTGAGCACCTCAGAATTACTTTGATTTTCATTGGCTCTATCAAAATAAGATTCCAATAAAATTCTACTGTGTTTATTTTGATCAGAACTACCAGCAAAATTATAAAACGCCATAGACCAATCGTCCCACAAAGTTTTTTTGGTTTTAGTTTCTATTAGTGTCTTAACATCAAAATGTCTTTCGTCATTTTTAATACTTGCATACAGCTCTTTTATGGGCTGTTCTGGACCTTCAATAATCTGAATAAACTGACGATCACTATATACAATACAACCTGTAATATTTTGGCTCTTATTGTGCTTTTTGGCTTTTAATAGCATATTTTCTATCTCTGATAGAACAAAGCTTTCTTTGGCCGTAGACTTATAAATTATGGAATGAAACATTAATTAAATAAAAACATATGCCTGTGAAGAAGTAAACTAGGCCATTAACAATTCAGGATTACTAATACATTTAGATGGTAACATACCAAAACGTTTTGAGAATATTTTGGTAAAATAACTTCTGCTCGAAAAACCTACGCTATAAACTATTTCAGAAACATTAAGATCTGTTTCTCTAATTAGTGTAGCGGCTTTATCGAGTCTTTTATCTTTTATATAACTGCAGATAGTATCATCAAAAAGGTAGCTAAAGCCTTTTTGTAATTTACTAGCATTTAGTCCAGAAAGCTTTATTAAACGATTCACAGAAAGATCTTCTGATAAATTATTGGATATAAAGTTCTCTAGTGCAATTATCTTATCTATTTCAGATTGACGGATTGGCGCTTCTGACAAATCACTCTTAGTGTCTTTATCGTGCCTATCGATCTGAGAAGCTAAAATATTTAGTATTGCAGCTTCCTTAAACAGAATTTCTGCAGATGTTTGAAAAGAATATTTTAAAGCTTCTTGTACAAATGTGGCTGTTTTAAAGCAAATTCTTCCTAAATACCTATAATCATGACTTAGGTACATTTGAGACATAAGGTATAAAACCTTTTCTCTCATGCGCTCTAATTCTGTCTCGCATATGTCGTCTATATACTTATCTGGTGTATAAGATGTAATGCTAATTTTTAAAGGTATGTTTGCCGGAAACTTTAAAACGCTTTTAGTTTTTGGTGGTCTACTAATAATAGAATTTTGTCTAAAATTTATACGTTCATAAGATTTAGCATTCTTAAATTTATGAGACACTGAACCTTCCAAACAATAAATAAAATCTATACTGCTTGAATTATTCCCTGAAAGATATAATTCAAATTCATCATCTAATGTTACATCAAACATCAGATTAGTTATATCCTTAGAAATTTTGGTAACAGTTACCACTCCACTACCATAAGCTTCATTGATGTTGGTGTACAACGAACTTTTTTCGCGATGAACTTTATCGCCTATGGCATTAGAAAGAATTAATAAATCCTTTATAGTGTCAATTCCAGATGATTTTACTTGTGGCATTAATTTTTATTAATTTATTATCTAAGGTACGCATTTAATATACGCAACATGTTTTTAAAACCGAAATTATCAATATTTTGAATCGATTGAGCACAAAAAAAGAGAGTCTATTATTTTAAGGAATGAACCCAATCAAACATTAAAATAATAAACCCTCTAATATTAAACGTCTTAGCGCTCTAAATTAATGTGTTTTAAAAACTTCTTTGCGTTTCTTTAGTTGACGTTCTAAATCATTGATAGTTTCCCTAACCGCAACTTCATAATTACTTTTATTTGAAGTGGCAAAAATTCGAGGACCAGGAAGACTCAACTCAATATCACAAAACTTTCCTTCGTTGTGTAAATTATCATCATGCTTAAAACGAACTGTGGCACTAATTAAAAATTCATATCTGTTAAACAATTTACCTAATTTTTCTTCGGTGAAAGCAGATAGTGTCTCACTTACATCTGTATTCACATATTCAAAATTTACCGTCATAATAATTGTGTTTATATTGTTAATTCTCTTTATCTAAGATACGATTTTACACCAGCATCTTGAGTGATAAATATCATAAATTTGAATTAAATTTCACCAAAAAACTTATTAATAAAGACTTAAATTTTACTCCTCAAACAGGCTTTGTTTAAGTTTTCTTTTTTTATTAGGCTGCCCTAACCTGTAGCCTAAGGCCAACTTAGCATTACCTATATTTAATCGGTAGTTGTTATCATATCCAAAATCTGTAGCATATAATCCGTTATTATAGGTTAAACAAGCATATAAGCGATCTAGTTGATATGCCAAACCTAGCGAAAAATCCAACTTATAAAGTATTGGTTTTTCTGGTTTATAATCTCCATCTTGTAATGTAATTTTCTTGCTCATAACACCAACACCTGGCATTATATTTACAGCAGCTCTTATATCTTCTTTTATCTTAAAATAAGAAATTGCACCACCCATTACTCCAACAGTAACTCCTTGGTAACGTTTTATATCGGCTTGTTCATTGAAATACTCTAGCGCAATTTCTGAAAGCACACTTGTATCCGATGAGAAATAATCAAACATTCCAAAGACACCCAATCCGCCTGTAATAAATACATCTTTATCATCTTCATCTAAAAGACCTGCCTTTAACAGTGAATACGAAAACTCTATTTCATCAAGAGTATACAAGTAATTAAAACCAAAACTAACAGACCTCATATCTCCTCTAAAAACTGAAGATTCACCAAAGTTATTTTTGGCTTGAAAACCTTTATACGATTGAATATACAAGTCAGTATAATTTCTCTTCTTTATAATAGCAGTACCTTGAAAATCAAACCTAGCAGTTTCTTCTTTATTCGGGTTTTTTAGATTGAAGCCTATATCTAAAATCATTTTTTTGTTAGCGACACCAAAACCTATACCATGCCTATTATTTGGTGTAAACTTAACATCATAGTATGAGTTTAAAACACTAAATTTATTGACCTTGTAGTTTGTAAAAAAACGTATAGAATAGTTATCAATATCTCTATCAATAAGCAATGAATCTAAATCTTTGAAGTTTTGTGCATAGTCCAAAACCGGACAAAAACAAAATAAAGCAATGTATAATACTTTTAATTTCAGAGTCTCTAATTAGATTAAGGGTTATTGATGATGTTTAAATTATAACTATTTAATAGTAACTCTTTAAATTCTAATTCCTAATTGATTGAATAAAAAAGAATATTTTTTAGATATTTTTTGAGTAAACTCTTCTGATGAAATTGCTCCTCCATGCCCAGAACCATTTACAACATGCAATATATACAGAGAAGTATTACTCCCCTTATCTTGTAACGTTGCTAAAAATTTATAAGAATGTAAAGGAGGAACTCTATCGTCATCTGATCCTGTTATTAAAAGTAAATTTGGATACTTCACACCTTCTTTTATATTATGTAAGGGTGAATAAGATTTAAGATTAAAGTAATCTTCTTCAAACGCAGTATTTCCAAACTCATTCAAATTTACATTAACAGAAGCCACCGTATATTTTTCAAATCTCAACATATCAAATGGTCCTGCTTCAGCAATAACAGCTTTGAATAATTCTGGCCTTTGTATCATAGATGCACCAACTAACATACCTCCATGAGAGCCACCATTAATGGCCAATTTTTCTGGATTTGTATATTTTTCTGAAATTAAAAATTCAGCAGCACTAATAAAATCATCTATAGCTTTTTGCTTGTTTAAACGTCTACCTGCCAATGCCCATTCGTTACCTTTAGCACCACCACCTCTAATATTTGGTACAGCTAAAACACCGCCATGTAATAACCATAAAGTCTGTGATTGATCATATCTAGGCTCAACCGTAACACCATAACCTCCGTACCCATACAGTAAAGTTGGATTATTTTCATCTAGCTCTACTCCCTTTAAATGTGTTATATACATTGGTACTTCGGTACCATCCTTAGAAGTATATGTCACATATTTAGTCTCTAGCTTTTCAGCATCATATGGTATAGAGGTTGTACCAGCAGGTTTGAACGTTAAATCCTCTAAAGATAATTGATACCAAATGTCAGGATGATAAAATGATGAAATACTAAAATCTGTATGTGTGACGTCCTCATTTGATTCATACAAATAATTTAATTTTTTTCCCTCTGGAAAATCAATTCTTCGTAATAACTCACCTTCTAAATTAAATATCAATGCTACATCCTTACCATTGTAAAAATAAATACAAGCTAACTTATTCTTACCTAATTTATTTACGTTTTTTAGCATAATATCATACTCTGGTATGAATTCTGAAACTTGGTTTAATTGATTTATGTTAGCCTTTAAAACTCTACCATTTTTTGCTTCCCAATTTGTGTTAAGTATAGCAACATCACCTTCTAATTCTTCGACCGTCATTTGTATTTCTTTTGAATTCGGGTAAATCAAAAATTTTGAAAGGTAGAATGACTCAGGTCTAATATTACCCAAAGACAAAGCTCTATAGGTTTTTCCTTTTACAGTTAGATAATGATGAAATATAATTTTTTCATCTCTTTTAGAAAACCTAAACGAATTAGTACCTGTTACATCTGGATTCTGGTAAAGTAGTTTATCTTCAGACTGTGATTCTGTTAGATTATGATAATATAATTTCTGTCCTTTGGCCTTATCTAACAATTCTCGTCCTTTTTCAGGTGTATCAAAAGCGTCATAGACAAATGCTTCTTTTAACCAAATACAACTACTAGAAATCCTTATATTTTTAAGTTTATGCTCAAATTGTTCTCCTGTAATCAAGTTAAAAAAATAGATTTCCCTCCAGTCACTTCCATTATTTGATATCTCAATAGCTATTAAATCATAGTCTTCATTAACATAAGTGTTGGTTATATCAATATGACTGTTTTTATCAGGTGTATAATCCTTTATATTAAAAAGTTTGTTAAAGTTAAGTTCACTACCTCTTCGCTTGTAAAGCAGATCTAATGATCTTTTAGTAGAACTTTTTCTATACTTAAAAATATATTTGCCCTTTAAACTATCATTTTTTTTCATGTAGCTATGGCTCTCATCATATTTTACGTCATAGTACATAGAACCTATTTGACTTCGCAATGTCCACTTATCTAAATATTTATCAGTTTCCCTTTCTGTTAGCCTATTTTGAGTGTTTAGCCAATTATTTAACCTAGAATCCTCTGAGTTTTCCATCCATTGATATGGATCGTATATTTTATCATCAAAATATATATCTATAAAAGAATCTTTTGGAGTTTCTGGATACTTATATTTTTTTTGAGCACTACAATTAAAAATTACAAATAGCACCAACACTATAAAAAGAGTATTCTTCATCGATATATTTTTATTTTTGAATGCTTAAATATAAATCTATTTTTAAGTTATAAAAACTATATCATGAAACTCGTCTTCGCAACAAATAATCTTAACAAACTAAAAGAAGTTCAGGCCTTAGTGCCAAACCATATAGAATTACTAAGTCTAAGTGATATTGGCTGCAATGAAGACATACCCGAAACCCAACCTACAATTGAAGGTAATGCTATTCAAAAAGCAGAATATATAAAAAATAATTACGGTTATGATTGTTTTGCAGACGACACAGGTTTAGAAGTAGATGCTCTAAATGGCGAACCAGGAGTGTACTCTGCGAGATACGCTGGACCTCAACGCAATGCTGAGGATAATATGAATAAACTTTTATCTGCACTGCAAAACAAACCCAATAGGAAGGCTCAATTTAAAACCGTTATTGCATTGCATCTTAATGGCAAACTAAAATCGTTTACTGGAATTTGTAAAGGTGAAATCACCTCAGAGAAGCATGGCGAAAAAGGTTTTGGTTACGATCCCATTTTTAAAGCCGAAGGTTATACACAAACTTTTGCTGAAATATCTTTAGAAGAAAAGAATAAAATTGGTCACCGAGGCAAGGCTGTTAGTATGCTTGTAAATTACTTAGAAAACTTAAGTGAATAAAAATCCGTAATTTAAGCTTATAAAAACTTTAAAAGATGGCAAAAATTGATTCGGTTGAAGCTTACATTGAAAAGCACAACCATTGGGCGAAAGAAATAAGCGTATTACGAGATATTGTTCTTAAAACCGAATTAGAAGAAACCCTAAAATGGGGAGCGCCTGTGTATTGCTTGAATGGAAAAAATGTGCTTGGTCTAGGAGCTTTTAAACATCATTTTTGCATTTGGTTTTTTAATGGCGTTTTCCTTAAAGATGAACATAATATCCTCATGAACGCACAAGAAGGCAAAACCAAAGCGTTACGACAAATGCGTTTTACTTCTATAAGTGAGATTAATCCTGATTTAGTTTTAGACTACGTTAAAGAATCCCTAGAAAATCAGCGTTTAGGTAAAGAAATAAAACCAAAACGAACCAAAACAGTTGTCATCCCTGCCGAATTAAAAAACGAACTTAAAACCAAAAAAGATCTAAAACAGGCCTTTGATAAACTTTCTCCCTCACATCAACGTGAATATTGCGAACACATTTCTGAAGCCAAAAGAGAAGCTACCAAAATTAGGAGGTTAGAAAAAATAATTCCAATGATTTTAGAAAGCAAGGGGTTACACGATAAGTACAAAAACTGCTAAATAAAAAAGCCACTCTGTGCAGAGTGGCTTTTTTATTTTTATATGAACGACCTTACTACTTTGTTGTAGCTGGTGCGTTTAGTTTTTTACTCATTTCCATTGAGATTGCAGAACGATCGAATTTGATTTTCCCAGCTAAAGTTTCAATAACACAGCTGTTATCCTTTTCGTTTAAATCTACAACCTTACCATGCATACCACTTTTGGTAATAACACGGTCACCGCGTTTTAATTCACTTGCAAATTTCTTTTCTTGCTTAGCACGCTTCATTTGAGGTGCTATCATAAGAAAATACATTACAGCTAATACGGCAATTAATGGTAAAAAATTTCCTAAGTCTCCCATCAAATACTAATTAATCGTGGTTATGTCCTTCGTGACCTGGTTGAGTCGAAGATTTTACTGCTGGTGTAGCAAGTGGGTTTGTTCCAGTAGTTGCTGGAGCTGTTCTTGCTGGTGCATTTGGATCTTTCTCAACAAAAGCTGTGATTTTTACTACTTCTTTACCTTTTTCTGTATTTGTAGTCATTGTAATAGATTTAGAAACTTTATTACCGTTTCCTTTTCCATTAAACTTTACAGTAAACTCACCTGTTTCACCTGGAGCAACTTCTTTAGTCCAGTTAGATGGTACTGTACATCCACAAGTACTTTTAATATTACTTACTACTAACATAGAGTTACCAGTGTTTGTATATTTAAATGTAGTTTCTACAGGAGTTCCGTTTTCAATAGTACCAAAATCGTGCTCTGTCTTATCAAAAGAAATTGATGGTAAATCACCAGCGTTTGCATCTCTCTCAGCAGCTACTGCTACATTCTCTGATTTTACTTTACTAGCGGCATCATCTTTACAAGATGTAAAAGCTACCATACATAATGCACTAAGTCCTAAAATTACTTTTTTCATTATTGAATTTTTTTAATTAAGTGTTACTAATTCTTGTTAAGCCACCAAATTTAGTAATAATTTCATCGAATTAAAACTTTTAAGCTGATGTTAACAAATTGCCAAAATCAATATTGGCTTACATTAAGCCTCTACCTACTTTTTGATGAATGTTTTTAGATTGGTATTCTTTAACGATTTTATCTAGAATACCGTTTAAGAATAAGCTACTTTTTGGTGTAGAATATTCCTTAGCTATTTCTAGATATTCGTTGATGGTTACCTTATAAGGAATAGACGGAAACTTCTGAAACTCACACAATGCCATCTTTAACAACACACCATCTAAACTCGCTAAACGCTCACTGTCCCAATTGGTTGTTTTTCCTGCTATTTCTTCAGCATATTTAGAGGAATTGAGAAATGTTCTTTTAAATAACTCGCTAGCAAACTCCATATCATCGTCATCCTTGTATAGATCTGGTAACAAGTGTGTTTCTGGAGACGTAAGTTTTAATTTTCTTAAAACTTTAATCAAAGCCGTATTTACTACAGGTAAATCATCTACCCAAGTAAGACGCTTGTCTTCAAAATAATCATACAACTTCTCGTTTGGTGCTATGATTTCAGTATAAACATCTAGAATAAAATGTTTATCCTTCTTATATGAAGAATCTTTTTCAGCTAAATAATCTTTATAGAGTTCACTATTGATAATTTCCTTAAAAAGAATATCTACATACTCAAAATCTAAATCCCAAAAATTGAGTTTTCTTTTAGATATTGCCTCTTGAAGCATCTTATTACTGCTCAAAAGATTTAAGATCTCGTTATTCTGAAACTTTGTACTCGGATTTTTATCTGAAGCCGATCCTAAGATTTTATTCTGCAGTTTGGTATTGTAATCTTTACTTTTCTTATGAATCTCGATAAGTAAAGCCAATATTGAGATGTATAAATCATACATGCTATCTAAACTGTGACGTAAAAACTTTTCATCTTTTTTAAAATCATCACTTTCTGAGCCTTTGAAAGCGTATAATGATTGCATCACTTTTATTCGGATATGTCTTCGGTTAAGCATGTCTAAGAACTATACTATATTTAATTATTTATGATTAAAAAAGGTGAGCCTAAACTCACCTTGCAAAAATACTATTATTTAATTCTGAAATAAAAATTAAATCACTCCTATTTAGAGTTTTCTCTTTTACGTGTTTCAATACGCTCTCTAGCAATATTCATTGCTGCTGTTTGTGTTGTAATGTTGTTCACTTTAGCATTATCTAAAATTTCTAAAGTTGTATTGTAAATATTTTCTGTTTTACGCATAATTTCTGGCTTATCATAACCTTCCAATTCTGCGTAAACATTAATAATACCACCAGCATTTATTAAAAAATCTGGTGCGTAAACAATACCTTTTTCTTGTAAAATTCTGCCGTGTTTTTTCTCATCTTCTAACTGGTTATTAGCAGCACCAGCGATGATTCTAGCTTGAATTTTATCTATAGTTTCATCATTTATAGTAGCTCCTAAAGCACAAGGTGCATAAATATCCATGCGCTCACTATAAAGATCATCTCCTCCGTAAATGGTTACTCCAAACTTAGAACGAACTTCTTCTAAACGCTCTTGGCTAATATCAGAAATAGTAACGTTAGCTCCTTCATTTACCAAATGCTCAACCAAAGCTTCACCTACGTGCCCAATACCTTGAACAAATACATTTCTATCTTCTAAGATATCTGAACCAAACTTAAACTTCGCTGCAGCTTTCATTCCCATAAAAACTCCATAAGCAGTTATTGGTGAAGGGTTACCAGCACCACCTTTACTTTCTGAAATACCAGTTACGTAAGGGGTTACTTCTCTTACAGTATCCATATCTTCAGTAGTCATACCCACATCTTCTGCTGTGATGTATTTTCCATTTAAAGAATGAACAAACTCACCAAAACGCTTCATTAATTTTGGCGTTTTTTGTGTTTTAGCATCTCCTATAATTACAGCTTTACCACCTCCAAGGTTTAAACCTGTAATCGCTGACTTAAAAGTCATTCCTCTAGATAAACGCAATACATCATTGAGGGCTTCCCACTCACTAGCATAGTTCCACATTCGAGTACCTCCCAAAGCAGGTCCTAAAACTGTATTATGAATACCGATTATAGCTTTTAATCCAGTATCTTTGTCATTGCAAAAAACAATTTGCTCATGATCATCAAAAGAATGTTGTCCAAAAACAGGATCCATTTTTTTTAGCTCTTTTGATGTAATAATTTCTGAAGTCATTATCATTTGATTTAAGGCTGTTTTTAATATAACAAAAAACAGCGTGCAAAAGTAAATTATTAATAAAGGATTAGCAAAATATTAACTGTAAAATAAGATTATCGTAATACTTTTGACCGACCAAATACAACATGAAGGCACTAAAGCATCTCAATAAATATTTTTTAAAGTACAAATACAGCTTAATTATTGGTATCGTTATCACCATAGTAGCTAAAATATTTGCATTATTTACACCAAGATTAGTTGGTGCATCTATTAATGTCGTTTCTGATAGATTAAACGGAAAAATTACCGAAGAAGTCTTTAGAAGTGAATTAATGATTAACATTCTGTACCTTATTGGTGCGGCTGTTGTTGCAGGAATTTTTACGTTTCTTATGCGACAAACCATCATTAATGTTTCTAGATATATTGAGTTTGATCTTAAAAATGAAATCTACCAGCATTATCAAATTCTATCTTTAAACTTCTACAAATCCAACAGAACAGGTGATTTAATGAACCGAATTAGTGAGGATGTTGGTAAAGTCCGTATGTACGTTGGGCCAGCTATTATGTACACCATGAACACTATTACACTTTTTGTGGTGGCATTGATTTACATGATTAACACAGCTCCTTCCCTAACCTTATACACATTGATTCCGTTACCTGTATTATCCATAACGATATACAAGTTAAGCCGAATGATTAACAAGCGAAGTACCATAGTACAACAATCACTTTCTACGCTATCTACTTACACACAAGAAGCTTTCAGTGGTATTTCAGTGATAAAATCTTACGGTATTGAACCTAGAACCAATGTAGAGTTTGAAGATCTATCGAATCAAAACAGAGAAAAGCAAATCGATCTTACCAAAGTACAAGCCTTGTTTTTTCCATTGATGGTATTACTTATAGGTATTAGTAACTTAATTGTGATCTATGTTGGTGGTATGCAATATATCAACGGTAAGATTGAAAATATTGGTACTATAGCAGAGTTCATTATCTACGTTAATATGCTAACATGGCCAGTAGCAACTGTGGGTTGGGTAACTTCTTTGGTACAACAGGCTGAAGCTTCACAAGAACGTATTAACGAATTCCTAAAAACCGATCCTGATATAAAAAATCACAATAACGAGCTTACTCCTATAAAAGGAGATATTGAATTTAAAAATGTATCATTCACCTATCCAGATACCAATATTACGGCTTTAAAAGATGTAAGCTTCAAATTAAAATCTGGTGAAACACTAGCGGTTTTAGGAAAAACTGGTTCAGGTAAATCCACTATTCTCGATTTAATTGGTCGTCTTTACGATATTGAAAATGGTGAACTTTTGGTTGACAACACCTCTATTTCTAAACTCAACCTGTATAGTCTAAGAGAAAGTATTGGCTACGTGCCACAAGATGCCTTCTTATTTTCAGATTCCATTAAAAACAATATTAAGTTTGGTAAGGAAGATGCCACAGACGAAGAAGTTATTGAAGCAGCTAAAAATGCCAGAGTTCACAAAAACATCATCAAATTTACCAAAGGTTATGACACTATTCTTGGTGAACGGGGTATTACGCTTTCTGGTGGACAAAAGCAACGTGTATCTATTGCCAGAGCGATTATAAAGCATCCAGATATTTTATTGTTTGACGACTGTCTTTCTGCTGTAGATACCGAAACTGAAGAGAAAATTCTTAAGAATTTAGTGAAGCTTACTAAAGACAAAACGACCATTATTGTAAGCCATCGTGTGTCTTCTGCTAAAAACGCAGATCATATTATTGTCTTAGATGATGGAAAAATAATTGAGAGCGGTAATCACAATACACTCATCAATTCAGATGGTTACTACAAAGAATTATACACCAAACAACTCTCTGAAAAAGAAATGCTATAATTTGTTGGTTACTTTACTTTTTTTTTAGATTTTTGGCTTTAAATTTAAAAAAAAGATTGACTTATGAGCGACTATGAAACGATGGACAAAGAAGAAATATACTCAAAAGTACTACGTGCAGGTAGAAGAACTTATTTCTTTGATGTTAGAGCGACTAAGGCGGGAGATTACTACTTAACAGTTACAGAAAGTAAAAAATTTACTAACGACGATGGGTCTTTCCATTACAAGAAGCATAAAATTTATCTTTACAAAGAAGATTTCTTCGAGTTTAGAGACATTTTAACTGAAATGACCGACTACATCATCAACGAAAAAGGAGAAGAAGTTATCAGTGAGCGTCACCAAAAAGATTTTAAACGCGAAGATAATTTTGAAACTGAAGCTAGTGCTTCTGAAAGTACTAAAGGAACTGATAGTTTTACAGATATTAGCTTTGACGATATCTAAAAACTATAACTCAAAATAACAAAAAAGCCATTACAGAAGTAGTGGCTTTTTTGTTTTCCAATGTTTTTAAAAGTTTACGATACGGTTGATCCGTTTTTAACTTTAGATTCTGGATGCAATAAAAACACATCCTTCTCTTTTACAGCTCCCACTACTAAACATTCGCTCATAAAATTGGCAATTTGCTTTTTAGGAAAGTTCACCACAGCCACAATTTGTCTGTGAAGCAAATCTTCCTTTTGATATTGTGTGGTGATTTGTGCCGAGGATTTCTTTATACCCAAATCCCCAAAATCTATAGTAAGTTGATATGCTGGTCGGTTAGCCTTCGGGAAATCATTAACTTCAATAATGGTTCCTATGCGTAAATCTACCTTTGTAAAGTCTTCAAATGTTGTTATATTATCCATTCAACAAAACTAACAAATAAAACAAAATTCACATAATGGCATTGACTCCATCTAACATGTTGCCTTTAGGCACAAAAGCTCCAAATTTTGAACTTGTAGACACCATTGATGACACCAAAAAATCTTTAGACGAACTCAAAGGTACTACCGGAACGCTAGTGATGTTTATCTGTAATCACTGTCCGTATGTTATCCATGTGAGCGATCAGTTATCTAAGTTGGCAAAAGACTATATTTCAAAAGGCGTAAACTGCATAGCAATTTCTAGTAATGATGTTGAGAACTATCCACAAGATAGACCTGAGTTGATGAAGAAAAACGCTATTGAAAACGATTATATCTTCCCTTATCTATACGACCAAACCCAAGACGTTGCTAAAGCTTATGACGCAGCTTGTACTCCAGATTTTTTCTTATTCGATGAAGATTTAAAATTGGTTTACGTAGGTCAGTTAGATGATTCGCGTCCTAAGAGTGACATTCCTGTTACAGGAAAAGATTTACGTGGAGCTATAGAGGCTTTAATCAATAATCAACCAATTGATGAGAATCAAAAGCCAAGTATGGGTTGTAATATAAAATGGAAATAAAAAAGAGAGGGGTTTGGTTTTATCCCTTACGCTGTCATATTGAGCGCAGTCGAAATATCATAGAAGTTTGTACCTATTTGACTACGTAAAGTTCTTAATTTTTAGATTCTGAAATAAATTCAGAATGACAGTATTACTCAGATGAATCCCAAAACCCTCTCCAATATCAAAAGTGTGAAGCAAAATGCTTACTCACACCATAAGGTTAATTCTATAACAATAACTCCATCTTCGTTTTCCAAATCGCTTGATAAAGTCACAACTTCAGAAGAAGTACCACAGAAATACCCTTGGTAAGAATCAAAACGGTAGGTGCCTTCTGCTAAACCGTAAAAGCAATCCGCATCGTAGCGTCCTGGATATACATAACTTCCAGTTTGGTAATCGTAAGCCGCATAACCTTGTATATCATTATTAGTGGTAGGATTTCCTTGATTATCCACTAATTGAATACACACATCGTACTCCACAGGATAGACTTCCGTTTCGGAAACAATCGCCTGATTTTCAAAAGTGTTGTCAGTCATAAATAAGCTTGCAAAAACAAACAATGGCAATAAAAAAATAGTTTTCATAATTAAAATATTTAAGATTATAACCCAAAGTTACCAACCTATATTTCAGATGGTGTTATGCTAGTTTTATGCAATCTTTAATTCCAATTTTCACTTTTTATAAAAGTGTAAGAATAAGCTGATTAGTGATAGAAAATTAATATCTCTTAGGTGTTATCAAAGCAATAACTCTATATCAACAAAAACCATAGCCTATTGATTTTCAGAATATAATGTTTATATTGTTTCATCTTTTTAACATTACAACCAACCGATGCAAAGAATTATTCTACTAGGACTTATAGCGCTTGCCATGAGTTGCGCTAAACCAAAAAACTATGATCTAGTTTTTTTAAACGCACAGGTATTCGATGGCTACGAAGACAAAGGTCTCGTGAATATTGCCATAAATAATGATACTATTGCCGCAATAACTTTAGAGGAAATTACAGGAGATTCTATTATCGATGCTTCAGATAAATACATTATTCCTGGTATTGTAAATGCACATGTTCATGCCAATTCCGTTGACGACCTTAAAGAAGGTTATCCTTTAGGCATTCTCACGTTATTAAATATGCACACAGGATTGGAAGACAGAGAGTCCGAATGGAAAAAACTTTCCAAAGATTCTTTAGGATTTTCAACACTCTATGGCTCTGGTCATGCCGCTACGGCTCCAGGCGGACATCCAACACAGTTTAGTCCAGATATGGAAACCATCAATGATTCCTTATCGCCTGATACTTGGATAGAACATCGTTTGGCTAAAGATGTGGATTACATCAAAATTGTACGAACCAATGCAAGTATGTTTGGTGATCCGGTACCACCAACGTTAAGTTACGAGCAAATCGGAAAACTCATTGACCTAGCACATCAAAAGAATCTTAAAGCTGTAGTGCATACCAGCACTTTGGAAGGCATGCTTGAAATTGCAAAATACAAACCCGATGGTTTTGTACACATGCCATCTCGTAAAGATGAATACCCACTTTCGGATGAATTCTATAAAACGATAGCGGCAAATGATATTTTTATTGTGACTACAGCTGGTATCAATTTAAAACCTATTGAGGAAATGCTTCCTCCTGATATGGCTAAGTGGATAAGAGAAAATATTATGAGTGCAGATGAACACTCTAAAGTAGTTAAGAAAATGCATGACAACGGCATTTTAATTGTTGCTGGGACAGACTCCCAAGAGTATCAGATGGATTTTGGTAAAGACTATTATCTAGAATTAGAAATCTACAAAAACGCAGGACTTTCAAATCTTGATATTTTAAAAATTGCGACAGGAAATGCCGCAAAGGCCTTTAATCTTCCAATAGGCGAACTAAAAGTTGGTAGCAAAGCCGACTTTGTCATTCTAAAAGCCAATCCTTTAGAAAACATTGATAATATTAAAAAAGTAGACCAAGTTTGGAAAAACGGTAAAACCTTTTAATATATTTCGGCTTTCAATCGCTTAAATTTCAATCAATCAAATGACTAAAAAATCAACCAAAACCATCATTAGGGTGTTACTCTTTTTGGGTACCGCAATTTCACTCTACTTTGTACCATGGCTTTTAGTAAAAGCTTGGATATTACCCTTACCAGATACCGTTCAAGAACAAGCCGATAAAGCTATAACACATGGATTTGACGGTATCATTGTTTACATCGATCAAGCTGGCAAACCACCTCAATATGTGGCTTCTGGTTGGCATAATAGAGCAACTAAAACACCTGCCAATCCGCATGATTTATTTAAAATTGCCAGTATAAGCAAACTCTACGATGCTGTGGCTGTTACCAAATTGGTCAATGACGGACGACTGTCTTTAGACAAAACCATAGCAGATTATTTACCAGAACTTGTAGGCAGAATAGAATATGCCGATAAGATTACTTTACGATTAATGATACAGCATAGAAGTGGCATGCCAAATTTTACGGATACTTATAATTTTTGGGCAAATCCCACACAATCTTATGAGGAAAGTGTCGCTTTAATTCTAGACCAACCAGCAAATTTTAAACCAGATGAAGACTATGAGTATTGTAACACCAATTATCTGCTGATTAATAAGATTATGGATGATGCCTTAGGCTATAACAACTTTCAATTCATCAAAGAAGAAATTTTAGAACCCTTACAACTCAACAATACCTACGGTTCGTTAAGCGAAGTTAATATAGACGATGTTATGAGTGGTTATCACGTTGGTCATCCTCACGATTTAAAAACTGACGAGCATGGTATGTTAGCCACTGCCGAAGATGTAGGCACGTTTATACGTGCTTTAAATGACGGTTCTGTGTTTGAACCTGGTGAACAAGACATCTACTCCTCTATTTATGAGTACGAACATGCAGGTTGGGTGCCAGGCTACCAAAGTTTTGCAAAGTACCATAAAGATCTCGATGCGGTTACGGTTGCCTTTTACAGCACCACAGATTCTAAACTCTACAATTGGAACTTATCTGAAATTATAAATAAACGCATTGTAAAAATACTTCGGAAAATCACAGAGCAAAACTAACATAATGGTAACTTATTGATTTTGAGAATTTATCATTACATTGCAATACAACTAACCAACCAAAAAAACAACATCTTATGAAACATCTATTGCTTTTTGTATTAGTAGTATCACTTTGCTCTTGTGATGAAAAAACCAACAAAACAGAACCAACAAACGAAGAAACAGAAACTGTAGTCACCACAATAGATACTGAAGCTGAATTAGCAGCTATTGAAGAACTTAGAAAAGGTTTTACAACTGCTATTAAGGAAAACCGATTTGCAGATTTAAAAAACTACTCCATGTCTAACGTTAAATCTTACGATCCTGACTGTGGATATTGGGCTACCTACAAGCGTTTACGTGAAAAACCAACAGGTGCGTATCATTACGATAGTTTAGTGATGCGACCAGTAGAAACCAAGTTGGTTAGCGACAGTATAGCTTACGATTTTGGTACAAGCTCTACCTATTACACCAATGCCGAAGGCGAACATATAGAACTCACCGCAACCTTTTTAGCGCTACTTAAAAAAGATAAAGCCGATGGCAAATGGAAACTCTTTAGAGAAGTCGCTAATACACGAGATATGGAATAGTTAGACATCCTAAAACTTTAACAGATTTAAAGGTAGATTATTGATTATCAAAATTTAAGACTATTTTAGCTTATCAATTGACATAGTTCATTGAAATAGAACTATATGTTGACGTTACAATCATTTAAATCAACTATGGGAATAAAATTAGGATCTTACGGACAAAAGCCTGAATACAATACAGACGAATATCTTGAAAAGTTTATTCCTTTAGTTATTAAACACGCGCCGAAATATGATAATTTCTCTATTTCTGATTTAAAATCTGATTTGAATTTATCTAAAAACGACCAATTAATATTTAGTGACTTGACTTTTAAAATAAGACAACACTTTATTAATAACGATATAGCTGAAATGTATGGCTCACGCCAAATAAAACTACTTGATAAAGGTCGAGATATAAAAAACGGAAATGAAAAAATATTTGGTGTAATCATAAATAATGATTTTAGTAATTCAACAATTGGGACTGTTATTCAAGAATCAGATTTGAAAAAAGCACGTATAATAAGTAATCCAAAAACAGAAAATAATACACCATTAAAAAAGTCTCTGATACAAAAACTATTATCTAATCCTTGGTTTATTGGAATTGTGCTAGCAATAGTGGCTGCAATATTAAATACTGAAAGAATAATGAATTTTATAAATAATGTTATTAATAAATTTTAAAAAACGGCTACCAACATTACCTATAATTCATTGCTAGTTAGAACCTGCTTATGAAAATTACGATAGAATTTTTTATCCGTGATTTGTTTGTTAACCTAAATACTTAAACACCAAACAAAATCATACCCTAGCCACTAACCCACTCCCAAAAATTGCCAATCCAATAAAATAACGTACTTTTGCGCCTTCAAACTCAGAATAGCTGAGTTTGGGTTATCCTCAAGGTGAGGATGTGTTACCAGAAGTTTCAGGTTTTAAGTATGTCGATTCGCTTCTTTTGTAACACTACATAATAATTATCGAATACTTAAAATTAAGAATGAGCACATTCAAAGAATTGGGTCTTAACCAAGATCTACTCAATGCTATTGCCGATTTAGGCTTTGAGCAACCTAGTGAAGTACAACAGAAAGCTATCCCTGTTTTATTAGAAGAAGAGCGCGATTTAGTGGCTTTGGCACAAACCGGAACCGGTAAAACGGCTGCCTTTGGTTTTCCTATGCTTCAAAAAATCAATGTGGATAGTCGTACCACACAAGGACTTATTTTATCACCAACACGCGAACTTTGTTTGCAAATTACCAACGAGCTAAAACTTTATGGTAAATATTGCCAAGGACTAAACGTGGTGGCTATTTATGGTGGTTCTAGCATTACAGAACAAGCCAAGCAAATAAAAAGAGGAGCGCAGATTATTGTAGCTACTCCTGGTCGTATGAAAGATATGATTAGCCGTAAACTTGTTGATATTTCTAAAATTGAATATTCGGTTTTAGATGAAGCCGACGAGATGCTAAACATGGGCTTTTATGAAGATATGACCGAAATCCTATCGCACACTCCAGCCGATAAAAGCACCTGGTTATTTTCGGCAACCATGCCAAAAGAAGTGGCTGCGATTGCTAAGGATTTTATGTTCAACCCCATTGAAATTACAGTTGGTAACAAAAACGAAAGCACAAGCAACGTTTCTCACGAATACTATTTGGTAAATGCTAGAGATCGTTATTTAGCGTTGAAACGTTTGGCAGATGCTAATCCAGATATTTTTTCTGTGGTATTCTGTAGAACCAAACGCGATACACAAAAAGTAGCCGAAAAACTGGTTGAAGATGGTTACAGTGCAGGAGCATTACACGGAGATTTAAGCCAAAACCAACGTGATTTAGTGATGAAAGCTTTTAGAAACAAGCAAATTCAAATGCTTGTCGCTACTGATGTTGCTGCTCGTGGTATTGATGTTGATGATGTTACGCACGTTATTAACTACCAGTTACCAGACGAAATAGAAACTTACACACACCGTTCTGGTCGTACTGGTAGAGCCGGAAAAACTGGTGTTTCTATGGTAATTGTTTCAAAAAGTGAAGTTCGAAAAATTAAAAGTATCGAGCGTATCATTAAGAAACAGTTTGATAAGAAAGAGATTCCTTCTGGTATGGAAATCGTTGAAGTACAGTTAATGTCTTTGGCGAAGAAAATTCATACTACTGAAACCAACCACGAAATCGATCAGTATTTAGGCAGTATCAATGAATTGTTTAAAGATACTGACAAAGACGAATTGATTAAGAAATTCTTCTCTGTAGAGTTTAACCGTTTCTTTAACTACTACGATAAATCTAAAGATCTTAGCGTTGAAGACTATGGCGGAAGTGATAGAGATCGTGGAGATAATAAATCGTCTAACGATACACGTTATTTCATTAACGTTGGTCGTAAAGATGGTTACGATTGGATGAAGTTGAAAGACTTCTTAAAAGAGCAGTTAGAATTAGGTCGTGATGATGTCTTTAAAGTCGATGTAAAAGATAGTTTTTCATTCTTCAACACTGAAAAATCACAACAAGAAAAAGTATTGAACTTCTTTACCGATTTTAAATTTGAAGGTAGATTTGTTAATGTTGAAGTGAGTGAAAACCGTGGTGGTGGCGGAAGACGCGACAGAGGACGTGGCAAAGGCGGAAAACGCAGTGGTGGCGGAGAAAGACGTTCTAGTAGACGTAGCGATAGCCAACCAAAAAACGAAAGACGCTCTAGAAGAAGTGACAGTTCGGATAACCGTAGCGAAAGACGCAGTAACCGTTCTGGTTCAGACAGACCAAGACGTTCTAGACGTAAATAAGAATTCAATTAAAAATCCAAATTCCTTAATATGAATTTGGATTTTTTGTTTTTATGAGAACCTGTAGTCTATATCTCAACTGCGCTCGATATAACGTTCAACCAACCAAGTAAGTTTGTTAATATTTAGTCAAAAATAATAGGCTAATTATTAATGTCCGTTTTCTTTATTACCTTTACATCGTAACAGATACGCATGCGATATATCCTACTTTTATTTTTATGTTTTACTTCTGTACATAGTTATGCACAAGAAACTAGTACTGATAGTACAGAAACTGATGCGCCAAAAATGGTGAAAGGAACTATTATTAGTGCCACAACCGACGAGCCATTAAGTGAAGTAAATATCGTAAATATTAACCAAGTGGTCGGTGTGGCTACAGATGATAATGGTGAATTTGAAATTAAAGCCAAAGCCAACGACACCTTACACTTATCTTATTTAGGTTACAAATCCATAAAAGTAAGAGTTACCAATGACTGGTTAAAATTCGGAAATACGGAAATTACCATGACTGAGCTTGCTCTAGCTTTGGAAGAAGTTACCGTAAAGCAATTACAGTTAACGGGTTATTTGGAAGTAGACATAAAGCAAGTACCTATTCAATCTAATAACCAATACCGTATCTCTGGTTTACCAGGGCAAGGTTATGAAGGTGGAAAAACCAATATTGCTACCAAAGTGCTTGGTGCTATTTTTAATCCTGCAGATTTTCTCTACAACATGTTTGGTAAAAAACCGAACGAAATGCATAAGTTGAGAAAAATGAAAGAGGATGACGAAATCCGAAATCAGCTTGCCAAACGCTACGACAGAGAAATGTTATTGGTATTACTACAGGTCACTAAATTCGATTTAGATGAAATTGTGAACCAGTGTAACTATTCTAAAGAATTTATCAATACGGCTAACGACCTACAGATCTTAGACGCTATAAGCGAATGCTACGAAGAATACAAAGTTATAAAACGTAGTAAAGAGCGTAAAAGTGGTAAAGGGAAAGCTTAAGAATTAGAGTGTAAAGCGACACGATTCCCTTCCGTATCTATAAAAACTCCCATACAACCGTGTTCATCTGAAATTTTAGTTTTCTCTTGGTAGATTTTTCCACCTGCGGCTTCTACTCTATCCAATTCATTTTGCACATCATCAGACATAAAATACACCAAAGTCCCTTCTTGACTTGGAATGTAAGAGTCTTGTTTAATAAGTGTTCCCGTAGCTCCATAAGCGCCATTATTATCAGGAAACCAACCCATTTCTAGACCTCCAAAATCCACATCTTTAATTTCAACTTTAAAGACCGTTTCATAAAAGGTCTTAGCACGATTCATATCGTTTACGGGAATTTCAAACCAACCTACCATAGTTTTAAGTTTTTTAATATTAGTTTTATTTAGAAATAGACTTCGACAAGCTCAGTCTGAAAAGTTTAAATTTTTCTGCTTTCCATCAGTTCTAGTTACTTAGATTCTAAAATTCGTTTTAAATCGCTTAAACCTTCCTCAAAATCCTTTCCTACGGCTTTATCCATATTAAAGAACAAAAAGAAAATATTTGAAGGTGGTTTGTTCACTCCTGTAAAACCCCAAACTACTTCTGTTGTATTGGCATCAATCTCTCGAGTAGTAATGTAAGCATCGGACTGTGATTTCCAAGGTTTGTAAAATCGTAATTGACTTTCAACAGATGAATTTTCAGTAATTCCTGTAAGTTCTTGCTCACCTACTCCAACATCCTTATTGCCTTCCCAACGCGATACAAAACCTATTTCTCCATCAGTTCCTGTAAAAGTTTGCTTCATGTCAGGGTCTTTCTTTTTCCAAGGAGACCAATCATCTTGATTTTTAATATACTTCAGATAATTGAAGACTTCTGCAATGGGTTTTTTAATGATAACACTTCGGCTAACATTGTAGTTTTTGGGAGCTATAACTGCCAAAAGTATGATGACAGCAATAATGGCAAGGATAACATAGAGCGCAATAATCATGATATTTTAGTTTTTGGTTAGTGAACTAAATTTACAAAATTTAAGCTTCGGTTTGATACCGCTCTACTATAGCATCGTAATTTTTTATGGTTTTTTTAATCCAATCGAAACGTTTTTCTAGGATTTCTTCATCTGATAATTTCCAATGGATATCAGATTTTCTAAGCTTCGAAGTCACATGCTGAAGAATAATGGCTGCGGATACCGAAATATTCAAACTTTCGGTAAAACCAACCATAGGTATTTTTAGAAAAGAATCCGCTTCATCTAAAACTTGTTGCGATAAACCTTCGGTTTCCCTTCCAAAGAAAAAACAGGATTTTTGGGTGATATCAAAATCGATTAACTCACAATCATTGGTGTGTGGTGTGGTTGCTACAATCTGATACCCTTTTGCTTTTAAATCTTGAATACAGGATTTTACGGTGTGATAGCGATTCAAGTCCACCCATTTTTGTGCTCCCATGGCAATTTCTCGGTCGATACGTTTGGAATTGACTTCCTCAACAATATTCACTTCCTGAATACCAAAAACATCACAAGAGCGAATAACAGCACTGGTATTGTGCAATTGATAAACGTCTTCAGTAGCTACCGTAAAATGTTTGGTACGTTGAGACAGCACCTTATGGAATCGGTTTTTTCTGTTCTCAGTTAAGTACGATTCTAAATATTCTAAGAGTTTTAAATCTGGCATGAGCCAAAAATACATAATGTCATTCAGAGCGTAGCGAAGAATCTCTCGATTTCTTAAGATTGTAAAACGTGTTTCAGGATAAAGTCATTAAAAAGATTACCACGTCACTTTGTTCCTCGTAATGACATTTTGTATTTTTAATCCATGAGCAAACACATCGTTGTACTAACAGGAGCAGGCATGAGTGCCGAAAGTGGAGTAAAAACCTTTAGAGATCATGATGGCCTTTGGGAAGGTCATGATGTGATGCAAGTAGCCTCACCAGAAGGTTTTAGAAATAATCCTGCTTTGGTTCTTGATTTTTACAACCAACGACGTCGACAACTTAAAACCGTGACTCCCAATAGTGCGCATATCGCAATTGCCAACTTAGAAAGCGATTATAAAGTTACTGTGGTGACACAAAATGTAGATGATTTACACGAGCGTGCTGGTAGTACTAATGTAGTACATCTTCACGGTGAACTCAACAAAGTTAGAAGTACTGGAAATCCGAACGATATTAAATTCTGGACAGAAGACATTAACCTTGGAGATACCTGTGAAAAAGGTCACCAACTAAGACCACATATCGTTTGGTTTGGAGAGGAAGTGCCTATGATAGAAAAAGCCGTGGACATTTGCTACACGGCTGATATATTGGTCATCATCGGTACGAGTATGCAAGTCTATCCAGCAGCTAGTTTAATGCATTATGTTCCAGAGAATATTCCGATGTATTACATTGACCCGAAACCTGCCCTAAATAATGATGGTAAAGTAACGGTTATTGCTAAATCTGCCACAGAAGGTATCAAAGATTTTATAGCTTCTCTATAACTTACACTTGGGCAACCTCAGCATTTAGCTCTTCCATGATTTCAGCGAAAAGACGATAAGATTTTATTCTATCCTCACCATCATAAATATTGGTCACTGCTATCAGTTCATCAACACCTGTGTTTTCCAAAAAGCTTTCGACCTTACTTTTTACAGTTGCCTTACTTCCAATAAAAGAATATTTCAGCATTTGCTGCACCGAAGGATGATTAGAAACTTCTCGCAAATCGTCTGTCATTTCTATTGGTTCTTGCATATAATCGCGCTTTCCAGTAAGCAATCCAATAATCATTCTGTATAAGGACGTAGAAATACGCTCAGCTTCTTCGTCCGTATCTGCTACAATAATATTTACACCAGCCATAGTGTATGGCTGGTGTAAAATTTCAGAAGGTTGAAATTCGTTACGGTAAATATTTAGAGCATTGTACAAATGTGTGGTTGCAAAATGACTAGCAAAAGCATATGGCAAACCTTTTCTTGCTGCAAGATGTGCACTATCTGTACTCGAGCCTAAAATGTAAAGTGGCACATCTACTCCTTCAGCTACATTGGCTCGGACTCTTTTAGTGTAATTAGAATCCGAAAAATAACCTTGAATTTTTTCAATTTCCGAAGGGAAAGATTGTGCCGCTTGATAAAAATCTGAACGTATGGCTTGAGCTGTCTCTCTATCGGTTCCTGGTGCTCTACCCAAACCTAAATCGATACGGTTTGGATAAAGAATTCCTAAAGTCCCGAATTGTTCTGCTACAATTAAAGGAGAATGATTAGGCAACATAACACCACCAGAACCAACTCTGATGCGCTCTGTTCCTTCGGCTAATTTCCCGATTAAAATTGAAGTCGCACTACTACCAATGGCATCTGTATTATGATGTTCTGCCAACCAATAGCGCTTATAATTGAGCTTATCGGCAGCTTGTGCCAAAGCTAAAGAATGCTTAAATGTATCGCTTAAAGACTGACCTTTAGAAACTATAGCAAGATCTAAAATTGAATAAGCGATGTGTTTTTTCGACATAAATAAACTTATTTATATATTTAAAAGTTTCGATGTTTTAATTAAAAAATTAAAGGCTTTTTAGTGCCACTTGGTAAGTATCCCAAGTTTCATTATTTAGTGAATAATGGAAATTTCTGCCTATTTTATATTGACTAATAAGCTCAGCTTCAACCAACTTTTTTATATGATGACTCACGGATGGCTGTGCTAAAGACAATAAATTACAAGCATGAGTACATTCTAATTTTCCCTTATTCTTTTGCATGTATTGCAAAATTTTTAAACGGTTAATGTCACTCAATGCTTTAGATATTTTTTCAACTTGTTTTAAATCCATTATTCAAAATATATAGACAAATGCAAATGTATCAATATTATTTTGAAAGATAAAATTACACGTCTAATCTTTTAAAAAGCGAAAACCATAAAACGAAAATGCTTTATGGTTTCTCTCAAAATAATTGGTTGGTTAGTTTATCCTTTAGTATATATTAGAGTGACATCCTCTTGTACATCGTAGTAGTTTGTACCATTATACATTTCAATATTAAAAAAATCTGGAATAACAACAGTCATGGTATTTCCGGGAATAGTGCCTTGTAAGTTAGTGGCACCATAATGCACAATTACCATATCATTTTTTTGGTCCCAAACCGTATCTACATCATAACCATCTTGACATTCGTAATTATAGCTGTAGTCCGTAGCACTAACCACATCGGCATAAATATAAGTTAATGACGTAACCACTCTTGCAGTTCCATCAGCATTTAAGGTTACAAAATCACCATTGTAGCAAGGGGTTTCTTCAAATAAATTTCTAGATGCTGTACCATCATTATTGAAATCGAAAGCAGTTTCAATACTTAAAGATGTGAGCATCCAATTACCAGCTGGTGTTGTTTCGGATGGAGAAGCATCATCATCTGACGAACAAGACACAATGCCTAGAATAAGTAAAAGAGCAATAAAATTTTGGAATTTGGTTTTCATAATAGCTTAAATTTTTAATTCACTATAACATCGGAAAACCAAAAAAATGTCATCACAAATAATCTTAAAAACAGCTTATTAAGCATTATTATTTTGAAATAAACTAATAAAAATTTACATTAGTGTGATTTTTACACTTATAAAACTTATCAAATATTTTTATCCAAGCCATTATGAAACTCTTCAAACATTTATCTCTTATACTGATTTCCTTTCTAGTTGTAAACTGTAAGCAAAACACTGAAAAAAAAGTCTCTGAAGTTAGTGTTCAAAATGAAGCTAAAACAGATACAAAAGACTTTAAAACTTGGGCAATGACTCCACCTATGGGCTGGAACAGTTGGGATTGCTACGGTCCTACAGTAAGAGAAGATGAAGTTAAAGCGAATGCCGATTACATGGCAGAGCATTTGAAAGATTTTGGTTGGGAATATGTCGTTGTGGATATCAGATGGTTTGTAGAAAACACAAAGCGCCATGGCTATAACCAGAAAGATCCTATTTACGTTATGGACGAGTATGGTCGTTATTTACCTGCCCAAAACAGATTTCCGTCAGCTACAAAAGAAGATGGCTTTAAGGCCTTAGCAGACTACATTCACAATAAGGGTTTAAAATTCGGCATTCATATTATGCGTGGTATTCCGAAAGAAGCTGTAGAAAATAAACTTCCTATTAAAGGAACTGATGGCATTACGGCTGACCAAATCTATACTACCGAAAATCAGTGTAAATGGCTTAAAGATAATTATACCATAGTTGCTGATAAGCCAGGAGCACAAGAATACTATAATTCTATTTTTGAATTATACGCAGAATGGGGAGTTGATTTTATCAAAATCGATGACCTCTCTGCACCTATTTATCACGAAAAAGAAGTTGAACTTATACGAAATGCCATTGATAACTCAGGTAGAGCGATTGTATTAAGTACGTCACCAGGCGCTACTCCGTTTGATGCTGCTGAACATGTTAGTGAACATGCAAATATGTGGCGAATGGTTAACGATGTTTGGGATAGTTGGGATCACTTAGATCATTTATTTGACGTTAGCAAAGCTTGGTATCCTTACATTGGAGGTGGTACATGGCCAGACTGTGATATGATTCCGCTAGGACGACTATCCATTCGTGGTGAGCGTGGCGATGATCGCATGTCTAAACTGACCAATGACGAGCAATACACACTGATGACATTATTTAGCATATTTAGATCTCCATTATTTTTTGGTGGAGATTTACCAAGTAATGACGAATTTACGCTGTCTCTACTTACCAATAAAGACGTTCTAAAAATGCATGCTGAAAGTATAGATACCCAACCTTTGTTCTATAAGGAAAATAGTATTGCAATCACTTCAAAACATAAAGATTCTGGTGATACGTATTTGGCCTTGTTCAATATTTCTGATGAAGATACTTTAGATGTTGAAGTGAACTTATCAGGACTAAATCTTAATGGTAATATTACTATAACAAATCTTTGGACTGGTGAAAAGCTAGGTGTTTTTAATAATACATTTAGCCAAAATTTGAAACCACATGCTTCAGGACTTTATAAACTTGAAACCGCAGAATAAACTGTGACTAATCCTCTGGACTCAGTTTAAAAAATTCATTAACCGGTTTACCAAATACTTCAGATAGTTTTAAAGCTAAAACAGTTGAAGGCACATATCTATTGGCTTCAATAGAGTTTATAGTTTGGCGCGATACTCCTATTTTCTCTGCCAAATCGCCTTGTGTTAAACTCAAAATGGCGCGTTCTACTTTTATTGTGTTTTCCATTATCTGCTGCGTTTTAGAACTTCAAAAAATAGAATCTGGATTAAAAGCATAAATGACAATACCTGAAAATAAGTGAATGTGTCATTAAGATGTTCTTTTCCTAATACATTAAAGACAAGAACATTTACCGCAGGTTGCACCAAAGCATATAAAACAGCAAGTACAAAAGCTAAGGTGAAGGACTTTGCTCGAAGTGACACAATCATCTCATCCTCTATTTTTTCTTTGGATAGAGAAACAGCCAATAGACCAACCAATAAAGCGCGTCTTAAACCAAACTTAACCCATTGGTAATCGGTATCCGTAAACTTTAAGGCTATTAATGCTATAATGACGGCTACACAAAAAATAATAGCCCTGGTTTTCCAAGGATGAGCTAACTGAAACTGCGACCAACGTTCTATTCTACTACGTTCGCAATCTTGAATACGTTTTAAATTCATGACAAGTATATTTTATAATTAGTAAAATTATTTTTACTATATGACAAATATATTTTACATTTTGATTTTAAGCAAGTGTTTTAACATAAACTTGATTTTTTAGGAAATTTAGGCGAACTTCGTTAACTGTAGATATAAAATCAATAATACGGATTCATACCCCAAAAGTTAGCACTATTATACACAACCATGACATATAAAGAAATCCAAAATAAATTCGACAATAGTGATTTCATTTTTTATTATCATTATTTTTATGGTTTTTCTGAAAAATTATGCAGTTATACTTTTTTTATTAATAGTAATTTTAATTTTGATTTAATATTAAATTTTCATGAAAAACCTATAGATTTCTCTAAGGTTTTGTCAAATGATATAAGAGATTATAGAAGAGAACTTTACTTAAAATGTAAAACACCAGAAGCTATAAGACATAAGCTAAAATATATATTAGATAATCCATTTGAACTAAAAGATTCTTATTTGAAAAAATCTGAAATTGGTAAATATTCTTCATCTGACACCGTTAATCAAAGCTCATATATCAATCATAAGAACGGAAAATTTTCAATAAATTTAGGGGATGGGTTTGACCGAAATTTAATAATAACTAATGCGGAAATTGATTTTATGGATTTAGTAATGCTTGTTCATAAATGGTTAGACGAAATTTCTGATGATTTAATGAAATATTACGGTTACACTGAATAAAGTTGAATAGAAAAATTGTGGCAAACAACAGCTATAATCCATTGCAATCTTTCAGCTTAGGCGGAAAGAATCCTTGCGGATTTTCATGCAGCAAATCATAGCCAAACCGATAACGAAAGTTGAAATTAAATCTCAACTATTCTTCTCCTCAATCCATTTGCTCATATACTTAGTACTTTGCATGGTTTGGTGTTGCAATAGGTTACCGATAAAATTGTTTTCGCGATGCGATTTTATATTGCTTTGTAAGCTTGCTATTCGCTCAGCAAAATCTTGAGTGAAATGTGTTTTACTAAAACGGTTTTCTAAAATCTTAAAGCCTTGTTCTTGTTTAGTTTTCCAAAGATTACCATTGGTATAAAGTTCAACAGCCTTTTGGGTAAAGGTTTCTGCTTGGTCTTCTATAAAGCCATTTGTTATACTATTTGAGTTATCCTCTGGTGAGACTTCGACAGGCTCAGTCTGACAAGCATTGAAGCTAAACATACCTTCTGCCGCAATGCTAGACATTACGCAAGGTGTTCCGTTTTGCATGGCATCTACTAATTTGCCTTTCAGTCCTGCGCCAAAACGTAACGGAGCTAAACATACTTTGGCGTTTTTCATGACTGCGTTGACGTCTTCAGCAAACCCTTTGATTAAAAAGCCTTCTTTCTCATTATGTAATTGGGTGACCTTTTGTGATTCGTAAGCACCATAAATATGAAGTTCTGCTTTGGACAATTGCTTTCTTATCAATGGCCAAATGGTCTGTTTTAAATACAAAACCGCATCGTAATTTGGTGGATGTAAAAAATTACCAATGGTTATAAAATGTCCTCGATTTTCAAAAAGTGGTAATTGCGATTGCGCTGCTTTAGACACTGGCTCTAACAAAAATGGCACATAGCACAAAAGTGCTATATCAATTTTGAATTGCGTGGTTAGGATTTCAATTTCAGCTTCGGAAATAATCAGGCTTAAATCGCAACGATACATACTGGCTATTTCGCGTTTAGTAGTATCGTTTTGTAATAGTTCTGTTGTGAGTTCGGTATTTTGCTTTAATGCCAATTCCCTAGCTTTTCGTAAACCATGAAAATCTTCGGTATCCAAAATCCGTAAAGCATCAGGGCACTGCTCTGCAACGCGCCAACCAAACTGCTCTTCTATCATAAAGCGATCAAAAAGTACAACATCTGGCTGTAATTGGCTTACGAAGTCATCAAAAGATGCATCGTTTAATTTTATCGCTTGAGTTGCGATATTCAGCGTAGATAAATCAAACGTGTTTGCTGATTTTTTTGCTGTTGAAGCAAAGGTGATATCAAAACCTTGACTCTGAAACTGCTCTAACAACTGTAACATTCTACTTCCAGCTGCAGAACTTTTTGGTTCTGGCCAAACAAAGCCTATGACTAATAATCGCTTATTCATGCTGGTAAAAGTCCAAAAACAAAATCAATAATTCCAGAATTTTCTGTGGTAATTCAGAAAAGGTATGTCAATTTACTGTGGTTCTTTCATGAACACGTATTTAATCCGTGCCATTTCAACCCATTTTATCACAGCATCAATTTGCTCTTGGGATAACTTAGCATCACTATGTGCCCAAGTATAGCTTTCTAAAGGCATACTTTTTCGCTCCACCTCTTCTGCTAATTCCTCAAGTTTATGATCTTTCTTTTTATCGGAATAGCTTGACCATTTCGATACATCAAAATGTTTTTTTCCATCTTCTACATGTTCCGCCAACCAATAATTAACAGGTGTAATATTATTGTACCAAGGATAGCGCGTGTGATCACTATGACAATCAAAACAGGCATTTTTTAGAATTTGCGTTACATCTTCAGGTGGATTGGTTTCCGTTAAAAAGGTATTTACCGAAGCGATATCACCTTCATTTTTTTCAGGCCCAAAGAATTGTGCGATAATAAATATCACCAGAAGGAAGAGCAAAAGCTTTTTGAGAATCTTCATTTTTGATTAATTTAGATGTCTAAAGTTAAGTATTTTAAATTGACAAAAAACCAACTTTACGAAGAATTAAGTTACGTTAACCACTCGCGTGAAAAACGTCTATTCTATTCTAAAATGGTATTGGATCATCCTGAATTGGTTTCATATCTGTTAGATATCCTCTTTGACGTAGATGATAACATTTCGTGTAGAGCTGCTTGGGTTTTTGAATTTATGTGTGGTGAGAATTTAGAAGCTGTAATTCCACATTTAGACACTTTCACTGAAAATGTTTCCAAAGTTCATCTTGATCCTGCAGTAAGACCCGTGGCCAAGGTTTGTGAATATTTAGCTATAGCTCATTACAAGGAAAAGAATCAAAACATCATTAACGCGCTCACTACTCAGCACAAAGAAAAAATTATTGAAGCTTGTTTCGATTGGATGATTAATGATGAAAAAGTGGCTCCTAAAGCTTATTCTATGAATACGCTGTTTTTGTTAGGTAACGAATTCGATTGGGTACATCCTGAACTTGTTATAATTTTAGAACGAGATTTTCATATACAAAGTGCTGCTTTTAAGGCTAGAGCTCGACATATTTTGAAGAAGATAAAAAAGTTAGAAGCGCGAAGTTAGAAGCTTCAAGTATTGCTCAAAAAGCTAAAAAACTTCATGCCCTAGACTTCTTACTTACAACTTACTTCCCTATCTTTGGGGCTTCAAAATTTTATAGCAAATGCAATACTCAGTACTTAGCGCCATTTCACCAATTGATGGTAGATATAGATCTAAAGTTGAAGCTTTAGGAAATTACTTTTCAGAAAAAGCATTGATAAAATATCGTGTTTTAGTTGAAATTGAATATTTCATTGCTTTGTGCGAATTGCCATTACCACAGCTAGAGTCTGTTCCGCATTCCGTTTTTCCTGATTTAAGAGACATCTACGAGAACTTTACAACTAACGATGCTTCTGCTATAAAAGACATTGAAAAAGTTACCAATCATGATGTTAAAGCTGTTGAATATTTTATAAAAGAACAGTTTGACAAACTTGGGTTATCGGATTACAAAGAGTTTATCCATTTCGGATTGACGTCTCAGGATATTAACAACACAGCAATTCCTTTGAGTATTAAGGACGCTATGAATGATGTTTATGTTCCTGAATATCTTTCGGTATTAGAAAAAATTGAAAGTTTAGCTAAAGAGTGGGAAAATGTACCTATGCTAGCCAGAACTCATGGACAGCCAGCATCTCCTACACGTTTGGGTAAAGAAATTGAAGTTTTTGTGGTGAGACTGAAAGAACAGTTCAATTTATTGAATGACATCCCAAGTGCTGCAAAATTTGGTGGTGCAACAGGAAATTATAATGCTCATAAAGTGGCTTATCCTAATATTGACTGGAAAGACTTTGGAACAAAATTCGTTCAAGAAAAATTAGGTTTACAACATTCATTTCCAACAACACAAATAGAGCATTACGACCATATGGCTGCGTTGTTTGATGCTTTAAAACGTATTAATACCATTATCATAGATTTAGATCGTGATATTTGGACATACGTTTCTATGGATTACTTTAAGCAAAAGATTAAAAAAGGGGAAGTTGGAAGTTCTGCTATGCCACACAAAGTAAATCCTATTGATTTTGAAAACAGTGAAGGTAATCTTGGGATTGCTAATGCAATTTTAGAACATTTGTCTGCAAAATTACCTATATCAAGACTACAACGTGACCTTACAGACAGTACAGTTTTAAGAAACGTTGGTGTACCTTTTGGACATACTATTATTGCTTTTAAATCTACCTTGAAAGGTTTAGGCAAGTTATTACTTAATGAAGCTAAATTTGCTGAAGACTTAGAGAATAACTGGGCTGTTGTGGCAGAAGCTATTCAAACTATCTTAAGACGAGAAAATTACCCGAATCCTTATGAAGCTTTAAAAGGTCTTACAAGAACTAACGAAGCGATTACTAAAAGCTCCATATCAAATTTTATTGATACTTTAGAGGTTTCAGATGCAATAAAAACCGAACTAAAAGCGATATCTCCAAGTAACTATACTGGTATATGAAACTATTACCCGCGAACAAAAATGATATCGCAAGAATTTTTGTATTTATAATTCCTGTTACTTTTTTTGTTGCTGGAATGTTTGATGCCTTAAACAATTTTCTTGTGAAGATTTTATTGTTTTTAGGGTTTGCAGCTTTAATAAGTGTTGCTATAACTTACGCTTTAAAAAACGAGGAAAAAGAAAATCGCCTTGAAGATGACCTTCAAGACGATTCTCATTAACATTTAAATAATACTGTCAGTTTATTATTTAAAAAAATCTTTAAAGCTATTTAACTGCTCGTTATCTATATCTGCTTTTTGTAAAACATCAGATAGTTTCATAAGCTTACCTGCATTCATATCATCACCCAAAACTCTCACTACAATAAAGCCTTGATCGCTAGAACTACCGAAAAGTATTAATTCGTCTATACTCGCTTCGGAATCACCAATAAATTTTATAGAAAACTTACCATCTGAAGTAGAACCTCTCATCAGTTCTTCGTACTTCTCATCTTTAAGAATCGTTTTAACTTTTCCTAATTCAGTTTTGTATTCTTCGGTATTTTTATCGTCAGCCTTAAAAGCTAAAATATTTAATTTATCTACCGACTCATAAGCTTCTCTTTGGTCTTCAGTAAGATCGACACCTTCTAAGTTTATAAAACTTGCAGGTACATCACCAGAAATAAAACCTGGTTTTAATTCATTATCTACATAATAGGTTTGCAATGTTGGCCCTTGGTTACAGCTTAGAAAAACTGTAACCAAAAGCAACATAACCATTGATTTTTTGATTGATTGTATCATAGGTTTATTTACTTTTCTTTTCACCTGCTTTTTTCAGATTATCACCACCTGGAACGTCCATTTTATTAGTGATTTTAGAAATCTGTCTTAGATCGATATCGCCTGTTAGAGATAATATAAGTGTTTCAAACTCTCTTTTCTTTCCGTTGATTTCAATGTTTTGTCCTTCGGTTAATTCTTTTAAACCTGTGATAAACATTAATAATTCTTTTACATGGTTTTCGTCCTTACCTTCTCTAACATAAAACTTCACGGTTTGCTCACCATCTTTAAAACGCATTAACTCTTCTAAGTTTGCTGATTTAAGGTAATTGGTTACTGTAGACTTCATATCAGAAGATACTTTTTCATCACCAGTTGTAAATACTTTAAGACCTGTTATTTTTTTAGCCATTTCTAAGAATTCTTGATCTTCTTTATCATCTAAATCAATATCTATACTGGCTAACATTCTGAACATTTTTTGATTGATGACAAATGATGACACACCTTCGATATCTTCAAACTTATCAAATACACCTTGAGCAAACGTTGCTAATGGTGCTAGTAAAAGTGCTGCTATAATTACTACTTTTTTCATAATTTCTAATCTTTAAATTTGTTTACTTGTTTTTTAAAATTCTGTTTGTTACTTGATTAAATTCACTTAGCCTACTTGCTTGCTGAGCACCTTCATTAATGTTCTCTCCAACTAAGGCTAAATTGGTTAATTGTTCCTTGCCCTCATTCATTCCTAATGAAACTAGACTCAAAGCTTCCATAGTTCTATTATAGGTTTCCATGGCTAGTTCTCGCTGTTTTAATTCTTCATCAGAAGGACCAAGAATTTTGGGAACAATTATGCCTAACATAAGAACGGCTACAGCTGCGACAGAAATCCACTGATATAATCTTGTTTTTTTCTTAGTGTTTAATGGAACGTCTTTGGTAAACTGCTCTTGTTGAGACAATGAAAAGTATTGAAACAAAGGCTTGTATTGCTCTAAATGCGGTGCTACATCATCACTATTAAAATAAGCCTTTAACTGCTTTTCTTCGGCTAACGATGTCTCTGCATTGTTATACTTTTCTATTAATTTTTCTATATTATTTAATACCATATTGATGCGTATTAGTTAATTTTTCTCTTATTGTTTTTCTTGCTCTTGATAAATTGACACGTATTGCGGTTTCATTCATATCTAACATTTTAGCTATCTCTGTAAAATCGTATTCTTCAATATCTCTTAGCTGCACTATTATTTTTTGTTGTTCGGGTAAATCGTCCATAATTTTTGATACCCAATCCACACTATCCTTTGCTTCTACTTGCTTTTGTAATGACGAACTGTTGTCTGTATAATTACTATGAACAATTTTAAGATTCTGCGCTTGTTTAGACTTCAGTCTATCTAAACAGAAATTCTTTGTCATTGTCATAGAAAAGGCTTCCACATTTTTATAGTCGCCAATTTTCTGTTTGTTATTCCATAATTTCAAAAGTATTTCTTGTGTAGCGTCTTCAGCTTCTTCACGAGAAACCAATAATCGTTTGGCTAAACGAAATACTTTATCCTTAAATGGCATTACTAAGCTTACAAAATCTGTCTGCTTCATTACTTTTTGATTGGTGGTTAAAAGCTTTTTTACTTGCTTTCATAATTACGACGAACCACATTACATTTTGTTACAAAGTTTTTTTATTTATAATAATGTAAGTAAATTTAGAGTTTTACAACTATGTGTAAAATTTTGCTACTAAAGAAAAAATTGAAACTATGAAAAAGTATATTAACCTATTATTTGCGGGAGTTGTATTACTATCCTTATCGAGCTGTTTTGATGATATGGATGATAATATTACCTACTCTAGTACAGATGTAAAGGATTTTGTATGGAAAGCTATGAATGCTGTGTATCTATATAAGTCTGACATTCCTGATTTGGCTAACGATAGATTTTCTTCCAACGAAGAGTACAGTGATTATTTAGCTACCTATGAAACACCTGAAGTTTTATTTGAAGATTTAAAATATGATCCACAAAACGTAGATAAATTTAGTCGCATTTATAGTAACTATTATGATTTACAAAATCAATTACAAGGCACATCATTAAGTAATGGATTAGAATTTAATCTATACTATGTGCCTGGAAGCGACTTTGAAGTTTTTGGTGTTATAACTTTAGTATTGAACAATAGTGCTGCCTCAAATTTAGGTTTACAACGCGGACAAATTTTTAGGGTGGTAAATGGTGAAACCTTAAATGAAACGAATTATGCTAGCCTATTGAATTCGACCTCATATACATTGAATTTTGCTGATTATGATAATAACGGAACTGAAGACACGTCTGATGATACTATAACCTTAAATGGCGAAAGTGCTGATCTTACTAAAGTCCAGTATACTGAAAACCCTGTCCACACTGTAGAAACTTTAACAGTAGACGGAACTTCAATTGGTTATTTACTATATAATAGATTCACTAGCAATTATGAAGATGAATTAAATGATGCTTTTGGACAGTTACAAGCTGCTGGAGTAACAGAATTAGTTTTAGACTTAAGATATAATGGCGGTGGTTCTGTACAAACAGCTGCATATCTTGGCAGTATGATTACAGGACAGTTTAATGGAAGTATTTTTTCTAAACTACTGTTCAATGAAAACCTAAGTAATAATGATACAAATTACTTATTTACTAACTCAATTCAAGGAGGAGGCTCTATAAATAGCTTAAACCTATCCAAGCTCTACGTGTTAACTACCAATAGAAGAACAGCTTCAGCAAGTGAAATGATTATAAACAGCCTAGAAGCATATATTGATGTTGTAGTAATTGGTGAAAATACGGTTGGAAAATCTCAAGCTTCAAACACAGTTTTTGACTCTCCAAGTTTATTTGGTACGGACAACATTAATCCAAACCACACGTATGCTTTACAGCCCTTAATTTACTTTACAAGCAATGTAAATGAAGAAATTGTTCCTAGTACTGGAATAGTTCCTGATGTAGAAATTACTGAATCTCCAAGTAATCTTGGAATTTTGGGTGATGTTAACGAACCTCTTTTAGCAGCAGCTATACAAGATATAACTTTAAACGGAAGGCCTTTAAATCAATCTATTGAAACTATTAGTTCTTTACGACTTATAAAATCGAAATTGAAACCACTAGAACAAGACATGTATATTGAATAAAAAAAGAGCCACTTAAAAGTGGCTCTTTTTTTTATAAGTTGAGATTGAAACCTAAATTAAAACCTCGACCTCTTGTTGAGAAACCATAAAGCTCTTGATAATCCTCGTTCAAAATATTGGTGAGATTAGCAAAAATGGTCATTGTATTTTTTAACACCTTATGACTGATATAAAAATCTAATAAGTTATAAGATTTCAATGCTACAATATCATTCATAAAAGTAGTGCTGTTATAAACAGAATCATTACGCTCATCATTATACTGATACGACAAACTCAACATCGTAGCATCGCATAACTGATAATCTAACCTAGAATTAACTTTGATTTCAGGAATTCTCAAATTTAAGTCTTCATCTACTTTGGTATAAGTTCCGTTAAGATTAAGATTTAAGTTTTTTGCTATTTTCAATTGTGCTATAAGCTCCAAACCACTTGCTGTAAATGATGTATCTACATTACTATATTGATAAACGAAATTTCCTAAATCTACAAAATCTATAAAATTGTCTTCATTTCTATTAAAATAAACCAAACTCACTGTAGCAATATCCTCTACCAATAACTCAGCTCCTACTTCTATCGTTTGATTTTCTTCTGGTTCTAAGTCTGCATTACCATAAGCTGGTTCAAACAATTGATATAAAGACGGTGTTATAAAAGCTGTACTATAGCTCGCCAATCCTTTAATGTATCCAAAGGACAAATCCTTTTTAAAAGAAGGGTTTACACTATACACTAAATGACTTCCATACTCACTGTGGTTATTTAAACGTGCGCCAGCATTAATATTCAAACCAAAATCTGACACATAGACTACATTAGCATAAGGATCTGTAATGGTAAATTGTGCGTTTTCTGGATCTATGTCTTGACTAAACTCTGTTTCTCCAAAAGGAATGGAAAAACTTTCCATTTGGTTATCCTGAAAATTCACACCCAAAACTGTATAAAACTTTTTGTTAAACGTGTATCTATTATAAGCATCTACAACAATACTTTGGGCATCATATCGCGAAGGGTAGCTAGACTGAATATCTCTTTCAATATCATTATAAACAGCATTAACAGTAATACTACCATTATTGTATTTGAATTCTGGAGAAGCCCCTATTCTATATTGTTTAGATTCTGAAACATCATCAGTATCAACCATAGCAAAGCTGTCATCAAAATTAGCTTTATAATTATCAAAACTAGCATAAGTGTTTAGCTTAAAATTACTGCTGAATTTATATCCTAGTTTTAAATTACCATTATAACTGTTAAAAGGGTCGGACTCTGTACCATTTGAAATTGCCGACAACCCATCAGTGTATTGGTGTCCAAAACTAGCTAAATAATTAAAATCACCAAGACTTCCATTTAAAGACACACTGTTTCTAAAATCTTCAATTGCATAATCGCTCTCTTTTGCGGTTTGGTTGGTTCCCAATACCGTTTTTAAATTTAAATTAACAGCTTTTTTTGAGGCTTCTTTCAATTTAATATTGATTACAGCTGTTGCCGCACCTGTGCCGTATAATGTACTTGAAGCACCCTTTAAAATTTCTACAGATTCTACCTGATCTGCATTCAACAAACGTAAATCGTAATCATTGGCTATCTGAGATGGATCTGTAACCTGAATACCATCAATGAGTACCAAAACCTGTCTGTTTCTTCCACCACGAACAAAATAACTTAAGTTTTGCCCTGCATTACTTCTAACACCATTGATTTCGATACCTGCAGTTCTTCCTATAATTTCTGCAATAGACTGTCCTTGAAGTTTTTCTAAATCTTTTGAAGTGATTTTTGTGATAACTTTACCTGAATTTTCACGTTTGAGTTGAAATTTAGAATCCGTAACTACAACTTCGTCTAGTTGTTCAACTTTTAAAGAGTCGGATGGTGTTTGTGCCAACCCAACAGTAAACATACCCATACCAAGTATGTTACAAAACAATTTTGTTTTGTTCATTTTAAGAATTAATTGCTCGAGAGAACATACAGCGATGATGAGAAAATGAATTCTCTATTATCGAGTAAACTTTTATCCCGAAAGTTTGACTTTGTTTGATTTGAATTTGGCAGGTCTCCTGACTTATTTTCTATTGCCCTAACCTTCCCATTCTTAAAAGAACAGTGGTTTATGAAGTAAGCAATAACCGAAAATGGTACCGAAAATGTTTCGGCAAAAATTTACAGTTGCGGGAACAGCTCTGGATTTTCACCAGATTCCCTTTTAATCGAAGTGGCTGTATCTCACCTTAATTTTAAGACATAACCTTATCGAACCAAAAATTCTCAGCAAAAATAGAACATTAAAGAATTTTAGAAGTGAATAATTTACTTTTTCTTATTCATTTTATAAATGAGATAAATAAAGCCAATTACAAAATGAGCTATAATGATTCCTGCAACAATATATAGTGTTAAATTTGAATCTCCTCGCATCTTATTGTAGTTTTACCAAATTTACCAACAGAACAAAAATTGTTTCGTTACAAAGGTTACATATGAGAAAGTTTCTAGTTTTAATAATTTTATTGGTTCTATTACTTGGCTGTAAAGAAGACAAAGATGCTTCAAGAATCTTACCTGAATTACCAAGCAAAGACCAAAGTGCATTAATACTAAAATATGCCGAAGGATTTGCTATTGAAGATTATTCTAGCCATAAAATTTTAATCATAAAAAATCCTTGGCCTGAATCCGAAAAGAGTTATAAATACCTTATCGCTTCAAAAGAACAATTATCGAAAATGACCTTTCCAAAAGATGAATATGATACTTTTATAACTGATAGTATTTCCAAAATTGTAGTAACCTCAACAACTCATATTCCCGCTTTAGAACTCTTGGGTGTGGAACAAACTTTGGTTGGTTTTCCTGGCACAGACTATGTGTCTTCTGAAAAAACTAGAGAACGTATAGATAATGGTAAAATACGTGAACTTGGAAAAAATGAAGGTATAAATACCGAAGTATTGTTAGACCTAAATCCTGATATAGTTATTGGTTTTGGTGTTGATGGTGTTAACAAAACTTTTGAAACCATAAAAAAAGCTGGAATACCAGTAATTTACAATGGAGACTGGGTAGAATCTTCTCCTTTAGCTAAAGCGGAATGGATTAAATTTTTTGGTACAATTTATAATAAAGAAGCTAAGGCTGACTCTATTTTTAATGCTATTGAAGCAAATTATTTAGAAGCGAAAAAATTAGCAAAAAACGCAAGAAATAAACCAACAGTTTTAAGTGGAGCTATGCATAAAGATGTTTGGTACTTGCCCAATGGCTCTAGTCCTGAAGCACAACTTCTAAAGGATGCTAATGTAAATTACCTATGGAAAGATACTTCTGGAAATGGCAGTTTAGCATTGAGTTTTGAAGCCGTTTTTGAAAAAGCAAAAGATGCCGATTTATGGTTAAGTCCTTCTTATTACAGCAGTTTAGAACAACTTGAAAGTGCCAATGCCTTATATACCAACTTTAAAGCTTTTAAGAATAAAGCTATTTATAGTTTTACAAATACTACTGGTAAAACAGGCGGTGTTTTATACTACGAATTAGGAACAGCGCGACCAGATTTAATATTAAAAGATCTTATAAGAGTTAGTCACCCTAAATTATTAGAAGATTATACTCCTTTCTTTTTTAAACCACTTGAATAGTTGAACAATCAAAATACATATTACACCTCATTTACAATACTTGCCTTAGTTTTGGTAATATGTTTTTTTATAAATATAAGTCTTGGCTCTGTAAGTATTCCTCTAAAATCAACCATTTCAATTCTACTTGGAAATTCTGAGAATGAAACTTGGCAAATCATTATTACAAATGTTAGATTACCAAAGGCTATAACTGCAATTTTGGTAGGTTCAGGACTGGGTATTTCAGGGCTTTTAATGCAAACACTATTTAGAAACCCCTTAGCAGGTCCTTTTGTTTTAGGTATCAGTTCTGGTGCTAGTTTAGGTGTAGCTTTGGTTATTTTAGGTTCTGGGTTATTTGGTGGTCTTTTTGCTTCAACTTTAATTTCTAAGTGGAGTATTGTTATCGCTGCTAGTTTGGGGAGTTTTTTAGTACTTATGGCTGTGTTAGCTGTATCGAACAAAGTAAGAGACACTATGGCAATCCTTATTATCGGATTAATGTTTGGAAGTATAACTGCTGCAGTGGTGAGTGTACTTTCATACTTCAGCTCTGCAGAACAATTACAACAATACATTTTTTGGGGATTTGGAAGTCTAAGCAACCTATCTTGGAACGAACTCTTAATTTTCTTTGGTATTTATTGTGCAGGAACTATTCTGAGCATTTTTTCTATCAAAGGGCTCAACAGTTTACTATTGGGTGATAATTATGCCAAAAGCTTAGGCTTAAATCTCAAACAAAGTCGCTTAATTATCATTTTAGCTACAAGTCTTATTGCAGGTACAATTACTGCTTTTGCTGGTCCGATTGCTTTTATTGGCTTAGCCATTCCACATTTAACACGACAGATTTTTAAAACCTCAAACCATAAAATCTTATTACCTGCTGTATTTTTGTTTGGAGCTATAGTGATGCTAATTTGTGATAGCATAGCGCAAATACCAGGAAGCGACTACACCTTACCTATCAATGCCATTACAGCTTTGGTTGGTGCACCAGTTGTGATTTGGTTATTGGTTAGACAACGAAAAATGATGTTTTAGAAAAGTTAGAATTATGAAGGTAGACCTTAATTGTCATTCCGCACTTGATGCGGAATCTTATAAGATCCTGAATCAAGTTCAGGATGACAGAATATTTTTTAAATTTTGAAAATCACCAATCAACATACCATCCTAAAAACAGAAAACCTTATCATTGGTTATAAAACCAAAAAGGAAGCAACTGTTATTGCCCAAAATATCAATTTTGAATTACAAAAAGGGCAATTAATAGGCTTGGTTGGTGCAAACGGTATTGGAAAATCCACATTATTAAGAACACTTATAAAAGTGCAACCTGCTTTATCTGGGAAAGTGTTACTCAACAATAAATCCCTAGAGTCCATTTCACCTATTGAACTGGCTACTCAACTTAGCATTGTATTAACCGAAGCTTTAACTTCAAAAAACCTTTCTGTATTAGAACTTGTGGCTTTGGGCAGGCAACCTTACACCAATTGGATTGGTAATCTTAGCCATACAGACATCGATATTATTAACTCTGCATTAGAGCAAATCAATATTGCTGACTTAAAATATAAAAAGTGTTACGAGCTTAGTGATGGTCAACTACAAAAAGTAATGATTGCTCGTGCACTAGCACAAGATACAGACATTATTGTTTTAGATGAGCCTACTACTCACCTAGACATGTATCACAAAGCTTATATCCTGAAACTACTTCAAAGGCTGACAAAAGATACAGGAAAAACAATCTTGTTTTCCTCTCACGAAATTGATTTAGCCATTCAACTTTGTGACCATATGATTGTGATGACGCACAATAATATATTTTACGACCAACCTTGTAATCTTATCTCACAAGGTGTTTTTGAGTCTCTTTTCCCTGATGACTTAATTACTTTTGATAATACCTCTGGTGGATTTAAAGTGAAGAAATAACTCCTATTTCTTCTCGCTTCTTACTTCAGACTTCAGGCTAAATATTTATCTTTGATAAATTTCCTTTTTAAAACATGAACGACACACTCATTTTATTTATAGCCATATTAATATCTGGCGGAATTGGCGCTTTTATCGGCTTAAAATTTGCTCAATTAAAGAGTAAAAGTGACAAAAGTACTTTAGAAGAACGCAACGCCAATCTTAAAAAACAATTTGAAGAGTTAAAACAAAATTCTGAACTAGAAAATGAAAAACAACATATACTTTTTAATCAGCAATTGCAAGATTTAAAAGAAACCATTTCTAAGATAGAAATAGAACGTGAGGATATTCGTAAAGAGAAAGATTTCCTTAACGCTGAACTTTCACGAAGAAATACCGAATTTGAAAATCTTCAACAACACAACCTAAAACGTGACGAAGAACTTGCCAAACAACAAGAACAATTACGCAAAGATTTTGAATTGATGGCTTCTAAAATATTAGATGAAAAGTCAGAAAAATTCACACTTCAGAATAAAGAAAACATTAAAAACATTCTTAATCCACTTGAAGAAAAAATAAAAACTTTTGAAAAGCGTGTTGAAGATTCTCAAAAGGAAAGTATTAGTATGCATTCAGCTTTAAAAGAACAATTGTTGGGCTTAAAAGATCTTAATCAGCAAATGGCTAAAGAGGCCACTAACTTAACAAAAGCTTTGAAAGGTGATAGTAAAACCCAAGGAAATTGGGGAGAATTGGTATTGGAACGTGTTTTAGAAAAGTCTGGTTTGGAGAAAGATAGGGAATATTTTGTTCAGCAGAATTTTCAACGCGAAGATGGTTCTCGTGTAATGCCTGATGTGGTTTTACATCTTCCTGATTCAAAAATAATGATTATCGATTCCAAAGTGTCCTTAACGGCTTACGAACAATTGGTAAATGCTGAAGATGAGGAACGCCCTTTATTTTTAAAAGCTCATGTTAATTCCATTAAAAAGCATGTGGATCAACTTTCCGCAAAAAACTATCAAGATTTATATGATATAGAATCCCCTGACTTTGTATTGATGTTCATTCCTATTGAACCTGCTTTTGCTGTTGCTATTAATGAAGATAACACACTTTACAATAAAGCATTTGAACAAAATATAGTCATAGTTACTCCTTCTACCCTTTTAGCCACATTACGCACCGTTGATACCATGTGGAATAACGAAAAGCAGCAACAAAATGCTATGGAAATTGCCAAACAAGCAGGTGCGTTGTATGATAAATTTGAAGGTTTAGTTTCAGACTTAACTGGTGTTGGTAAAAAATTAGATGCTGCTAAGACTGACTATTCTGCTGCCATGAACAAACTTGTTGAAGGTAAAGGCAACCTAATTTCGAGAGTTGAAAAAATTAAGAAAATGGGTGCCAAAGCAAAAAAAGCACTACCAGAAAGCATTATAAAGCGTGCTTCGGATGATGATATTTAGAAAATTATATTAGAAACACAACGTTTATGTTTAAAACTACTGAAGACTCCAAAATCCAGATTTCCGAATTAATGCTACCATCTAACACCAACTTTGGTGGTAAAATACATGGTGGTTATATTCTAGGCTTAATGGATCAAATTGCTTTTGCTTGTGCCTCAAAACACTCCAGAAGTTATTGTGTTACAGCTTCTGTTGATAAAGTAAATTTTTTAAGACCTATTGAGGTTGGCGAATTAGTAACGATGAAAGCGTCTATTAATTACGTTGGTAAATCGTCAATGGTTGTTGGTATACGTGTTGAATCTGAAAACATAACAACAGGAGAGGTAAAACATTGTAATTCTTCTTACTTCACTATGGTTGCTGTCGATGAATTTGGAAAAACAGCATCAGTTCCTGGGTTAATCATAAAATCTAAAATTGAAGCTAAACGCTTTATTAGAGCGATTAAGCGTCGAGAAGACGATGCTAAAAAAGCTGAGTTTCTAAACGAAATCTATAAAAATGTTGACGATTATCTAGATTTACTTAAAGACTTTAGAGTAAAAATTGATATGAAATAAAAAAAGCCATCACAATGTGATGGCTTTTCAATATTTTGGTTTTAAACTTATTGTTTAATAAATCGCTTAGTCTGAGTAACTTTATCATTAGTCACTCTTACTAAATATACTCCATTCTTCCAATCAGATACATTGATTGAGGATTCTAGACGTGTTAAAACACCTTTGTACACTCGCTTTCCTAATACATCAAATACTTCAAGTTTAATATCATTATCCGTACTTGGTAATGTAATATTAAGCTTATTTTTTGCTGGATTTGGAGAAATAGTAAATTCATCCTTTTGATCAACATTAAGCTGTGCAAAAGAAAAAGCAGATACAAAAAACAATAAAAATAGTAGTTTTATTCTCATACTCGTACACTATTATACATGCTAAGTTAGCAAATATTAATTAATATACTTAACACGTCATCGAAAATTATGCCATTATTTGCTCAAATACATTTTTCTTCTTGCATACAAATCATAAAATTCGTCATCCTTTAAACTTTCGATAAACAAAATGCTTTCACCTGTACTCTTCATTTCAGGACCTAATTTTTTATTTACATTAGGGAACTTATTAAACGAAAAGACTGGTTGTTTTATAGCATAACCATCTAACTGTGGTTTAAAGTCAAAATCTGACACCTTCTTCTCTCCCAACATTACTTTTGTAGCATAATTAACGTAAGGCTCTTTGTAAGCTTTAGCTATAAAAGGTACAGTACGAGATGCTCTTGGGTTAGCTTCAATGATATAAACAATATCATCTTTAATTGCAAACTGAATATTGATTAAACCAACCGTATTCAGTGCCAACGCTATCTTTTTAGTATGGTCTTTGATTTGCTGCATTACAAACTCACCTAAATTGAAAGGTGGCAATGTTGCATTACTATCACCAGAGTGAATTCCGCATGGTTCAATATGTTCCATAATACCAATGATATAAACATTTTCTCCATCACAAATAGCATCTGCTTCAGCTTCTATTGCTCCATCCAAATAATGATCTAGAAGTAATTTATTTCCAGGAATCGATTTCAATAAATCAATAACATGCTCTTCTAATTCCTTTTTATTGATGACAATTTTCATCCCTTGACCACCTAGTACATAAGAAGGTCTTACCAAAATTGGAAAATCTAACACATCTGCAATAGCCAAAGCTTGATCAGCAGTTTCTGCAACGTCAAATTTTGGATAAGGAATATTATTTTCTTTCAATAAGGTTGAGAAACTTCCTCTGTCTTCAGCTAAATCTAAAGACTGGAAACTTGTACCCATGATCTTTACACCATATCTATCAAGCTTTTCTGCAAGTTTAAGAGCGGTCTGACCACCTAACTGTACAATAACTCCTTCTGGTTTTTCATGTTGAATGATATCATAAATATGTTCCCAGAAAACTGGTTCAAAATAAAGTTTATCAGCTGTGTCAAAATCTGTAGAAACCGTTTCTGGGTTACAGTTTATCATTATGGTTTCATAACCACATTCTGCTGCTGCTAATACACCATGTACACAACAATAATCAAACTCTATACCTTGACCTATACGGTTAGGTCCAGAACCTAGTACTATGATTTTTTTCTTATCCGTTACTAAACTTTCATTGGCTACTGTTACAGTACCATCTGCAGTTTCCACTTCACTCTCAAAAGTAGAATAGTAGTAAGGTGTTTGAGCTTTAAATTCAGCAGCACATGTATCTACCAATTTATAAACTCTATTAATCTTTAAATCTCTTCTTTTATTGTAAACTTCACTTTCTAAACATTTTAGCATATGGGCGATTTGTCTATCACCATAGCCTTTTTGTTTAGCTTCCAACAATAATTCTCTATCAATATTGTCAATATTATAAGTTGAAATTTCTTTTTCAAGGTGGAAAAGCTCTTCATATTGCTTTAAGAACCACATATCGATTTTTGTAATATCATGAATTCGACTCAAAGGAATTCCCATCTGTATCGCATCATAAATCACAAATACACGGTCCCAACTTGCATGTGTTAATTTATCTATGACCTCATCGTAATTCGTATAACCTCTACCATCAGCACCTAAACCGTTACGCTTAATTTCTAAAGATTGCGTTGCTTTGTGTAATGCTTCTTGGAACGAACGACCGATTGCCATAACCTCACCAACTGCTTTCATTTGAAGACCTAAAGTTCTATCAGAACCTTCAAACTTATCAAAATTCCAACGTGGTATTTTTACAATAACGTAGTCTAATGTAGGTTCAAATAAGGCTGAAGTTGATTTAGTAATTTGGTTATTTAATTCATCTAAAGTGTAACCTAAAGCTAACTTGGCTGCAATTTTAGCAATAGGATAACCCGTAGCTTTACTTGCCAATGCCGAAGAACGAGATACACGTGGGTTAATCTCAATTGCAATGATTTCCTCTTCTTCATCAGGACTCACCGCGAATTGAACATTACAACCACCTGCAAAGTCACCAATACTACGCATCATATGAATTGCCATATCACGCATTTTTTGGAATGTTCTATCAGATAATGTCATTGCTGGTGCTACAGTTATTGAGTCACCTGTATGAATTCCCATTGGATCCATATTTTCGATAGTACAAATAATAACCACGTTATCATTTCTATCACGAAGAAGCTCTAACTCATACTCTTTCCAACCCATCATAGCTTTATCAATCATTACTTCGTGGATTGGTGAAATTTCCAAACCTCTAGTTAGTGATTCATCAAATTCCTCTTCATTATAGACAATAGAAGCACCTGCTCCTCCTAAGGTAAAAGATGCTCTAATGCATAATGGAAATCCGAATTCTTGAGCAATTTCTTTTCCTTTTAAAAATGAAGTTGCCGTTGCCTGTGGTGCCATACCAACACCTATTTTCAACATTAACTCTCTAAATTTCTCTCTGTCTTCGGTAATATTAATAGCATCGATATCTACTCCGATGATTTTAACTCCAAAATCTTCCCAAATTCCTTTTTCATCAGCTTCAATACATAAGTTTAAAGCTGTTTGGCCACCCATTGTTGGTAAAACCGCATCAATTTGAGGGTGTTCCTTTAATATTTTAACTAAAGATTTTGTAGTTAGAGGCAACAAGTATACATGATCGGCCATTGTTGGATCTGTCATGATTGTTGCTGGGTTTGAATTGATAAGGATTGTTTCAATCCCGTCTTCTCTTAAAGATCTTAAGGCTTGTGAACCTGAATAATCGAATTCGCAAGCTTGACCAATAACTATTGGTCCTGATCCTATAAGTAAAATAGATTTGATGTTTTTATTCTTTGGCATGAGAGTATGTTTTGGTGTGCAAAAATAGTTATGAATTAGGTATAAAAAAAGGCGTTACACCTAAGTAACACCTTTAAAATATCAACAATTGTTAATCATTATTTCTTATGTCTTGATTCTGAAGATACAGATAATCTCTTTCTACCTTTAGCTCTTCTACGTGCTAAAACTTTTCTTCCGTTAACAGAAGCCATTCTTTCTCTGAAACCGTGCTTGTTTCTTCTCTTTCTTTTTGACGGCTGAAACGTTCTTTTTGGCATGACTTATATTTTTTTAAAACTAATTTTCTTTAATTAATTGAGCGGTATCTCAAAACTGGGTGCAAATATACAACAAGTTTTTACTTTAGCAAGTACTAAAATAAAAATATTTCTATTTGTTTTTATTACCTTTGCTCACCTCAAAAATAATATAGAATAATGTTCAATAAAAATATAAAACTTGCTATTGCTGTCCTTATTATTGGTTATGCTATCTATCAATTTATAGAAGGCTACATTGGGAACGGCATTATGTTTATTTTACTTTCTTTAATATTTATCTTTTTATACTTTAAAAACGAGTTTATACTTCTTGCGTTTTTAAAATTGAGAAAACAGGATTTTGAAGGTGCTAAAAAATGGTTAGACAAAATCAAAAATCCGGAAGGTGCCCTTGTAAAAAAGCAACAAGGTTATTTAAGCTATTTAAATGGTATTATGGTTTCTCAAACCAATATGAATGAAGCTGAAAAGTATTTCAAAAATGCTGTTAGTTTAGGTTTGTCTATGGATCATGACTTAGCGATGGCTAAGTTAAATTTAGCTGGTATTGCTTTTTCTAAAAGAAGAAAGCAAGAAGCTCAAAAATTATTAGCCGAAGCTGAAAAGCTTGACAAAAGGGATATGCTAGCTGACCAAATAAAGATGATGAAGCAACAAATGAAAAAGGCTTCTATCCCAAGACAACATTATGGTCAGCCAACTTCAGCAAGACAAAATAGAAGAAGTAGACGATAGATCTAATTCTTAATAAATTTCTTTACCTGCTTACCTGTATCGCTTTCTAAGGTAACTATGTATATTCCTGAATTGAGTTGACTTATATCAATTTCATCTTGATTAGATTCCGCATCTAAAGTAGATACTGTCTGACCAAGTGAATTGCTTATCACAATTTTATTAAACTGAACATTAGCTTTAATATTCAAAAAGTTTTTTGCCGGATTGGGATATAGGCCGAAGCTTTCTAATGTCTCTTCCTCAATACTTAAAGGAGTTAAATCTACTCTCGTAAAGTATTGTGATGACCCTGAAATTATACTTGTAGAAGTATTAGACCCTGTATCTAAACTAAATACACCTGAACTATTGGATACTAAAAATTCGCCATTATCTAATTCTATTACTCCACGCAAACTTGAAACGACACTCGAGTAATATTGCTGAGTTCCTGTAGCAACATCAAATTTATAAAGTCCACTTGGACTACTAAACCCTGTTACATAAATTGAATTATCGCTGCTATTATATTGTAATTGTTGAGGAAAATTAACAGAAGTTGTTATGGTTGACAAACTATTTCCGCTGTAATCATATCTTTCAATAGAGTTTGAAGAAATAAAACTTATTATAGCTTCCGTTCCTGTATCAATAACATCAAAAGGGCTATTAGGTGTAGCAAAGCTACCAATCAATGTACCATCTGTATTTAATCTTACTATCGCCGTTCCTGGTGCTTCATTACTTCCACCTGCGTTACATACCCAAACCTCACCGTTTACAAGAGCCATACCTCTAATATTATCTAAACCTATTGAGCTACTAATAGTATTAATGTAGCTTCCTGACAAATCAAAAATGTCTATTCTATCTGCAATTTGATCTGAGATCCATAATTCGTCATTAACTTGCAAAATATCTTTAGGTGTTGCTGCAGCTAAGGACGTCAAATCTATAAAATTATAATCAACAACACTGCCATCCGTCGGGTCCAGAAGCAATACTATATCTGAAGTATTTTGGGCTACAGCAATATATTCTTGAGAGAAGCTAAAATTGAAAAATAATGTAGTTAAAATGAATAAGAAGTAATTTTTTTTCATATCAAAAATGTTGGTTAGAACTTAAATCTACAACATTTCTAGCATTTATTCATTTAGGAAACAGTCTTTTGAGAGAAAAAGACGACTTATTTAAAGGAGTGGAGCTAAAAGACGTGCTAAAGCTTCTATAATTTTTGTTCGTTTAGACCTGTTTTGCCAAGATTCTAGTTCTAGTTTTTCACAGTCTTTAATATCCTCAAGAAAGATATCTTTTAACTCATTACTTACTCCTTTGCTATAGATTAACGCATTGACTTCAAAATTAATATTGAAGCTTCTGTAATCCATATTTGCTGTACCTATCGAACTAAATACACCATCAATTACCATAGTTTTAGCATGAACAAAACCTTTGGTGTAGTGATAAACTTCTACACCTGCTTCCAGTAAAGATTCTAAATATGAATTTGTTGCATACTCTGCAATCCAAGAATCTGATTTTTTTGGAACTATCATTTTCACCTTTAAATTACTACGAGAAGCTACTTGAAGTGCCGTAATAATTTCATCATTAGCAATAAAATATGGTGTGGTTATATAGATGTACTCTTCTGCATTAGTTATGGCTACAAAGACAGCTTCCATAATATTAGACCAATCGGTATCTGGACCACTAGCTGCTATTTGTAGAGGGACATTTTCTTTACAATTATGTTCTGGAAAATAGTCTTTTGAAATCTCCAATTCTTCTTCACTAGCAAAATCGTAAGAGGTAAAAAACAGAATCTGCAAAGGTTTTACTGCTTCACCTACAACTCTAAGGTGAGTATCTCTCCAATAGCGTTTATTATGAGCATTTACATAATTATCTGAAATGTTTACTCCACCAACATAACCAACTTTGCCATCTATAACCACAATCTTTCTATGGTCGCGATAATTCATTTGACCAGTAAATCTCGAAAATAATACAGGCATAAAAGAATGCATTTCTATGCCGCATTCCTTGATTCTTCGTTTCATTTTTGATGAAATGGAACTCCCTACATCATCAATTACAATTCTTACTTTAACTCCTTCACCTGCCTTATCACAAAGAATATCAAATAACTCTGTACCTATCTTATCGTCTTTTATAATAAAATACTCAAAATGAATATGGTGTTCTGCCTTTTTTAAGTCATCAAACAACAACTTAAACTTATCATCACCGTTTTTAATAATCTTTACAGAGTTATTAATAGTTAGCTTAGACTTTTCATTATTGTATAATAACGGTATGAGTTTTGATTTTTCATCTAGAAGATCATCAACAGCATTAATAGTTCTGGTATCCAGTTCTAATTCTTCTTGAATTTTTTTAACAACGGAATTGTTCAGTACATTTTTTCGACTGAAAATCTTTGTTTTTCTATATTCTTGTCCGAATAAGTAATAAAAAATCAATCCAACGAATGGAAAAACCAAAAGCCCTATGATATAACTTAGGGCTTTTGTTGGGTTTAATTTCTTTAAAAGTATTGTTGCTACAGCAGAAAGCGCCAAAATATAATTTAGCGCTATGAGTATTTTCCAGATATTATCTTTTATAAATTCCAATAATTCATTTATGGTTTTGTACTGTAATAACCTGCTTTAGGAATTTCAATTTCATATTGTTTTCTAGAACTGTTATTGAGATGCTTTTCTCTTAACCAAGGATTATGCAGTTTTAAAATCTTGTAGTTAATTCCGAATTTCTTAGCAAATTGCGCAAAGTCCGTCACTGCAGTATCAACTTCAACTTTATAAGTCGGTACTTCCTTATATAAATGACTTTTATTGAAATTAAAACCATACTTATCTGGATTAGATAAAATTTCTTTAAGTGCTATAATTCTAAAAACATATCTACCTGTTTCCTCACCTAATAACAGGTCATAATAACCTGAAACATCTTGCTGATTCAATCTTCTAGATACTCCTGCATTTCCTGCGTTATAAGCCGCAGCAGCTAAAGTCCAAGAACCAAGATTTTCTTTTGCCTTCTTTAAATAATCACAAGCTACTTCAGTTGCCTTTTCTAAATTATAACGCTCATCAACATTAGAGTTTACTTCTAATCCATTTTCTCTACCTGTAGCTTTCATTATTTGCCAAACACCTGTAGCACCTGCTGGTGAAACAGCATTGGTTAAACCACTTTCTATTACTGCTAGATATTTAAAATCATCTGGAACACCATTCTTTTTTAGAATAGGCTCAATAATTGGAAAGTACTTTTGCGCACGTTTAAACATCAACAAACCATTAGATTGCCAATAGGTATTTACTAAAAGCTCTCTATCCATACGCTCGTAAATATCTGGATTATCAACAGGAACCGGTTCCCCTGCAAAATTTAATCCTTCAGGCATTTCTAACGCATACACATTGTAATCATTTACCATTGGTTTTTCTTTTCCTATGGTATCATCCGATGGTGCTTTTTGCATCGAGAATATCAATATTCCTGATACTGAAATGACACCAATCACTGCCAAAATATTTTTTAAGAATTTCATTTTCTAATTTTTTCTAAATTTAATAAACTAATCAATACTTTCAAATTCAAGATTCTATAAGTTTTGGTAAATTTTCGTTAAACCATTTATACTTATTTATGATCATAATATGTGTTCCACCTTTTAGTATAATGCAATTTCCTGTACAAGAATGCGGAAAAACTACATCCTTATCTCCGTGAATATATATAGCATCTGGATTGGGTTCTTCTTGTTCCCAACAAACAATCTCTTTTATAGCCCAATCTAAATAAGCTGTATCACTAACCGAAAGGTATTTTTTATATAAATCTACACGTTTCTTAATCGTTTCACCTAAAGCATATTTTGCCAATAAATCAATATTAGCAACCAATCGTGTTGGTAATACTTTGTATGCTTTTGTATGTTTTAAGAATTTTAAACGTTTTGGAAGTTCGTGATGTGATTTGATACTTGAGACTACAAATAGTTTTTTAACCTTTATAAACTTGCTCATTTCTTGAACCAACATACCTCCAAACGATACACCAAGTAAAACAATATCTTCATACTCAATAAACTCGCACATACGCTTAGCGTATTCACTTAAAGTTTCCCCTTTAAGTGGCATTTGCCATTCTAACCAATGGATTTTATACTTGTCTTCTGGTAACTTTATATACTCAAAAATGGATGGATTAGCAGCCATTCCTGGCATAAGGTAAACATGAGTTAAATTCTGATTTTCCATCATTTTTTGAGTTTTATTTAATTATCTACTTTAAATCAACCTCACAATCGCCTATTGTATAATGTTTTAACAGTTTCCACTTCAGATTTTGATTGATTTTTCGTACCTTTGCATTGCAAAACTATGGAAAAACATAGTATCTACACGCCAACCGCTAATCTAAAATTAAAGAATTATGACTGAAACTGCTGAACTAATTGATAACGATTTCTTACGTCAATTTGAACTAAAGGTTGATAATGACATGGCTGTTATTGAGTATTCTTTGCAAGAGCGAAAAATATTTTTGACCAAAATGATTATTCCAGAGGCAATTAAATCTGATGAATTTGAAGTAGACTTTGTAGACTTGGTATTTAGCAACATTAAAGAACGAAACATTAGTGTTGTACCTACAAGTCCTGAAATTGCTAAATTCGTTAGAAGAAACAGAAAGTACAAACGTATGTTACCTGTTGGTATTCGTATATAATTTCTAAGAAAATCAAACAAAAAGCCGAAGTTTAAACTTCGGCTTTTTGTTTATTAACTTGCTAGTTCTTTTATAAAATCGAATCTCACTAATCCGTCTTCATCTATTTTAGTGAGCTCTACTTCATGAAGCGTATTAACCAATTCCGGATTCCATGGAGCTTTAACCTTTACATAGTTTTCTGTAAAACCATGAATATATCCTTCTTTATTTTCACCTTCAAACAACACTGTTCTTGTAGAGTTTAACTGCTCCTCATAAAATGCTCTACGCTTTTTAGCCGATAAGCCACGTAACATCTTACTACGTTTAGAGCGTACTTTTTTAGGTACTACTCCATTCATTTGAGCAGCTTCGGTATTATCTCTCTCTGAATAGGTAAAAACATGCAAATATGAAATATCTAAATCATTCAAGAAATTATAGGTTTCTAGAAAATGTTCATCTGTTTCTCCTGGAAAACCAACAATAACATCAACACCTATACATGCATGCGGCATTACTTCTTTTATTTTAGAAACACGATCCATATACAATTCTCGCATATAACGACGCTTCATTTTTTTAAGAATATCATTACTTCCACTTTGTAATGGCACATGAAAATGCGGTACAAATGCTCGTGATTCTGAAACCAATTCTATAGTTTCATTCTTTAATAAATTTGGTTCTATAGAAGAAATTCTTAACCTTTCTATACCTTCAACTTTATCTAGTTCAGTAACTAAATCCAAAAAAGTGTGTTCGTGCTTTTTATTACCAAATTCACCTTTTCCATAATCACCAATATTAACTCCTGTGAGTACTATTTCTTTTATATCTTGTTCTGAAATTTCCTTTGCATTTTTCAGAACATTGTTCATGGTATCACTTCTTGAAATACCTCTAGCCAAAGGAATTGTACAATAGGTACATTTATAATCACAACCGTCTTGCACTTTTAAAAATGCTCTGGTTCTATCACCTATTGAATAAGAACCTACATAAAAATCCGCCTCGTTGATCTCGCAACTATGTACTTCACCTTGATCGTTTTTAGACAAATCATTAAGATAACTCGTGAGTTTAAATTTCTCTGTTGCACCCAAAACCAAATCAACACCATCAACATCAGCTAACTCTTCAGGCTTGAGCTGCGCATAACAACCAATGGCAGCAACAAAAGCATCTGGATTAGTTTTTTGAGCTTGCTTTACAATCGTTTTAAATCGCTTATCTGCATTTTCGGTAACAGAACAGGTATTTATAACATAGATATCTGCATTTTCATTAAAATCTACACGATCAAAACCTTCGTCTTTAAAACTTCTTGCAATTGTAGAAGTTTCAGAAAAGTTAAGCTTACAACCTAAAGTATAAAACGCTACTTTTTTTGTTTCCATTTTTTTATCCTGAATTTGTTTCAGGGGCTTTTTAAATTTACCTTTAGCATTTAAAACCAAAAGTACATTTAGTTTTTGTGGCTGCAAATTTACAACATTATACTAATATGCTAAAACTGAATAACTCGTTATTCATATTGATTATAATTCCGTTGTTGCTATGCAATTGCTCATCTAAACGAAAATCTAATCAAGATCATCTCGTCTTTAGATATAATGAACACAAAAATATAGGCTCTTTAGACCCTGCTTTTTCTAAAGACCTTGCCGATATTTGGGCTACACACCAGTTATTTAATGGATTGGTACAAATGGATGACCAACTCAACGTTAAAGCTTGTATTGCAAAAGATTGGACCATTACAGATAGCGCTAAAACATACACTTTTAACCTAAAGAAAGATGTTTATTTCCATAAGCATCAATTGTTTAGCACTTCGACATCGCTCAGTAACCAAGATTCTACAAGAACAGTAAAAGCATCAGACTTTGAATATAGTTTCAACAGATTAAGAGACAAAGCCATTGCTTCTCCTGGAAGCTGGGTTCTCAATAAGGTTGAAAATTTTTATGCGGTAAATGACTCTACATTTCAAATAAAATTAAAACAACCTTTTCCTGCATTTTTAGGGTTGTTAACTATGAAATATTGCTCAGTTGTGCCTAAAGAAATTGTTGAGCATTACGGTAGCGAATTTAGATCTAACCCAATTGGCACTGGTCCTTTTAAATTTAAGCGTTGGGAAGAAAACATAAAACTCGTTTTTAGACGGAATAATAATTATTTTGAAGTAGACAATAATGGCAAACAGTTACCTTACCTCGAAGCCATTGCCATAACATTTCTTCCAGACAAACAAAGTGAGTTTTTACAATTTGCTCAAGGTAATATTGATTTTGTCTCAGGTTTAGATGCTTCATACAAAGACGAAATTTTAACCGCTGAAGGTCAGTTAAGACCTCTTTATGCTGAAGATGTAAATATGATTAGAGGTCCATACTTAAACACTGAGTATTTAGCCTTTTTTATGGAAACTGAAATCTCAGAAATTCAGTCTCAAAAGTTAAGAAAAGCCATAAATTATGGTTTTGACAGAGCAAAAATGATGACATATTTAAGAAACGGGATTGGCATACCTGCTTATGGAGGATTTATCCCAAAAGGACTTCCTGGTTATGACGATTCAATAGGATTTACCTACCAACCTGAAAAAGCAAAGCAATTACTTTTAGAATTTAAAGCTGAAACTGGTATTCAAAATCCTAAAGTCACTTTGACTACAACCAGTAATTACCTTAGCTTTTGTGAATTTATTCAACGTGAAATACAGAAGATTGGAATCAATGTCAATGTAGATGTGATTCCTGCATCGAGTTTAAAAGACGCTAAAGCCAATGGCCAACTCGATTTTTTCAGAGCCAGCTGGATTGCTGATTATCCTGATGCTGAAAACTATTTATCACTTTATTACAGTAAGAATTTTGCTCCAAACGGACCAAATTATACACATTACTCAAACGATACATTCGATAAATTGTATGAAGCCGCTTATCTAGAAACAGACCCCAAAATTAGAGCTCAACTCTATACTAAAATGGATTCGCTGATTATGAGTTCAGCTCCTATTGTACCAATGTTTTATGATGAAGTTGTCCGTTTTACTAGAAAAGAGATAAAGGGTCTTGGGATTAATGCTACTAATTTGTTGGAATTGAAATCAGTTAAAAAAACTACTAATCTTTTATCTGATTGATAATTCTTTCTAAATATTCTTTACCATAGGTTGACACATCTTCATTAAACAACTCGTTTAGACTAAATGATTCAAAATAACTACAACCAACTGCATACGTAAACCAAGCCTTCAGATTTTTTAACTTTATTAATAAGTTTTGCTTCATCTTCCGATAATTCATATTTGTTCAGATCTGTTAGTTTTTCCAATGAAAGAACAGACATATATCTCTCTGCATTATTGTTAGATGATAATTGATTTGAAATCCACTTATAATCTTTATCAATCAATTTTTTGAAATATTTTAATACAGTCTCTGAAGGGCTTCCAGCATAGTTACATGCAAATCCGATAATTTCATCTTGATTTACATCTCTCTGAGCATTAGTATAATTAACCAACGTCATAAAAGTAATTACACAAAAAATTCTGAGAGTAATTTTCATTTTTAAAACTTATTGAAATAGTACAAATCATCACCACCTTCACCTCTTGTTCTTCTTGAAGAAAGATAACCTGTAGTTAAATCGTCATTTAAAAAGAATGAAAAGTCGTCACCAATAGTATTAATTGGGTCATCTAAGCATACTGCTTCTTGATTTTCATCATCAGACTCTAAATCGTACACGTAAATATCCAAACCTCCTTTTCCACCTCTTCTATCAGAAGTGAAATATAATTTGTTATCTGCACTTACAAAAGGGTAGCCTTCAGACCTAGAAGAATTTATTGAATCATTAAGACGCTCTACCTCGCCATAGGTTTCATGGTTAGATACCGATACTTTGTAAAGATCTGACTTTCCTTTTTTACCTTTTAGGTCAGCAAAAAAGTAAAGCGTAGAACCGTCTGGACTCAAAGCTGGATGACCAAAATTATTTTCAGGATTACAAAAAGGTAAAGTTGTGAAGTTTACCCAACCTCTGCCCTCAATATATTCTGCACGTTGAATTATAAGGTTTCGTGTGTTATAGCCTTTAATTTTATTTTCAGCTTTTCTGTCTGCATTAGAGGTAAAATACATGTACTTCCCATCACTTGAAAACGTCGCAATAGACATATTAAATGTTCCTATCTCCATTTTTTCAATAGGTTTTACATTGGTAATTTCACCCTCACCATCAAACTCACCTTCATACAAACCATAAATACTTTGTCCAAAGTTATCTTTAAGCGGTTTTTCTCTTCTATTCACAAGATTTGAGCTAAAGTATATTTTTTGACCAACGACACGCGCAGCAAAGTGATCCAAGTCGTTATTTATCTTAAGCTGTTTTAATTCTACATCTTTACTCTGGGAAAATGTAGAATTTAGGCTAAGCAATACTAATAATAGGGTAAATTTGGTTTTCATGATTCTAAATTATTTCTATTCTCTTCTATATTTTTTAGTTTCTTCGAACACATATTCTAAAATAGCTTTGTCTTTTTCTGAAAACTCTTCATCTCTTCTTGCCATTACCACTTCCGCAACTTCAAAAGCTTTACTGGTCTTGTAAGTGACAAAACCTTTACTTCCTCCCCAAGAAAAACTAGGCACAAAATTGCGTGGAAAACCACTTCCGAATATGTTAGCACTAACACCAACAACTGTACCAGTATTAAACATGGTATTAATTCCACATTTACTGTGGTCTCCCATCATAAGTCCACAAAACTGTAATCCTGTTTTAGCAAAACCTTCGGTTTGATAATCCCAAAGTCTTACTTCAGCATAATTATTTTTAAGATTACTATTATTAGAATCTGCACCAAGATTACACCATTCACCTAAGACAGAATTTCCCAAAAAACCATCATGTCCTTTGTTGGAATATCCGAAAATTACAGAATTATTAACCTCACCACCAACTTTACTGTGAGGACCAATGGTTGTTGGACCATAGATCTTTGCACCCAGTTTTAATGTTGCATGGTCGCACAAAGCAAAAGGGCCTCTAACAATTGAGCCTTCCATAACTTCTGAATCTCTACCAATATAAATTGGACCAGAACTCGCATTGAGAATTGCAAAATTTAGTGTTGCTCCAGGCTCTATAAAAATATCATCAGGATTTATAGTACTTACAGTTGAAGGGATAGGTTGTGACTTTCTACCTTTAGTTATAAGATTAAAATCTTCGGCCAAAGCTTCTCCATTTTTGGCAAAAATATCCCAAGTATGTTCAATTTTAATAATCTCACCATCAAACTCAACAGTTTCAAACTTTGAAAAATCTGTAACCTCTTCTCCTTCCTTAGCAAAAAACGCAATAACATCTTCATCTTTAAACAAAGCTTGGTTTTCTTCAAGACTCTTCACAACTTCAATAACTTCAAGATTTGGAAGAAAAGAAGCATTAATCATAATATTTTCTTCCATTTCAATCATCGGAAACTTATCAGACAAATAATCTTCTGTAACCGTTGTTGTGGTATACTCCAAATACGATTCCCATTTTTGGCGAATAGTTAGTATTCCAACTCTAAGATCTGCAACTGGTCTTGTAAATGTGAATGGCAATAGATTATTGCGATATGGACCATCAAAAAGAATATAATTCATAGTGTGTTTAAAGTTAGAAGTCATTCATGGTTATGATTTCAAAAATAACCTAATTGCCGAAAACAAAAAAGCCTTTCTTTATCAGAAAGGCTTTTTAATATTTTGATATACTTAAGCTTATTTTTTAAACTTTGCGTATTTGTTTTTGAACTTATCAATACGACCAGCTGTATCTACTAATTTAGATTTACCAGTGTAGTAAGGGTGTGATGTTCTAGAGATTTCCAACTTAACTAATGGATATTCTACACCATCAACTTCAATAGTTTCATTTGTATTTGCAGTAGACTTGCTTAAAAATACATCATCGTTAGACATATCTTTGAACGCTACTATTCTATAATTTTCTGGATGTATTCCTGCTTTCATCACTAAATGCTTTAAAATAATTCGATTTTTTCGAGGTGCAAATTTAAGCAAATTTTATTATTGCACAATGTTTTTATAAAATTTTATTTCAATCAATTTAGTGTAACATTTAGTTATCTTTGAATACTAACTAAGCAATTAACTAATTAAATCAACTTTATTATGGAACATCAAACACCTTCAATTAAGCCCATAGCATATACTTATGGATTATACTCAGCTTTACTAAGTATAGCAGGATTAATAATTATGTATGTTGCAAATATGGACAAAAATTGGATTCTATCTTCAATAAGCGTTGTTGTAAGCATATTGATTTTTGTTTACGGTATTAAAGCTTTTAAAACTGCTAACGCCAATATACTCTCGCTAGGACAAGCTATAAAAGTTGGTCTTGCTATTGCTGTTATTGCAGGTGTTATAACCGCTATTTATTCGTATGTGCATTATGAATTTATCTATCCAGAGTTTATAGAAATGCAAAAAGAAACAGCCTACAACCAAATGATTGAACAAAACCCTAACATGACAGATGAACAAATAGAACAAGCTATGAGCATTAGCAACCTTTTTATGAACTCTACATTCTTTAGTCTATCTTCAATTTTAGGGTCTTTAATCTTTGGTCTAATTGTTTCCTTAATTGCTGGATTAATCATGAAAAATGACCGATAAAATCTGCTTAAATAATTTACTTATTTTTGAAGTCTAGAATTTAGACCATTCAAAATATGAATATATCAGTAGTTATACCACTACTTAACGAAGAAGAATCTTTAAAAGAACTACACGATTGGATTGTATCTGTGATGCAATCCAATTCGTTTTCTTATGAAATTATCTTTATTGACGATGGTAGTACTGATGATTCTTGGCAAATTATAACAAAACTTTCAGAAGCTAATCCCAACGTTAAGGGCATTCGTTTTCTGAAAAACTTTGGAAAATCTCAGGCCTTACACGCTGGTTTTGCAAAAGCCGAAGGAAATGTTGTTATAACCATGGATGCCGATTTACAGGATAATCCTGAAGAGATTCCAGAATTGTATCAAATGATTTCAGAAGAGAAATTCGATTTGGTTTCTGGTTGGAAAAAGAAACGTTTCGATTCTTATTTCTCTAAAAATTTACCTTCAAAACTATTTAATTGGGCTGCCAGAAAAACTTCTGGTGTAACGCTTAATGATTTCAATTGTGGTCTTAAAGCCTATAGCAACCAAGTTGTGAAGCATATTGATGTTTATGGAGAAATGCATCGATATATCCCTGTTTTGGCAAAAAATGCTGGGTTTATAAATATTGGTGAAAAGGTCGTAAAACATCAAGCTAGAAAGTATGGCAAAACCAAATTTGGTATGAACCGATTTATAAATGGTTTTTTAGATTTAATCACCATTTGGTTTATTTCTCGTTTTGGTAGACGACCAATGCACTTATTTGGTTCGCTTGGTGTTATAATGTTTATTATTGGTTTCGGCTTTGCTTTTTACTTAGGTGTAGATAAATTGTTTATCAACCCAACAGGAAGACTTATTACTGACCGTCCACAATTCTACATAGCGCTTTCAACCATGATTATAGGTTCTCAATTTTTTATCGCTGGTTTTTTAGGCGAACTCATTTTAAGAACTAAAAGGCAACAACAGCGTTATTTCGTTAAAGAAGAATTTTAACCCGTAAATTTCATCGTATTTTAAAGTGCTGTTACTCATTAGTAACAGCCTAAATGTTTATTTTTGTATAAAACAACAATAATTATATCATGATTCACATAAAACCAGAAATTTTAGAGAGCGTTAATGCATGGTTAACACCTGCTTTTGATAGTGAAACTCAAGAACAAATTAAAAATTTAATTGCATCTAATCCTAAGGAATTAGAAGAGAGCTTTTACAAAAATTTAGAATTTGGAACTGGTGGAATGCGAGGTATCATGGGACTTGGTACAAATCGTATCAATAAATATACATTAGGAAAAAACACGCAAGGCCTTAGTAATTACCTAAATGCATCCTTTCCTAACGAAACTGTGAAAGTAGCTATTGCTTACGATTGCAGACATAATAGTCAGACTTTCGGAAAAGTTGTTGCTGACGTATTTTCTGCAAATGGGATTCAGGTATATTTATTTGAAGATTTAAGACCTACGCCAGAATTATCTTTTGCTTTAAAGCATTTAAATTGCCATTGTGGCATTGTATTGACAGCATCTCATAACCCACCAGAATACAACGGTTATAAAGTGTATTGGCAAGATGGCGGACAATTAGTACCACCACAAGACGGAGAAATTATTGCTGAAATAAATAAATTGGATTATTCTGAGATTAAATTTGAAGCTAATTCAGACCTAATTCAATATATAGGAAAAGATGTAGACGATGTTTTTATTGAAAACTCAATTAAAAATGGAAGTTTTGAAACCTCAAAAGAAGCTAAAGAAAACCTAAATATTGTTTTCACTTCACTTCATGGCACATCAATCATGGCAATCCCAGAAACCTTAAAACGCGCTGGTTACACCAATGTTAATATTGTTGAAGAACAACGTGAGCCAAACGGTAATTTTCCAACCGTGGTTTCTCCAAATCCTGAAGAACCAGAAGCTTTAAAAATGGCTATGGAACTAGCCGAAAAAGTTGATGGAGATATTGTCATTGGTACAGATCCTGACTGTGATCGTTTGGGTGTTGTTGTTCGTAACCTTGAAGGTGAATTGGTGATTCTTAACGGGAATCAAACCATGATTTTAATGACAGATTTCCTTTTAAAACAATGGAAAAAAGAAGGCAAAATTAACGGCAACCAGTTTGTAGGTTCTACAATTGTATCTACTCCAATGATGACCGCTTTAGCAAATGCTTATAATGTTGAATGTAAAATTGGACTTACAGGCTTTAAATGGATTGCCAAAATGATTAAAGATTTCCCTGAGATGGACTTTATCGGAGGTGGTGAAGAAAGCTTTGGTTATATGGTTGGTGATTTTGTAAGAGATAAAGATGCTGTTACTTCTACCCTTTTGGCTTGTGAAATTGCAGCCCAAGCAAAAGCTGAAGGGAAAACATTATATCAAAAATTAATTGACTTATATGTTGAACACGGTTTCTTTAAGGAGCGTTTAATATCTCTTACTAAAAAAGGTATTGAAGGTGCTCAAGAAATAAAACAAATGATGATTGATGCTAGAAATAATCCATTAAAAGAAATTAATGGTGAAAAAGTAGTTCTTATTGAAGATTATCAAACGTCGACTGCAAAAAATCTTCAAACACAAGAAGAGACTGCTATTGATATCCCAAAATCAAACGTTTTAATCTATTATACAGAGGAAGGTAGCAAAATAGCATTAAGACCAAGTGGTACTGAACCAAAAATTAAATTCTATATCAGTGTAAACACAGATCTTGACAATGTGTCTGATTTCGCCAAAACGGAACAAGAATTGGAAAATAAGATTGACGCTATCCTAAAGGATATGAATTTATAGTAAATGAATTATTTTAAGCAAATTATTGGCTTTGCCAAACCATATAAAACCTTTGCAGTTTTAAACATAATAAGTAATATTTTTTACGCTTTATTTGGTACGCTTGCAATGGTATCTCTTTTCCCTATGCTTAATGTTTTATTTGATAAAACAAAGCAAATAAACACAAAGCCAACTTGGGAAGGCATTGGCAAAGTAAAAGATTATCTAGAGAGCTACTTAAACTATTTTGTTACTCAAAAAGCTAATGAAGGCCATGATGATGTTCTTATTTTTATGGTTGTATTAGTGGTCAGTATGTTTTTGCTTAAAAATTTATTTAGCTACTTAGCTATGTACTTTATTACCTTTTTAAGAAACGGTGTTTTAAAGGATATTAGAAATGCACTTTACGATAAAGTTATAGACCTACCAATTGCTTATTTTTCTGAAAAAAGAAAAGGTGACACTATAGCAAGAATAACTACAGATGTCCAAGAAATACAAACGTCATTTCTTTCTATATTAGAATTAATTGTAAGAGAACCTTTGATGATTCTCTTTACGATAATTACAATGTTTTTAATTAGCGCTAAACTTACCTTATTTGTCTTCATTTTTATTCCAGTTTCAGGATTTATTATTTCAAGGATTGGAAAAAGTCTCAAAAAACGATCAGATAGAGTACAAAGTGAACAAGGCCAATTATTATCTATTATTGAAGAAACATTAGGAGGTCTTAAAGTAATAAAAGGGTTTAATTCTCAAAAGATATTTGGAGACAAATTCAAAGAATCCACTGATCGATTTAATAAATTTTCTAACAACCTCCTCCACCGTCAAAATTTAGCTTCTCCTACTAGTGAGTTTTTAGGCATTCTTGTTATCTCTGTACTTTTGTGGTATGGTGGACAAATGGTTTTAAACGATGGTAATCTAGAAGCTGGTTTATTTATAGTATATATGGGATTAGCCTATAACATTCTAACTCCAGCCAAAGCTATAAGTAAAGCCAGCTACAGTGTTAAAAAAGGTAACGCTGCTGCAGAACGTGTTTTAGAAATCTTAAATACAGAATCAACTTTAGCAGACGTACCAAATGCAAAAACAAAAACCGATTTTACATCACAAATTAGCATCGATGATATCTCTTTTAAATACGAAGATGATTTAGTACTTAAAAACTTTTCGCTTACAGTACCTAAAGGAAAAAGTGTTGCATTAGTCGGACAGTCTGGAAGTGGAAAAAGTACGATAGCCAATTTAGTTACACGCTTTTATGATGTTAATAAAGGTGATATCACTATAGATGGTGACAATATAAAAGGTTTAACAAAACACTCTTTAAGAAACCTTATGGGTCTGGTTACCCAAGATTCTATTCTATTTAATGAATCAGTCGCCAATAACCTAAAGATTGGTAAAGAAGATGCTACTGAGTCGGAAATCATTGAAGCTTTAAAAGTGGCCAACGCTTGGGAATTTGTGAAAGACCTTCCTAATGGCATCAATACTAATATAGGTGATGCAGGAGGTAAACTTTCAGGAGGACAAAAGCAGCGCTTAAGTATTGCTCGTGCTGTACTTAAAAATCCACCTATCATGATTTTAGATGAAGCCACTTCCGCTTTAGATACAGAAAGCGAACGTTTAGTGCAAGATGCTTTAGAAAAAATGATGAAAAACAGAACCTCTATTGTTATAGCCCACAGACTTTCTACTATCCAGAATGCAGATTTAATTGTAGTAATGCAAAAAGGTGAAATAGCAGAACAAGGCACACACACCGAACTTATCGCTAAAAATGGAGTTTACAAGAAGCTTGTTGAAATGCAGAGTTTTGAGTAATTAGTTACGTTTGATTTGCTCTATCTCCATGAAAGTCTTTCCTGTAAAAGCATCTATATCAACAGAGTTACTTTCTGCTCTAATCCTAATTTCTACTGTATCACCAGCAGAAAGTGAAGCTATACAATCTACTTGTCTATAAACATCACCAACATTATGATGATTATATGTTGATTCAGAATAAAGATTACCATTTACATATACAGCTATTCCATAATAATTTGTATTGTTTTGAGCACTAGTATGAAACCCAGCGTTTATTCTATAATAACCAGCACTTCCTGAAGTAAATGTATTATTACCAGTATCAAATTCGCCATTGGTATCAAAAACTATAGAATCAAAATATATATTAACCCACGCTGAGCCCGTAGCAGCTTGTGTGTATATACCAGACACATTAACTCTAACCAAGGATAATGAAGAGTTATCATTTTTATTTTGCCAAGTTACATTTCCTGATGCATCTGTTTGCATTATTTGATCATTTGCACCTCTAGATTCTGGTAATATATAATTATCCGTACCATCAGTCCCAACAGAAACTCTCCCTAAAAAATAACCAGAATAACTATTTGATTTTGTAACTTCAGAATAAATCCCATAATGCACTCCCCCTGCAGAAGGATCAAAGTAATTATTGACTCCATATTTATTACCAGTTCCTGTACTAGTTACATTATTATTTAGTCCATAAAAATCTTGAACTCCACCATTCACCACATTAGAAATACCATACATGGTTCCCAAAGAAGAATCAAATTGATTATACGAACCAAATTGATTTCCATTAGCTAGATTATCAAATACTGAAAACGAGCCAAAATTATTAGCACTTGTTGCAATAGTACCTGAAAAATTGTTATCAACTCCTTTAGTCATTAAACTCTCGGTTCCTAAAAACTCATTTTTCACACCTGTCATCTCTAAAGCCGCACCGCTAAATTCATTATGACTACCTATTGCTGAACTTGCACTACTTGATGCCGAAAATGTATTATGAACACCTTTAGCTTCTGTAGAATTAGGCACAGAAATTTCGTTGATTAAACCAAATTTAAGTCCACCACCTGTTTGCATTTGATTTACTATTCCATAATGGGTACCTGTACCTGTATTACCAATAAATTGAAAAATGCCATACTGATTCTGATTAGAATCTCCTACCATAGAAGTAAAAACCCCATAATCTGTTGGACTTAAAGAATTCGATGAATCAAAGCTGTTATATAAACCATATCTATTAGCAGAGTCAGACTGCTCAAAATTGTTGTACACACCTCTTTCATCAAAGGATGAACCATCAAAATTATTATGCAACCCATAGTGGGCTGCACCACCTGTACTTGTAACATCATTGTATATCCCAGTAATTGCTCCAGTTCCTGTTCCGGAGAATATATTATAACTACCATATTTAGAACCAGAACCAGTACCTAATAAGTTGTTATACACACCATAATGAGGATTATTTCCTGTTCCCCCTAATAAGTTAAAGAGCCCTCGTTGCAAATCAGTATTAGCCATATTTCCTGAAATCTCATTATAGATTCCTGACGTCACTCCACTCGTTGCACCATTGAACAGGTTTATAGTTCTAGTATCATTAATTTCACTTATATCCAAATTATAATCAGCTGTATTCTTTCCTATAGCAAGGTTACCCTGAGTATAAATATCATCTGTAATATCTGTCGGAACATTAGTGGTATTTTCTAAGTAAAAGTCTGCATCGTTATTTAATGTCTGTTGAATAGGTATCCATTGCGCGCCATTAAAAAAGTAAAAACCAACACCATTGCCTCCAGTCACAGAAGCATTAGTATTCCAAACTAATAAACCTGTAGCAGGAGAGTTTATTGGGCTTGATAAATTTGTAACATCATTTAAACTTAAACGAGGTACTAAAACACCTTTATCAGAAGAGGAAATATCTAACATTGACGATTCATCTGGATTTGTTGTTCCTACTCCAACCTGACTTAAAACGAAAATTGGAAATAAGAACACAATCATTAGGGAAATATGCTTCATTTTATTAAGAACTTATTAAAAGATAATATTTAAAAATAATAAAATAACTTACCTTTAGAAAAGTAAAACGATATAACAACCAAAAAATCAGAGGAATAAAAGATTAAGAAATAAAAAAAGGATGTATAAGGCATACATCCTTTTCCAAATGTTACCAGATTTGGGGAACTGGTAACCGTTCATAGGTTAAGCTGGGTCAAACATAGAACAAATATTTCTTTTAAACAAGAAAAAAATGCATTTAATCGATATTTTATGCTTTTAATCGAATTTACATATTTTAAATATTTGATTTACAGTCAATTAAAACCAATTCCGTTTTTCGCTTAATTTTCATTTAAACTTTTGGTAATTTCACCTGTCTTACTATTAAAGAAAATTACTTGAATAACGAGTCTGAATTCATATTACGTTTACAAGACCCTAAGTCAAAAGAAGCTGCTTTTAGAGAATTATTACAACTCTATAAGGAGCGCTTATATTGGCATATTAGAAAAATTGTAATTAGCCATGATGATGCAGACGACGTACTTCAAAATACTTTTATCAAAGTATATCGAAATATTGATAAGTTTAAGGGTGAAAGTAAATTATTTTCATGGTTGTACAGGATTGCTACCAATGAATCTATAACGCATTTAAACAAAAACACAAAGCGTTTGAAAATAACTAACAAAGAACATCAATCCAACGCCATTAATAACTTAAAAGCTGACGATTATTTTGAAGGTGATGAAATTCAATTAAAATTACAACAAGCCATTGCTACATTGCCACAAAAACAACAATTGGTATTTAACATGAAATATTTTGAAGATATCAAGTATAAAGAAATGGCTGAAATTTTAGATACCAGTGAAGGAGCTCTGAAAGCTTCTTATCATATTGCAGTAAAAAAAATAGAAGCTTTTTTAACCTCAAATTAAACCAATTCATTAATTTAAGGTCATACGTATAGATAGAAAATTAAAAAAACTGAACCAAGTTCAGCATAAAATGAAAAAGGACAAATTATATAACATAAAGTCTACAGGTTTTAAAACACCTGATAATTATTTTGAAGATTTTGAAAATGTTTTTTTTGAAAATTTAGAATCAAAAACAGCTCTTAAAGATATTGAAGAGACTGGCTTTACTGTTCCTAAAGATTATTTCAATACTGTTGAAAATGATATTTTAAACAAGCTAAAGAATGAAGACAAGCCGGTATTTAGCTTAAAAACAAGAAAGACCTTTTTCTATGTTGCCGGAATAGCTGCCTCTTTAATTTTATTAGTTGCCATATTTTTTAATAACAACAGTGAAAGTGAAGAAGAAATTTCAGTTGATATGGTAGAAAGCTATCTTGAAAACAGAAGTCTAAATAGCTATGAACTTGCTCAACTTTTATACGATGCTGAAGTTTTAGAAGAGGACTTCACAATTATTGAAAGTTATTACGAAGAAGAAAATTTAGAGTCTTATCTCCTAGAGAATTCAGACATTGAAAACATTTTAGAATAAATTGAAAATGAAAAAATTAATCCCATTACTGCTACTATTTATTAGCTTTTCGAGTTTCGCACAACGCAATGGCATTATAAAAGAGCGTATAAAAGCTCAGAAAGTTGCTTTCATTACAGAACAGTTAAGCCTTACGTCTGAAGAAGCTCAAGGATTTTGGCCTATTTATAATGAATTTGAAGAAACAACAGATAAAATAAGATCTCAAGAGCTTAGATCTATAAAAATGCAATTGCGCAGAAATCCTGATTTATCAGATAAGGAAGCTGACGAACTTTTGAAAAAATTAATGAAAGCAGAGAGCGATATGCATACTGCCAAATTGAAACTGGTTACAGATCTTAAATCTGTAATTTCAGCAAAAAAGATTATTAAATTAAAAGCTGCTGAAGACGAGTTTAACAGAAAACTTTTGGATAGACTTAAAGAGTTTAGAGATAAGCGAAACCGAAGATAACTACAAGACTTCATAGATGCAAAACTAGCAGTTTACAAATATAATATCACAAGTCAATAAGATTCTGAGACAAGTTCAGAATGACAAAGTGTTGATGTTTTTTGTGCAGTCATTATTTGCTAAACGTCAATTTGCTAATTCTACCCTTTCCTGCTGCATAGGCTATAGAATCATTAAGAAACCTTATCGTATAAAAACCTTCATCGCTAAGATGTTTCCATGTATCTCCAGAATCCTTACTGTAATCAATACCTTTAAAGCCGACAGCTACTAGTCCTTTTGCATTACTATTTGGCACATACTGTACACAACTTCTATAGCCAGGTCCTTTTCCTTGAGCTACAACTTCCCAAGTTTTACCACCATCAATTGTTCTAATTTTATTATTTAGTGTATCATTAGGCTTGGTGTAATCTCCACCTATTGCAAAACCATGCTTTTCATCATAAAAATCGATGGAATACATTCCTGTAGTTGCTGCACCTTGTATTATTGGAGTATCATAAATTTCCCATGTTTTTCCTTTATCTGGCGAATATAAAATTCTACTTGCTTTACCTCCTGTGGCTACCCAAGTATGCTCACCTATTATGGAGATATTAGTATCACTTGCCGCAAAAGCAGCTTCTCCATCTCTGACTTTTGGTAACTCATCGCAGGATAATTTTGTCCATGTTTCACCTCCATCTCTTGTAATAATCACACTCATACAATCATCCGTTGGGTCACCAATAGCAATACCTTCTTTATCGTTCCAAAAGTCCATAGAATCGTAAAAGGCTTTGGGATGTGATTCTTTGTAAACAATATTTCTATCATTAGCCTTATATCTAGTAAATACTGATGGACTACCTGCAGTTATAGTGAAAAAACCATCATCTGTTTTGGCTATAGCCCTCAACTCATATCCTGTTGAGTCACTGTTCATATTTCTAGACATATGTCCTTGATAATTATGAGATATACTTTCATACTTTTTAAAAATATCTGATAGATCTATTTCAGGATTTATATCCTTTAAATCCCAATTTCCATAATACCCATCTGATCCTGCAAACCAAACACGATTATTTGACACTTTCAAGGCTCTAATATTCAAAAAAGAATCCTGTAACAAAGGTTCTATTTCAACTTTTGAAAAATTTCTAGATCTAACTGTTTTTTCAGATTTACATGAATAAAACCCAATCATCACAAAGCAAAATAAGATGAATCTCATGATTTTCAATTTTCTCTAAAAATAGAAAAGCATATTCAATAAAATCACAAACTTTGCTACAAATGAACATTAAAATGTACCTTTGCATGCTTTAATTTTTTGAAATGCGACTACATAGAAATTTATGCTTTGCGGTTATTGATGGTTTACACAAAATTTTCAATGAAGGTGAATATGCTGATAAAGTTATACAACAATTGCTAAAACGCGATAAGCGTTGGGGAAGCAGAGATAGAGGTTTTGTTGCCGAAACGGTTTATGAAATCGTTCGCTACAAAAGACTTTATGCTGAAATTGCTGATGTAAAAGCTCCGTTTGACAGAGATAACCTATGGAGAATCTTTGCAGTTTGGGCAACACTTAAAGGCATTAAACTTCCAGACTGGAAATATTTTACGGATACTCCAACACGTAAAATAAAAGGACGTTTTGATGAATTGTCTAAAATTAGAAAATACCGAGAGTCTATTCCAGATTGGATTGATGAATTAGGTGAAAAAGAATTAGGCGCTGACGTATGGACTAAAGAATTAGCGATGCAAAATGAACAGGCAGACGTTATTCTTAGAGTTAACACGCTTAAAACAACTAAGCAAGATTTACAACTCAAATTACAATCCGAAAATATTGAGACGGAATTCATTCCTGATTATCCCTATGCTTTAAAACTAAAAGAACGCGCTAACGTTTTTATGACTGAGGCTTTTAAGGAAGGCTGGTTTGAGGTTCAAGATGCGTCATCGCAATTAGTAGCCGATTTTTTAGATGTAAAACCAGGAATGAAAGTTGTTGATTCTTGTGCTGGTGCAGGTGGAAAAACCTTGCATTTAGCGTCACTCTTAGAGAACAAAGGCCAAGTCATTGCTATGGATATCTATGAGAGTAAACTAAAAAAGCTTAAAGTTAGAGCACGTCGCAATGGTGTTCATAATATAGAAATGAAAGTCATTGACTCTACAAAACCTATAAAAAAACTTTATGGCAAAGCCGACCGTCTACTGATTGATGCTCCATGTTCTGGTTTAGGTGTTTTACGTAGAAATCCAGATTCTAAATGGAAATTACAACCAGAGTTTGTCGATAATATCAAGAAAACTCAAGAAGAGATCTTAGAGCAGTACTCAAAAATGGTTAAACCTGGTGGAAAAATGGTTTATGCCACATGTTCTGTATTGCCTTCAGAGAATCAAAATCAAATTGATAAATTCTTAACATCCGAAGCCGGAAAAGACTTTACTTTTGTAAAAGACAATAAAATATTAGCCTATAAATCTGGTTTTGACGGATTTTACATGGCATTATTAGAAAAGAAAAAATAAACCCAAATAAATGAAACAATTCTACACTTTATTAATCACTCTAGTTTTTTCAACCTTAGCATTTGCCCAAATTCCTTCAGGATATTATGATAGTGCAACAGGAACTGGTTACACATTAAAGACACAACTTCACAATATCATAGATAATCATAACGACCAAGGTTATGATGCAATGGATGGTTTTATAGCGTCTTATGATTTAGACAACTACTACGAAACTGGAAGTAACACCATTTTAGATCCTTATTCAGAAAATCCTTCTGGATCTGATCCATACACATTTTCTCCAGTTAGTGATGAATGTGGAAATTATAGTGGTGAAGGAGATTGTTATAACAAAGAACACGTTATTCCTCAATCTGTTTTTAGTCAAAACTTACCAATGCGAAGCGATGCGCACCACCTTTTACCTACAGATGGCCGTGTTAATGGTTTTAGAAGTAATTATCCTTTTGGAGTGGTTGATGATAGTCAATTAGTAAACCAAAGTGGTATTTCTAATCCAACTCAAAATGGTTCTAAACTTGGAGGTAACCTTAACAGTGGTTATTCTGCAGGTTATAGTAACACAGTTTTTGAACCTATAGATGAGTTTAAAGGAGATATTGCTCGTATTTATTTCTATTTTGTAACACGATACGAAGATCAAATCAGTAATTGGGGAAGTTACCCAATGTTTGACGGAAGTTCTGATAAAGTACTAGATGACCCATTTTTGAATATTCTTTTAACATGGCATCAAAATGATCCTGTATCGCAAAAAGAAATAGATCGCAACAATAACATTTACTACAATCACCAAGGTAATAGAAATCCATTTATAGATAATCCTAGTTGGGTAAACGACATATGGGTATCTACACAAGACACTGAAGCTCCTACAGCTCCAACAAATTTAGTTGTAACTAATGAAGCTTCAACATCTATAAACCTTAGCTGGACAGCTTCAACAGACAATGTAGGAGTGGTTTCTTATGATGTTTATGTAGATGGTGTTTTTAATACTAACGTAACTATAAATACTGCAAATGTTATTAACCTAACTCCAGAAACTACATATTCATTTTATGTTATTGCTGTTGATACTGCAGGAAATGAATCAACTCAAAGTAATTCTGTAAATGGTACAACAACTGAAACAGGTACACCAGGAAGTGATTGTGTTGTTGAGGATTTTGAAAATATTCCTGCAAATAGCTCACAGTATACAAATAGAACTTGGACAGGTACAAACGGTACATGGAATGCTACCGAAGCAAGAACTGACCAAACCATTAACAACAGAGCCATACTCATAGATTATAGAGGTAGTTCTGACTCAGGTATTTTAACTTCACCTACTGTAAGTGGTGGTATTGGGAACCTTACTGTTACAACTCAAAGAATTTTCTCAGGAACTGATGGAAATTTGGATGTTCTAGTAAATGGAAGTTTGGCAGGAACAATTCCATACAGCGACACTCAACAAACTACAACAATAAGTGACATAAATATTGAAGGTTCAATAACTGTTGAGATTGTTGACAATAATTCTGGTGATGCAAGAGTTGGTATTGATGATTTATCTTGGACATGCTATTCTTCATTAAGCTTGGTAGATAATACTTTTGATAATACTACAATCTACCCAAACCCTGTAAAATCAAATTTAAATATTGAGCTAAATTCTACTGAAGAAACTTTAGTAGAAATCTATAGTATCTTAGGAAAAAGAGTTTTAAAAACTCAAATCAATTCTTCAGATAGCATCAATTTACAAACATTAAAATCTGGTGTTTATATTTTGAAATTAACACAAAACAATTCATCTGTAAGCAAAAAATTGATTAAGAACTAATCAAAGATTAATATTATTGAAAAAGCAGTTCAAAATTGAGCTGCTTTTTTTGTTTAAAACATGTTGAATAAGTCTACTAATTGAATTCTTTTTTATAGTCTCATTATTTTAAAATGAATTAACTTTGTGTTTTTATTTTTCACACCAAACACAACACTCTAATGATTCATTTCTTTGGAAACCAAAACAGCAAAGTTTTCGCTGTTCAAGCCACAAAAGAATTATCAACTGAAACCATTTCAAAATTGACATGGTTATTTGGCGACCAGCCAAAAATAGAACAAGCATCTCTAGATGCTTTTTTTGTTGGCCCAAGAGCCGCAATGATTACTCCTTGGAGTACCAATGCTGTAGAAATCACTCAAAATATGGGGATTTCTGGCATTTTACGTATTGAGGAATTCACATCAGTTTCAGAAGATTTCAAAGGGTACGACCCAATGATTTCTGAAAAATTTTCAAGCTTAAATCAAGACATCTTCACCATAAATATTCAACCTGAAGCAATTCTTGATATTGAAGACATTTCGGCATACAACCAACAGGAAGGTTTATCGCTAAGTGATGAAGAAATTGAATACCTAGAAGGTGTTTCTAAAAAAATTGAACGACCTCTAACAGACTCTGAAGTATTTGGATTCTCACAAGTGAACTCAGAACACTGTCGTCATAAAATTTTCAACGGAACGTTTGTTATCGATGGAGAAGAGAAACCGACGTCGTTATTCAAAATGATTAAGGAAACATCAAAACAAAATCCTAATGATATTGTTTCCGCATACAAAGACAATGTAGCGTTTATAAAAGGTCCTGTTGTAGAGCAGTTTGCTCCAAAACGTGCTGATGTTCCTGAATATTACCAAACTAAAGATTTTGAATCTGTAATTTCATTAAAAGCAGAAACCCATAATTTCCCAACAACTGTAGAGCCTTTTAATGGTGCTGCAACGGGTTCTGGTGGTGAAATAAGAGATAGACTTGCTGGAGGTAAAGGTTCTATTCCTTTAGCAGGAACGGCTGTTTACATGACATCATATTCACGTTTAGAAGAAGAACGGCCTTGGGAAAAGGCATTTCCTGAACGTAAATGGTTGTACCAAACTCCTATGGATATTCTAATTAAAGCTTCTAATGGAGCTTCAGATTTCGGAAATAAATTCGGTCAACCATTAATTTGTGGTTCTGTTTTAACCTTCGAACATCAAGAAAATAATGATAAGATTGGTTACGACAAAGTGATTATGCAAGCTGGTGGTATTGGTTACGGCAAAGCAGACCAAGCCATAAAAGACATACCAAAAGCAGGTGACAAAATCGTAATTCTTGGTGGTGACAATTATAGAATTGGTATGGGAGGTGCTGCTGTATCTTCTGCTGATACTGGTGAATTCGATTCTGGTATCGAGCTAAATGCCGTTCAGCGTTCTAACCCAGAAATGCAAAAACGTGCTGCCAATGCTGTTCGTGGTATGGTAGAAAGTGATGAAAACCATATTGTCTCCATTCACGATCATGGTGCTGGTGGTCATCTAAACTGTTTATCTGAACTTGTTGAAGATACTGGTGGAAAAATCGATTTAGACAAATTACCTGTGGGTGATCCAACGCTTTCTTCAAAAGAAATTATTGGTAATGAGTCTCAAGAACGTATGGGACTAGTGATTGGTGATAAGCATTTAGAAGTTCTTCATAAAATTGCAGACAGAGAACGTTCACCTATCTATGATGTTGGTGAAGTTACCGGAAAACACCGTTTTACATTTGAGTCTGAAACCAATGGAGACAAGCCAATGGATTTGGCTCTGGAAGATATGTTTGGCAGCTCTCCAAAAACTATAATGACAGATCATACGGTTGAAAAAAACTACAGTGATGTATTTTACAACAGAGATAATTTTTACGATTATTTAGACCAAGTTTTACAGCTCGAAGCAGTTGCCTGTAAAGATTGGCTAACCAATAAAGTAGACCGTTGTGTTGGTGGTAAAGTTGCCAAGCAACAGTGTGCAGGACCATTACAGTTGCCATTAAACAATGTTGGTGTAATGGCATTAGATTATAAAGGTAAAGAAGGCATTGCCACCTCAATTGGCCACTCACCTATTTCGGGATTGATAGATCCTGTGGCTGGTAGCCGCAACTCTATTACAGAAGCATTAACTAACATTATTTGGGCTCCTTTAAAAGATGGCTTGAAGAATGTTTCACTTTCTGCAAACTGGATGTGGCCTTGTAAAAATGAAGGTGAAGATGCACGTTTGTACGAAGCTGTAAAGGCGGTTTCAGAATTTGCTATTGATTTAGGGATTAACGTACCAACAGGAAAAGATTCGCTTTCTATGAAGCAAAAATATCCTGATGGTGATGTTATTTCTCCAGGTACAGTTATAATTTCAGCTGCTGCAAACTGTATTGATATTAACAAAGTTGTTGAACCTGTGTTCCAAAAGAACGAAGGTGATATTTACTATATCAACTTATCTCAAGACAACTTTAAACTAGGTGGAAGTTCTTTTGCACAAGTAGTCAATAAAATTGGTAACGAAGCTCCAACAGTTAAAAGTGCTGATTATGTAAAAACGGTTTTCAATACCATTCAACAATTAATATTAGATGGTAAAATTGTCGCTGGACACGATGTCGCTTCAGGTGGTTTAATTACTACACTTTTAGAACTTTGTTTTGCTGATAATACTATTGGTGCAGAATTAGATTTAACCGCTTTAGCTGAAAAAGATTCTTTCAAAATACTTTTTGCTGAAAACTCAGGAATTGTAATTCAGGCTAAAGATAAAAGTATCGAAACCGTATTATCTGATGCTAAAATTGATTTCCACAATATTGGTAAGGTTATGAAAAGTGATGTGCTTAGCATCATCAATAGTAATGAAGTCTTTACTATGACCATTTCGAGATTGAGAGACATGTGGTACAAAACTTCTTTCCTACTCGACCAAAAGCAAACCGCTAATGGTTTAGCTAAAACACGTTTTGATAATTACAAAAATCAACCTTTACATTTCGAATTTCCGAAACAATTCACTGGAAAACTTCCAAAAACAGATTCAAGTAAACCTAGACCTAAAGCTGCTATCTTACGTGAAAAAGGAAGTAATTCTGAACGTGAAATGGCAAACGCTATGTACCTAGCTGGTTTTGATGTTAAAGATGTTCATATGACCGATTTAATTTCTGGTCGTGAAACTTTAGAAGACATTCAATTCCTTGGTGCCGTTGGTGGTTTCTCAAACTCTGATGTTTTAGGATCTGCTAAAGGTTGGGCTGGTGCTATAAAATATAATGAAACAGCAAATAAAGTCATCAAGAACTTTTTTGAAAGAGAAGACACCTTATCTGTTGGAATTTGTAACGGTTGCCAACTATGGATGGAATTAGACCTCATCAATCCAGATCATGATATTCATGGCAAAATGGTTCATAACGATTCACATAAGCATGAGAGTGCTTTTACTTCTGTGAAAATTCAAGAGAATAACTCTGTTATGTTATCGTCTTTAGCCGGAAGTACGCTTGGTGTTTGGATTAGTCATGGTGAAGGAAAATTCAATTTACCTAAGGATGAAAACCAATACGATATTGTAGGGAAATATGCTTATGCTGAATACCCACATAATCCTAACGGTTCAGATTATAATACGGCTATGATGTGTGATAAAACGGGGAGACATTTGGTAACCATGCCGCATATTGAACGATCTATTTTCCAGTGGAATTGGGCTAACTATCCTAGTAACAAACAGGACGAAGTTTCTCCATGGGTTGAAGCTTTTGTTAATGCTAGAGAGTGGATAGAAAAGGTTTAATTTGATTTAAATATAATAACAAAACCCCGATATAAATTTATATCGGGGTTTCTTTCTTTATCTACAAAATTTATTGCTTAATATAAAAGTGGATTATTTTAACCTACCTACTGTTACAGTTTTAATTTCTCCAGAATCCACATCTTTTAGGGTCATTACTAGTTCATCATCTATATCATCATTCTGATGTAGTACAAATTCACAGAAATTTTTATCTTCATAGGAAAATTCATTGACTTTCAAGATGTGATCTCCTAATTTTACTTGCTCCCTAAGTGTTTCATCCCAAACAATACCCACTACCAATTGTTCGTCTTTCATAGTTGGCTCCACTAGAAATGGAGGTTTTACAACGGCTTTTATATCTACCAAATCATAGGGATCGAAATAAAAACGCTGCTTGTTATAATCCAACGTCACTTTTCCAAAAGACAATACTTTGGCTCCAAACCGTGACTCGTTGCTGGTGGTAGTATTTACAAGAACATCTTTAAACACCTCTGTATTAATAGTTAATAGGGGGACTTCGAGTATTAATTGTTCATCTTTTTCGGCAAATCCATGCATTCCCCAACTATTAGCTCCATCTGCTTTAGCCAGAACATCCAACACATCTGTTTTTTCTTCAAAATACTGATAAGCCTTCCTAGACATAGCGTAGAAGTCATCGGCTCCAGTATCAAATAATACCCGATCTGAAGCACTAGCTTTACCCTTCTCTAATTTAATATGAATAAATGGATTACTTTGTGTTTTGGAAAGTTCCATTGTTGAATAAAACTCCGTATTTATTTCTAGGTTCTTGGCCTTGTCTGTTATAATAATATGTTTCTTTTGATCATCTATTTGTAACACAGAATTGCGCAACATATTGCTCCCAATAATACCATCAATTCCCATACATTGGAAATAAACCTCTGCATTTTGTTGCAATAAAAACCCTGGAGTATCTTCAAAAATTAAGTTTCCTAACTGTAACTTGGGCAAAGAAATAATATTAATGGCAGCTACATTTCCTGATGCATCATGCACGTCTATGGCACCAATAATAGAAGACTTGAACTCTTGATAAAGAGCTTTTGATACAGAAAAGGGTGCTCCTGTATCAAACAAAAAGGTATAAGATTTCCCTTCAATAATGACAGGCACCAACATTTTATCTTTAAACATATTGTATGCGATTGTGTCGTGATAATGTTTTTGGGAAATTTGTCCATGATTGATATTAGAAGGCTTTTTTTGGGCAAAGCCAACAAGCGTCAAACAAATAGTAAGAACACACAGAATTTTTTTCATATTGAGATAATTTTAATAAAGAGAAAGGTAGGAAAAAACCTCGTTTTATTCTATCAATGACAACGAAATATTAGGGAAACACTTTATATTACTTGGAACTGGGCATACTACCCAAACAACATGCAAGACGAGGTTCTGCCTTGGGTTGTAACTTTTGCTAATACCAAAAAATGAATTGAGAATAGGTAGTCATTTTTTTTAACTACATTAGTAGAGAAAATCACCCCAAATGAAACAATTTTCACTTGTATTTTCTCTACTATTTATTTTATCTGTAAATGCACAAAATTCCGATTTACATACACTTGTAAATCAACTAAAAACTGAAATACAATCTGAAAATGACAATGCTAAAAAGTTATTTCTTTTAGATAGCTTAACATCGGTTGTTAGAGATAAACCTAATTTTCCTTACGACTCTATTGCGCGTACCACTATAGATCTTGCTATAAAGCTAGACTCTTTTAATCTGGCTGCATACAACACTACAAACCTTATTAATTATCACAATAATTTTTTAGGAAAACCTAAAACAGGTATTACTATTTTCAACACCTATTTTAAAACTCTAAAAAATAATATTAATGCCAGAAATTTAGCGAGTTTATATATAGATTCTGGCGATAGTTATTACTTTACACAACAAGTAGATTCTGCTATGGCACATTATGACAAAGCCATTACTTATGCAGAAAAAGCTAAGGACAACCGCGTAAAGGGATTTGCAGTTTTGTACAAAGGCTACGCCTATTCTGACGAAGGAAAATTTGTATTAGCATCACAAACCTTAAAACAAGCTTCTGAGGTTTTTATTCAAGAAAAAGACACCTTTAATATTATAGCTGCCAAAAACGCTTTGTCTTTACTATATAGCGCAAATGGCTTTTTAGAAGAAGCGCAGCAAGAACGAACCGAAACCATTGCTCTTGCTGAGATAACAAAAAGCTACGGACAACTTATTCCACTTTATGTAAATGAAGCTACAGATAATAAAAAGCAAAATTTACAAACACAACGTATTAAGAATTTACACAAGGCCTTAGAAGCTAATAAAAAATCTAATTATGTTGATTATTTTAAACCTATCTTACTTAATGAATTAGTTGTTGCCTATGCGGAAAATGACAGCTTAGATAAAGCAAATTTTCATCTAAAAGAAATAGAAAAAGACACCCGTAATACAGAAGGCATATACACACCAAATTATTATAATGCGTTAAAAAAATTAGCCTATGCCAATAAACAATATCAAAAGGCAGAAGCTTTAGGTATCAAGCATCTAACTATACTTAAGGAGACAAACGATATTAACGACATTCAAAAAGCAGAAGCCTTTTTAAGTCAGGTGTATGAAGCAATAAATAAACCATCACAAGCATTAGCGCATTTTAAAGCTTCTCAACATATTATAGACTCTATAAAATCGGTACAAAAAACAAAAGCGCTTGCCTATTACCAAACCTTATACGAAACCGAAAAACGCGACCAAAAAATAACATTACAAAACAGTAAAATAACCTTATTAGACGAACAGAATAAACGCAAAAAACAAACCCTATGGTTTGGTGGTTTGGCACTAATAGCTCTTTTTAGTATCATCTTTTTATGGCGCTCTCGAAGATTCTCACAAAAAAAAGCACAACTGCAAGAAACCTTTGCTCAAGATTTAATTAGAAATGTAGAAACCGAACGCAAACGCATTTCTAGCGAGTTGCATGATAGTGTTGGCCAAAGCCTATTACTTATAAAAAATAAAGTTTTTCTTAATAACGATCAAAATCAGGATACTAAAATTATTGATGATACCATAGACGAAGTAAGAAGTATTTCCCAAAGCTTACATCCATTTCAGTTTGAAAAATTAGGTCTAATAGCATCTATAAAAAATACAGTTGAAACCTTTCAGAAAAATTCGGATATTTTCTATTCTGAAGACATTGATGTAGAGCACCTAAATATTTCAAAAGATAAAGAGATTTTTATATTTAGGATGATTCAAGAATGCTTAAACAATGTTGAAAAACATTCTAAAGCAAAAGCCTGTAACATCTTGGTAGAAGACAGCAATGATTCTGTCTTATTTCAAGTAAAAGATAATGGTATTGGGTTTGACGTGTCTGAAAACAACGAAATTTTAGATAGTCTAGGTTTAAAAACACTTAAAGAACGTGCCCAAATTATTGGTGCGCAATTAAGCATCAATTCAACCAAAGGAAAAGGTACAACTGTACAGATTAAAGTCCCTAAACACTAACATATGTCAACAACTATTATTATTGCAGATGACCACCCGTTACTGCTTAATGGAACTAAAGAATTTTTAGAAAAAAAATGGTTTAAAGTTATTGATACGGCAACTGACGGAAATACAGCGTACAACAAAATTATAAACCATAAACCTGATATTGCTATACTTGATTTTGACATGCCCAAACTAAACGGTTTGGAAGTCGCTCAAGAAATTCAGCGCAATCAGATACAAACCAAGGTTATCATTTTAACCCTACACAAACAAGAGTCGCTGCTAAACGAAGTTGGCAAAACTATTCATGGTTATATAACTAAAGACAGTGCTTTAGAAGAATTAGAACAATGCCTAGAAATCATAAAAAAAGGCCATACTTATATAGGCAAAAAACTAAAAAGCAGCATCCATTTTGACAGTAGAACCAATACATCTATAGACCAACTAACCGCTACTGAAATAAAAATTTTGAAATACTTAGAAAAAAACCTCAACAGCACTCAAATTGCCGAAGAACTTTTTATTTCTAAACGCACAGTAGAAAAGCACAGAAGTAACATTATAAAAAAACTAGAGATAGATACAACCAACCAAAATGCTCTTTTTGTCTGGTTAAAACAAAATCCTAATATCTTTAATACGTAATCCTACGTATTTCACTACTTAACAATAGGTTATAATTTTGAAAGACTATAAAATTATAGCATCCTATTATCACAAAACACAAATATAATTTACCTATTAACTATTGGGTTGTCGATGTCTATTATATAAGCCTAAGTAATAAAGACTATCATCAATTGCAACCCGACGGGTTTAGTTATATTTTATATTCAGAAGAAAATAACATAACCTGTCATAAACCGTTTGTTAGCCCTCTAGAATTAAAGTCTTCTTATATTATAGTTAAATGCAGACCAACGTATATAGACCATCTTCTTGAAAACAATATAACTATAAAAGCTGCTAATGCTAATGCTTTTTTAGCTCAGTTTAATACACCCAAACTTAAAAACTTCACACCCTCAATTTTAGATAACATTGTTTTTTATCTTCACTTTTTTAAAGGACATATCTCACTAGACCAACTCTCAAAACGGTATCAATATAGCAACCAAAAGATTAAAAATGGCTTTAAAAATTCCATAGGACTTTCCTTTAATGAATACAAAAACATTTTACTGTCCATTACGTAGACCTACGTATTGAACCACATCCTTAATCCCAATACTTTAGCATAGTAAACCAAACAACCTATTAGTTATGAAAAAACTACTACACTTTATTTTAACACTTACGCTATGTCAAATAGGGTTTTCGCAAACCACCTTCTATGTAGATGTCTCACGTCCTGACAATACAGGCGATGGTCTCTCTTGGGCTACAGCAAAAAAAGACTTACAAAACGCCTTAGATCTAGTTGTGGATGGCGATGAGGTACGTGTAGCCTCGGGCACATATCATCCGAATTCAGCACCAGGTACTACACTTACAAACCCTACCGAGTTTTATTTTTGGATGAACACAAACATAAAACTTAAAGGAAGTTATGACCCTAGTACCAATACCCAAGATTTCAGCAATCCTTCCATACTCTCTGGAGATTTAGGCACTACCAACACGGTACACGTATTAGTAACTACCAACCTCAACAATACTGCGCTGGTAGAGGGTTTTACCATAACAGGAGGTGCTGCCGTATATAACTCAGGGAGCGTAACCATTGGTGGGCATACATTACAATATAGAGAAGGTGGTGGTATGTATAATGCTTCGTCTTCCCCTAACTTAGTCAATGTAACCTTTTATAACAATTCTGCATCAACTTATGGAGGTGGAATATACAATACCTCATCTTCCCCAAACTTAGTCAATGTAACCTTTTATAACAATTCTTCATCTTCTTTTGGAGGTGGAATGGTAAATAACTCATCTTTCCCTAACTTAGTCAATGTAACTTTTTATAACAATTCTGCATCAACTTATGGAGGAGGCATGGTAAATAATTTAAACTCAAATGCAACACTTAACAACACGCTTTTTTATGGAAATACCTCATCGAATAGTCTAGATATATATAATGGTTTTGATAGTAGTAGTGTTTCAGGGTCTCATAATGCTTCAGATGTGAGTGGAAGTGTTTTAACTGGACAAACAGGCTTTGTAGATCTTACGAGCAATCCATTTGTTAGTACTACCTATCCTGCTGGATTGGATGGTATTTGGGGTACAGCAGACGATGGCTTATACCCTGCCAATGGCAGCGTACTTATAAATGCAGGCGATAATAGTTTTAATACAGAAGCAACCGATATTACAGGAAACCCAAGAGTTTTTGATGGCACTATAGATATTGGCGCGTATGAACAAAATCCATGTTTGAATGTAAGTTCTATAATTTATGTAGACCAAGATGCTACTAGTGGTACTAACAACGGTAGCTCTTGGAACAATGCCTTTACAGAATTAAGTGAAGCAATAAATTCAGCCTCAAATTGCATCCTAGTAACTGAAATCTGGGTCGCTACAGGTACCTACACACCTGGAACGCTTGAAACAGATAGTTTTACAATTCCTAGCAACGTTACTGTTCTTGGTGGCTTTAACGGAACAGAAACCACTGCCGATGAACGCAATTGGGCAGAAAACCCAACCATTTTGAGTGGTGATTTAAATGGTTCAGGAACTGAAAACCCAGGAGACAGCCATACCATTGTTACCATGCTAGGTGACAATACCGAAATAAACGGCTTCTTTATACAATGGGGCTTTGCCGATGATAGTACCGATAACTCACAACTAGCTATTGGACGTTCTGGAGCAGGTGTGTATAACAATGGAGACAACCGCATTTACAATTGTACTTTAAGAAGTAATGTAGCAGATACCACAGACGACCCAGAAATAGGTATTGGTGCTGGGTTAATATCCTTTGGTGGTACACTAGATATTATAAATTGTCTTTTTAACTCAAATACCGCTTCTGCTAATGGTGGTGCTATGTCTGCTGAAAGCGGCACTATAAATATTATTAACTGTACCATTGCCAATAACAACGCCTACAAAGGTGGTGGTGTTCATTTTTTTAATGGAAGTATAAACGCTACTAATACAATTTTTACCAATAACAGTGGCACTAATGGTAACATAAATGATGATGGCGGTGGTGGTACAGGAACCGCAAATTATTGTTTGTTCTATAATACAACGACTGATAATGATGGTAATCTACCAACTAATATTACTGGAAACAATAATATAGAAAACACTGATCCGATTTATACTAACGGGTACCAAATAGTATACAGTTCTCTTGCTACAGATGCTGGAGATAACACCGCCAACCCTTTATTGCTAGACCTAAATTCTCAAAATAGAATCTCTAATACAACTATAGATATTGGCGCTTATGAGTTTCAAAACCATTTACAACCAGATGCCAATAACATTATTTACGTAAATAAAAATGTAAGTGGCGGCAATGAGATAGGCAACTCTTGGGCAAATGCTGTACCAGAATTGGCCGATGCCTTACTTTGGGCAAATAGCTTACAAGATACAGCTTGGGAAACTACGCCTTTACAAATTTGGGTAGCTGGTGGAATCTACACCCCAAAATATAGTCCAGAAGATGGTGCTAATTTTGGAACAGATCAAGGTAGAGAAAATGCTTTTTTAATGGTCGCAAATGTACAATTATACGGTGGATTTGCAGGTAATGAAACTTCTTTAGCTGATCGCGATTTAAGCATCACTACCAATACTACAGTTTTAAGTGGCGATATTAATGGTAACGATGCGTTAATTAGCCCTGCACCTATTGCTGGTAATCCTTACACATCAACTTCTATAGCAGATAATACCTACCATGTAGTCATGGGAGCTGGTAATGTAGGTGAAGGTATTATAGATGGCTTTACGATTACTGGAGGAAATACCATAAGCAACCATAATGATTATTATATTAATGGTTATTTTTTTATTAGGAGTGCTGGAGGTGGTGTTTACCTTCGAGGTTCTAACCTTAAACTTAAAAATATCATCGTATACGGAAACAATGCGGATACTTATGGTGCAGGAATAGTTATTTTAGAGAGTGCACCATTATTATTAAATGTAAACATTAATCGAAACACCTGTAATAGTCAAGGAGGAGGTTTATACATTCATTCAAGTTCTTTTAACTCAACCAATGTAAGTATTACTAGTAATACAGCTACGACCGGAAGTGGAGTTTATAATCGGAACTCTTCACCAAGTTTTAACAACTGTATTATTTGGGGAGAGATTTACAATGGTAACTCTTCACCTACCTATACAAATAGTCTTATAGAAGGAAATACCGATACTAGTAACGGTAATATTGATGCTACAGGACTAATAGAAACAGATATTTTTACCGACCCTACAAATGGTGATTTTAGTTTAATAAGTGATAGTCCTGCCGTTAATGCAGGTAACAACACTGCTTATACAAATGCTGGTGGAGATTTAACTAACGATACCGATTTAGCTGGAAACCCTAGAGTTTTTGATGGCACTATAGATGTTGGTGCTTACGAACTTCAATCAACTTTAAGCAATAACATAGTAAGTACTACAGACTTTATGGTTTACCCTAATCCAACAACCAATATGCTATACATAAAAACTAATTTAAATAATTATAGCTATGAAATGTACAACATACAAGGGCAAAAAGTTATGGCTTCAAAACAAAACGTAGATACAATTAATATGTCGCAACTCGCTACTGGAGTTTATGTATTACAACTAAAAAGCCATAACAAAACACAAAGTATAAAAGTAATTAAACAATAACAAAAGAAGCTATTAATCAGTTCTTTAAGGTCAAGACCATTAAAAACGTCTTGGCCTTTTTTATCCTTCTATTCAAGTATCATATAAAAAGAATTAAATTCTGTAAAAAACACATCTAGGACATTCAGTTTTGAGAAACTCAACAAATTATACAGACAGCAGACACAACTTGTATCGTCTTATTTTGGGGTGTTTATAAATATTTGTAATAAATTGAATATCTTCAGATTTAGACTAAGTTAATTATATTTCAATTTTGTAATTTTTAAAATATTGTCGTATTTTCCCTACGATTAATTCGTTGTATGACTATAAAATATTATGAGACTTCTACTATAGAACATATAGTAGAAGAACTCTATTCTTTTGCATTTGCAAAAAAAGATCTTCCCTTTGAGACCCCTATTTTGCCACTATGTGCTACGCATATTTCTTACTTTTTTGGAAGTGAGCATAATTGTTATTTAAATAATAAAAAATCTATTCTCCAAGGTTTGATGGTGTCTGGTCAATTCACAGAGTCCTATCAGATAAAAGTAGATGGTGAAAGTCAGGTTTTCGGGATGTTATTATCACCTACCTCATTATACAAACTCACTAAACTTGATATTTATAAAATTCGGAATAAACATATTCCTTTAATCGAATTTTCTGAAAGTTTATTCAATACTCTAAACCCAGTATTTGAAAAGTACGGAAATGACATGGTTAAATTAAATGCAGAGATAAAAAAAGTGCTTGCCAGTTTTGAACTAAAAATGGATAAAAATGTATCTCAAATTGATAATGTCATCAACTATATAGGTAGTAAAGACGGCATGCTAAATACTTACGAACTTTTAGACCATGTTAGCTTTAGTCAAAAAACTTTAGAGACACAGTTTAAAAAAATTGTGGGTATTACTCCAGGAAAATACATAAGATTACATCGTTTTATTAAATTGATGAGAAAGTATGAAAGGAATAAAATAGACATTAAAGATTTAATCTACATGTACAATTATTATGACCATTCACATTTTACAAAAGATTTCAAACATTTCATGAAACAAACACCAAAAGAATACTTCAAATCTGATTATCCTTTTTTAACTCAATACCTTAAAAAATTATCATTACGATAATTTACAAGAATTATCAATTTATAGTATATACATTTAGCAAGATGCTTTTTTTCTAATATTTATTTAATATAGGGTTATTGAGTATTTATTAGTACACACAGAGTAAAGTATCGTATATAAAGAGGTTTTAGGGTTATAAAACCTCTTTTTTTTGTATAACCCTAAAATCGAGATTATAAATTGTATTAATTTCACGTTAAAAAGATCATCTACTCTTAAAATTTCATTTTATACAATTAAATTTGATATTTTCGCAATTATCTATACTAATTTTTGCTAATATATTATGACAGATGTTAAACGTCTATTTGATTTTCCTTATTATCAACTAGAACACAAACCTACTGATACTGCTTTAGTTACAAAATACGATGGTGAATGGACACCTATGTCTACTCAAGAATATGTAGACAAAGCCAATGCAATTAGTAGAGCCTTATTGAGACTTGGTGTACAACCAAATGATAAAATCGCAGTCATTTCTTCTACAAATAGAACTGAGTGGAATATCATGGATATTGGCATTTTACAATTAGGCGCCCAAAATATTCCTATTTATCCAACCATCTCTCCTGAAGATTACGAATATGTTTTAAATCATAGTGAATCTATTTACTGCTTCGTATCCGATGAAGAAGTTTTAGAAAAAGTGAGAAAGGTACAAGCAAATACAAAACTAAAAGAGGTTTACTCTTTCAACAAAATAGAAGGTTGTAAGCATTATTCAGAACTGTTCGAACTCGGTAAAGATGAAAGCAACCAACCAGAAGTAGAAGCAAGAAAAGATGCTGTAAAACCTGAAGACTTAGCTACAATAATTTATACTTCAGGAACCACAGGAAAACCAAAAGGTGTTATGTTATCTCACAAGAATATCACCAGTAATGCTCTTGATTCTTCAAAACGTCTTCCTAATATTAATGGAGAAACCAGAATATTAAGCTTTCTACCTATCTGCCATATTTTTGAGCGCATGCTAATTTACCTTTATCAGTATGTAGGTGCAAGTGTATATTTTGCTGAAGGTTTAGACAAAATTGGTGAGAATGCTAAAGAAATTAAACCCCATCTTATGAGCGTTGTACCTCGTTTATTAGAAAAGGTTTTTGATAAAATCATGTTGAAAGCTGATGAGCTAAAAGGCATAAAACACAAACTTTTTTATTGGGCTGTTGAACTTGGTGAAATTTGGCAACCTTACAAAGCAAATGGCTGGTGGTACGAATTTAAACTTAGTATTGCCAAAAAACTAATATTTAGTAAATGGAGAGCCGCTTTAGGTGGTGAATTAACCACTATGGTTTCTGGTAGTGCTGCCCTACAACCTCGACTTTCCAAAATTTTTGCCGCTGCTGATATGCAGGTCATGGAAGGCTATGGACTTACAGAAACATCACCTGTTATTTCAGTTGGTATGTATAGAGAAAAAAGCTACAAAGTTGGTACTGTAGGTAAACCGATTAGAAATGTTGAAGTTAAAATTGCCGAAGATGGTGAAATCCTAATCAAAGGTCCTAATGTGATGATGGGTTATTATAAGGACGAAGAGAAAACAGCTTCTGTAATGACTGACGCCTACTTCCATACTGGTGATAAAGGTGAGATTGATGAAGACGGCTTTTTGAAAATCACAGGACGTAAAAAAGAAATGTTTAAAACCTCTGGTGGAAAATATGTCATTCCTACGCTACTTGAAAACGATTTGAAGCAATCGCTTTTCATAGAGCAAGTTATGGTGATTGGTGAAGGTGAAAAAATGCCTGCTGCTATTATTCAACCTAATTTTGATTTTATTAGAGACTGGATAGATCACAAAGGTCATAATATCAGTAAGTCTGAATCTGAAATAGCCAGATCTCAAATTATTAAAGATCGTATTCAGAAAGAAGTAGATAAATACAATCAAAATTTTGGCAAATGGGAGCAAATAAAGCGTTTCGAATTAACCGAAGTTGTTTGGTCTGTAGATAGTGGTCACCTCACGCCTACTATGAAGATAAAACGAGATGTCATTAAAAACATCCACAAGGATCTTTATGATAAAATCTACAATTAAACACATCTAAAATTACAAACACCTTAATATAAGGTGTTTTTTTATGTTAAATTATTATTATTTATTATGCGTGCATAATAAATTTTTTTATATTTGGTCACCAAGAATTTAACATGAAAAACAAAACAATAGATTACATTTTAAGGACCACTTGGTTGGCCGTAAATAAAATGTATAACGAAGAAGCTGCAAAATTTGATTCCACTATGGCAACAGGTTTTGCACTTTTAAGTATAGATCCCGAAAATGGGACACCATCAACTTCACTAGGCCCAAAAATGGGTATGGAAGCCACTAGCCTTTCGCGTACTTTAAAAAGTATGGAAGAAAAAGGACTAATCATTCGCAAACCAAATCCTGAAGATGGTAGAGGTGTATTAATTCACCTAACGGAATTTGGTCTAGAAAAAAGAAATTATTCAAAAGAGAAGGTACTCACCTTCAACGAAGCTATAAAAAACAATGTCTCTTCAGAGGAATTAGATAGTTTTTACAAAGTAGCTGAAATAATAAATAACATGATTTCTAATAAACAAATATACAATCACAAAGAACATTCTTAACATTCATTATGAGTAAACGTAGAATAAATAAAGTAGCCATTATTGGATCCGGAATTATGGGAAGCGGTATTGCTTGTCATTTCGCCAATATTGGTGTAGAAGTCTTATTATTAGACATTGTACCAAGAGAGTTAAATGATGCTGAAAAAGCTAAAGGTCTTACCCTTGATGATAAGGTAGTAAGAAACCGTATTGTTAATACAGCTTTAGCTACAGCTTTAAAATCTAAACCTTCACCAATTTATCATCAATCTTTTGCAAGCCGAATTACCACAGGTAATCTTGAAGATGATATAGCAAAAGTTGCAGATGTAGATTGGATTATGGAAGTGGTTGTAGAAAGACTTGACATTAAAAAGCAAGTATTTGAAAAACTAGAACAACACCGTACACCAGGTACTTTAATTACATCAAACACATCTGGTATTCCTATTAAGTTTATGAGTGAAGGACGCAGCGAAGATTTCCAAAAACATTTCTGCGGAACGCATTTCTTTAATCCAGCGCGTTACTTAAAGTTATTCGAAGTTATTCCTGGACCAAAAACATCTCAAGACGTTTTAGATTTCTTAAACGGTTATGGCGAACAGTTTTTAGGAAAAACATCTGTAATCGCTAAAGATACACCAGCATTTATTGGTAACCGTATTGGTATTTTTGGTATTCAATCGTTATTTCATCAAGTAAAAGAATTAGGATTAACTGTTGAAGAAGTTGATAAATTAACGGGTCCTGTTATTGGTCGCCCAAAATCGGCAACTTTCCGTACGGTAGATGTTGTTGGGTTAGACACTTTAGTACATGTTGCTAACGGAATTTACGACAACTGTCCTGATGACGAAGCACATGAGCTTTTCAAATTACCAGATTTCATCAATACTATGATGGAAAACAAATGGTTAGGAAGTAAAACAGGTCAAGGGTTCTATAAAAAAGTTAAAACAGACGATGGTAAAAGCGAAATTTTATCATTAGACTTAGATACATTAGACTATCGCTCTAAAAAAAGAGCCTCTTTCCCTACTCTAGAATTAACAAAAACTGTAGATAAAGTCATCGACCGTTTTCCAATTTTAGTAAAAGGAAAAGATAAAGCTGGTGAGTTTTATCGCAAAAACTTTGCAGCAATGTTTGCTTACGTATCACATCGTATTCCTGAAATTTCAGACGAATTATATAAGATAGATGATGCTATGAAAGCAGGATTTGGTTGGGAACATGGTCCTTTCCAAATTTGGGATGCTATTGGCGTAGAAAAAGGTCTTGAAATAATGAAAGCTGAAGGTAAAACACCAGCAGCTTGGGTAAATGATATGGTTGCTTCAGGTAACACATCATTTTACACAGTAAAAGATGGTGCAACGTATTACTATGATATTGATAAGAAAGCACAAGAAAAAGTACCAGGTCAAGATAGTTTCATCATATTAGATAACATCAGAAAATCTAATGAGGTATTTAAAAACTCTGGTGTTGTAGTTGAAGATTTAGGTGATGGCATTTTAAATGTAGAATTCCAATCTAAAATGAATACCATTGGTGGAGACGTTCTTGCTGGAATAAATAAAGCAATAGACATTGCTGAAAAAGATTTTGCTGGTTTAGTTGTTGGTAACCAAGGAGCAAATTTCTCGGTTGGTGCAAACATCGGAATGATTTTTATGATGGCTGCAGAGCAAGAGTATGACGAGCTTAACATGGCTATCAAATACTTCCAAGATACGATGATGCGCATGCGCTACTCTTCTATTCCAACCATTTCTGCACCTCATGGTATGACACTTGGTGGCGGATGTGAGTTATCAATGCACGCCGACAAAGTTGTTGCTGCTGCCGAAACTTACATTGGTCTTGTAGAATTTGGTGTTGGTGTGATTCCTGGTGGTGGCGGATCTAAAGAAATGGCTTTAAGAGCACAAGACACCTTCAAAAAAGGTGATGTTGAGTTAAATACACTTCAAGAGTATTTCTTAACTATTGGTATGGCAAAAGTATCAACCTCAGCATACGAAGCTTTTGATTTAGGTGTACTTCAAAAAGGAAAAGATGTAGTTGTTGTTAATAAGGATAGACAAATTGCAACAGCAAAAGCCTATGCTAAATTAATGGCAGATCAAGGCTATACGCAACCTGTCAAACGTAATGACATTAAAGTACTTGGTAAGCAAGCATTAGGTATGTTCTTAGTAGGAACAGACGCTATGGAAGCAAGCCATTACATTAGTGAACACGATCAAAAAATAGCTAACAAATTAGCTTACGTTATGGCTGGTGGTGATTTATCAGAGCCAACTAAAGTAAGTGAGCAATATTTATTAGATCTAGAACGCGAAGCATTTTTATCGCTTTGTACTGAAAGAAAAACATTAGAAAGAATTCAGCATATGTTGAAGACTGGAAAACCACTTAGAAATTAGAAAAAAGAAACAAGATGCAAGAAACAAGACATCTTGATTCTTGATTCTTGGCTCTAAAAATCAAAAGAAAAAATGAAACAAGCATATATAGTAAAAGCATACAGAACAGCAGTTGGTAAAGCACCACGAGGCGTGTTCCGTTTTAAAAGAGCAGACGAGTTAGGTGCAGAAGTGATTCAGCACATGATGAAAGAATTACCAAATCTTGACGTAAAACGTATTGACGACGTTATAGTTGGTAACGCTATGCCTGAAGGATCTCAAGGGTTAAATATGGCACGTTTTATCTCATTAATTGGGTTAAATAGTGTTGATGTTCCTGGTGTAACCGTTAACCGTTTTTGTTCTTCAGGAATAGAAACTATCGGTATTGCAACTGCAAAAATCCAGGCAGGTATGGCCGATTGCATCATTGCTGGTGGATCAGAAAGTATGAGTAGCGTACCAATGACAGGTTTTAAACCAGAACTTAATTACGATACTGTAAAAGCTGGTCACGAAGATTATTACTGGGGAATGGGTAACACTGCAGAAGCAGTTGCTAACCAATTTAAAGTGTCTCGTGAAGACCAAGATGAATTTGCTTACAATTCACACATGAAAGCACTAAAAGCTTTAGCTGAAGATCGTTTTCAAGACCAAATCGTTCCAATTGAAGTTGAAGAAACTTACATAAACGAAAATGGTAAAAAAGCAACAAAAACATATACTGTAAATAAAGACGAAGGACCTCGTAAAGGTACAAATGTAGAAGCTTTATCTAAGCTACGTCCTGTTTTCGCTCAAGGCGGAAGTGTAACCGCAGGTAACTCATCTCAAATGAGTGATGGTGCTGCATTTGTCATGGTTATGAGTGAAGACATGGTAAAAGAATTAAACCTTGAACCTATCGCAAGACTAGTTAATTATGCTGCTGCTGGTGTAGAACCAAGAATTATGGGAATTGGACCAGTAAAAGCAATCCCGAAAGCATTAGACTTAGCAGGATTAAAACAATCTGATTTAGAGTTAATTGAATTAAACGAAGCTTTTGCTTCTCAATCAATTGCAGTAATTAGAGAATTAGGACTAAATCCAGACATTGTAAACGTTAATGGTGGCGCAATTGCATTAGGTCACCCGTTAGGATGTACAGGTGCAAAACTATCAGTACAATTATTTGACGAAATGCGTAAACGCAACATGAAAGGTAAATATGGTGCTGTAACCATGTGCGTTGGAACTGGTCAAGGTGCTTGTGGAATTTTTGAATTTTTAAACTAGAGACAAGATTTTAAGAATCAAGAAACAAGAGGTGAAGATGCATAATTTTAAAAAATTAAAAATTTGGAATGAAAGCATGAAAATAGTTTCTGAATCTTATAAAACTACTAGAACATTCCCAAAAATTGAAACTTATGGATTAATGAGTCAAATGAATCGAAGTGCAGTCTCTATTCCTTCAAATATTTCAGAAGGTTCAAGCAAAAGCTCTGATAAGCATTTCAATATTTATTTAGAAAACAGCTTAGGTTCTGCTTTCGAATGGGAAACACAATTAAATGTAGCTTTCAATGAAAACTATATTACAGAAGAAAAAATTTTAGAATTAGAACAACAAATAAAACAAATACAAAAAATGATTTCGGGATTTCAATCTAGACTTGATTTATAAGTCTTGGATCTTGAATCTTGAATCTCTTAATCTTATAAAAATATGGCAGAAACAGAAAAAGACATCCTACGTGGCGGTCAATTCTTAGTAAAAGAAACAAACTGTGAAGATATTTTCACACCTGAAGATTTTTCAGAAGAACAACAAATGATGAAAGAATCGGTTATGGAATTTAATGACCGAGAAATCATTCCTAACAAACCTCGTTTTGAAGCTAAAGACTTCGCTTTAACTGAAGAGGTTATGCGCAAAGCTGGAGATATGGGCTTTTTAAGTGTTGCTGTTCCTGAAGCTTATGGCGGAATGGGAATGGGATTTGTATCTACGGTATTAACTTGTGACTATATTTCTTCTGGTACAGGATCTTTTAGTACTGCTTTTGGTGCGCATACAGGTATTGGTACAATGCCAATTACACTTTATGGTACCGAAGAACAAAAACAAAAATATGTACCAAAATTAGCTTCTGGCGAATGGTTTGGTGCTTATTGTTTAACAGAACCTGGTGCTGGATCTGATGCTAATTCTGGAAAAACTACTGCAGAGCTTTCTGCAGACGGAAAAACATATAAAATCAACGGACAGAAAATGTGGATTTCTAACGCTGGTTTCTGTAACTTAATGATTGTTTTTGCTAGAATTGAAAACGATAAAAATATCACAGGTTTTATTGTAGAATATGATAAAAACAATCCAAACGGAATCACATTAGGTGAAGAAGAGCATAAATTAGGTATCCGCGCAAGTTCTACGCGCCAAGTATTCTTTAACGATACTGAAGTTCCTGTAGAAAATATGTTAGCTGGTCGTGGAGAAGGTTTTAAAATTGCAATGAATGCCTTAAACGTTGGTCGTATCAAATTAGCTGCTGCTTGTTTAGATTCGCAAAGACGTATCACAACTACAGCTGTTCAATATGCAAACGAGCGTAAACAGTTTAAAACACCTATCGCTGATTTTGGTGCTATAAAAATTAAGTTAGCCGAAATGGCAACTAACACTTACGTTGGAGAATCTGCAACTTACAGAGCTTCTAAAAATATCGAAGACCGTATTGCTTTACGTGTTGAAGCAGGAAACTCACACCAAGAAGCAGAACTTAAAGGTGTAGAAGAATACGCTATCGAGTGTTCTATTTTAAAAGTAGCAGTATCAGAAGACGTACAAAATTGTGCAGATGAAGGTATCCAAATTTTTGGAGGTATGGGATTCTCTGAAGAAACACCAATGGAAGCTGCTTGGAGAGATGCACGTATAGCACGTATCTATGAAGGAACAAACGAAATTAACCGCATGCTTTCTGTAGGTATGTTAGTTAAAAAAGCAATGAAAGGTCACGTAGATTTATTAGGTCCTGCAATGAAAGTTCAAGAAGAATTAATGGGTGTTCCATCTTTTGATACACCAGATTATTCTGAGTTATTTTCTGAAGAAAAAGAAATGATTGCAAAACTTAAAAAAACCTTCTTAATGGTTGCTGGTGCTGCAGTGCAAAAATTTGGACCAGATCTAGAGCAACACCAACAATTACTAGTTGCTGCTGCAGATATTTTAATTGAAATCTACATGGCAGAATCTGCAATTTTACGTACAGAGAAAAACGTAAAACGTTTTGGTGAAGACGCACAATCTGCGCAAATCGCAATGTCTAAATTATACTTATATCACGCTGTAGAAACTATAGAGAAAAAAGGAAAAGAAAGCATTATTTCTTTCGCTGAAGGTGATGAGCAACGTATGATGCTAATGGGACTTAAGCGTTTTACTAAGTACCAAAACTATCCAGACATTGTTGACTTACGTAAGGAAGTCGCAGAAAAAATAAAAGCAGAGAATAAATACTGCTTTTAATTTAGTTTTAAGTTAAGTAATAAAAAAGCCGATTCAATAAAAGAATTGGCTTTTTTTATTTTATTACCTTTAGTTCTTAAAATCAGGACTTATGAAAATTTCAAGTTTTATTATTTTCATTTTTTTCACTGCAACTTTATACGCTCAATCAGACACAGAGGTCTTTTTGTTCGATTTAGAGTCTAGCAATAAAATTGAAGTAAAGAATGGTAAAAACATCTCGAATAATAAAGGCTACAACAATCAGCCTTCTTTTTTAGATGATAGATACATCCTATTTTCATCAACAAGAGATGACCAAACAGATATTGCCAAATACGATACGCAATACAGTAGTAAAACTTGGATTAATTCATCTGAAGGAGGTGAATATACTCCTATTAAAATTCCGAATAAAAATAGTATTTCCGCTGTGCGACTAGACAAAGATGGCAAACAACGTTTATACGCATATGATGCCAGCAACGGAGAATCAACAGAACTTATTAAAGATTTGGTGGTTGCTTACTATACGTGGTATAATGAAGATATTGTGGTTTCTGCCGTAATTGAAAACGAACAGCTAAATTTATACAGCTCCAATATAAAAGAAGGTACCAACAAAAAAATGGCCAGTAATGTTGGACGTTCATTTCATAAAATTCCTAATTCTAACTTAATTAGTTTTATCTCTAAAGCCAATTCTAAACAGTGGCAAATAAAATCTCTTAATCCAATTACAGGAGACACAAAACTTATTGCAAATACCCTAAAAGGAATAGAAGATATTTGTTGGCTCAACAGTACCAATCTGCTCTCAGGAAAAAAAGGTATTCTTTACAAGCTCACACTTCAAAAGGATTATAACTGGAAAAAAGTTGAGAATTTAAAAGACTACGGTATTTTAAATATAACACGTTTAGCAACCAATAAAGATGGTTCAAAATTATTAATCGCTGCAGAAATCGATCCTGATATTTCATCTTCGTACACTGTAAGTAACCAATCAAACACTATTGAAGATGAAGCCGGAAAAATTATTGATAAGCACATCGACCTTTTTAATAACCGTAATTTAAAAGATTTCTCAAAGACTCTAAACGTCAATGTTCTTGTAAAAGATTTTCCTTCCGAGATTAAATATTACGGTCGAGATAATCTTATTGAAAATTACACCCAATTTTTTAAGGACAATGAAAAATCAAATCTTAAGGTTCTTAATAGAATTGCTTTAAAAAATATTATTGTAGAAGAAGAATTATTGAGCCTAAATAGTTCCACTAAAAGACAAGTTACTATTTACGAAACTGAAAACGATAAGGTCACTTCCATGACATCTATTGAAAATTCCAAATTCAAGAAAAAGCAAGAAGCATTGATAAATGAACATGTAAAAATGTACAACGAAAAAGATGTAAAGGCATTAGGAAGAACTTACGCCAAAGATGTTATGATATATAATTTTCCTGATGAAGTTGTTTTCGAAGATAGATCTGCTGTACGAGATGATTATATTGCGCTTTCAGAAAGCACACCAAATCTGTATGCTGAAGTACTGAACAGAATAATCATCGGCAATAAGGTTATAGATAAAATAAAACTCACCAAAAACGATCAATTTGAATATTTCGTTGCTATTTATGAGATAACAAATAATCTTATTGATAAGGTTACTTATATAAGATAGTTTGAGTATATTATAAAAATACCAAAATAGAAAAGCCGACTCTTTTGAGAATCGGCTTTTCTATTTATCTATTTTCTCTAATCTGATTTAAACTTTTAAATATAGCGTCGGCTATCTCACTTCGTTTCTGATTACTCGCTAATATCTGCACATCTTTTTTATTAGAAAGAAATCCAAGTTCTAAAAATGTTGCAGGACAATTTATCTTTTTAAGTAATTGAAAATTTGCAGTCCTAATACCTCTATTTTTATAAAACATCTCTTGTTGATTGTCTAATAAAATTCTACTATACTTATCCGATTTTTCCGCATTTTCATTTTTATCGTAGTAATAAGCTTCAATACCATTTATAGCTTCATTTGTGCTGAAGTTGTTATGTAAGCTAATCATAAAATGAGGTTTTACTTTATTAATCATATCTGCACGTTCACTTAGAGAAAGAAAATCATCTGAATTTCTAGTCACTATTATTTTTACCTTTTCATTACTTAAAGAAGCCAACTTATTTGAAATATCAAGTAAAACGTCTTTTTCCTTTATATCTGTAATACTTCCAGAGCCTTCGTCAAGTCCACCATGTCCAGCGTCTACAACAACTACTAAGGTTTCTTTTAAATCTTTGTAAGAGCTAAAAATAAGTATACCTGTAACTAATAATATTGATGTTGAAATTTTTACAACACGCTTTAATACTGATGATTTTAATTGATGTAACATAATAATTCGATTTTTGATTTGAATGAAATTAAATCCGCTAGTCAGAGGAACGCAGTATTCCTTTTGTCCTAAATTTATAATAGATTTTGAATACGATTCTATATCAATTCCTGATAAAATTGATTTTTCATCAGCTATATATTCATGATTTTGAAGGATATCTTTTTTATATAACCATACAAATGGATTGACCCAAAAAATACAGGTCAAAAATTCTAAAATAATAACATCAACAGTGTGAAATTCTTTACTATGAATTAGTTCGTGAGCCATAACGCTAGAAAAATCTTCATCTTTTATGGCATGATTTTCAGGAACAAACACATAGTTAAAGAAACTAGACACCATATCAGAATCTTTAACTTTTATTATCCTAAGTTTTCCTATACTCTTAAAGTTTCCTTTTGTCAGATAGAAAATGCTAAACAAGTTCTTCAAAAATCTTGATAAGAACAGAACAAAAAACAAAACGTAAGCATAAGTCCAAAAGCTAACTTCTGATTTTTGTTGGGCTGTAGTATTACCTACTACGACATCTTCAAAATCATTGTTTACTTGTAATTCACTAAAGTTTTCTACTGGTATTTGGGTTATACTTGGTACAGATGAAAATATTTCAAACTCTATAAAAGGTGACAACAAGCATAAAAAAATTGAGCCCAATAAAAAGAAGCGATTAAATTGAAAAGTCTTCTGCCTTCTCAACAAGAAAAAATACAATAGGTAGGAACAGCCTAAACTAATAATGGTATATAAAAAGTAATTAATCATTTGTGCTTTTTCTCCTCAATTTTCTGTTTTAATAAATCTTGTAATTCTTCTAATTCTTGCACGGACAAATCTGCATTCTTAGTGAAGAAAGAAGCAAATTGTGCTTTAGAATCATTAAAAAAATGCTGAATCATTCCATTAACCTGTTTTGAAAAATAGTCACTCTTCCTTAAAATAGGATAATATTGTTTATCCCTTCCCAATCGTTCAAAACCTATATAATTCTTATTACACATTCTAGATAATAACGTTGAAATAGTTGTGTAAGCTGGCTTTGGCTCTGGAAATTGTTCTACAATATCTTTCATGAAACCTTTTTTAAGATTCCATAAATATTTCATTATCTGTAACTCTGATTTATTTAATTGTTTTATATCCACAATTATAGTTTTAATACTACAAATGTAGTAATAAATTTTTAAATAACAAGTTTACATCAAAAACTCTATATTTATATCAAAATACTTCTAATGAAAAAATTTCTTTTAACCTTATGCATAATGCCTTTTTTCGTTTGGTCTCAAGAAAACAAAACTCTAGAACCTAAACTAGAAAATATTGCTTGGATTGCAGGCTCATGGCATGGTGAAGCTTTTGGTGGTATAACCGAAGAAATATGGAGTGAACCCTCTGGAGGTTCTATGATGGCAACCTTTAAACTCATTAATGATGGTAAGGTTTCTTTCTATGAAATTGAAGTCATTAGAGAAGTTGAAAACACCTTAATTCTTCAATTGAAACACTTTGGTCCAGACCTCAAAGGTTGGGAAACAAAAGATGAAACGGTTGATTTTCCTCTCAAAGAAATCACCGAAGATAAAGTCGTTTTTGAAGGGATGACATTCGAAAAAATATCTGCAAACGAAATGAACATCTATGTTGATATTAAAAACGACGATGGTTCAGTAGAAACCGTAAAATTCAATTATAAAAAATAATTACATGAAAAGATTTATTGCTTCAATACTAATATGCCTCTGCTTTTTCAACTGTAAAAATGATAAAAATGATAAAAATGAAACTGTTGAAGAAAAACCTGAAATAGCAAAAACATCAACTAAAATTGAAAAACAACTTAGAAAAATCAATAAAGTTGCAAACACTATTTCTGTTGATGGAGTTGCTAATGAAATTTCATGGGAAAAAGCTAAATGGTATCCAATGGATCAGGTTTGGTTAGGCGATTCTATTTCTAATGAGGATTTTTCTGGACGTTTCAAATTGTCTTGGGACAATGATGCACTCTACGTTTTAGCCGAAATCAAAGATGATACTTTAATTGATAACACTAAAGATTCACTTGTAAAATGGTGGGATGACGACTGTTTAGAAATCTTTGTAGACGAAGATAATAGTGGTGGCGAACATCAATATAACCACAATGCTTTTGCATATCACATCGCATTAGACGGTAATGTTGTAGATATGTCTACCGAAAAAGTTGGTAAAATGTACAACACTCATGTAGAGTCTAAACTCATTACTGAAGGTAATACTTCCATTTGGGAAGTAAAACTCTATCTGTATGATGATACTTATGACGATAATTCAGACAGAAACACACCTATAAAGCTTTCACCAAACAAAAAGGTTGGTTTTGCTATTGCGTATTGTGATAACGACTACAGTATAGAACGTGAAAACTTTATAGGCTCTATACCTGTTGAAGGTGAAGACAAAAATCGTGGCTGGATTGACGCCAATATTTTTGGCACCTTACTTTTATCTGAATAGTTTTAACCTATAGAACCTTTTACTTTTTCTTGATCGGTTGTAACATTAGACAGGTTTATCGCTGTTTCTATCAACGCTAAATGCGAATAAGCCTGCGGGAAATTACCCAACAATCGTTTGGTTTTAAAATCTATATCCTCACTGAATAAGCCTAAATGGTTACTATAAGATAGTAGCTTTTCAAACTGTTCTGTTGCTTTTTGCTCCTCTCCTATTTTGTATAAACTATTTATAAACCAAAATGTACAGATAGTGAAAGATGATGACGGTAAACCAAAATCATCTTTATTCTTGTAGCGATATAGCAATCCATCATAACAAAGATCGCGTTCAATCGCTTTAACCGTACTGACATATTTAGGATGCTTAGCATCAATAAAACCGTAAGGTTCCATAAGTAGTACAGAAGCATCTAAATCTTCGGAATTATAGGATTGCGTAAACGCTTGTACTTTATCATTCCAAGCATTTTTCATAATATCTTCTCTAATGGTTTCTTCAAGAAGTTGCCATCTTGCTATTTTTGAGGTTTTACCAAGTATCTTAGCTACTTTCAAGGCTTTATCTACAGCTGTCCAACAAAGGATTTTTGAAAATGTAAAATGTTGGTCGTCACCTCTAAATTCCCAAATACCTTTGTCTGGTTCTTCCCAGTGTTTATTTACAACCCAAACAATACCTTTGGTCATCGTCCAAAGTTCTTCTCCATTTTCTATATCGTTACTAAAGTTGACAATCAATTGGTAAATAACATCCATTAAAATTCCATAGATATCATTTTGTTTTTGTTTGTAAGCCGCATTCCCTATACGTACAGGTTTTGAGTTTTTATAACCTGCTAAGTGTCCTAAAGATTCTTCGGTTAACTTTTTCTCTCCGCTAATACCGTACATAATCTGCAATTTCTCATCCTTGTCTGGCATTAAGTCAATTATAAAACGGAGATAGCGTCTGGCGATATTTTTATGCCCTAATTGAGAGATGACCTTAATGACCATTGATGCATCTCTAATCCAACAAAAGCGATAATCCCAATTTCTCACCTCTCCAATAGTTTCTGGTAAAGATGTGGTTGCTGCAGCTAAAACCGCACCAGATTTGTCATAGCTTAAAAGCTTCAATGTCATGGCACTTCGTGCAATCTCATTGTTATATTTCTTGTACTTTGGAGTACGTTCCATCCAATTAAGCCAATAGACTTTAGTGCGTTCAAAATCTAACAACGACGATTTTAAGGTTGGCACAAATAACTTTTCGTTATAGCCAACTAAGAAGAAATGATCTGAATTTATTGAAATGGGTTCTCCTTCTACAACAGCTTTTTTATCTAAGTCTGTGTAAAGAAACAGCGTATCGTAAGTATCTTCATCGTTTAAACTTACGATGAAATCATCCTTTATATATGTTGTAGTAACTCCTTTGGCGTATTCTAATTTTGGGTCGTAATTAACCTTCATAGTTGGTTTTCCTGAAACGTGGCGAATGTATCTTATGAATTCTGGTGGTGCATGATAACCTCTTTGAATTTTGTGATATCTCGGCATAAAATCAACAACTTCAAAAGCATCTATACCGTTACTAAAACGGGTTACCAAAATGGCCGTGTTTTCTAAATAAAATTGAGTTGTTGTATAACTTTTATCAACTTTAAAACCAAAGCTTCCTCCCTTTTCTTCGTCCAATAATTTAGCAAAAACAGAAGCAGAATCAAACTTTGGTAAGCAGCACCAATCTATTGAGCCATCTTTTGATACTAAGACCGCACTTCTACAATTTCCTATGATTCCGTAATGTAAATTATTCATTAAATTTTTGTTTAATAATGATGTTAAGACTTCTATTTTCTTTAAATTAACGAAAATCTGAAAAACCTTCCAAAATAATAACATGAATAAAACAATAATAGTCTCCAACAGGCTTCCCCTTCAAATTTCAATAAGTGATAATGAACTAAACGTAACTCCCAGTGTAGGTGGACTTGCCACTGGAATGAAGTCCGTACATGCAGAGGGAAATGGTGTTTGGGTAGGCTGGTCTGGAATTACGGACGAAGAACTCGATGATGAGCTAAAACCTAAAGTCAATGAAAAAATTGAAGCTTCAAAGTGTAGAGCTGTTAGCCTCACTGAAGATGATGTTAATGACTTTTATCTTGGATTTAGCAATCGTACACTTTGGCCTTTATTTCACTATTTTTTGGAATATACAGAGTTTGAAAATTTACATTGGGAAGCTTACAAACGGGTTAATGAAAAGTTTGCTAAAGTGGTGTTAGAAACTATTGAAGATGGAGATACTGTTTGGGTACACGACTACCAATTATTGTTGCTACCACAACTTATTAAAGATGTAAAACCAGACGTTACTATTGGTTTCTTTTTACATATTCCGTTTCCGTCTTATGAGATTTTCAGAACCTTTCCTTGGCGTGAAGAATTGCTAAAAGGCATGCTAGGTTCCGATGTTATTGGATTTCATACTTACGACTACGAACGCCATTTCTTAAGTTCCGTAAAAAGAATTATGCGTTTGGAAGTGAAGTTTAATGAAATCACTTATTACGATAGAGTTATAAAGGTAGATTCTTTCCCTATGGGAATTGACTACAACAAGTTCCATGAAGCTGCTCTAAAACATAACGATCCTAATTCTAAAAAATCAGAGTTACAAAGACGTTTAGATACACACTTAAATGAAGGTGATGATAAAAAATTCATTCTTTCTATAGACCGTTTAGACTATACTAAAGGTATTCCAAACAGGATTCGTGCATTTGAATATTTCCTAAACAAACATCCTGAATACAAAGAGAAAGTACGCTTAGTAATGCTTGCTGTGCCTTCACGTTCTGGTGTTCCTCAATATCAACGTTTAAAACGTGAAACTGACGAATTAGTTGGGCGCATCAATGGTGAATTTTCTACCGTGAGTTGGACTCCTATTTGGTATTTCTACAGATCGCTTCCGTTTGAAAATTTAATCGATTTGTATACCTCATCTGATGTTGCACTTATTACTCCCGTTAGAGATGGTATGAATTTGGTAGCCAAAGAATACGTTGCCACGCGAACTAATGAAGATGGTGTACTTATTTTGAGTGAAATGGCTGGTGCTGCTAAAGAAATGAATGAAGCTATATTGATTAACCCAAATAATTTTGAAGATTTTGCTCACGCTATTAAACGTGCACTAACCATGCCTTTGGAAGAACAACAAAGCAGAATGAAAATTCTTCAAAAACGACTAAAACGCTATGATGTTGAAAAATGGGCTGAAGAATTCTTCAAAACACTAGATGCTACAACTCAAATGCAAGAAGTTGTAGTCTCTAAAAAGTTGAACGAAGAAGAAGAAAATCTTATCGTTGAAAATTATAAAAATGCTGAGAAACGTTTAGTACTTCTAGATTATGATGGCACTTTAGTCGGCTTTAAAGACAATCCTCAAGATGCCAAACCAGACGAAGAACTTTTTGCACTCTTAGATAAGTTTGAAAACCAAGAAAACACACATCTTTGCTTAATAAGTGGTCGTGATAAAGCCACTTTCGAAAAATGGTATGGTGATAAAAGTTATAGCCTTATCACAGACCACGGAGTTTGGAGACGCGAAAACAATAAATGGTCTCCGCTAGAAGTTCTAAAAACCGATTGGATGGCAAACATTAAGCCTATTTTAGAAACTTTTGTAGATAGAACTCCTGGTACATTTATTGAAGAAAAAGAATATTCATTGGCTTGGCATTACAGAACTGCAGATCCTGAGTTGGCGCAAATTCGTACTATCGAAATCAATACGGTTTTAACAAGTATGGTGGCCAATAACGAGTTGTCAGTTTTACAAGGAAATAAAGTCATTGAAATAAAAAGTAGTAACGTTAATAAAGGAAGGGCAACAACGCAATTACTTATGAAAGACGATTATGATCATGTACTAATTATGGGTGATGACTGGACAGACGAATATATGTTTGAAGCTGCACCAGAATTTGCTACAACAATTAAAGTTGGCTACGTAAAAACAAAGGCTAAATATCAGATTAAAGATTCCGATAGTGTTAGAAAACTATTACATAAACTCGTTTAAAAATGCGCAATTATATTTTCCTATTTATAGCTTTTGCTACCCTAAATCTTAGTGCACAAACCGACCCTAAAATCTATGATATCATCGATGCCATTTCAGAAGAACGCCTTAAGAATGACGTAAAAACCTTAGTAGATTTTGGTACACGTCACACATTAAGCGATACTGTTTCGAACACAAGAGGTATCGGTGCAGCTAGACGATGGATAAAATCGCAATTTGATAATATTTCAAAAGACTGTAATAATTGTTTAGAGGTTTTTTATCAAAATAACTTGGTAGAAAAAGGCACTAATCAGCGCATTGTAAAAGATGTGAATGTGGTTAATGTTGTTGCTGTTCAGCGTGGTACAAAATATCCTAATCAATTCATTATAATGAGTGGTGATATTGATTCTAGAGTTTCAGATCCTAATGATTATACGTCTGATGCTCCAGGCGCCAATGATAATGCGACAGGAATGGCTGGAGCTATTGAAGCTGCTAGAGTTTTATCCAAATATAAATTTGAAAGTAGTATTATTTTCGTTGGCTTATCTGGTGAAGAACAAGGACTTTTTGGTGGACAAGGATTAGCTAAATATGCTAAAGACAATGATTGGCAAATTATTGGTGTACTTAACAACGACATGATTGGAAATATTGAAGGTGTAGATGGTGTGATAGACAATCGTACCTTCCGAATATTTTCTGAACCTATTACTACTGACGAAACTGATGCAGAAAAATTAGCAAGGCAAGCCAGAGCTAGACGTTTTTATGGTGGAGAAGTTGATGGCATTTCGCGACAGCTAGCGAGATATGTTTACACAACAACTAAAACCTACATGCCAGAAATGAATCCAATGATGGTGTATCGTCTCGATCGTTTTGGTCGTGGTGGACATCACAGACCTTTTAATGATTTAGGTTTTGCAGGTATCCGAATTATGGAAGCGCACGAAAATTACACACAGCAACATCAAGATATTAGAACCGAAAACGGCATTGCTTACGGAGACACGTTTGAGCATGTCAACTTTCCTTATTGTAAAAAACTAACGGCTGTCAATGCTATTACTATGGCAAGTTTGGCCTCTGCACCACCTTCACCTAAAGAAGTTAGTATTGGCGGTATTGTTGAAGCTTCGGCTAAATTACAATGGAGTAAAGTTGAAGGAGCCAAAGGCTACAAAATATACTGGAGAGACACTACCTCGCCTACTTGGGATAACAGTCGCTATGTAGGTGATGCTAATGAATTCACCTTAGAAGGTATAGTTATTGACAACTTCTTTTTTGGAGTGGCTGCAGTTTCAGAGGATGGACACGAAAGTTTAGTTATCTTTCCGAACAAAATATTGAGATAATTTTTCTGTCATTCCTCCGAAAGCAGGAATCTAAACATTATTCAAAATGATAAAGAAACACATAGCGTTTACATTTTTATTAGTTAGTACTCTAATAGCTAACGCACAATTATTCAAAAAGAATAACACTTTCACCAGGCAAGATACGCTTAGAGGTAGTATAACTCCAGAACGTGAATGGTGGGATCTCACTTATTATCATTTAGACATCGAAGTAAAACCAGAAGAAAAGTTCATTGCTGGTACTAATACCATACAGTATAAAGTATTAAAACCGCATCAGGTTATGCAGATAGATTTGCAAGAACCTATGAAAATTACCAAAGTAACTCAAAATGGTAAGGAACGTGCTATAAAACGAGAAGGCAATGCTTTTTTCATCATGCTTGATGAACAAAATACAGATGATATTAATTCTGTTGTAGTACATTATGAAGGCCATCCGAGAGAAGCTAAACGCGCACCTTGGGATGGAGGTTTGTCTTGGAAAAAAGATGAAAATGGTAACCATTTTATTGCGACGTCTTGTCAAGGTCTTGGAGCCAGTGTTTGGTGGCCAAATAAAGACCACATGTACGATGAAGTAGATAGCATGCTCATTAGTGTTACTAACCCTAAAGGATTAACAAATGTGTCAAACGGTAGGTTACGAAAAGTTGACGATTTAGGTGACAAAGTAAAATCACATTGGTTTGTCTCCAATCCAATCAATAATTATGGTGTCAATATAAACATTGCCGACTATGTTAACTTTTCCGAAGTCTATGATGGAGAAAAAGGTCCACTAGATATGGATTACTGGGTGCTTTCCTATAATCTAGAAAAAGCCAAAGAACATTTTAAAGACGCACCAAAAATGATGAAAGCTTTTGAACATTGGTTTGGTCCTTATCCGTTTTACGAAGACAGCTTTAAACTGGTTGAAGTGCCTTATTTGGGTATGGAACATCAAAGTTCCGTTACTTATGGAAATCAATACAAAAAAGGTTACAGTGGTTATGATTTATCCCGAACGGGTTGGGGTTTAAAATTCGATTTTATCATAATTCATGAAGCTGGTCATGAGTGGTTTGCCAACAACATTACATATAAAGACATAGCAGACATGTGGGTTCATGAAGGATTTACAGCCTATTCAGAAAATCTCTTTTTAGATTATTATTACGGAAAAGAAGCCTCTGCAGAATATGTTATTGGTACACGAAATGGTATTCAGAATGACAAACCTATAATTGGCTATTATGATGTGAATAATGAAGGCTCGGGAGATATGTATTATAAGGGAGCTAACATGTTACATACCTTAAGACAACTTGTTGAGGATGATGAGAAATGGAGAGAAATTTTAAGAGGCTTGAATACTGAATTTTATCATCAAACCGTAACTACAAAACAAATTGAAGATTATATCAGCCAACAAACCAAGAAAGATTTAACGGCGTTTTTCAATCAATATTTAAGAACGACTCAAATTCCGACTTTAGAATATAAAATTGAAAACAATCAATTAAAATTCCGTTATACTAACATTGTAGACGATTTTGATATGCCGATTGAAGTTGAAATTGATGGTAAACATGAATGGATTTTTCCTAGTTCTGAATGGAAAACAAAGTCTATTAAAGGTGAAGATTTCTCAGTAGATAAAGACTTCTATATTTATTCTAAAAAGGTATAAGTTGGAAATCCCAGAACTCTATTTTGAACGTGACACTGACTGGTACGATTGGTTATTGAACAATCATCATAAGCATGATGCCGCTTACTTAATTTTTTACAAAATAGATCATCATATGCCATCTATGCGATGGGAAGAGGCTGTAAAAGTCGCTATTTGCTTTGGTTGGATTGACTCTACAGTAAAAAGTTTGGGCAGTGGAAAAAGACAGCAATACTTTACAAAACGAAATCCTAAAAGCACGTGGAGTGCTTTAAACAAAACTTACGTCAACCACTTAGAAAAAGAAGGCCTCATTCATGATACAGGTTGGGAAGTTATAAATCTGGCTAAAGAAACTGGAAAATGGTCTGAAATGGATGATGTTGAAAATGGCATCATCCCTAAAGATTTACAAAATGCTTTTGATAACAATCCTCAAGCTTTTAATAACTATCAAAACTTTGCAAAAGGCTATCAAAAAGGCTACTTATCATGGTTGCACAGTGCCAAGCGCGAAGCTACACGACAAAACAGAATCGCAGAGATTATAAAACTGTGCAACGCCAATAAAAAAACTCGCGACAACTGATAATTTCATTAACGTCTTATTAAGAAGAATACCAATCGATTTTTCTTAGTTTGCAGGTTTATGCATAACCGTGAAATCTAAAAACAAATCTTTAGCGAAATCTGTAAGATGGTACCGCAAATGGCATCGCTACATTGCCATGTCGCTTCTGGTATTTATTGCTATTATAAGTCTTAGTGGCATTTTACTGGCATGGAAAGATGAATTACAACTAAAACCACCTTCTGAAAAGTCTGCAAATACAAATTTAGAATTGCTCCCTCTCAGCAAAATTGAAACTATTGCTGTTAATCATATTAAGGATACAAACTTAGATACTACAATAAACCGTATTGACTACAGGCCAAGAAAAGGCATCGCAAAAGTGCGTTTTGAAACGCATTTTACAGAACTTCAAATAGATTGTTATACAGGTAAAATACTATCAGAAAAAACAAGAACCGCTGATATTATAGAAATGATACACGAAGGTTCTATAGTAGATTTTTTATTTAATTCTGAAAGTAAATCTGTTAAGCTTATCTATTCTTCTTTAATAGGATTTGGACTTTTGTTTTTGTCTTTCAGTGGCTTTTGGCTTTGGAAAAAACCTAAACAAATAAAGAAAAATAAATTTTAGCCGTTAAAATGCTATTCTTTCTACAACCCACTAATATAACTCCCATAAGGATCTTTGAACTGCAAACCTTCGGAATAACGGTATTTGCTCAGTTTCTTAAACTGCACTAATCCCCAAAGAATAAATTCTTTTTCAAAATACACATCTTTAGAATCTATATCTGGCTGATAGTCGGCTATTAAAACATCTAAAGGCTTTACTTCATCTAATTTTGATTTGTATGTAGTATCATCATAATCGTCTAAAAGCTCAAATCCATCATTATTAAAAAACCAAGACACTAAATCATCATAAGGTGTTTCCTCTCCTTGTTTTTCTAATTTTTCAATTTTTGGAAAATACTTAGGAAACAATGTTTTTACCGCACTTTCTATTAAAATATTGGCTACAAAATCGGCACCTTCTTGTTCTCCTTCATACACCAACTCTACTTTTCCTGTAATGGCAGGAATAACCCCTGTAAAATCCGATAGCCTCACTGAAGTCTCTTCATCACCCGAAATTAAAGCTCTTCGCTCAGCTGTACTTAATAAATTCTCAAAAGCAGTAATACTCATACGCGCACTCACACCACTTTTTACATCCACATATTCACTATCTCTAGCTTCAAAACTTATTTGTTCTAAAAGATCTTTTGCCAAATCTGGTACGTAAACAGATGCTGACTGTCGCTCATCTAAATTAGCTTCTTGGGAGGTGATGGTTCTTGCTGTCTCAACAGAATCTGGATAATGGGTTAAAATTTGAGAACCGATTCTATCCTTTAAAGGAGTTACTATACTTCCTCTATTGGTATAATCTTCAGGGTTTGCGGTAAACACAAATTGCATATCCAAAGGCAATCTTAGCTTAAATCCTCTAATTTGAATATCTCCTTCTTGCAAAATATTAAACAAAGCTACTTGAATTCTAGCTTGTAAATCTGGCAATTCATTTATGACAAAAATGCAACGATTAGCACGAGGAATCATCCCGAAATGAATCACACGATCATCTGCATAACTCAATTTTAAATTCGCTGCTTTTATAGGATCTACATCTCCTATAATATCAGCAACAGTAACATCTGGAGTAGCTAATTTTTCAGCAAAACGCTCATCTCTATGTAACCAAGAGATTGGTGTATTGTCACCTTTTTCTGCTATCAACTCTTTAGCATATCTGGACATTGGTTGTAAAGGATCATCATTTATTTCAGAACCTTTAACTACTGGAATATATTCATCCAACAAAGTCACCATCATACGTGCCAGACGTGTTTTTGCCTGACCTCGCAATCCTAAAAGATTAATATTATGTCTTGATAATATCGCTCGTTCAAGTTCTGGAATCACCGTGTTTTCATAACCGTGAATACCTTCAAATGTTGTGACTTTATTCTTTATATTTTCAATAAGGTTATCTCTTAATTCATCTTTAATCGATTTAGATTGATATCCTGATTTTTTTAATTCTCCTAGTGTTTTGATGTCTTTCATTTTCTAGCTTTTGGCTATTTGCTTTTGGCTATTAACAATTCTGTTTTTTAAAACTAAGTGCTAATTCCTAAAAGCTAATAGCTATTTTTATCCTTTAATTCTTCTTTTTCTATTGTTTTCGTAATCTTCAAAAATCATTTCTCCTAGACCTTTTAAACCTGTGTAAAATGCTTTCCCTCTATTGGCTTGCGTAAACTCTCGTATAAATTTCATCAAATAAGGGTCTTCTGCAATCATGAAGGTTGTAATTGGTATATGCAAACGTCTTGCTTGCTGTGCCATAGCATAGCATTTATTAACTATATAAGGATCTAAACCTACACTATTTTTATAATATTGACCATCTGGCATTCGCAAGCAACTTGGTTTACCATCAGTAATCATAAAAATTTGTTTGTTCGTATTTCGTTTTCTACGCAACATATCCATTGCCAATTGTAAACCTGCAACAGTATTGGTATGATAAGGTCCAACCTTAAGATATGGCAAATCTTTAATTTTTATAGGCCAAGCATCATTACCAAATACTAAAATTTCGAGTGTATCTTTAGGATAACGTGTTGTAATCAGTTCGGCCAAAGCCATGGCTACTTTTTTAGCTGGAGTAATACGATCTTCACCATACAAAATCATACTGTGGCTAATATCTATCATCAGCACTGTACTCATTTGACTTTTATGAAGGGTTTCTTCAACGACTAAATCATCTTCCGTTAGGTTAAAATTCCCAATACCGTGATTGATTTGAGCATTTCTAAGACTCTCAGTCACGGAAACTTTATCTAAGGCATCTCCAAATTGATAAGCCCTAAAGTCACCTGTATGTTCATCGCCAATACCAAGACCTTTGCTTTTGTGATTTCCTGAACCACTGCGTTTTATCTTTCCAAAAATATGATCTAGAGCCTGTTGTCTAATGGCGCGTTCAGTTTTTGCCGTGATCGCCATGCCGCTTCCACCATTGCCATCGTTATCAATTTCTTCTCGTATATAACCTTTCTTTTTTAGGTCTTCAATAAAATCATCAATGGTATAATCTGGTGTAGTAAGCTTATATTCTACATCTAACTGTCGCAACCAATCTATGGCCTCATCAAAATCTCCTGAGGTGTAAGTAATCAGCTCCTTGAAAATTTCAAAGAGTTTTTCGAAAGGAGATTGGTTTGGCGCTTCATACGTTTTGAATATAAAGCCCGATTTTCTTCTTTGTTCCTTCATAGCATTATAAAAATAACACTTTTAAATGTAACATTTACATATTTTCAGATTCTAACATTTTGTTAACTTTACTCGAAACTTATCTTACAATGTCTGAGGAAACTGAAATAGAACAGCCAAAAAAGTCTAGAAAAAAAATCAACTGGACTACTGATAAAATCATGAGTACCTCTGCCCTATTTATCAGTGTTATTTCACTTGTAGCTTTACTTTATCAATCGTATTTAGCTAGAGAAGAAAACAAACTTACACAAATGCAACAGAGTGCGTCCGTGCTTCCACACCTAAATCAATGGTATAGTGAATACGACAACAATTTTAAATTCGTCATAGGAAATAAAGGTGTTGGACCAGCCTTTATTGATGATGTTGAAATTGAGTTAGATGCAAAACATAAGTTCAACAATACCGATGACTTATTCGACCATATTTTCAATAACACCAAAGGCTTAGACACTATTCCTTATTCAAAAAACACACTCATTAAAGGATTTGTATTACAAGCCAATGAGCAAATCAATGTTTTAGAAATAGAGAACGCTAATAATCTAGACTTCGTAAAAGACTTGTTAAGCAAGAAAACTATTCTTTACAAAATTACTTACAAAGATGTTTATGGTGCCAAATGGTTATTATCAAATGAGAATTACAGCAATAATAGTACTACAATTCCTATTTTACTAGATAACTAGAACACAACTTTTTACATCTTTTATAATTCTCAAATTTCTTTTCATTATTTTTAAGGGTATTAATCAACCTAAACAATAATGAAACGTTTTCTCTTATGTGTTATGCTTTGTGGTGTAGCACTTCTTTCTGCACAAGAATTTTCGATGGATTTAGTAAAGAATATGACACCAAGAAACATTGGTCCCGGTGGTATGTCTGGTCGTGTAACAGCTATTGATGTTGTAAACAACAATCCTGATATTATGTATGTTGGAACTGCCTCTGGCGGACTTTGGAAATCAACTTCTGGAGGTATAAAATGGGAACCTATTTTTGATAAAGAACTTACTGCTTCTATAGGAGCTGTTGAAATTCAACAATCTAACCCGAGTGTTATTTGGGTTGGTACAGGTGAAGGTAACCCAAGAAACTCATTAAATGGCGGTTATGGTGTATACAAATCGCTTGATGGTGGAAAATCATGGAAATCTATGGGTTTAGAGAAAACAAGACATATTCATAGAATCATTGTAGATCCAACCAATCCTGATGTAGTTTATGTAGGTGCTATTGGTTCACCTTGGGGCGAACATCCAGAACGTGGAGTCTTTAAAACTACGGATGGTGGCAAAACATGGGAAAAGATTCTTTTTGCAAATAACAAAACTGGTGTTGCTGATTTGGTGATGGATCCTTCTAACCCAAATAAACTATTCGCTGCCATGTGGGAACACAAGCGCGATCCTTGGTTTTTTAATTCCGGTGGTGAAGGATCTGCACTACATATGACGCACGATGGAGGTAAAACATGGAAAAAAATCACTGAAGAAGATGGTTTCCCAAAAGGAGATTTAGGCCGTATTGGTGTGGCTATCTCACCTGGAAAACCAGACGTTGTTTATGCTCTTGTTGAAGCTAAAAAGAATGCGCTTTATAAAAGTGAAGATGGTGGTTTTAAATGGCAAAAAGTAAATGATAAAAACGATATTGGAAATCGTCCCTTTTACTATTCTGAAATCTACGTAGACCCACAAAATGAAAACCGTGTTTATTCTGTATTCACATATATCAATGTTTCTGAAGATGGTGGAAAAAACTTTACACAACTCATGCCTGCTTATGGTGTGAGTAATGGAGTGCATCCAGATCATCATGCGTGGTGGATTCATCCTGAAAATGGCAATTTTATGATTGATGGCAATGATGGTGGTATGAATATTACCAAAGATGGTGGAAAAACGTGGCGATTTATTGGCAATCTTCCTGTGGCACAGTTTTATCACATAGCCGTAGATAATGAATTTCCTTATAATGTATATGGTGGCATGCAAGACAATGGGTCTTGGAGAGGACCTGCCTATGTTTGGAAAGACCAAGGCATTAGAAATAGTTACTGGCAAGAAATAAGCTTTGGTGATGGTTTTGATGTGGTTCCTGATAGAGATGATTCGCGTTACGGTTGGTCTATGAGCCAACAAGGTTACGTTAGCAGATACGATTGGCAGACAGGAAATAATTATTTGGTGAGACCAACACACCCTGATGCTGATGTACAATTACGTTTCAATTGGAATTCAGCCATAAATATTGATCCTTTTGATAATAGTACTATCTATTTCGGAAGCCAATTTGTACATAAATCGACTGATAAAGGTGAAACTTGGACAATTATATCACCAGATCTTACCACTAACGATCCGGAAAAACAAAAACAATCTGATAGTGGTGGTTTAACTATGGATGCCACAGGTGCGGAAAATCACACCACAATTTTAGTTATTGAACCGTCACCAATTGAAAAGGACATGCTTTGGGTTGGTACAGATGATGGTAAAGTACACTACACTACTGATGGAGGTAAAAACTGGACCGATGTTTCCAAGATTAAAGGTTTACCAGAAAACAGTTGGATAGCACAAATAAAAGCGTCTAACAAAAATAAAGGGGAGGCACTTTTGATAGCTAATGATTATAGACGCTTCAACTACAATCCTTATGCCTTTAGAACTAAAAATTATGGTAAAACTTGGGAAAGAATTGTAGATGAAAACGATGTTCAAAGTTATGCCTTAGCAATTATTGAAGATATTGAACAACCAAATCTTATGTTTCTTGGAACTGATGATGGACTTTATATCTCACTAAATGCTGGAGAAAAGTGGACCAAGTGGACAGAAGGTTTCCCGACAACATCAGTAAAAGATTTAGTCATTCATTCTAGAGAGCATGATTTAGTTATAGGAACATTTGGAAGAGCTGCTTGGGTTTTAGACGATATTAGACCTTTGAGAGCTATGGCGAAAGATAAGTCAGTCCTCAATTCAAATATTGAATTATTCGACCCACCAATAGCCTATCAAGCAGCCTACCAACAACCAACCGGAAGTCGCTTTGGTGCAGATGCCATGTATCATGGCGAAAATCGTGGTTATGGAGCGCATTTCACCTATCTGTTCAACAAAAAGAATGAAGATATCATTCAGAACGATAGTGAAGAATCTCAAAACGAAAATGATGATGAAATCGAGAAACAAGTTAACAACGACACTGACAACGTCGTAAAATGGGATTCCCTAACTTTAAAACTATACGACGGAGAACGCTTGATTAGAACTCTAAAACAAAAAGCTCCTAAAGAAAATGGACTCCACAAATGGACTTGGTATATGGACGAAGCTGGCGCTGATAGACCTTCTCGTAGAATTAGAAAAAACGATAGAGAATCTGGTGGTGTTAATGTAAAACCAGGAACTTACAAAGCAGTCCTTCACTACGGAGATTTAATCTCTGAAACAACAATCAAAGTAGAGTCTGATCCAAGACTTGAGGTCTCTCAAAAAAATATAAATGAAGTTTATACAGCGCTTAAAGATTTAGAAGCTATTCAACAAACTACTGCTGATGCTTTAGAGCAATTGGTAAAAAGTAAAAATATCGCTGAAGATTATAAAAAAGAACTCACCAAACTCGATAAGGATAAATACAAAGAAGAAATAAAAGCTTCAAAAGAGGTAGTAAAATCGATTGATAGCCTCATTGACAAATATTTAGGTAAAGAAGATAAACGTCAAGGTATTACAAGAAATCCTGATGTAACTCCTCTTCAGAGATTAGGTCTAGCTGCTGGTTACGTTAGCAATAGCCAAACAGGATTAACCTCAACAGAAACCACTTTAATTCAACAAGCTAAAGATGCCATCAGTACTTTACTAGCTGAAACAAACACATTTTTTAATGACGATTGGACAACCTACAAAACAAAGATGGAACAAGTTAAAACCAATCCTTTTAAGGAGGTTAAAACTTTTAAGATAGATTAATCAATTAAAATCAATTAATATGAGAACATTTTTCCTGACTTTTAGTTTTCTCGTTCTTCTGGTATCTTGTAAAGAAGAGACCAAGAACGAAACCGCTAAAGAACGTGAGATTCAAAACTATACCATAAATCAATTTATGGACAATGAATCTGTAAGTGGTGGTAGTTTTTCTTCAGACAATAGTAAACTTTTAGTTTCTAGCAACCGTTCTGGAATATACAATGTTTACACTATTCCTGTGACTGGTGGTGAACTAACACCTATAACACAATCAGACTCAACATCGTATTTTGCCAATTCTTACTTTCCTGATGATGATAGAATGCTATTCAGTGCCGATAATAATGGTGATGAAATAGACCACATTTATGTTAGAGAACTTGATGGTAACATAAAGGATGTTACTCCAGATGATGGAGCTAAATCTGAATTTTATAGTTGGGCTGAAGATGACAAGCACTTTTACTACGGATCTAACAAAAGAGATCCGCGGTTTTTTGATGTATATAAGATGTCTATAGATGATTATTCTTCCTCCTTATTATATAAAAACGAAGATGGTATGGACTTATCTGGTATTTCTAATGACGAAAATTATTTTGCGCTTTCAAAAACCATAAATACCAATGACAGTGATTTGTTTATACATAATGCCAAAACAGGTGAAACATTAAAAATAAATGAAAACCTTAGCGGTAACTCTGCTCAGGATTTTTCAAAAGACAGTTCAAAATTATATTACACTACAGACGATTCTTCTGAATTTGAATACCTAATGTCTTATGATTTAGAAACAAAAGAAAGCAAAAAGGTATTAGAAAAGTCTTGGGATATTCTTGGTGTTAGTTTTACTTCAGGCGGAAGTTATATGACTGTTTTTGTTAATGAAGATGGTAAAAATGCTATTGAAGTACTAAGTTCAGAAACCATGAAGCCTATTGAATTACCAGATTTTGGTAATAAAAGTATTACAAGCGTTAGTTTTAGTGATGATGAAAAATGGATGCGCATGTATGTAGGTGGCTCAAATGCACCTTCAGATTTATACACTTATAATTTAGAAACTAAAGAACAATATAAAGTCACTGATGTATTAAATAAAGACATAAATCCCGAAGATTTAGTATCGGCAACTGTTGTTAGATACAAATCGTTTGATGGTGTAGAAATCCCAGCAATCTATTACCTACCTCATCAAGCATCAGAAGAAAATAAAGTTCCTGCCATGGTTTGGGTGCATGGTGGACCTGGCGGCCAAACTAGACAGAATTTTAATTCGTTAATTCAATATATGGTGAATCAAGGCTATGCCATTCTTGCCGTGAACAATAGAGGTAGTAGTGGTTACGGAAAAACCTTCTTTCAAATGGATGATAGAAATCATGGTGAAAAAGACTTACAAGATTGTGTTGAAGGCAAAAATTGGTTAGCAAAACAACCTGAGATAGATGGTGACAAAATAGGAATTTTAGGTGGATCTTATGGTGGTTATATGACCATGGCTGCTTTAACATATGCACCTGAAGAATTTGATGTAGGTGTAAATATTTTTGGAGTTACGAACTGGATGCGCACATTAAAGAGTATTCCACCTTATTGGGAAGCTTTCAGAGAAGCGCTCTACAAAGAAATGGGAGATCCTTTTACTGCTGACTCTGTTAGGCTAAAACGTATTTCTCCTTTATTTCATACTGATAAAGTAACCAAACCTTTAATCGTTCTTCAAGGCTCTCAAGATCCAAGAGTTTTACAAGTTGAATCTGATGAAATTGTTGAAGGTGTTAGAAAAAATGGAGTTCCTGTAGAATATGTTCTATTTGAAGATGAGGGTCATGGTTTTGTAAAAAAGGAAAATCAAATTGAAGCTTACAGCAGAATTGTGAAGTTTTTAGATACTTATCTTAAAAAAGAAAATGAACCTTTAGATGGTGAGACCATTTCAACCGAAATAGATTCCGAATCTAATTAAGATAGATGACAACAATAAAAAAAGCGTCTCTTTTTTGAGACGCTTTTTTTTATTCTATACGATTAAGACCACTAGGATCTTCTATCTTTATTTGCTTTCCTTTTGTGGAGATTAAGCCTTCTTTTTTGAACTGAGATAAAATTCTAATAGCAGATTCAGTTGCTGTGCCGACAATATTTGCATAGTCTTCACGAGAAAGCACTATATCTAAATACTCGTCACTTTCAGAATTAAAATTATTATGAATATAAAGTAATACTTCAGCCAATCTTCGTTTGACCGATTTTTGTGCCATACTTACTATAGTATCGTCAGAAATTTTCAACTCATTAGCCATTTCTTTTAAAACCTCCATAGAGAAGTTAGGGTTTTGGGCTAAGTCATCCATAATTTCACTTTTTGGGATGAAGCACATCTCCATATCGTTAATGGCAACAGCACTAAGGTTGGTTTTTTGGTCAGTTACCAAAGAACGCTTTCCTAATATATCTCCTTTAACAACAAGTTTTACAACCTGATCCTTTCCGTTTTCGCTTAACTTAGTAAGCTTACATACTCCTTCTCTAACACAATAAACTCCGTTAAGCGTTTCTCCTTCTTCAAAAATAACCTGACCTCTTTTATAGATTTTACCTGTTTTACAGCTTGATATGCGCATTAGCTCTTCGCGCGATAGTGATTTTAATGCATTTAATTCTCTTATAATACAAGATTCACATTTACTCATAATTCATAATTTAATGAAACTACCTTGATATTCTAATGCAATACTAAAAAAGGAATATCAGTGTAGTATTTTACTTTGGGTGTTTTAGGATGAAATAATATTTTTTCAAAATAATTTAAATTTTTAGCCAACATAGTTATTAAATCTATTTTGCGCTCTTCAACAAAATCTTGGACCTGATTTTCTATATGATAGTTAGATAAAAAATGAAAACTATGTTCATTGGCACCTAGATAGGCTTCTAATAATTCTTTATTTCGTTTTTGATCTTCATTTAAAACTACAGCTTCATTTTTAATATGTAAAACTCTGGCAGAAGCTTTATTGGATTCAACAATACTTGTAATAGCCTCTAATGTTTTAGGAGAATATACCGAAAGGAAATCTGTTGGAAAAGCAATTTCTGTTAACTTCGAATACTTAGCATTCTCAGGTACTACAATGGTAGCGCATCTTACTTTAGTAATTACATTAGAAGCATTGCTACCTATAGGTGTTGCCTTAGCGCCTGAACCTCCTCTAGTTCCCATGACTATAAAATCTATCTGATTTTGCTCTACTTGCCTACGAACAGAACTTACAAGATAGCCCGCATCTATAATAGTGAAAAACTTATGCTTTGCATTATTAGAAAATTTGCCTTGTATTTTATGCAAAAGTAACTGCAACTTTTCTTTGCACTCTTTTTGCTCTTCTAAAATTGCTTTTGCATTAGGGCCATGACAAACATGTAACACGTAAAAGTTGCACATTGACTTACTAAAAAATTCAACTGCATATTCTACTGCATTCCAAGCATTATCAGAGAAGTCTGTAGGTATTAATATATTAGCCATTGCTTGTTTATCCATAATTGTATGGACAAATGTAGTATTAAGGCTATGTCTGAAATATGACCGTTGTCAGTAATTGGATTTTAACACCAGTTTATTATTCGATATTTTTTAGCTCTTGTAGGTCTAAAACTTTGATGTTACGACCTTCTATTTCAATAATACCATCTTCTCTAAAACGCGATAATGTTCTAATTAAACTCTCTGTGGCAACACCTGCAACACTTGCCAAATCATTTCTAGAAATTCTTATAAAATCTGTTGGTTTACTCCCTAATTTATCAGCAAATTTTAAAATTGTTAGAGCTGTTCTCTTCTTTACTGAACTATAAGCCATTTCTAATAATTGGTCTTTAACATTTACCAAATCATCATTTAATAGCTGTATTAAATCTAAGGTAACTTTATGATTACTACTTATGATTTCTATAAATTGGTTTTTTGAAATACCTAATAACACCGATTCTTTAATTGCTGCTGCAGTTTCTTTATACGTCGTATTTTCGGTAAATGAGGTATAACCGAATAAATCGTCTTCTTTATGCAATGCTGTAGTTAAATCCTTTCCTTGATCATCTAATTTATGACATTTCACTAATCCTTTTTCAATTAAATAAATATAGTTGGAGTGCTGGCCTTCTTTATAGATCGTTTCCCCTTGACTAAACGTGAAGGTTTTACCGTTATCATCAAAAAAGTTTTTTAAATCATTTAAATTTCTTATTTCTTGCTCATCCTCGGTTTCGTCTATAGTGCTTTCTCTATCATCCTTTAAAATAGCTACTTTTGCTAGTCTACTTTCAATAGCACTAATTAATTCATCTTCCTCAAAAGGTTTTGTTATATAATCATCAGCACCCAAATCCATACCCTTTCTTACATCTTTACGTTCGGTTTTTGCTGAAAGAAATATAAACGGAATATATTTAGTCTGTTCATTTTTTGAAAGCCCTTGTAATACGCCATAACCATCAAGTTCTGGCATCATAATATCACAAACAATAATATCTGGTTTAATTTTTAAAGCTGTGTCTAAACCAATTTTCCCGTTTGGAGCTGTACTAATATTATAATTTGAAAGTTCTAATAATTCGGCTGTGTTTTCTCTTAAAATAGGATCGTCTTCAATTAATAATATATGTTTCATTGAGTGGCTTTATTTGGTAATTTTATAGTAAAGGTACTTCCTTTATTTTCGGCGCTAAAAAAGTTTATTTCCCCACCTAAATTATTTAAATGACTTTTTACAATATTAAGTCCTATACCTGTACCTTGAATTAATAAGGCATTTTCTGACCTAAAATAGCGATTAAAAATCTGTTTTTGATCTTTTTCTGGTATTCCTATCCCATTATCCTTTACGCTAAATGTTGTAGTCGTTTTATCTTGATTTATTTGTATGCTTATTTCTGAATGTTCTGGTGAATATTTAATAGCATTGTGTACCAAATTACTTAAGGCCAATTCTACTATTTTTTCATCTTGATAAAGTGATAACCCATCTATACCTTCAGGATATTTAATAATTTGCCCTTCTTTGAGAAGCATGTTAGCATTATAGATAACCTCATCTACAATTTTAGTAAGCATAAAGTTTGAAAGCTTATAAGACACTTTTCCTGTTTCAAGCTTTTCTATTGAAAGAAAATCATTCAAAATATTATTTAAGTAATGAACTTTATCTGTAATAGTTTTAATGTGTTTATCACGACGTTCCTGTTGTTCTTCTAACTTGTACTTGCTCAATAACATTGCCGAAGTTAAAATACCACTTAAAGGAGTTTTAAACTCGTGAGAAACCAATGATAAAAACTTAGTCTTTAGATCATTGAGTTCCTTTTCTTTTTTAAGCGCATCACTTATTTTATTCTGAGCTTCTATACGTTTTTTTATTTCTATATCTCGCTTTTGATTTGCTACTTTAAGCTCTTCAACCGTAGCACTTAACTGCTCAGTTCTAGATGCTACTTTTCGCTCTAATTCGTCGTTTAGCTCTTGTAATTCTTCTTCTTGTTGTTTTCTTACTGAAATATCAATAACCAAGGCCATTATATAGTTTTCTCCATTGATATGCAAAGGATTTAAACCTGCTTCAACCGGAAACGTGCTACCATTTTTATGAGCGCCAAATAAATCTCTACCTTGACCCATTTGGCGTTTTTTTTGTTGTTTCATAAAACCATCCACATGTTTGTGGTGATTAGCTCTATATGTTTTAGGTATTAATGTGTCTAAATGTTTATTAATTAGATCATCATCATCATAACCAAACATACTCACGGCAGATTCATTGGCTGCTACAATATGCTGAGTTTGATCTACTACTATTACACCTTCTGAAACGGCTTCAAAAAGCACATTAAAAACATCTTTATCTTGAAAAATCATTAAATAAATTTAGTCAGTTATAAAATGGCATGTGTAAAAGTATTTAATATATGACAAATATCATATTTTAAAAGCACTCAATCCGTCAACTTTGCTGTAGGTATAAATGAGCAAAAAAATGGAAAACAAAACATGTTTTCATTGTGGAGATGATTGTGGTAGTCATCCTATAACTTTTCAGGAAAAATCTTTTTGTTGTAATGGCTGTAAAACCGTTTTTGAAATTTTTAATGAAAATGATTTAACCTGTTATTACGATTTACAAAATGCTCCAGGAGCAGTTCCGAAAGAGATTGAAGGTAAATATGATTTTCTGTCTCAAGATTCTATTATTGAAAAGTTAACCGAATTTAGAAGTGATACTGCTGAAGTCGCTACACTATACATTCCGCATATTCATTGTAGTTCTTGTATTTGGATTTTAGAAAATTTAAACAAACTAGATGCTAATATTTCATCTTCTCAAGTCAACTTTGGTAAAAAGACCGTACGTGTTACCTATAATCCTGAAGCTACAAATTTAAAGTCCATTGTGCTTTTATTGAGCTCAATCGGTTACGAGCCTTACATTAGTCTTGATGATTTTAGTTCTGTAAAAAATCATATTAATAGAAGCCTTATCTATAAATTAGGTGTTGCGAGTTTTGGCTTTGGAAATATTATGTTTCTCTCTTTTCCTGAGTATTTTGAACTTAATGAATTTTGGCTAGAACAGTACAAACATGTGTTTAGATGGTTAATGTTTGCCATGTCTATTCCCATTGTTTTTTATTCTGCGCAAGATTATTTTATTTCGGCATATAAAGGCTTAAAAGCTAAACTTCTAAATATTGATGTACCCATTGCGCTGGGTGTTTCGGTATTATTTATTAGAAGTACCGTTGAGATTATTTTTGATTTAGGCTCCGGCTTTTTTGATAGTCTAGCGGGTTTGATTTTCTTCCTTTTGGTTGGTAAGTTTTTTCAACAAAAAACCTACGACTTTTTATCATTTGAACGTGACTATAAATCCTACTTCCCTATTGCTATAACTAAGATTGGTAAAAATGGAGAGGAATCATCCATACAGGTTTATAATATTGAAAAAGGAGACAGAATACTTATTAGAAATGAAGAACTAATTCCTGTTGATGGTATTTTAATTAATGGCAAGGGAAAGATTGATTACAGTTTTGTAACTGGTGAATCACAGACCGTTTCAAAAAAATCTGGAGATAAGCTTTTTGCTGGTGGAAAACAAACATCAGGAGTCATAGAACTTGAGGCTTTAAAATCTGTTGAGCAAAGCTACTTAACCCAACTCTGGAGTAATGATGTCTTTAATAAGAATAAAGAAGATGGCTTTGCAACTATAACCAACAAGGTGAGCAAACATTTTACGATTGCTATTTTATCAATTGCTCTAGTTGCTACAACATTCTGGTTGATTACAGATGCAAGTAAAGCCATGAATGTTTTTACGGCAGTCCTTATCATTGCTTGTCCTTGTGCTATTGCGCTATCAGCTCCTTTTACTTTCGGAAACTTATTGCGAATATTTGGTAAACTGAAATTTTATGTCAAAAATGCAAGTGTTCTTGAAAAGTTAGCACAAATTGATACCGTAATCTTTGATAAAACAGGAACCATTACTTCAAATAAATCCAGCAATGCTATTTATGATGGAGAATTACTTTCAGATAACGAAAGTTTGGTTTTGAAAAATTCATTGAGAGGTTCTAACCACCCTTTAAGTAGAAGCCTTTATAATATTTTGGACGAACACAATATTGTAACCCTAGATACTTTTGAAGAGCATATTGGTAAAGGTATTGAAGCAAAACATAATGATATCAATCTTAAAATAGGCTCGGCAAGTTTTGTTGGCAATACGCAAGAAGCTGCTGTTTTAAATACTACAGTCCATATTAGCAGCAATAATGTTTATAAAGGAAAATACACCTTTTATAATAGTTATAGAAAAGGTGTCTCTAAACTCTTTAATAAACTAAAAAAGCAATTCGATTTAGTCATTCTTTCAGGAGATAATGAAGGGGAACGTGAAAACCTTAAGAAATTATTACCTGCAAAAACCAAACTCATTTTCAATCAAAAACCTGAGGATAAATTAGATTTCATCAAATATCATCAATCTGAAGGAGCAAAAGTCTTAATGATCGGTGACGGTTTAAATGATGCTGGTGCCTTAGCTCAAAGTGATGTTGGTATTGCTATCTCAGAAGATGTTAACGTCTTCTCACCTGCTTGTGATGCCATTTTAGACGCCTCAAAATTCAAAGAATTATATGCTTATATAAAAGCATCAAAATCAGCTATAAAAATCATTAAATGGAGCTTTGTGCTCTCATTTATATACAATGTTGTTGGATTATATTTTGCAGTTACGGGACAATTAGCACCTGTTGTTGCGGCTATTTTAATGCCTTTGAGTTCTATAAGTATTGTTGTATTTACAACGGTTTTCACGAATCTCTTAGGTAGAAAATTAAAATAAAAATTTGAACATGATAAATGTCATGTTTTAAACTTTAGGTCAATAGTATTTTTGAACCATAACTTCAATTAGGTATGAGTGTTATATATATTTTATTAACTGTTAGTGTCATTGTTGGCGTAACATTTTTAATCATTTTTTTATTGGCCGTAAAGTCTGGTCAATATGATGATAGCTACACACCATCTGTGCGTATGCTCTTTGAAGACGAAATTATTAAGAACAAAAAGAATAACTCAACACAAACAAAAACTGACTAATTTTTTTAATATGGAAATGCAACAATTTTACTACGATAACAAAATCGTTAAAAAGTTCCTCTATGCCACAATACTTTGGGGAGTTGTAGGTATGCTAGTTGGAATACTACTAGCCTTTATGTTTATATTCCCAAACTTAACTGATGGTATCTCTTGGTTAAGTTTTGGTCGTTTAAGACCACTTCACACCAACGCTGTAATTTTTGCCTTTGTAGGTAATGCTATTTTTGCAGGTGTTTACTATTCGCTTCAGCGCTTACTTAAAGCGAGAATGTTTAGCGATTTATTAAGTAACATCAACTTTTGGGGTTGGCAATTAATTATTGTAGCTGCTGCTCTTACACTGCCATTGGGTTACACAACATCAAAAGAATATGCTGAATTAGAATGGCCAATTGATATTGCTATTGCGCTTATTTGGGTAGCTTTTGGTGTGAATATGATTGGTACAATTTTAAAGCGTCGTCAACGTCACTTATATGTTGCTATTTGGTTCTATTTAGCTACGTTCGTTACGGTTGCTGTACTTCATATTTTCAATAGTTTAGAATTACCTGTTAGTGGTTTAAAAAGTTATTCTGTTTATGCTGGTGTACAAGATGCTTTAGTACAGTGGTGGTACGGACATAACGCTGTTGCATTCTTCTTAACCACACCTTTCTTAGGTTTAATGTACTATTTTGTACCAAAAGCAGCGAATAGACCTGTATATTCTTACAGACTTTCTATTGTTCACTTCTGGTCCTTAATATTCATTTATATCTGGGCAGGACCTCACCACTTATTATATACTGCACTTCCAGAATGGGCACAACATTTAGGTGTTGCTTTCTCTGTAATGTTAATTGCTCCTTCTTGGGGTGGTATGATTAATGGATTATTGACCTTACGTGGTGCTTGGGATAAAGTAAGAACGGATCCTGTTCTTAAATTTATGGTTGTTGCTATTACTGGTTATGGTATGGCTACGTTTGAAGGTCCAATGCTTTCATTAAAAAACGTTAACGCAATTGCTCACTTTACAGACTGGATTATTGCTCACGTTCACGTTGGTGCATTAGCTTGGAACGGATTCTTAGCCTTTGGTATGATATACTGGTTAGTACCAAGATTATTCAAAACAAAATTACATTCTACAGGATTAGCCAACTTACATTTCTGGGTAGGTACATTAGGTATCCTTTTATATGCTTTACCAATGTATGTTGCTGGATTTACTCAAGCTAGTATGTGGAAACAATTCAACCCAGATGGTAGTTTAGTGTATGGTAACTTCTTAGAAACAGTTACTGAAATTATGCCAATGTACTGGATGCGTGCTATTGGTGGTACATTATACATTACAGGTATGCTTATCTTAGTATACAACATTATCATGACGGTTTCTAGAGCAGAAAACAAAGTTACTGATGAGCTTGCTGAAGCACCTGCTTTACAACGTGTATCTAAAAGCCGTGTTGCTGGTGAAGGATGGCACACTTGGTTAGAGCGTAAGCCTGTTTTATTAACTATCTATGCTACAATTGCTATTTTAATTGGTGGTGTTGTACAGATTATACCAACTATTGTAGTAAAATCTAACATCCCAACTATAAGTAGTGTTCAACCTTATACTCCATTAGAATTAGAAGGTAGAGATATCTACATCAGAGAAGGTTGTGTGGGTTGTCACTCACAAATGGTTAGACCTTTTAGAAGTGAGGTAGAACGTTATGGTGAGTACTCTAAAGCTGGTGAATATGTTTACGATCACCCATTCCTTTGGGGAAGTAAGCGTACAGGTCCAGACTTACATCGCGTTGGTGGTAAGTATAACGATAACTGGCATTTTAATCACATGTACGATCCTCAAAGTACCTCAACTGGTTCTATTATGCCATCATATAAATGGTTGATTGTTGGCGAAGGTGCTAAACTAGACAAGTCCATGACCGAAAAGAAAATGGAAACGATGGTAAGTCTTGGTGTGCCTTACACAGATGAAGATATTGCAAATGCTCAGACTTCAATGTTAGAACAAGGTACACAGATAGAGCAAAACCTTTATAGCGATCCTGATTTTGCTAAATCTTATGAAGCTGATAAAGCTGCTGGAGGTGAGAGCTTTGTTGAAATGCGAAACAGAGAAATAGTAGCGCTTATTGCCTATCTACAACGTTTAGGTACAGATATTAAAGTGAAAGAGATTATTAACGAAACCGCTCAAAACTAATAACGTTATGCTAAAGTTTGTAAAACATCATATGGAAAGTATCACTGGAATAGAAATCTATCCATTGATATCGCTCTTAATATTCTTCGTCTTTTTTGTAGCCTTATTTTATTGGGTGTTTACAGCAAAGAAAGAATACATCACAAAAGTCAGCAATATACCTTTAGATAACCAAAACGATTTCATATCATGAGAAAATTAATTCCATCATACATTAGAGTACCAGTAATCTTCTTTTCTATTGCTGCTCTAGTAGAATACTTTGTAGATTCTGGCGACCAACCAGCGTTTATAGAACAACCTATAGTTTTATTATTCCTTTTATTAGTACTATTAGTATTAATAGCAATAGAGGGTATTGTAGGTTCTTTAGATAATATTCTTTACCAGAGTTTAGATGAAGAAGGCAAAGCCAGATACGATGCACAGCGCAACGCTCCTTCAAAATTAACATTATGGGTTAAGAAAACGTACACCAAACTTTTAGACTCTAAGCCTATTGAAGCTGAAGGTGAAATTATCTTAGATCATAATTACGATGGTATTAAAGAGTTAGACAACAACCTTCCACCATGGTGGTTATACGGATTCTATGCTACAATTGTATTTGGTGTAATTTATATGGTACGTTATCATATTCTTAATGCTGATGATCAGTTTGCTGAATATGAAATAGAATATGCAGAGGCTAACAGAGCTATAGAAGAATACAAAAAAACTGCCAAAAACCTAGTTGATGTTAATACAGTAGAGTTATTAACTGAAGACGCTGACCTTAATGCTGGACGAGTGATTTTTGAAACCAACTGTGTGGCTTGTCACATGGCTGATGGTGGAGGTGGAATTGGTCCTAACCTAACAGATCAATACTGGATTTTAGGTGGAGGCATCAAAAATGTATTTAGAACAATTTCTGAAGGTGGACGAGATGGCAAAGGGATGGTATCCTGGAAAGCCAATTTAAAACCTTTAGAAATGGCACAAGTAGCAAGTTATGTACTACAATTTCAGGGCACCACACCTGCAAATCCAAAAGAAGCTCAAGGCGATATTTGGGTAGACGAATCTGCTGAAAGTTCTGATGCCACATCTGAAAGCGAAACTACTGAAACCGAAGAAGACACTAACCAAGACGACAACCAAGAAGAAAACACCGAAACAGAAGTAACGGAAGAAAACCAAACCGTTGCTTCAAATGATTAATTCTTAAAGTCAACTCCTACATGGAAACGCCAGACAACGAAGTCTTTAGAGATTCAATAGGTACAATTAACGAAGAAGGTAAACGTAATTGGATATTTCCTAAAAAACCTTCAGGCCCTTATTACGATAAGCGCAAAATAGTAAGCTACATTCTATTAGCGTTTCTATTTGCTGCCCCTTTCGTAAAAATTAATGGCAACCAATTTTTAATGTTCAACGTCCTTGAAAGACGATTTAACATCTTTGGTTTTCCATTTTGGCCTCAAGATTTTCACCTGTTTGTAATTTCCATGATTATAGGCGTGGTATTTATCACTCTATTTACAGTAGGTTTTGGTCGTATTTTTTGTGGGTGGATTTGTCCGCAAACCATTTTTATGGAAATGGTTTTTAGACGCATTGAATATTGGATTGATGGTGACAGAAACAAACAAATGCGCCTTAAAAAGCAAAAATGGGATGCTGAAAAAATTAGAAAGCGTCTTTTAAAATGGTTCATCTTTTTAGTGATTTCATTTTTAATAGCTAATATCTTTTTAGCCTATTTAATAGGAAGTGATAAGCTTTTAAGATATATACAAGAAGGACCTGCTCAACACATGGGAACATTAATTCCGTTGTTAATTTTTACAGGTGTATTCTATTTCATCTTTGCGTGGTTTAGAGAACAGGTTTGTATCATCGCTTGTCCTTACGGACGACTTCAAGGTGTACTTTTAGATAACAAATCTATAGTTGTAGCCTATGATCATAAACGTGGTGAAGCAGAAAATGGTAGAAAGAAATTTAGAAAGAATGAAGATCGTGAAGCTTTGGGTTATGGAGATTGTATTGATTGTTTTCAATGTGTTAATGTTTGTCCTACAGGCATAGATATTAGAAACGGCACACAGCTAGAATGTGTAAACTGTACAGCTTGTATTGACGAATGTGATACCATAATGGAAAAAATTAACCTTCCAAAAGGTTTAATTCGTTATGCAAGTGAAGACAATATTGAAAAGAAAGAGCCTTTTAAATTAACGGCTCGAATGAAAGGTTACATTGCCGTACTTATTATTCTCATTGGTGTTTTGGGTGGTATGTTAGCGCTTAGAAATGATGTTGAAGCTAGAGTATTGCGTTTACCAGGACAACTGTATGAGCATAAGGACAATAATATCATCAGTAATGTTTACACTTACAAAGTAGTCAATAAAACAACTGAAGACATTAAAGATGTTAAGTTTAAACTTAGAGGTGTTGATGGTGACATAAAACTAGTATCTACAACTGAGACTTTTGAAGTTAAGGAAAGTGGATTAGCAGAAGGCACCTTGTTTATTGAATTAAAACAAAGCGATTTATCTGGTGATAAAAATGAAATAACCATTGATGTATACAGTGGTGAAAAATTAATAGAAACAACTTCTGTAACCTTCTTAGGTCCTAGAAGTTATAACTAGAAATCCTGAAGCAAATTCAGGAAGACAAAATAAATTATGTTATGAAAATAAATTGGGGAACAGCTATAGTTATTGCATTTGCAGGCTTTATTGCCTTTATAATGTATTTCGTTATCAGTATGAGTACTGATAAAAAGTATGATCACGATCTGGTTGTAGAAGATTACTACCAGCAAGAGCTAAAGTTTCAAGGAGATATTGATAAAGAAAACAATGCAAAATCCCTTAAAACTAATATCACATGGAAAAAAACTAATGAAGGTATGGTTGTTAGTTTCCCTAAAGATTTAGATTATAACAAGATAAAAGGAAAAGTGTTCCTATATAGACCATCTAACAAGCATTTAGATTTTGAAACTCCAATTTCATTATCTAGCCACAATTTGCTCATACCTGACAACCATTTGTTAGATGGTCGTTGGAACATTAAAATAGATTGGGAATACGATAATAAACCTTATCTATTCAAAAAAGAAATCAATTATTGAAACATGTTAGTATCAGGATTAGTATTAGGGCTATTGGGTAGTTTGCACTGCGTAGGTATGTGCGGACCAATAGCCTTTATGCTTCCTGTAGATCGTTCTAACTCATTCAAAAAAGTAAGCCAAATTGGTATTTATCATTTTGGAAGACTATTAGCTTATAGCATAATAGGCTTAGTTTTTGGTCTACTTGGTAAAAGTCTTTACATTTTTGGTTTACAACAGCAATTATCTATTGCCATTGGTATTATAATGATTGTTTTGGTTTTAATTCCTTATAAAACCATTAGTAAATACAATTTATCAAGACCTATAAATAAGATCATCTCAAAAGTAAAGTCTAACTTAGGACAAGCTTTAAAAAAGAAAACATCAGATACTTTTTTAACTATCGGATTTTTGAATGGCTTTTTGCCTTGTGGACTAGTTTATATGGCTGTTTTTGGTTCATTGGCAACTGGTAGCTTGTTGCAAGGAAGTCTTTACATGATATTATTTGGTTTAGGTACTATCCCTTTAATGACCTCCGCAATTTACTTAGGTAAATTTTTAAACAGTACCATAAAACAACGTATTCAGAAAGCAATACCTGTTTTTGTTGTAGTTATTGGTGTGTTATTTATTCTCAGAGGATTAGGACTTGGTATCCCTTACATCTCACCTGCTCCAGTTGTAGAAATGGCTTCTAGCGCTATTGATTGTCATTAAAATTTTTCGTATCTTATACTGTGAAAGTTTTCAGTATGAGAAAGTCTTTAAAACATAAAGAATCCGCCTTTATTCTTAGTAATAATTACATTGGTCATTTGGGTTATATTTACAACAATAAGCCTTATGTAATACCTATCACCTACTTTTATAATGGTGAAAAAATCATTTGTTATTCAGGAGATGGTCATAAAATCAATGCCTTAAGACTGCATAGCGCAGTGGCTCTTGAAGTTACGGAAATAGAATCTGTAAACGACTGGACTTCCGTAGTAGCTCATGGTACTTTTGAAGAAATGGAAGGTAGCCATGCCAAAGCTTTGCTACACGAATTTTCTTTAGGCATAAAAGATTTGGTCTTAAGAAAAGAACTTGTAGATCTAGATTATATTCATGAATTCTCTGCTAAAATCGAGACTGATAATTTACCTATTGTTTTTGTAATTCATATTGATGAAATTACTGGCAGACTTCGCCATCAATAAACTGAGCTAAAAAAAACGCCAAAGACAAATGTCTTTGACGTTTTCACCCAATGATAGTAATTAATACTAACAAAACACCAAAATCATATTTTAAAAGTCATTACAGGCAAAGTTGAATGATTTGCAATGTCTTCAGAAATACTACCTTCAAAAAAGTGAGCTAAACCTCTTCTACCATGTGTAGCTACAGCAATTACATCTGCACCAATAGTATTAGCAAAGTTTAAAATTCCTTCTTCTATAGTATAGTCTGAAACCACATGTACATTATCCAAGTTATCTAAATGACCGTCGGCTTTCTTTAAGAAATGTGTAACTTTTTTATCAATTTCAGATGTACTTTTAAAGTTTCCATCTGGCGTGTTTACATATACTAAATGTAACTTTACATTTAGTTTGTCAAACGTGTTTTTAGCTTTTATATATGGAGCAATAGCTTCTTCTGAGAAATCACTCGCAAAAACGCCATTCTCAAAATCCATTAAAATAGGATTATGTTTCACTACTAAAACCGGAATGTCAGCATAACGCACAACCTTTTCAGTATTAGAACCTAAAAAGACTTCCTTTACTCCGCTTGCACCATGAGAACCCATAACAATAAGATTGGCATGATGCTCATTGGCAACGTCATTAACTTCATTCCAAACCTTGAAATGTTTCACAACAGGAGATACTTTAATACCTTTTAAGTAAGGCTTATCTAAAAAATTATCGAAACGTTGTTCTGCTAATTTCAAATAAAACACGGCTTCTTCATTCAAAGAATCATTATTAGCTGTAATAATAGCATTAGACAGTTCTAACATATGAAGAACAATAATTTCAGAATCGTACTTTTGGGCCAAGTTAGCTGCTGCTTCTAGCGCAAACTCCGAATATTCCGAAAAATCTACTGGTACAATAATTTTTTTCATCTTTTTTGGTTTAAATAGTCATTGAGAATAATTGAGTGTCTGGTTTTTTGCGTTGCAACAACAAATCAAAAGCCATACATATATTTCGGATAAACGGTTTGCCTTTTTCCGTTACTAAAACTTGTTTACTTCCAAATTCTAGCAAACCATCTTTTTCAAATTCTTTAAGTTTTATTAATACTTCTGGTAGCTCATCAAATGTTAAATCATCATTTAACCAAGACGTTTCAAAATTGCACATCAGATTAAGAATGTGCTGTCTTATTATTAAATCTTCAGTATTCAAAATATGACCTCTGTACACAGGAATAATACCGTTATCTACCAAATGATAGTATTCTTCAATAGATTTTACATTCTGTGCAAAACCATACCAACTATCGCTAATTGAAGATACTCCCAAACCAATCATAGCTTGAGTTTTTGAAGCTGTATAACCCATAAAATTACGATGCAAGGTATTGTTTTGCATAGCTTTGTACAGCGCATCTTTTTTTAAAGCAAAATGGTCCATACCAATTTCAATATAACCTGCTTCTTCTAAAAGTTGCTTTCCTGTTTCGTATTGGTGACGTTTAGAATCTCCTGAAGGTAAATCTTCATCCTTATAACCACGCTGACCATTTCCTTTTATCCAAGGCACATGTGCATAACTGTAAAATGCTATACGATCTGGCATCAATTCTTTAGTCTTACCAATAGTATTTACAACATCCTCTTCGGTCTGAAATGGTAAACCGAAAATAATATCATGCCCTACAGAAGTATAGCCAATTGCTCTAGCTAGTTCAGTCACTCGTTTTACGTTTTCAAACGGTTGAATACGATGTATCGCCTGCTGCACTTTAATATTATAATCTTGAACTCCAAAACTTACACGTCTAAAACCTAAATCGTATAATGTTTGAAGGTGTGCTTCTGTAGTATTGTTTGGATGCCCTTCAAAACTAAATTCGTAATCTTCTGCTAATTCAGAAACCTTAAAAAGTTCAGACAACAAAAAATTCAAATTCTCAGGAGAAAAAAATGTTGGTGTACCACCTCCAAGATGTAATTCTTTGATTTTTGGCTTACCGCCCAACATAGCTCTGTACAAATCCCACTCTTTTAAAAGTGCTTTGGTATAAGGACTTTCTACTTCATGGCGTTTGGTAATGCGTTTATGGCATCCACAAAATGTGCAAAGACTTTCACAAAAAGGCAAGTGTAGATATAAACTTAATCCTTCCGTAGCATTACTTTCATTAAAAGATTTACGCAAAGATGCTGTCCATTGTTGCAATGAAAACGTTTCTATATTCCAATACGGAACCGTTGGGTAACTGGTATAACGAGGACCAGCAACATTGTATTTATTTACTAATGATTGACACATACCTATTTATTGACGATTCAAAATTAATTCTAAGCAATTGCTTAAAACATGACTTTTGTCATATTCATTAAAATTGTAACTCTAATCCGTATTCGTTTGCAGAAACGTAGTTATATCATTAACTTTACTAGAAACAATAAAACTTAAAAATGAAAAACTTAAAACTAATAGTATTTGTATTTAGCATTGTCTTTGCCACAGCTTGTAAAGAAACCAAGAAAGAAGCCGAAGAAGTTGTTGAAGAAACTGAAATGGAAGTAGAAGAGATTGTTGATGAAGCGCCAATGGAAAAAAAGCTTTCAATTAAACTATCTCCTAAAAGTGACAGTAATACTGAAGGTACCATTAACTTTACAGAAAAAGATGGTGTTGTTTCTTTGGTTGGGACCATTACAGGACTTGAGGAAGGCGAACACGCTATCCATATTCACGAAAAAGCAGATTGTTCTTCACCTGATGGAAAATCTACAGGTGGACACTGGAACCCAACTGGCCAACCACATGGAAAATGGGGAGATGAAGCAGGTTATCACAAAGGAGATATAGGAAACTTTGAAGTTAATGCAAATGGTAGAGGAACCGTTTCTATGAGTACAGACGAATGGTGTATTGGTTGTGGAGACGATACTAAAGACATTTTAGGAAAAGCAATTATTGTACACCTTGGTGTAGACGACTTTACATCACAACCATCTGGTGCTGCTGGCGCTCGTGTAGGTTGTGCTGGTATTATTGAGTAATAAATCCCTCAAAGAAAAAATACTAACCAAATAGAAGTTTTGTAATGATATCCCTTCCCCTAGCATTACAAAACTTCTTTAATAAATCTTTGTATGGCAGATTTAGACACACTAGTATCGCAATTTCAAAATAAGAATGAAGTAGCCTTCCAAAAACTATACGGTATGTATAGCGATAGTATACATGGAGTGGTTTACAATATTGTTAAAGATACAGCGATCGCAGATGAGCTTATGCAAGATGTTTTTATAAAAGCATGGCATAATGCACACACCTACTCATCTAAAAAGGGAAGGTTTTTTACGTGGATATTAAACATAGCTCGAAATGCAGCTATAGATAAGACCCGTTCCAAAGCATTTAAGCAAAAAAAACAAAACCTCAACTCAGATTTTTTCGTAGATATTATAACAAGCAATGATAATTTAGATAACAGTACAGATGCTATCGGAATTAAAAAGTTTGTAAAGAATTTAGGTAAAAAATGTAAGGAAGTTATTGAGCTTCTTTACTTTAAAGGATTTACTCAAAAAGAAACTTCTGAAGAGTTAGACATGCCAATAGGAACAGTAAAAACAAGAAATCGTAACTGTATTAAGGAGTTACGTGATATGGTATTATAAATTATGGATACAAATGCATACATAGAATCTGGTATTTTAGAGCTATACGTAGCTGGCCAACTTTCTGAAAAAGAAAATCAGGAGGTCTATGAACTTTTGCAACAATATCCTGAATTGTTACAAGAGGTTCTAGAAATAGAAGCCGCTGTTGTAAAGTTAACCGCTGCCGTATCTCCACATTCTATAAATTTTGAATCGTTTAGAGGAAAATTAAAAGACACTGATAATAAGGTTGTAGACATGAGACCTAAGAAACCAAACTGGATTTCTTACACAGGTTGGGCAGCCTCTATTTTATTAGCAGGAGGTTTATTATGGACACTTAATAATAAAACGAAGTTAGAAGAACAACTACAAACAGCTGATATAGAAAATCAATATCTTGAAACACAAATAGAAGATGCCAGAAACAATTTGGCAAACACCAAAGACCTTCTTGATGCTATTAGAGATAAAGATATCTTAGCTGTACCACTTGGTGGACAAGGTGATTTTGCCAACAGTTATGCCAAAGTATATTGGAACAAAGCCGATAATACCATCTACTTAGATGCTGTAGGCTTACCAAATGCACCAGAAGGAAAAGTTTGGCAAGTATGGTCGTTAACGTTAAACCCATTAACACCAACAAGTTTAGGTACTATTGAAGATTTTAATACAGACGAAAACAAAATCTTTACCATTGCCAATGCAAACGAAAGCCAGGCATTTGGTATTACTTTAGAGCCTGCAGGTGGTAGTGAAAGCCCAACAATGGAACAACTATACACCCTTGGTGTAGTACCAACGGCTCCTTAAAAGGAACTTTAAAAAAAAATTTACACAAACCACTAATTTAACTGTTAGTGGTTTTTTATTTTACTATAACTAACTTATTTTCTTTACATTGCAAGCATAAACATATAATGTGGATATAGTTAATACGTATATCCTGTTGTTGTAGCCAATTTGAGAAAATGACAGAATTCCTAAAAATATATATTTTAAAGAAATGGTGGTTACCTTTTTTATTGTTCATTTTATCGTCTCTAATTTTTCTAGCTCTAATTTCATCAAAGAATAAAACTTTACTGAATATATCAGATTATTTTTTTCTGTTTACTATTATCTTATTGCTTATCGCTGGATTCTGGCAACTAATCAAAGGAAAGTGGTATATAGGAATATTACAATTAGGAACTTTATTTGTCGGTGTTTTAGGTTTAATTTTCATTTCTTCCTTTATGTCTATGTTTGGACCTGACACAGATACTTTTGCTGATAATTTAAAATTACCCGAAAATGTAAAATTGGAAAAACCGATTGACACAAGAATGGGAGATAATTTTGAGTCAATAAGACCTGACAGTATAAAACAAATCATAAAAGAAAAAACTGATTTTCAACTTTATAATTCTTTCCAACCAGGTTTATATGAATATGATTTATGGATTAAGTCAAAACAAAATGGAATAGCCTTTCTTAAAGCATTTGAAATAACTCAAGAAATAGAACTTTCAGCCCCAAGACTAAAGGAAAGGTCAAGTATGAGAATTAGCAATACTAATGACAGCATCAAGAAGTTCAGTACCAAAGATGATTTTACGATTTATGAGGGAGATTGGGGAAAACCATATGGTGCAAGGTTTGAAATTTGGTTCAAACCAGACAATAATGGAAAGGAAGAGAAATTATTAGAAAAAAATTATATCATCGAAGGATGGATGAGATAAAAACTGGCTACAACACCGGCTATAATTCATTGCTTCTGACTTTCCTTGCGGAAAGTCCTCGCAAATTTGCTATCTTCGGTTTACGGCGGAAAATCCTCGCGGATTTTCACGCAACGAAACCATAGCCAAATACGTTGTAATGCATTTGAAACAGGGTTCGATAAAAATGAAAAAAATAGTCAAACTGATTTTTATAATGATTTTTCTTATCAGTTTCCAAAGCTGTAATTCTCAAAACAATTCTGATAAACAAGACCAATTTAAAATTGAAAATGTTGAGTTTTCTGTTCCAAACGAATGGTATGAAGGAAAGAATGGTGAAAATTCAGAGATAGGGTTCAAATGGACTAATATAAAATCACCCAAACATTTTGTTTTCGGAATTCAACATTATAATAAAAGGTATGAGTATGATATAAACGAATTAGCAGATAATTACATAGCAAATTTGCAAAGTAAAATGAGCGACTATTTTTTAGATACAGAAATTCTAAATAGTAGAAAGAAAATTACTCTCAACGTTATGGGAAATGAAATTGAGGGAATTGAAATTGAATATAAAAATCGTTTACTAAATGTAACTGTCGAACAGAAAACTATTTTCTTTCAAATTTTAACTGATAAAACTACCAACATATTTACTGCAACAACTAATGTAAAAGATTGGAATAAAGAAAAAGAAGAGTTTGGATTAATATTGAACACTTTAGAAATTAAATAAAAACGCATTACAAACTTAGGATGGCTATAAGTAATTGCTTGTTCTCGCCTACTTCTAAAAACCCTCACGGATTTTCAGTTTGGTATATACTTGCTAAATTAACCGCTAAACCATACAACTACTTACAGTAGCCATTAAAATATTGATTACAAAGACTGTAACAAACTAATTTCTTCGATGTCTATAAAGAAAACTTAGACTCATGAAATTTTCAAGACTTTTAATTCTCGCTTCATTTATTATCACATCTGGGAATGTGGTAACGGCACAATCCTCCCATGGAGCTAAAAAATCTCAAATACTATCTCAAGAAATAATTCAATCTGACAGCCTTTTTTGGGAAGCCTATAACTCATGTGATATAATTGGAATGAAAATATTTCTAACAGATGATTTGGAATTTTATCATGATAAAAATGGGTTGACTTCCACATTAGATAATTTCTTAGAAGCAATAAAAAAAGGAATTTGTACAAATGAAAATTGGAGATTGAGGAGGGAAGTCATCCAAGGAAGTATGGAAATATTTCCTCTTAATAACTATGGAGCTATTCTAACTGGAGAGCATATATTTTATGTAAATGAAGATGACAAAAAAGAAAAACTGGTTGGTAAAGCTAAATTTACACACATTTGGAAACATAAAGATGATACTTGGAAAATGTCCAGAGTTTTTAGTTATGATCACCAACCGATAGTCTACAAAACCCCTAAAACAGAAATAAAGTTACCTGATGAAATTTTAAGTAAATATTTAGGTAATTATAAATCTTCTCGGATTGGAAATGTAACTATTTCTAAAGAAGACAATCTACTAAATTTGGAAGCGGGTGAATTTAAAGTTACCATATATCCTGAAACTGAAAATTTATTTTTTGCAAAGGATAGAAATCTACAGTTTGAATTTGTTATAGACGAAAAAACAGAGCTGTTAAAAATTCTTGTTCACGAAAATGGTGAAATTATTGAAGAAATAATGAAAGTAGATTAATAATGTTATAATTAATTGCTTATCCTTAATTCTAAAATTCTAGCTAGAGCATAAAAAAAACCAGCATCAAAAATGCTGGTTTTTTTTATTTTATAAATTTTATTTAATCTAAGATTATTATCTCGAATAATTTGGTGCTTCTTTAGTAATGGTAACATCATGTGGATGACTTTCGTTAATACCACTAGACGTAATTTTTACAAATCGCCCGTTTTCTTTTAAAGTAGCAATATCCTTAGCTCCACAATATCCCATACCAGCACGTAAGCCACCAACAAATTGATGAATACTTTCAAATAGTTCCCCTTTGTATGGTACACGACCAACAATACCTTCTGGAACTAATTTTTTAATATCATCTTCAACATCTTGGAAATAACGATCCTTACTACCTTGCTTCATGGCCTCAACAGAACCCATACCACGGTAAGATTTAAACTTACGGCCTTCGTAAATAATGGTTTCACCAGGACTTTCTTTGGTACCTGCTAAAAGTGAACCTAACATTACTGTATCTGCACCAGCCGCTATAGCCTTTGGTATATCCCCTGTATAACGGATACCACCATCAGCAATCACAGGAACACCTGAACCTTTTATGGCTGCAGCCACTTCTAGCACTGCAGAAAATTGTGGAAAACCAACACCTGCAACCACACGCGTTGTACAAATAGAACCTGGACCGATACCGACTTTCACCGCATCTGCACCAGCTTCCACCAAATATTTAGCAGCTTCACCTGTTGCTATGTTACCTACTATTACTTCAAGCTCTGGGAATTTAGACTTTATTTCTTTTAATATTGCAACTACACCTTTTGTATGTCCGTGAGCTGTATCAATAACCACAGCATCAACACCTGCATTTACCAACGCTTCTGCTCTATCCACAGCATCACCTGTTACACCAATTGCAGCAGCAACACGTAATCTACCATAAGTATCCTTATTAGCGATTGGCTTTTGAGTTACCTTAGTAATGTCTCTAAACGTGATAAGTCCTGCCAGTTTATCGCCTTCAACAATCAATAATTTTTCAATTTTATTTTCTTGTAGAATAGCTTCAGCGTCTTTTAAAGATGTACCAACAGGTGCCGTAACTAATTTTTCACTAGTCATTACTTCAATAATAGGTCTGTCATTGGCATGCTCAAAACGTAAATCTCTGTTAGTAACAATACCTTTTAAAATTCCATTATCATCAACAATAGGGATACCTCCAATACTGTGCTCTTTCATAGCATTCTTAGCATCAATAACTTTTGCACCGATTGGCAACGTCACAGGATCTATAATCATTCCGCTTTCAGCACGTTTTACACGACGCACTTTAGTGGCTTGTTGTTCTATAGTCATATTCTTATGAAGAACACCAATACCACCTTCCCTAGCCATGGCAATAGCCATTTTGCTTTCGGTAACCGTATCCATTGCTGCGGAAACCACGGGAATATTAATGGTTATATTTCTTGTGAATTTTGTTTGAATATTGACCTCGCGAGGAAGTACTTCTGAAAAGGCTGGAACTAAAAGGACGTCGTCGTAAGTGAGTCCCTCACCTAAGATCTTGTTTTCGTGTGCTGTCATGGCAATTAAGATATAATTGCACGCAAAGATACAGATTATATATAAACTATAAGCGTATTTCTAGGCTTTTGACAATTATTTTAGTATTAACTAAAAATTGAGACTTTGAGGCATTAAATTAATAACAATCCATAGCTAATTGTCCGTTATTTTCAAAGGTACATAGAGGAGCTTCGAGATGTTTGGTTGTTATGTCATTAATAACTTCCAAAACTCTATTTTGCATAGCTATAGAACCACAAATCATTATTTTTCCACCGTGACGCAAGTGGTTAGCCATAAACTCTGAATGTTCTACAATGATATCCTGAACGTAAAGTTTATGCTCTTGCTCTTGTGAATATTGCGCATAAAATTGCGATAAGGTTTCATTTTCTAAAGCTTCATTTAAAGTGTCGGCATATAATTCTACAGACCGTTTTGTTCGTCCTCCCCAAAACAAACTGATATTTTGCTGTCCAGAATTTTCTTGAATCATTCCTAAAAAGGGTGCGATTCCTGTTCCATTAGCAATCAATACAACATTTTTATTTTCCTTAGGAAAATGGAAATCATTATTATATTCTATTGTTGCAGTAATAACATCTGAAACATTAAGTTCACTAAAGTATGTTGAACACAATCCTTTGTCATGCTTTTTTATACTTAAAAGTATGTCACCATTAACTTTTGCAATAGAATATTGACGTGCAGCTTCATTTTTATTTGGACGGAAGGCGAGCAAATCACCAGATTGAAATTTGATTTTTTTCTTTGGTCTTAATTGTAGTAAAAAGGTATCATCAACATTGAGTTCGGTACGCTTTACCACTTCAAACTGTCTGGTATATTTTGAGCTTAATTTTTCTGCTGGAGCTTTTACAATTAGGTTGAAATCTGTTTTAGCACTCCATGATTCTAACCAAGTTTTAAAAGCTTCAAAAGATTGGTTATTTATTTTGAAGACCGGAAGTTTCTCAACAAAATTCTCTTGCTGCTTTAGCATAGCATCGACGTCTTCAGCATACTTACAGTAGGCTTCGTAAAGTAGCGAGCCAAAACCAACTACAGAATATTGTATTTCCTTATTTTGATGTATTGTAGGTAGAATTTTGTCAAATTTATTGGCACTTATAGGAGCTTCTCCTTCGCCATAAGTTGATGTAAACACAATGATTTCTTTGGCGCTACTGAAATTAGAATAATTATTAAGCTCTGTTATGTAGGCTTTCTTTCCGTTTTCTAAAAGTGCATTAAAAAACAACCTTGCAAAATCATTAGTATTCCCTGTTTCGGAACCTACTAAAATGATGTATTCTGCGTCATCTTTGTTAAACTTGTTTTTGGTTTTCTTTATTTTATTTCGACGTTTTAAAGTCATTGCAAAACCTGAATAAATAAAGAAAAACAAAGCCAAACAGACTAAGGCCAATACTACAGACCAAACTAAAGTGCCACGACCTGTGTGTAACCATAAACTCCATTGCGACATCAGTTGCACCAAAGGATACTGTTGCTCACTAACAATTTCTCCAGAATATTGATTAACCAATAATTCTTTATCCTTCAACTTTATAAAAAAGTAATCTTCGACATCATCCGAAAAAGGAAACTCAAAACTTTTAACTTCAGAAATTTTAATGTCATTAAAGACTTTGAAATCATTAAAACCTACTTTTTCAAGGTTTTCAGATTCAGCTTCTGGATAGGTATGTGATATTTTAGTTTCTGGTAAAAGTGAAAATTTTTCCAAAGACAGATAAACACCTGTAAAAGCCACAATAATGATTGGAATTAGAAACCAGCGACCTAACTCTACATGATAATACTGCGAAAAATCTTCATTTATAACTTTTGAGAAAAACTTTAAAATTCCTCCTTGTCTCCTAGCAATTAACACGACACCTGTTATAGCCATTAGGATTAAAAAGAAAGAAACCAACCCAACGATAAAACGTCCTGTAGATTTTAAAAACAAGGAACGGTGTAGGTTTGTTGCAAACCTAAATAAAGGTGCTTTTTCAATGAGTTCACCTAAGTTTTCACCTGTTTCGGGATTAACATAAAAGGTTTCGCTATCACCTTCATTAGTAATAACAGAAGCTACGACAAAATCATTTTCATCGGTTTCAATGGTAATGATTTCATCGTAGCTTTCTGATAAATTTTGAACGGTAGTTGCTAAAGTGGTGTTACCGTCAATATTGTATGGTTTTAACTGATTTGATATCGGCTCGAAAGCTAATATTAAACCCGTTATGGCGGCTAAGGCAATAAAAATTGAAGATACCAAAGCCAACATAAGATGACTAAATCTCCAGATAGAAATGGTCATTTAACTTGGTTTTATTGAGGCATCATACGTACGTATCTGATAAAGCCTTTACCTTCAATTTTACTTTTTACGTTTTCTGAAGTTAAATCGAACTCTACATCACTTTCGTAATATTCTTGATCTTCTACGGCAGATTCGAATCTTAACTTATATCCTTTATCTAGTTTATCACTATCAATTTCAATAACACTAATCGAACGCTCTCCACCACTAATGGTTGCTCCTGTTATGGCATCTATATCGTTACGCTTTTTGCCATAAAAATCCCACCAAGATTCTACAGTATTGTACCATTCATCATCCTCTCCTTTTACATTCAATGTCTCTATATATTCACCTTCAGGATTCAGTAGCGATATTACAATGTATGCTCCTTCACCTGAGTAATTGGTCATTTGAATCATACATTTATATTTGTTGGAATCGCTTAAGTTTTTAAAGGATACCAATCCTAAAACTACAATTGCCAAAAGGCTTAATAAGCTTATTCTTTTCATTCGTTACTTTAAATTTATTTTAAAAATTCTATTGAAATTTTATTCTTTTCTAATAACTCATTTTCTTTTGCTAAATCGTAAGCTGTTTCGTCAAAGTCTGTTTTTAAATCTTTCTTTGCACCTACCTTTAGAAGGAATTTAAGTATATCATCATTTTTAGATTGCATAGCAGCAAGATGAAGTGCTGTATTGCCATCTTTGTTTTTAGCATTCACATCTTGTCCCATTCCTGCAGCTAGTTTTAGTAAATCTAAACTTTGCTTTTTCACCGCTAAATGAAACCAAGTATTTCCGTTTTCTTGTGGAGCAACAAAATCTATACCGTTTGATTTAAGTAACACCATTTTACTTGAAAAATGGTCTTTATTTTTTTCAGAGTAAGAATTGATCAAGTAATAATTTAGGTTATTACCCTCTTTATCTAAAATAGAGGTCTTTGCACCTTTTTTAATAAGAAACTCAGCAACTTCTGGTGTATTACCATTTATAGCCAATGTTAATGCCGACTGTCCTTTATCGTTAAAATCATTGATATCCTCAACGTTTTTTGAAAGCAAAGCGACAATTTCAATATCATTTCTTGAAGCTGCATTCATAAAAGGTGTATTACCCTCTTCATCTTTCTTATTAACATTTAGATCTTTTTCTAATAAATATTCAATAAGTTTAGTATCCTTACTTCTAGATGCCACAATATGTAAAGGTGTAACACCCTCTTTATTTGCCGTATTAGGATTTAAACCTACACTTTCTAAATATTCATAGACTTCAACTCCATTAGCTTTACCTCGAGTTCCGTAAGCTGCAAACAAAAAAGCATTGTCAGTTCCCTTTACGCCAAAGCCTTGTAGTTTTTCTAAAAGTTCAATATTTCCGGTTTTGGCTACATAATTAAAAACACCATTACCTTCATTATCTAAACTACCAATATCTAATCCTTTTGACTGAAAATACTTTATTAACTCTAAATCATTATCGTAAGGTGCGACCAATAAAAGTGCATTTGCTCCACTAGGAGTTAAGTCTTTCTTTAGATCAGCACCATTTGCGATACAGATATCATAAACCTTAGTATTCTGTTGACCAGATGATGCTGCGAAATTCAGAATAGTGTTTCCTTTATCGTCAGTTAAATCTGTTTTTGCTCCTTTTTTAAGCAAATACTCCATAACATCTGTATTGCCTTTATAAGCAGCCCAGAAAATATAGGTTCTACCGTCATGCGTTAACTTATTGGCATCATTTCCTTTTTGGGAAATCATGTGCTGAATGGTTTTTAGAGGTACATCTTGTAAGATAGCATATACCACTCCATCAAAATTACTTCCGTTAGCTTCAGCAGGATTATTGCCTTCTTTAATTTTTGTTTCAATCGTTTTCACGTCTGGCTTGGTTCCCCAAAAATCACGTTTTAAAAACACATTCTCTTGGGCAAAACCAAAGGATAATACTACAAAAGTTACAAGACTTAATAAATTTCTTAATTGTTTCATATTATTTTACAAATGATTCTATCACTTTATTGATTTCTTTTTCGGCAGTCATTTCATCATCAAATAGATATTTGAATAGAACTTTATTATCTACCTTATTTTCTAAAACCAAATCTTTATCTCGGCTATAAACCTCATCCCATTTTGCTCTAACTGTAGCCCATTTGTCTTGGTGTGCTTTCCACCAGTTTTGAGCCGCTTGGCATCTGCTGTCATCTACCTTTACATAGGTATTATACCCTTTTTCGTTTGCCAAAATTACGTCTTCTTCTCCTTTTTCTCTAACAACTTTTGCATTATCTTGATCGTGTAACCAACCGTAATTTGTAATTTCATGACGATTACCTCTTAAAGTAACATTATAATCACTTCGTTTCGTATATTCTCTTCTTGGTAATGGAGCTGTTGTAGTGTTTTCCCAATAGCTTTTTCCATCAACATGAACCCAAGTTGAAGAGCCTTCGTAACGCGGACTATCATCTACTTGATATACTTTTTGTGTCCATTGCCCTTTAACATCATCTTTTGATTTGGTTTCAAAAACCCACTCATTATCTCCATTATAAGTATAGAAATCTGTGTTTTCGAATAACCAATCTTGTCTCCAGTGCTTTACTATATGAGGACTATCTGGTCTTCCTACCTGCAATAGGTGCTGAATTGAAATTTTGTTGTCTTCATCTTCCACCAACTGTGCCCATTCTAAACCTTTATCAACCTTTGTTTCTGAAGGCTTATACAAAGAGTCATTACTGTAGGAAAATGTTTCTGCAAAATTAAAAGTGACTTCAAAGCAACCACACATATCTTTAATTGATTCTTGGTCTTTTTCTTTTTTTGTTTGCGAATTCACCGTTAGTGAGATGGCTAAAAATGCTAATGAAAATACTATTGCTCGTTTCATGAATTGGAAAAAAATTAATTTTTAAAAATTTTATACTTATTTAGACTGATTTAAAATAAGATTATATATTTGCGACAAAATTAATCAAGAATGAGTCTAAATAAAAATAAAATCTGTATTTATTTTTTATTTTTTATAAGCCTTCAAACTTTTAGTCAGGAAAAAGAGCAAGACTCTACCAAGACAGAAGAGTTAAAGGAAGTTGTGGTTACAGGTCAGTACAATCCTACAACAATAAAGAAGTCAGTATATAATGTTACTGTAATAAATAGGAAGCAAATTGAGCAAATAGCTGCCAACAACCTATCTGATATTCTAAATTTCAATCTTAACCTTAACATTACTCCTAATGCTTATACAGGTAGATCTACAGTGTCTTTTTTTGGGCTTGATAGTCAATACTTAAACATTTTAGTAGATAATATCCCTTTGGTTAGCGATAATGGTTTAGGCAATAATATAGATCTTACACAAATAAATTTAGATAACGTTGAGCGTATAGAAATTGTTGAAGGAGCTATGGGAGTGGAATTCGGTGCTAATGCTGTTTCTGGAGTTATTAATATCATCACAAAAAAGTCTACTCATGATGATTGGCAAATTCAAGCTTATTTGCAAGAAGAAACGGTTAGTGATGAGTACGAATGGTTTGATAAAGGGAGACATATTCAATCCTTAAACATTGCTCATAATATTAATGAGAATTGGTTTGCAAGACTTAGTTTCAATAGAAATGATTTTGCTGGTTTCTTAAATAACAGAGAAGGAAGAGATTATTATCAGAATGATGGATTAAGAGGTTACGAATGGTTACCTAAAGAGCAAATAAATACAGATGCTTTAATCAATTATAAAACAGATAAATTCTCGCTGAGATACAAGTTTGGATACTACAATGAAAATGTATTCTATTACGATGCTGCTGTTAGGGCCAACATAGATACCCAAACACAAACCAGTAACCCATCTTCCTCAGATAGAATATTTACCACAAACAGATTTGTAAACAATTTGAGCTTAGATGGAGCTTTCAGTTCTGGACCAAATTATAGTGCAACACTATCTTACCAACAACAAGAAAGGGACCTTAATGAATTTAACTACTTCATTTTATCTCAGCAAAGGTCTAACGAAACTGATGAGACTTATCAATCCAGTAAAGTTATCTTTTCTAATGGTACTTTGGACAACATAATAAAAGATAAATCTTATGACTTTCAGGTTGGATATGAAATGCGATATATCGAAGGGTTTGATACACAAGCTTCTGGTGAAATTACTCAACAAAACAAAACCAGAAAGCAAAACAACTATGCTTTATTTGGATCTTCAGAAATAAAATTGACCGATAAGTTTTCTATTAGACCTGGTTTGCGTTACGAATACAATTCGCTATATAACTCTAAATTCATTGGCGCCTTTAATGCACGTTATCTTCTAGAAAATGGTTTTGAGCTCAGAGCTAATATTGGTTCTTCATACAGAGTTCCAAATTTTGAAGAACTTTACTACTATTTTGTAGACTCTAATCACGATGTTAGAGGCAATGAAAATTTAAAACCTGAAAATGGTTTTTCAACTTTTATAAATCTTAAAAAGCGAAGTTGGTTTAATGGTATTTCGTTAGTCAACAATTTTAAATTCAGCTATATCGATGTTTCTGACCGCATAGATTTGGCTGTTGTTAATTCTACTCCGCTTCAATATCAGTATATCAATATTGATAAATTTAGACAATTAGGTTTCACTTTAGACAATTCATTAAGGTATAAAAATTTAACCTTAAATATAGGTGCTACACTTCAAGGTATATCTCGAGAAAACAGCAATGAAGTTAATGGTGAAGATGATTATCTATACAATTTCCAAATAAATACTCGTGCGTCTTACTATTTCGAAAAAGTCAATACTTCAGTTTCAATGTTATTGAAATATAATGGTAAACAACAAAATTATAGAGCTACAGGAACAGATGATGATGGTAATAGCATCTACTCCATAGCAACAATAGATGACTATACGTGGTTAGACTTATCCGTTAGAAAAACATTTTTAGACAATAAACTAGATATCACTTTAGGCAGTAGAAACCTATTTGATATTACTAATGTTAATATAAGTAGTACTGGATCTTCAGGTGGTACTCACTCAACCTCTAACAGTAATTTGTTATTGGGTTATGGCAGATCCTTTTATCTCAAAGCAATGTTTAATCTTAATTTTTAAATACACCAATAATCATGACAAACAAATTTTTAACAACATTTCTATTTATAGCTACAATCTTTGTTACGAGTTGTAGTGATGACGATACAGCTCAAGGACCAATAGATGTTGTAATTGAAGGAGCAACTGTAGAACCAGAAGTTGGTGGTTCTAACGAACCAAATCAAGTCTATGTTGATCTAAGTACGAACACTACCAGCGTTGCTCAGCGCGACTCTTGGGACCTAGGCTTTTACTCTGGTTCAGATTTTAGAGTAGTTATTAATGGTTCAATTTATATGGCAACTGCTGAATTAAGTACTAATGATATTACAGCTATAAATTCATCTTCTACAGAAGTACAAGATTTACAACCTCAAGTTGCTGTTGGGACTTTTGACGCTAGCAATATGGCATATATCGATGCTCCATTTGGTCAAATTACTGAAACTGCAATCGATGCTATTTCTTCAATTAATGAAGACAATAATGTTTATCTAGTTAACTTAGGGTTTGAAGTCGCTACTGAACCAGCTTCTACAGGAAGTGTAGCTGTTACAGGAGATGCAAGAGGTTGGAAGAAAATCCGAATCTTAAGAGGTGCTGACAACTATATTTTACAGTATGCTGATTTGGATGATACAACATATGAAGAAGTAGCAATTTCTAAAGACTCTAACTATAACTTTACATTTTTCAGCTTTAATACTGAAACAGAAGTAAATGTTGAACCTCAAAAATCACAATGGGATTTAAACTTCACAGTATTTACTAACGAAATAGAAGGTTATGGATCTTATGGTTATTCTGACTTTGTGGTAACCAATACAAAAGGAGGTGCAATTTCATACATGATTGATGTTGAAACAACAGACTATACTTATGAAAATTTCACTTTAGCTGATGTTGCAACGATAGCTTTTGACAACGATCAACGAAACATTGGTAGTACTTGGAGAAATGGTGGTGGACCAGGAAGTTTACCTTCTTTAAGAGATAATGTATTTTACATAGTTAATGACACTAATGGAAATTACTATAAACTTAAGTTTTTAGCAATGTTCAACGCTGATGGAGAACGAGGACATCCCCAATTTGAATATAGCTTATTAGAAGAATAAACTACTAATGATATACTGAAAATATTTTAGTAGCTTCATTATAAGCACTCTCAAAGCTCATGGCATTTAAGTCATGAGCTTTTTTTTGCGTGAAGTAGGACAACATTTTTTCTGTTGGCATATTACCTGTAAGCTCATCTTTTGCCATTGGGCAACCACCAAAACCTTGAATGGCTCCATCAAAACGTCTACAGCCAGCTTTATAAGCTGCATCAATCTTTTCGAACCACGTTGTAGGTATGGTATGCAAGTGTGCCCCAAATTCTATATTAGAATATTTGGGAATTAAATTAGAGAATAAGTATTCTATATTTTCAGGATTAGAACTACCTATAGTATCACTCAGTGACAAAATACGAACACCCATTTTTGACAAACGCTCGGTCCACTCTCCTACTATATCTACATTCCATGGATCACCATAAGGATTACCGAAACCCATAGAAATATAAACCACAACCTCCTTATTGGACTTGTCAGCAATTTCCAAAATCTCTTGAAGTGTCACCACAGATTGCGCAATAGTTTTATGCGTATTACGCATCTGGAAGTTTTCAGAAATAGAAAACGGAAACCCTAAATAATCTATTTCAGGATGTACAGAAGCATCATTTGCGCCTCTAGTATTTGCTATTATGGCTAATAATTTACTATTAGTTTTACTAAGATCTAGCTGTGCTAAAACTTCGGCCGTATCTACCATTTGAGGAATGGCTTTTGGAGATACAAAACTTCCAAAATCAATAGTATCAAAGCCAACTCTAAGTAAGGATTGTATGTACTGGACTTTCCTTTCTGTTGGAATAAAATCCTTTATGCCTTGCATGGCATCTCTTGGACATTCTATGATTTTTACAGCTTTATTCATTGCTTCAAATATAAGCTTTACAATAGCGATTTCAAACTTAGATAAGAATGAAAACTGCAATCCCAATAAACACTATTATTTGAAGCCACTTCAGAATCAAACCTGCATTTTTATGATTCAGCGTATAGGTTTTTATTTGTCCAGCTAATAAAGCTATGGCAGAAAATATTATGAAAGACACTAACATAAAAATACCACCTAAAACATAAAATTGAATTACGGTATTTAAATCATCGCTAAACAAAAACCCTGGAAAAAATGCCAAAAAGAAAATAGTAACTTTTGGGTTTAAAACATTCATAAAAAAACCTTGTGCAAAAAGACTTTTTAAACTTTTTTTGGGCGCAGTTTCCGTATCAAAATCTAATTGTGCATCAGACTTATAAACCTTGTAAGCGAGATATAATAAATACAAAGCACCTAGAACCTTTATTCCAAAGAATAAATCATCATTAGCCTTAATAATTGCAGAAATACCAAAAGCCAATAAAGTAGTATGTACTATACAACCTGTAATAAGACCGCAAACTGTTACCAAGCCATAAATTTTTCCATTAGTAATACTTTGTATCAAGACATAAATATTATCTGGTCCTGGTGAAATTGCCAGTGCTGATGTAGCTATTGCAAATGATATGAGTGTATCGTAGTTCAATTCGGATTTACTAACGGTTGATGACTTCAAAATTAATCATTAAAAATGATTAAACTACCAAGGAAAAATACTACTGTTACAGGTATTTAATCGATTAAAAATAGGTCATTTATATTAAATTTATATTTTAGCCTTCCGCTACGCTAAATAATCTATAATGAAACCTACAAATTCAATTACCCTAATCGTATTCTTTCTTTTAGCTATACTTAGCATAAATGCACAAAGTGAAGAATGTGGTTTTACATACACTTCTGCAAATCAAAAGTTTTTCAATCGAAATAAAGAGCTTATTAAGTCTTATGAAAATGACTTTCTGAACAATTCCTTAGCTTCAAGAAATTCTACTGTTTTAAGTGATGTTCCTATAAAAGCACATATTATTAATACAAGTTTTGGGACTGGTGGCTTAACGGAAACCGAATTGAACCAAGCCATAAGTATTATGAATTCTATTTATGTAGATGCTGGAATTCAATTTTTTCTATGTGATGGTATCAATTATATCAACGATGATAATTACTACGATTTTGAGACCGCAGATGAAAGTGCTTTAACTTCTGTAAATAATGTAAATGGTGTCATCAATATTTATTTTACAAACTCAGTGACTAGCTCTTCTTCTGGAAGTGGTTTATGTGGCTATGCTTATTTTCCTGGTGGACCTGAAACAATTTTAATGGCAAACAACTGTGCTACAAATGGCAGCACACTTTCTCATGAAATGGGTCATTTTTTTGCTTTATCTCATACTCATGGTAATAGTAATGTTTCGGGATCGACTGAAGAATTGGTAGACGGATCTAATTGTGAAAGCACTGGAGATTTTATTTGTGACACACCTGCTGATCCACAACTAGGCTATTCTAATGTCAACTTTAGTTGTCAGTATACAGGGAATGCTCAAGATGCTAATCTTGATTTTTACCAACCAGATCCTACAAATTTAATGTCTTACTCTCGTAAAGAATGTCGAACTTATTTTTCACCCCAACAATATGCCAGGATTTATGCCATCTATCAATTTTATAGAAGTGATTTAGCTTGCCCTAGTTTTAGTACAGATTTTATTGCCGATACAACAGAGGGTTGTAGCACTAATTTAACTGTAAACTTTACAGACAACAGTGTTGGTGCAACATCATGGAATTGGGATGTGGATGGAGATGATATTATTGATTATACCACTCAAAATCCAACGCACACCTATAATAGTAATGGTTTCTATGACGTAGTTTTAACTGTCTCTAATGGATCAGAAACTATAAGTAAGGTAAAAGAATCTTATATAGAAGTTGGTGCTGAAGGCATCAATACCAGCACAATTACGTTAAGTCTGACTTTGGACGATTGGCCAGACGAAACCTCTTGGCAATTTGTAGATGGAGATGAAAATGTATTGTATTCTGGTGGACCTTACATTAATGGGGTCGATGATTTTACTACAATTTCTGAAGTTTTCAATACCGCTGATAACCAATGCTATTCATTCATTATAACTGATAGTTATGGAGATGGCATATGCTGTTTTTCGGGTGATGGTTTTTATGAGCTTAGAGATGACAGCAATGAACTTTTAGCCACTGGCGGAAATTATGGTTATGGCAATACAGATAGTTTCTTTAATACTACCTTAAGTATTGATAAGTTCAACTCTCAAAACATAAAATTATATCCTAACCCTTCTTCTATTCAAATAACAATTGAAGCAGAAATACTTCCTGAAGCTTATAGTATATACAATACTTTGGGGCAAATTATAAAAGAACAGTCTATATCATCTCAAAAAGATTTGAGTGACATTAATATTGAGCCTTTAAAGAGTGGACTATACTTTATAAAATTAGAAAGCAATGGAGCTAGTAAAGTTTTATCTTTTGTAAAAAAGTAATAAGTGGATATAGTTTTAATTGACTTAACTTTTTATTAAAGCTTTATTGATATCTTTTACCAACTTAGGCCCTTCATAGATAAAACCCGTATACAGCTGGATTAAATCTGCACCTGCATCAATTTTTTCTAGAGCATCTTTTACAGAATGGATACCTCCTACTCCAATAATTGGAAAAGCTTTATTACTTTTTTCAGCCAAATATTTTATAACTTCTGTAGAGCGGCTGGTTAATGGTTTTCCACTTAAACCTCCTGTTTCAGTTTTATGGTCACTTTGCAAACCTTCGCGAGAAATCGTAGTGTTTGTAGCAATAACACCATCAATCTTTGTAGTTTTTACAATATCAATGATATCATCTAATTGCTCATTAGTAAGGTCTGGCGCAATTTTTAATAAAATAGGTTTAGACGTTGGCTTCTGAAAGTTTAGCACTTGTAAAGCTTTCAATAAATTCGTCAACGGTTCTTTATCTTGTAAAGCTCTAAGGTTTGGTGTATTTGGTGAACTTACGTTAACCACAAAATAATCTACATAATCAAACAAAGCATTGAAGCAAATCTTATAATCTTCAACAGCATTTTCATTTGGTGTCACTTTGTTTTTTCCAATATTACCACCAATTAAAACACCTTTATTCTTTTTCAAACGTTTTACAGCATCTTCAACTCCTCCATTATTAAATCCCATACGATTGATAATCGCCGAATCTGCTTTTAATCTAAACAAACGCTTTTTAGGATTACCATCTTGTGGTTTTGGGGTTAATGTTCCTATTTCCACAAAACCAAAACCAAAATTTGAAAGTTCATTATAAAGTTTAGCATCTTTATCAAAACCAGCAGCTAAGCCTACAGGGTTTTTAAATTTTAATCCAAATAATTCCTTTTCTAAATTTTTATGATCTATAACATATAGATTTTTAAACAGTTTTGGCATTCCAGGAACTTTAGAAATAGTTCTGATTAACGAAAATGTAAAATGATGTACTTTTTCAGGATCGAAACAGAAAAGAATTGGTCGGATAATAGCTTTGTACATGAGGAAATATTTGCTATGCAAAAATAAGAATCTAAAATCTTCTTTTCTATGGATTAACAGGAATAATTTTACAACAAACTGTCAATTATCATGATTTATTTCAGCATTTTTAAATAACTTTGAGCAACCATAAAACCATAACACCATGAAAAAAATTATAATTCCAGTAGACTTTTCGGAATATTCAGAATACGCTTTAAAAACAGGCGCGTCACTGGCTAAAAAACACAATTCAGAATTAATAGTAATGCACATGTTAGAGCTTTCAGAATCTATCATTACAACTTCTGATTCTCAAAAAAGCGAAGAAACTGCATTCATGTTAATGGTTGCCAATAAAAAGTTTGAAGAATTTTTAGATAAACCATATTTAGAAGGTCTTTCTGTAACTCCAATAATAAAGCATCATAAAGTATTAAAAGAAGTTTCTGAGGTTTCTAAAGATGTAAAAGCAGATTTAATTGTGATGGGTTCTCGTGGCCACAGCGATCATGATGGAGTTTTTACTGGCTCTAACACAGAAAAAGTAGTACGTTACAGTGATACACCTGTACTTGTTGTAAAATCTAATCCAGAAACTATCAGCTTTAAAAACATTGTTTTAGCTACCGATTTTTCTGAGAAAAGTGTAGCTACTGTAAAAAGTGCTCTTGAACTTTTAAATGAGTTAGGTGAAAAAGTAACATTACTTCATGTTAATTTACCTTCAATTAGCTTTTTAAGCACTGATGAAATAGATGAAAAAATTGCTAAGTTCCTTTCGTTAGCAAACATCAAAAAAGATGAAGTTAATATAGATTACATAGCAGACCACAACGTAGAAGATGGAGTTTTAAGCTATGCTAAAAGAACTAATGCAGATACACTTTCTATGATTACTCATGGAAGAACGGGCTTAAGTCATTTCTTTGGTGGAAGTATATCAGAAGATTTAGTAAACCATGCTAAACTTCCTGTAATCACTTTTAAATTGTAATTTGCAATAAAAGCAAAACTATGCAGCATATTATAGATCGTTTTATAAGCTATGTTACTGTAGATACTGAGTCTGACCCAAATTCTGAAAGCACTCCGAGTACCGAGAAGCAATGGGATTTGGCCAATAAATTGGTTAAAGAACTTAAAGCTATTGGTATGAGTGACGTGACTATTGATGATAACGCTTATATTATGGCAACTCTACCAAGTAATGTAGATCATAAAGTGCCAACTATTGGTTTTATTTCTCACTTTGACACTTCACCAGACTTTACAGGTGCTAATGTAAAACCACAAATTATAAAAGATTATGACGGTAAGGATATTGTCTTAAACGAAGACGAAAATATTATTCTTTCACCAGATTATTTTGAAGATTTGTTGCAATACAAAGGTCAAACTTTGATCACAACTGATGGCACAACACTTTTGGGAGCTGACGACAAAGCTGGTATCACCGAGATTGTTACAGCTATGGAGTATTTAATCAATCATCCTGAAATAAAACACGGAGATATTAAAGTTGGTTTTACTCCCGATGAAGAAATTGGAAGAGGTGCCCATAAGTTTGATGTTGAAAAATTTGGTGCCGATTGGGCATACACTATGGATGGTAGCCAAATTGGCGAATTAGAATACGAGAATTTCAATGCCGCTGGTGCTAAAATAGTAGCAAAAGGCAAAATAGTACATCCTGGTTATGCTAAAGGTAAAATGGTAAATTCCATGTATTATGCTTCGGAATTTATCAATACATTACCAAGATTAGAAACACCAGAACATACGGAAGGCTATGAAGGCTTTTTCCATTTATACAGTATTGATGGTAAGGTTGAAGAAACAACACTTCAATATATTATCAGAGATCATGATAAAGATAAATTTGAAGCCAGAAAGGCTTTGATGGAAAAGGTAGTTTTTGATTTGAATACCAAATTTGAAGCTGAAGTTTTTCAATTAGAAATCAAAGATCAGTACTTCAATATGAAAGAAAAGGTAGAACCTGTAATGCATATTGTAGATATTGCTGAAGAAGCCATGAAACAAGTTGGTATTACTCCAATTATAAAGCCTATTAGAGGTGGTACAGATGGTTCACAATTATCTTATATGGGTTTACCTTGTCCTAATATTTTTGCAGGTGGACATAACTTCCATGGACGTTATGAATATGTACCTGTAGAAAGTATGCAAAAGGCTGTAGAAGTGATTTGTAAAATTGCTGAGCTTACGACTTTAAAGTAATACGATCTTAAAATAGAAGATAAAAAACTTGTGTTGATTTTTTAACACAAGTTTTTTTTATTTTTAGCTATGGCTTTATTTCAACCAGAAATTATAGAAACTAAGCGTCTAATTTTAAGACCTGTAACGCTAAGCGACACTCAAGATTTCTTTGAATTGGATTCTAATCCAAAAGTGCATCTATACCTAGGAAATAACCCTGTAAAGCATATTAATGAATCTGTTTTGATGGTTCGTAATATTCTAGACCAATACAAATCTAATGGTATTGGTAGACTTGCCATCATCAAAAAAGATACTGATGAATTTATTGGATGGTCTGGACTAAAATACGAACAACAACTACGTGAAGACTTTAGTTACTATGATTTAGGATACAGATTGAAAGAGCAATTTTGGGGAAATGGTTATGCTTCGGAAGCTGCACTAGCATCTTTAGAGTATGGTTTTAAAAAACTAAAACTTAAAGAAATTTGTGCTGCTGCACTTGTGGAAAATTTAGCTTCAAATTTTATTCTTAATAAGATAGGCATGACTCCTTCTGGACAATTTACTTATAAAGATAGTTTGTGCAATTGGTATGTAATAAAAAAAGATGATTTTGATCAATAATAAAAAAGCCTCACAAACGTGAGGCTTTTCAACAATTACTCAAATTCAAATCAATTCTAAAACGAATAACTCAATACTGCCGCAAAATTTCTTGGGTCTGTTTGATTGATAAATCTTGTTCTATAAGCGTTATATCCTATTTCATCGAATACATTATTTAATAGTACTCTAAAATTCCAATGGTTATTAATTCTGTAAGCTACTTGTGCATTTACTTGTGTATAAGCATCTACATAAAATGGCTCTTGGTTTGGCACAATTCCCTCGTGCGTTACTGCACCGGCACTCCAGTCGTTAATTGGTCTTTCACCTGTATAATATACTCCTGCCCCTACTGATAAGCCTTCTAATTTTTGTTTGAAGTTGTAGTTAGCATAAGCGTTGAATGTATGCTTTGGTGTGTTTAAAGGTGCTGAACCGTACACAAAAGAGGTATGCTCTTTATATTGTGCATCAATGTAAGAATAACCGGTTATTACTTCTAAGTTTTCTAAAAGACGTCCACTCAACTCTACTTCCACACCTTTTCTTTCATCGTTACCTCCTTTTTGATAAAATCCAGTAGCGACCCAATTCTCATCATAAACCGGTAAGTTTATATCTCTGTTATTGATTTTGAAGAAGGTGAAGTTAAAACGTAATCTGTTATTTAACCAATTGGTTTTTATACCGGTTTCAAACTGGTCGTAACGTTCATTTCCTAATTCGTTACCATCTACATCTAAACGTGTTGCTGTTCTTGGGTATGAACTGTTAGTGTAAGACGCAAAAACATTAATGTTTTTAAATGGTGATACTATAATACCTGCTAAAGGATTTAATGCATCGCTTTCTGTAGTTTCTGTCGCTGTAATACTTTGTGTTTTACTGAAGCGAAGTCCTAAAAAGGTTTTGAAATACTTATTGAATGTTATAACATCTTGTGCCACAAAACCAATTGCTTTTGATTTTGCACCTGCTGTAGATGCATTTGAAAATGCTAAATCATCAGGCAAAGTATGAGTGTTGTTAGTAAAGACATCTATAGTATCTACTGCAGAAACACGTTGAGACCATGTACTATAATCTGTAGTTCTGTAATCAAATCCAACTTGGAATGTGTGAGAAATACTTCCTGTAGCAATGTCATCACCAATTAAATCGAATTGTATTACACTATTATCATCACTTCTCGTTGAAGCTGAATAACCTCTTATTCTTTGGTTGTAAATAGGCTCACCAAACTCATCTTCAACTACATTTCCTAAACTAGCACCTTTATCATCAAGATCTAGACTAGATTTGTAAAGCGCACCTCTTAAGCTCAGTTTCTCACTCAACTCACGATTAAATCTTACAGAATATGTTGTGTTTGAGGTTAACGACTTATCATTTGAGTAACCTAAAAATATATCATGTGGTAAATCGTAGATATTATTTTCATCGTTTTCGCCTAGATTTACTGTTCCTAAATCTGGTGTTCTACTATCTTCAAAATAATCCATTTCAAAAGTAATAGTAGTTTTATCATCTGGCTTCCATTCTAAAGACGGATTAATATAAAATCTATCTGAAGATACGCGACTTCTATAACTATCAGAACGCTCTATAGCTCCATTAAGTCTAAAAGCCACATTGTTGGTTTTTACTAAGGGACCATAAACATCAAAAGTTGTTCTTGCTTGTCCAAAACTTCCTGCGCGTAATGACACATTACCACCATAAACATAACGTGGAGTTTTGGTAACAATATTAATTACACCTCCTGGACTACCTAAATCTGTAGCGACACCTTGAGTAATAGCTGCAGAACCTTTAAGTACTTGAATATTATCTACACCTTGCATATCTGTTAACACACCAACACCTCTAAAGTCTGAATGAACTCTAACACCATTTTTTAGAATTGGAATACCTCTAAAACCACGAGAAGACATACTCTCTCTCCTATTACCATAGGTTGCAAATGTGTATACACCTGGAACATTTTTTGTAGCATCTGCAATAGTTAAATTACCTTGCTGCTCAATTAATTTATCTGAAATAATAGATATACTCTGAATTTGCTCATAAGGCGCCAGAGGTAATCTTGTTAAAGCTTCTATTTTATCTGGATGCTCAAAACGATTACCGAAAACCTCAACTTCATCTAAAGTTGTATCTTCTTCTAATTGAAATAATAGTGTCTTGGTTTCATTATCAAGTAAAGTGATTTCCTTAGATGAGGATTTATAACCTACATAAGACACTGTGATGGTATAATCGCCTGAAGCTAAATTAGACAATAAATATTCTCCTTTTTCATTAGCAGAAGTACCAATATTTGTTCCTTTTACAACTACAGAAGCATAAGGTATAACTTCTGAATTTTTACTTGTGACAGTTCCTGTAATCTTACTTTGGGCAAATGAAATTTGAATACATAACAAAAGCACCCAACTTAAACTCTTAAACATTTTATATTATTTAGATTTATTTTAAATAGCGGTGCAAATATATGTTCAAAACACAATCTTTCAAAGTTTATTTAGATTAATTATAAATAAAAAACTATAATTAAATGACTTTTAGAGAACTACTATCTAAATAATTTTAAATGCTAACTGTATAAAACAACAAAACCCCTTTTTCAAGGGGTTTTGTAATCAATCAAAATTTGTCTAAACCATAAATATATTAAGTTTTATTGTTGTCGTAATTTAAAGTTAATTGGTATACTATAAGGTACGCCTACATTTTTATTTCTTTGTTTACCTGGTTCCATTGTTGGCAATAATCCTATGATACGTTCTGCCTCAGTTTCTAATAATTTATCAGGCCCTCTACTTTTTATTTTTGTTACATGACCATTTTTATCTATTAAGAAGAAAACAAATACTCTACCTTGAATATTCAATTCAGATGCAGCTTCTGGATATCTGAAATGTTTTTGTAAATGTTCTTGCATTTTTTGTTGAAAACATGCTCTTAACTCTGCATTTGTTCCAGTACATCCAGGGAATTGAGGTACTTTTTCAATAACTGCAAATGGTACTTCTATATCTTCTTCTACTTCTTCAACTTCAACATCTTCAACACTTACTACGTGTTCCTCAATAACATCGTCTTGTCCGATTTCTGTACTCTCTACAACACTTTCTTCAACATCTTCTACATCCTCTACAACTGTGATTGCTTCTGTTACCACTTGTTTTGGAGGTGGTGGAGGTGGAATATTAATAGTTGTAATTGGTATATCTTCATCAAACTGTTCATCTAACATTAAGATATCTATCTTAGTCGCTTCTTTCTCGTAAGTCTTATGTTCAAGTCCTAAATATGTTAAGACTAACATTACGTTTAAGCCAACAGCAAAATATAGACTGCTGTTTCGACCTACATTGGCTTTTGGGTTTTTTTTGAGTTCCATGACGTTTAATTTTATAGTATAAAGATACCCATCATATACTTTTTAAATTATGACAAATATCATGTTACACAAAAACCTGTGTTAAAATTTAAAGTTTGTCTAATTGGTTGTCTTTTCCATCTTCGCTAATAGTCCAGAAAAAGCCAACAAAGAAAAACTGATCTTGAGCTGGTCGTAATGCTCTTCTATTAAACTGTCCATTAAAATCTGGTGTATCTGCATATTGATAACCATTAATATTTTTTAGACCTAAAACATTATTTACAGAGAAGTACAGTATCTTTTGAGGAGATAACAAATATGCCCAGTTAAAACTTAAGTTATTATAAGATTTCGTTTTTGCTCCTAAAAACTCATCAGTATTAGGATTAGTATATGGTCTTCCTGATGAGAAGGTATAACTAAAACCTATCTGGCTTTTCCAGTTTTCTATCCAATATTTAGTTACCAAAGAGAAGTTGTGATCTGTAGCATAATTTGGTTGCGCTGCTTCTTGAAAGTTTTTATAGTTACGTTCCGTATCTAAATAAGAATAACTTACCCAATAATCTACATGTTTTATACTTGTGTTATCTCTCCAAAATAAATCTATACCTTGAGCATAACCATCACCAGAGGAATTATAGTTACTATCAAAACTTTCCATAGCTGTATTAAACTTTACTAGATTATCGTAATCTTTTCTGTAAGCTTCAGCTCTAAAAATTTTACCATCGTTAACGTATTGGTAATTCAATATATAATGTGATGTTTTTTCAGCTTTTAAATCTTGATTGAACTTTAGAATAGCACTGTTTGGGTTCTGAAAAAAGTTTCCATAAGCCAATGAAAACTGTCCATTTTCGGAAGTTTTGTAAGCTATAGCTGCACGTGGTGCAACATCAACCGAACTAAATACCGAACTATAATCTGCTCTTAAACCTAATTTTAAGGCTAAATTCTTTGTGAATACTAAATCTGCTTCAGCAAAAGTTGCTGTGATATTATTATCATAACCATAGGTGACATCAAAGCTCTCATCACTATAGTTTTCTTTAAAATCTGTTATGAATTGTTCTGCTCCAAAACTTAACTTAAATCTACTATTGAAACGTTTTTTTAATTTCACCTTAGCATGAGCTGAATTTTCAGCATCCACAATATCGCTTCCTTGAACTCCCATATTCGTCTTAGCAAACGTATAACTTAAACCTGTTTGTAGGCTCCAGCTATTGCCTAGACTTCCTTTGTAAGACGTATTTAAATAGAAATTATTATTGTTGAGTTTAAAATCTAATCCGTCTTCAAGATTGATATCTTCTTGATTTAATTCAAATTTAGAGGTATCAAAAGCAGCGTAAAACTTCAGCATACCATTATCTAAACGTTGTCTGAATACCGTTTCCCCTTGTGCGCCTTGATAGGGAGTTTTCCAATCGTTTCTATCTTCAAAAACTCCCAAATATGGTGCTAGATTTACATAAGAGGCATTAAAGCTCAGTGAGGATTTCTCCCATTTTTGAGTATTTCCTAAAGAAGCACCAACCGTCATAATACCAATATCTGTTTTTTCTTGATCTGGCTCGTCAATTGTATTCAATAACAATACGCTAGACAATGCCTGACCATATTCCGAAGAATAACCACCTGTTGAAAATGTTATACCATCAAACAAAAAAGGTGAATAGCGTCCACGAGTTGGTGTATTATTTGCTGTTGGCGAATACGGAGTAAAAACTCTAATACCATCAATAAATATCTGAGTTTCATCGGCATTTCCTCCTCTCACAAAAAGTCTTCCATCTTCAGAGACTGTAGATGTGCCTGGTAAAGTTTGTAGAGCTCCAACAAAATCACCCAAAGCACTTGCCGTAGTTACAACATCTAAAGGCTTTAGAACAGAGACTTTACTATTGTCGCTAGCTTCAAAAGTTCCTGCACTAATGACTACAGCGTCTAAACTTTCAACATTTTCTCTTAGTTTTATTTGAAGGTTATTCATTTTTGAAACCTCATCAATAATAGACTTGGTTTCAAAAGATAAAAATGAAATGATTAAAGTTTGTGTGCCAATTTCATCAGTTGTAAATGTAAAATTGCCCTCATCATCTGAAGTGGCACCATCATAAGTACCATCTAAATAAATATTGGCTCCCATTATCGGTAGATTTTTGGTATCGGTGACTTTACCTGAAATTGTTGTTTGAGAATTACCGAAAGTGCTTATAAAAACAGTAAGGAATGTAAAAAGCGTTTTAAATAATAGGCTTTGTTGATGATTGATTGATTTCATTTTGGTTGATGATTAAAAGTTCGTTTTCTAATTGATGACACAAACTTCTAGGAATCTTAAGTGCTATGAAATTCTATTTTACTGAATTGTAATTTTTGAATGATGAATTGAATATATTTGACTAAACACTCAATCTATGCTTAGTAAAACTGAAAGACAATTCGCTGTTATTTATGGTATTATAGTTCTTTTTGAAATCATTTCAGGGAGTATAGCATCACTACAAAATTTACATTACATAGCTAAGCCTGCCATACTTATTAGCCTTATTTTTTTCTTCTATAAAGCAGGAAAGGATCTTTCTCAACCTTTAAAAAACCTTATGTTTTCAGCCTTAATATGCTCTTTACTTGGTGACATCTTATTAATGTTTGTTGGGGAATCTGCTCACTTTTTCACCTTGGGATTAGTTGCTTTTTTAATAGCTCATGTGATGTATATCCTATTATTCTTAAAGCATCGTAATAAGACAAGGTCGCCTTTGAAGTTTGGCATAGTATTAATAATCTACGCTCTGAGTCTGTTCTATTTATTAAAGGATAGTTTAGGTGATATGTTAATTCCTGTAGCTATTTATATGATTGTTATTCTATCCATGGCTACAACTGCCTATTTGAGAAAAGACAGTGTAAATATCCTAAGCTATGGATTAGTATTTATAGGAGCATTATGCTTTATGATTTCGGATAGTATTTTGGCCTTAAATAAATTTTACCAACCTATACCTTTTTCTAACATCAGCATAATGCTCACCTATGCTTTAGCACAGTTATTAATTGTTTTAGGGATATTGAAATTAAAAAACTAAGTTTTAATAAAACATCTCTAAAACCCTTTCAATAAACAAATAACATCTACTTTTTAAAAGGTCGAATAATTAATCTGGCTGCTTTATCAAAATTAATATAGTTATAGGTCCAGTTGAATAGCACCACTACTCTATTTCTAAAACCCACTAAAGACATTAAATGCACAAACATCCAAATGAACCAAGCGAAAAAGCCACCAAACTTAGAGTGTTTCAAGTCTACCACAGCTTTGTTACGGCCAATAGTAGCCATAGAACCTTTATCATGATACTCAAAAGGTTTCATAGCTTTGTGCTCTGCTAAACGTATTAAATTCTTTCCTAAAAGCTTCCCTTGCTGTATAGCTGGTTGGGCAACTTGCGGGTGACCTTTTGGATAATCTTCAGAAGTCATTAAAGCAATATCACCAATGGCAAAAATATTATCATAGCCTTCCACCTGATTGAATTTATTCACCTTATATCTATTGGCTCTTTCCATTACAGCATCTGCTTTTAAACCATTAACTGGAGCTCCTGTAACACCTGCAGCCCAAATTAAGGTTTCAGATTGCATTTCTAAATCAGAATTCGTGGTAACTTCTAAGCCGTCATAACCCGTAACCAAAGTATCACAGTGTACTTTTACGCCTAAAGACTTTAGGAATTTTGTAGCTTTTTTTGAAGCATGTTCACTCATTGGCGGCAATACACGTGGCGAACCTTCTAACAAATGAATATGCATATCACTAGGATTAAGATCATGATAATCTCTAGGAAGAATATTATTTTTTAATTCTGCAATAGCTCCTGCCAGTTCTACTCCTGTTGGTCCTGCACCAACAATAACAAAGTTTAAATATGCTTCACGTTCTTCTTTGGTGTCTGCTATAGCTGCTTTTTCAAAATTTTGAAGAATCAAACTTCTAATATCTAATGCCTGATCAACGGTTTTCATTGGCATACTATTAGCTTGTACTTGTTCATTTCCGAAATAATTAGTCTTTGTTCCTGTGGCTAAAACTAAATAATCGTAAGTAAGATCACCAATGGTAGTTTTTATCTTTTTCTCTTCTGGTAAAATCTCCTGAACTTCAGTTAAACGAAAAAACGATGTTCTATGTTTTTTTATAATTTTCCTCAGTGGATAAGCTATAGAATCTGGTTCTAAACCTGAGCTAGAGACCTGATATAAAAGGGGTTGAAATGTGTGATAATTGTGTTTGTCGATTAAGACAATTTGAAAATTTTTGTTGGCTAAAGTTTTCACTAAATTTATGCCAGCAAAGCCTCCGCCTATAATGACAAGGCGTGGTAGGTTGGTTTGAGGAATATTCATTTTAATCTGGAATTTATACATACAAAAGTACGAACTAACCTACCAAAATTGTCCTAAGCTTAACTATTGTTAACTTACATTTGTAACAAAATTAACAGCGGAGCTACTAATAGAGTAACTAACCAATTTCATCAATTGAATAAAGAACTAGAACATAGTTTTGTAGAACAGTTGCAAAAGCATCAAAACATTGTACATAAGGTATGTCGTTTGTATACCAACAATGCTGATGCGCATAACGATTTGTTTCAGGAAATAACAATTCAGTTATGGAAAGCTTACCCTAAGTTTAGAGGAGATTCTAAATTTAGTACTTGGATGTATCGTGTAGGTTTAAATACAGCAATTACGCTCTATAGAAAATCGAAAAGACGGATAAACACTCAAGAGTTTGACAGTGTTCAATTTAAGATTAAAGCAGAGGCATATGATGACACTGAAGAACAACAACTGAAGCTTTTATACCAAGCTGTGCATCAGCTAAATGATATAGAAAAAGCCTTAGTTTTCTTGTATCTAGAGGATAAAGATTACCGAGAAATCAGTGAAACTTTAGGTATTAGTGAAGTAAATGCACGAGTAAAAATGAATCGTGTAAAGAAAAAATTAAAAACCATATTAAATCCGTGAGGTTATGGATGAGTTAGATTTATTAAAGAAAGATTGGAAGAAAACCGAAACGAAATTTCAGAGTTATTCCGATTCCGATATATACCCAATGTTGCACAAAAAGTCGTCTTCAATTGTTAAGACCTTATTTTATATAAGTCTTGCTGAACTCGGCTTTTGGATCATTATAAACTTGTTGCCGTATTTTCTGTCTTCAACCTATCAAGACAGAATGAATCAAAGTTACGACAACCCTTTGTTCTTAGGTTTATCTATTTTGAGTTTTGTGGTTATTCTTGTTTTTGTGTTTTTACTTTTTAAATCACAAAAATCAATTTCTTCTACAGACAGTGCTAAAAAATTGATGGAGAGCATTCTTAGAACTCGAAAAATCATTAAGTATTATGTGATGTTTAACCTTATCATGATTTTTATTTCTATACCAATAGCATTTTATTCTGAGTACAATCAAAACATGACTTTCCACGACCAAGTAGATGGCTTTAATTCTAATCAGATGATGCTACTTTATGGATTCACCATACTATTGATAGGAGTTTTCTTCTTGGTATTCTGGCTATTCTACAAACTACTTTATGGTATACTTTTAAAACGACTTAATAGAAACTATAAGGAATTGAAGAAGCTTGAGGTTTAGTTGTTAGTTGTTAGTTGTTAGTGAAATTAACTTACAATTATTAAATACAAAGCATAGAGAAACAACTAAAGAATGGAAAGCTTGAAGTTTCTAAACTAACATAACCTCGAAATTTTAGTCATATTGATTTGCGTCATTAATGAAACTTAGCTCTGAAAACATAAAAGAACAATATCCGATTTTGATAATTAAACTATCAATAATCTGTTTGCTTATATTTTCATTGATTAAAATAAAAATTGAAACTTCAACATATTGGAATTTTGTAGCGGAAAGTGGAAACGGATTTCAAAACTATCTGAATGCATTAAAAGAATCATCGTTTTATAAACCAGCTATAATTTTATTAATTCCACTTATTGGAATTTTTACAAATCGAAAAATTGGATGGATTTTAATTCAATCCTACTCCTATTTTTTAATCACAAATTTGGTTTTCAAAGTAGATAACATAAACTTTGATGATACTTCTATCATCTTAACAAACATAGCACTATTCTTACTCTTACTTTTAATTATCATTTTTATGAATACCCGGAAGATTAGGAATGTTGTTTATGGAATGGAAAAAGAAGAAATGATAAGCAAAAACATTATTGCTTCTGCTATTGGAATGACTATAACAATAATTTTAATTTTAACCTAAAGTAATCAAGGGCTTCTTCTCTACCACTCTCTCAACTCTCTGTTCATACGTTCCATTTCCTCTAATTCCTTTTGAGGAATAACCTTTAAAAATGAAGGGTGTTGCTCTATAGCATATTCTATTTTTTCTACAATATCTGCAATCGTTTCATTCTCGTAATCAATTTTTAAAGGTTCTTTGATTTCAAATGTCTGGAAGATATTTTTCTTTTTTATTCTAAGTCCTTTTTTATCAAAAGAACGTCTAAAACCATCAATTACAATTGGAACAACCACTGGTTTGTAGGTTTTAATAATATGTGCTGTTCCTTTTCTAATAGGCTTAAAAGGTGTTGTAGTACCTTGAGGAAAGGTTACAACCCAACCATCATCTAATGCTTTTTTTATAGCAGTAATATCGCTCATTTTCACTTGACGATTCACATCCTGACCTTTTGCTCTCCACGTACGCTCAATACTTATAGAACCTGTATACGCAAAAATCTTAGGAATTAAACCCGATTTCATGGTTTCCTTGGCAGCGACGTAATACATATTCAACTTTGGATTCCAGAGATAGCCAACATTTTTGATATTGTCTAAACGACCACTAAGACTGGCATTAAACACATGAAACATGGCAATTACGTCTGCAAAATAGGTTTGATGATTCGATATAAAAAGGACATTAGTATCTGGTAAATTCTTTATGATTTCAGAACCTTCAATCTGTAGTTCATTGAATCCTCTAAAACGTCTATGTGTCAATAGACCTAGAATTCTAATTAACCATTTTTTAACCCAAAGTATATGTCCAAAAGGATTCTTTTTGAATAATCCCATAGTTAGTTTTCAATTTTACTGAACTACAAATGTAATAAATCTAAGAATCCTATAAGACCTGTTTTAGTAAGTCTTTTAACTCACTTAGCATCATTGCGGTAGCTCCCCAAACAATATGACCGTTAAGTCTAAAGGCAGGTACTTCAACTTCAACATTATACGATGTTGGTACTTTTGTGGTAATACAATTTACCTCATCTAAAAAATCCAACAACTTTACTTCAATAATAGCTTCCACTTCTTCATCTTGTTTTATGAAGGTTGGTGTAGCTTCTGAAATCCCAATAAAAGGATGCACCATAAAGTTACTTGGTGGAATATATAACGGAGACAACGGTTTGATCACATTTACCATAGCTTCCGGCACTCCAACTTCTTCTTCGGTCTCTCTTATAGCCGTAATCATAAGATCATTGTCTTCATCTTCATACTTTCCTCCAGGAAAACCAACTTGTGCAGAATGCACACCTTTATAGGTTTTACGAAGAATTAAAACTAAATACGTTTCACCTGTTAGATTGGGATAAAACAAAGCCATAACTCCTGCACGTCTTGCCGACTTTGCTTTTTCTTTCATTTTTTTAGCCAAGTCCAAACGGTATGGTGGAGACATTTTAGCGTGCGATTGTTCGCCAAAAAGCTCTAGATGTTTTATTTTTACTACTGATTCTAAAAACGAGTTAAAAACCATATTTCTTTTTAATTACTACTACATTGTATTAATTGTATAACACTTAACTCATAACAAAAGTTCCTCTTTGATATTTCATTATTTCATCTTTATTTACAACTCCATTATAGTTTCTTAAAATATCTGGATGAATAAGTTCTGTATCTAATTCAACTCTTTTTCTGTAATTTTCACCATTAAAACTCTTGACATTTAAATTATATTTTTTTGCCAATTGTACATAATAAGGAAATGACAAACGATTAGTGTAAGCTATAGAATTACCTGACCAAAAATCCCAATACTTATCTGAGTATTTCAAAAAATTAAATTCTGAAATGGATTTATCTTGAAAAAATCCTGGATTTGCAAAATGATCAATAAAATTGATACAATGAACTGCTATACCATTTTCACTAAGCCATTTCTTAGTATAGAAAAAAAGTAATTCTAATTGCTTTGGTGGCATGTGCTCAAGAACTACTTGAGAAACTATATAATCAAATTTTAGAGACTCTTTTTCTATTTCCTCAAATTTGTAAGGTGCCAAATAGACAATGTTTAAGTATTCGAATAATTCATCAAAAGATCTTACCTTTTTTATGTTTTCAATTTTCTGTTTGAGAACTATTTCAGAATAAATACTTTTCGAAACAAAATCTCTAGGTAAAGAAGATACTTGCATAAATTCGATTTGTTTTCTAAAACTAGAGAAAGTTAAATCCCTAGAAATGTCAACAGTAACAACTTTATTAAATCCTAGTAATGCCAAACAAACTGGAGATAACACTGAATATCCCGTACCTATTTCAAGCGCATTAGATGTTTCATCTATTTGAATTTTAGACCCTTCAAATTTCCTAAAACATTCATAAGTTTGATATTGATATACATTTGAATGGTATTTTTTATTAAACAAAACAGGCATATGATTTAATCTATCGCCTATTTGAGATAAAGCTAAAATCTTTTGCAATGCAGCCTTTATATGCCAATTCATGAAATCAAATGTAAAATCTCTTATCCTTTTTATATTTTTGAAATATGAGATTAAATTATTTATTTATTGCCCTTATATTTTTTTTGAATTGTGAAGATAAGCAAACTTCAAAAGAAAATGAAAACACAATTTCCAAAGATTCCATAGTAGAAACCTCCAAATCAAAACCCAAAAAGAAAAAAAAGCCAACTTCTGAATACCCTGTATTAACAGACGATAATGCTATGGATTTCTTTTTAGAATACGATAAAGAACATAAAGAAAATAAAGTCCGAATCACCACAGACTTTGGTACAATTGACATTCTACTTTACGATAAAACCCTATTTCATAGATCTAATTTCATCTACCTCACCAAACGAAAATATTTTGATGGTACACAATTTTACAGAGTGGTAAAAAACTTTGTGATACAAGGTGGTAGTAGTGATGATTATAACATTGCCAAAAGACGCAGAAAAATTGGGCATTACTTATTACCTCCTGACACCAAACGTGGTTTTACCCATAAACGTGGTGCGGTTTCGATGCCGAGTAGCGAAATAGAAAATGCCTATAAACTCGCCTCTCCTTTTCAGTTTTTTATAATCCAAAGACCTGGTGGTGCTGACTATTTGGATGGTGATTACACCGTTTTTGGTGAAGTTACCGATGGCATGGATGTGGTAGACAAAATCAATGCCGTAGAAACCGATGAAGGTGAATGGCCTCTTCAAAATGTGTATATCAGAAAAGTGGAAATTATAGAATAATTAAGAGTCACTCTTTTCTATTTTCAGTATCTTGTTAGCACTAAATTTATTACCCTAATTGTCAAACTGAGCTTGTCTGAGTCGTTTTATAAAACAACCTTTCGACTGCGCTCAAGGTGACCTAAAAACTTTTATAAAAACTAACTACAATGATTTCTAAACCCTTAAAAACTGCTATTCTAAGTAGTGCTATTCTTTTTGCGAGTTGCAAAGAAGAGCCTAAAGCCAAAGAAAACGACAAAACCATGACCGAAAATGTACTGCTACAAGAATGGACAGGACCTTACCAAGGTGTACCTGCTTTTGACAAAATGAACGTTGCAGACGTAAAAGAAGCTGTTAAAAAAGGTATGGCACTTCAACTAGAAGAAATTGAAGCGATAGCCAACAATCCTGAAGCTCCTACTTTTGAAAATACCATAGTCGCTATGGAAAGTGCTGGTAAAGCTCTAGACCGTGTATTTACGTACTACGGTATTTTGTCTAGCAATATGTCTTCACCTGAATTCAGAGAAATTCAATCAGAATTAGCTCCTAAATTATCAGATTTTAGATCGAAAATATCGCAAAACGAAAAGCTATTTCAACGCATCAAAACCGTTTATGAAGCGTCACAAGAAAATCCTTTGGAACCACAAGAGCAACGTGTGGTAGATTTAACGTACAAGCAGTTTGAAATGAATGGTGCCAACCTTGATACCGAAAAGAAAAAACGCTATGCTGAAATCAATAAGGAATTATCAACGCTTTACACCAAGTTTTCAAACAATGTGTTGCACGACGAAGAAAATTATGTCACTTATTTAACCGAAGATCAGCTTGGTGGTTTGTCTGATGGTTTTATAAAATCGGCTGCAAAAATTGCTTCAGACAAAGGTAAAGAGGGTATGTATGCAATTACCAATACACGGTCTTCAATGGATCCTTTCCTTACCTATTCCACAGAACGCGAATTACGCAAACAAGTTTGGGAAAACTACTATTCTCGTGGAGACAATGGTGATGAATATGATAATAACGAGCTCATTGCAGAAATCCTTAGACTGAGAAAAGAACGTGTGGCTTTAATGGGTTACGACAATTATGCCGAATGGAGACTACAAGACCGTATGGCTAAAACTCCTGAAAATGCTATGGATTTAATGCTAAAAGTTTGGGAAGCTTCTACGGCACGTGTTGAAGAAGAAGTTGCCGATATGCAAGCTGTAGCGAATGAACTTGGTGACAACATAACGATTGAACCTTGGGATTATAGATTTTATGCCGAAAAAGTACGTAAGAAAAAATACGACTTAGATAGTGATGAAGTAAAGCAATATTTACAGTTAGACAAACTTAGAGAAGCCATGTTCTTTGTGGCTGGAGAACTTTTTAATTATAAATTCACACCAATTGAAGATGGAAGCGTTCCTGTATTTCATGAGGATGTGAAAGTTTGGGAAGTTACCGATAAAGATAGTGGCAAACATATTGGAGTCTGGTATTTAGATCCGTTTGCTCGCGAAGGTAAACGCTCTGGTGCTTGGGCTACAACTTACCGAAGTTCTACAACTTTTGAAGGTGACACCAATGTATTGGCGTCTAACAATTCTAACTTCGTAAAACCAGCTCCTGGTGAAGCGGTTTTAGTCTCTTGGGATGATGCAACAACATTTTTCCACGAATTCGGACATGCCTTACACTTCTTTGCTGCAGATGTAAAATATCCAACCTTACAAGGTGGCGTAAGAGATTACACAGAGTTTCAATCGCAATTGCTAGAACGTTGGTTGTCTACCGATAAAGTCATCAATCAGTTTTTGGTACATCACGAGACTGGGAAACCGATGCCAAAAGCATTGGTAGAAAAAATCAAAAAAGCGTCAACCTTTAACCAAGGTTTTGCTACAACAGAATATTTAGCTTCGGCATTAATTGATATGAAATTGCACTTGGCAGACCCAACCAATATTGATATCGACACCTTTGAGCGCGAAACCTTAGACGAGCTTGGTATGCCAAAAGAATTACCAATGCGCCACAGAACACCACATTTTGGCCATGTATTTTCTGGTGAAGGTTACGCCACCGCCTACTACGGTTATATGTGGGCAGATGTGTTAACAAGTGATGCTTCTGAAGCGTTTAAAGAAGCACCGGATGGTTTTTATGATAAAACCGTAGCCGAGAAATTGGTAACGTATTTATTTGCACCACGCAACGCTATGGATCCTGCGGAAGCTTACAGAAAATTTAGAGGACGCGATGCGACTATTGATGCCTTAATGCGCGACCGAGGATTTCCTGTACCAAAAGACTAAAACAATTTAAATTTTTAGATATAGCGCAACCATCATTTCTTTAGAAGTGGTGGTTGTTTTTTTATTTCACCATTACCATATAAGTACTTTATTTTCTTTACATTAGTGACTTAAACATATAATATGGATATAGTTAATGTGTATATCCGATTGTTGTGCGTCATTTAACAGAAATCTCGAAAATGAAAAAAAATCCGAAATATATTATTCCTAAACCTTGTAATAAAAGGTGGGTTAATATGCTACAGACAGAATCTTCAAATGAGAAATTCTGCCAGAATTGTAATGAAAAGGTTTTTGATTTAAGAGAAAAAAACAAATTTGAGATTAATAATTGGTATGCAGAAAATAATGAAAACGTTTGTGTGATTGCTAAATCTAATCAAATAAATTCGATCTCTCAAAACGAGAAGAATATTATTAATTTCAGAAAAATTGGCATAGCAGGTGTAATAATTGGTAGCTCTCTGTTAAGTCCAAACCTATATGCTCAAGAAAAAAAGGCTGACACATTCACAATTGAACAAACTGATTTACAATCTGACAATATAAAAATCGAAGGAATTGTAAAAGTTAAGGCACTTATTGGTTGGAAAAAATTAAATGAATATAATATCAGTATTTATTCAAATGATACTTTATTGAGAGAGGTCTTAATTGATGAAAAAGGAAAATTTACGATAGAAATAAATAGAAAGTTAATGTCCGATAAAATGACAGTTTCTATTCACGCAGTGAAATACAAAAGCATTAGAATTGAAGAAATAGAAGTTAAGGACACTATGATACAGGTTTTCTTGGAAAAGAGAGGTCCAAGAATTATTGTAGGAAGGTTCTATTAATAATAAAAAAAACGAACGCACAACAATGGCTATAAGTAATTGCTTGTTCTCGCCTACTTCTGAAAATCCTCGCGGATTTTCAGTTTGGTATGTACCTGCAAAGTTAAGTGCTAACCCACGCAACTACTCATAGCCGAGACCGTTGGCAAACATTTAATGAAAGGCATCGTCCTGAAATAGGTTGACTAAAAAATCATTTAAAATTAGTCAACATATGGAACAACAATCAAAATCA
>NZ_JARYTG010000007.1:186539-227915 GCF_029911945.1 Winogradskyella sp. SYSU M77433 | reverse complement strand
GGCAGTAATGTCATAGCCGAGTAGTACTAATAACCCGTAGGCTTATTGTACGCCGCTCTTTTTATAAGTACATATTTATTTGTATAGCTCTTTAATTATCATATATCGATGACCTTTAGCGTCTTTTTCAATATGTCAACAATATTAGTGTTGATTTTTTATAACAACCAAATCCTGAATCTACTTCAGGATAAAAATTTAAGGTGGTTATAGCGACGGGGCTCACCTCTTACCATTCCGAACAGAGTAGTTAAGCCCGTTAGCGCCGATGGTACTGCTTACTGTGGAAGAGTAGGTCGCCGCCTTTTTTGAAAACCCTTACTATCTATTAGTAAGGGTTTTTTGCTTTTTATATGGGTTTATTAGATGAGAACATTATATGAAGAAGGGTTAAAAAAAAATAATTGTCGGTCTTATTTTTTAAACATACTTTTTAATATTGTATTGATTCCAATATACAGAAGAACAATAGCAGCTATACATATAGCTATAGAAGCTATGAGTAATGGAATATAAAGTGATTTGTCCTTATTGCTTAAAGCTATATAGCTTAGTGAAGGTCCTGCAAACATACAAAGAAGACTTATACCAAGTTTTTTAACCCCCTTCATTAAAATATCTTTGTCAGTTCTGTTATTCTCGTCCATATTCTATACTTTTTCTAACGTTTTTATATTTCATTAATAGTTCTGTAGCTTTTGATTCTGGTACATTTAGTTCTTTCATAATCATTTTAATTCCTCTTTCGACTAGCTTATCATTACTTAATTGCATATCTACCATCTTATTACCTTTTACTTTTCCTATTTGTATCATAGATGTAGTAGTTATCATATTTAAAACTAATTTTTGAGCTGTTCCTGCTTTCATTCTAGAACTACCGGTCAAAAACTCTGGTCCAACAATAACTTCAATAGGTAATTTTGCTGTTTGGGATAGTGGACTATTTTTATTGCAAGTAATACAACCTGTAGCAATATTTTCTTGGTTACATTTATCTAATGTGTGAACTACATACGGTGTAGTTCCTGATGCAGCAATACCAATCACAATATCTTTTGTAGAAATATTATGAGCACGTAAATCTTCCCAGCCTTGAATTGTTGAATCTTCAGCATTTTCTACAGCCTTTCTTATAGCAGTATCTCCACCTGCAATTAGTCCAATTACTAAATCGTGTGAAACACCAAAAGTTGGAGGACATTCAGAAGCATCTAAAATCCCTAAACGTCCACTTGTACCTGCACCTATGTAAAAAATTCTTCCACCTTTTTGTAGTTTTTCAACAGCTACTTTAATTAAATTTTCTATTTGTGGTAGCGCTTTTTCAACCGCTAAAGGGACTGTTTTATCTTCATTATTAATATTAGTAATGATTTCTTTGATAGACATCTGTTCTAGATTGTCATAGTAAGAGTCTTGTTCTGTAGTTTTAGTAAAAGACATGTATTTTTAGCTTCAAAATGATAAATAAAAGTATAAAAAAAAGCTTCCCTAAAGAAGCTTTTTAAAATTATATGATGTTTATAATGTATTAATCTTATTTAACAATAGTATTAAGTACATCACTTGGTCGCATAGCGCCAGAAGCTAAATCTTCACTTGGGTAGTAATAACCATTGATATCTATTGGTTCGCCTTGACAGTCTATCAATTGATTAACTATGGTGTCTTCATTTGAAGACAACTTCTCATAAACCTCTTTAAATTCAGCTTGTAATTCGGTATCCTTAGTTTGATTAGCTAAAGCTTCAGCCCAATAAAGTGCTAAATAAAAATGGCTACCTCTATTGTCTAATTCGTTAACTTTTCTAGAAGGTCCTTTTTTGTTTTCCAATAATTTTTCAGAAGCATCATCTAAAGCTTCACCTAAAACTCTCGCTTTTTCATTACTGTTAACTTCAGCAAAATGTTCTAGAGAAACGGCTAGAGCTAAGAATTCTCCAAGAGAATCCCAACGTAAGTGATTTTCTTCAAGAAATTGTTCAACATGCTTAGGAGCAGAACCACCTGCACCAGTTTCAAATAAACCACCACCATTCATTAAAGGAACAATAGATAACATTTTAGCACTTGTACCAACTTCCAAAATTGGGAATAAATCCGTTAAATAGTCACGTAGAACGTTTCCTGTAACTGAGATAGTATCTTTACCTTCCTTAATACGCTCTAATGTAAAATTAGTAGCTTCAATAGGTGATAAGATTCTGATGTCTAAACCTGAAGTATCATGATTTGGTAAATAATGATTTACTTTTTTGATTAATTCAGCATCATGAGCTCTATTTTTATCTAACCAAAATACAGCTGGAGTTTCTGAAGCTCTCGCACGTGTAACAGCTAGTTTAATCCAATCTTGGATAGGAAGATCTTTTACCTGGCACATTCTCCAGATATCACCTTCTTCAACATCATGAGAAATTAATACTTCACCAGAAGCATCAATAACTTCAACCTTTCCGTTAGAAGCGATTTCAAAAGTTTTATCATGAGAACCGTATTCTTCAGCTTTTTGAGCCATTAACCCAATATTAGGAACAGTTCCCATAGTTGTAGGATCAAAAGCACCATGTTTTTTACAGAAATCTATAGTTGCGATATATACACCTGCGTAACTACTATCTGGAATAATAGCTTTTGTATCTTGTTGTTTCCCTTCAGCATTCCACATTTGTCCAGATGTACGAATCATTGCTGGCATAGAAGCATCAATAATAACATCACTTGGTACGTGAAGGTTTGTAATTCCTTTATCAGAGTTTACCATAGCTAAATCTGGTCCGTTTTCAAGCGCACTTTTTAAATCCGCTTCAACTTCTTCACGTTTAGCTTGTGGTAATTTTTCAAGATTATCAATAAGATTACCAAGACCATTATTTACATCGACACCAATTTCTTTGAATGTAGAGGCGTATTTTTCGAATAAAGATTTAAAGTAAGTTCTTACAGCATGACCAAAAATAATTGGGTCTGAAACCTTCATCATGGTTGCTTTCATGTGTAAGGACATTAAAACACCTTGATCTTTAGCATCTTTAATTTCTTTATCTAAGAAATTTAATAATGCTTTTTTACTCATTACAGTAGCGTCAATAATTTCACCATCAAGTAAGCCTAAATTATCTTTTAAAACAGTTTGACTGCCATTACTATCAGTATGTACTATTTTAACGCTAGTAGCATCAGTAATAGTTACTGATTTTTCATTATGTGCAAAATCTCCATCAGTCATTGTTGCGACATGAGTTTTAGAGTCTGCAGACCAAGAACCCATACTGTGTGGGTTTTTTTTAGCAAAGTTTTTTACTGCTTTTGGTGCACGCCTATCAGAATTCCCTTCTCTAAGAACTGGGTTTACTGCACTTCCTTTTACTTTATCGTAACGAGATTTTATCTCTTTTTCTTCTTCTGTTTTAGGCTCGTCAGGATAATTAGGAAGGTTGTAACCTTTAGCTTGCAATTCTTTTATAGCATCTGTTAACTGAGGAATTGAAGCACTAATATTAGGTAGTTTAATGATGTTAGCCTCAGGTTTTTTAGCTAATTCACCTAATTCAGCTAAAGCATCAGCAACTTTTTGCTCTTCCGTTAAATAATCAGGAAATACAGCTAAAATTCTGGCTGCTAAGGAAATATCTTTAGTTTCAATTGTAATACCAGAAGATTTGGTAAAGGATTGTACAATTGGTAAAAATGAACGTGTGGCTAAAGCTGGAGCTTCATCCGTTTTTGTATAAACAATCTTTGCTGTTTTGGTCATAAGTCATTAAAGTATTTAGATCGTGTAATCACTAGTTTTTAAACTGTGCAAATATACAAAAATGATAGTGTTTTGTAAGTGAGATATTAGTAGTAAACAAGGTGTTTTTTTGAGAAAATGACAATAAACTCCTTAAAGTAAAACATGTATTGTTTTTACCTTATTTTAATCTGTAAACTATTGAGTAATCCGAAGCAATTTTCTTTAGAAAATGTAGCATTTTTGATGGTGTTGTTTGCTGGATTTATGACGAAATTTTTTGCGGTAAGAAAGTCGGAACTTTCAAGGTTTGAGCTATCGAAAATAGAGTTGGTTAAATCACATTCTGAAAATGATGCATTTTGAAGATCAGACTCTGTAAAATCTATGTTATGCATCTTACAGTTATGGAATTTTATGGCCTTTAATTTTAACTGATAAAAAGATGATAAGTTTAAAGTACAACTGGTAAAACGAAAGGTCAATAGAAAATCATTACAGTTTTGAAACTGAACGCCAACCATTTTACAATCTTCAAAGATAACATCGTTAAAAACAGTATGCATGACATTGACATTACTGAAATTACAATTATAAAAATCACATTCTAAAAAGTTGATATTAGAGATATCGGAATTTTCAAAATTACAATCCGTGAAAGTACAATAGCTATACTCTGCTTTTGGAAGTGGGCTAGAGGTATAGTCTTTATTTTTAAAGTTTTGGTCGTCTATTAGTTGAAGATTCATAGAGCAAATATAAAATTTGAAAATAGAACCTTAGAGTTAGATTTGAGATTTTAAGTGAGCGTACTTTTATTTAGCTGGATATTAAAAGCAAAAAGCCATATCACTATAGTAAATACTATTCTGACATGGCTTTCTTTTTGAAACAATACTAACGTGACTTATTTAGTTTTACCTAAATCGGCTGATTGGCTTACACCATCATCCTTTTCAGTTCAAGTGTTCTTGCTTCAGTGAAACGTTTCATATCTTTCAAAATGTATTGACCTGATATTACTCGGTTTCGTGAGTTTGCTTTTCCTTGATGTTTTTTCTTTTACCAACCACTTTCGTGATTCATACGTTCTAAAAACATTGCTCTTCCTTTTCACGTTCACTTTCGATTCCGCTACTTCTTCAAAGCTTTCCACTTTCTCTTTAAAACCTACTAATGTATGTTTTAAAATTTAGCTTCTTGGCTAATTTTACCTCACTTGACTACACAAGCGGCTCTTTAACCTCCGAAAAACAACTTCAATAAATAAAGAACTAAATCTCTATCTCACAATTAACACTAATTTAAAATTTCTTTTAAAACCAAACAAAGTTTGTTGTTGATTGTTTAGCTAATTTAAAACATAATTATGAAATATTTATTTTTTTAACGTTTTAGATATAAACAATTTATAAACCAGACTTATTAACAATAGTTAATAAACTAAAAAAAGCCCTCATAAATGAGAGCTTTTTGTAATGTTATGTGAGTAGAATTATCTTCTAACTTCTTTGATTCTTGCTTTTTTACCAGTAAGACCTCTAAAGTAGAATATACGTGCTCTACGTACTTTACCTCTTTTATTAACTTCAACTTTTTGTAAAGCTGGTAAGTTAACTGGGAAGATACGCTCTACACCAACAGTTCCTGACATTTTACGGATTGTAAAAGTTTCTGAAGTACCAGAACCTTTACGTTGTAATACTACACCTTTAAAGAACTGTGTACGTGTTTTAGCACCTTCTTTAATTTCGTAGTATACTGTGATTGTATCACCAGCACTAAATTCTGGAAGATCTTTACGGGTTACAAATTCGTCTTGTACAAATTTTACTAAAGAATTCATTTTGTTTTGTTTAATGGTTATTCCAAATCAACATTCACGATTTTCGCCAGAGGTTAACCTAAAATTGGCTGCAAAGATAATTATTAATTAGTAATTGACAATTAATAATGAATAATTTTAAAGTAATTATTCATCTAGTAAGTCTGGTCGTCTTTCCTTGGTACGTTGATAAGCTTGTTCTTCGCGCCATTTTTCTATTTCTGGAAAGTTGCCACTAAATAAAATCTCTGGTACTTTCATGCCGTTATAATCTCTTGGTCTGGTATAAATTGGTGGTGCTAACAAATTATCCTGAAACGAATCGGTTAGGGCAGAAGTCTCATTACCCAAAACACCAGGAATTAATCGTATTACGGCATCGCATAAAACTGCAGCACCCAACTCACCACCAGACAACACATAATCACCAATTGATATTTCTCGAGTAATGAACTTATCACGAACGCGTTGATCGACACCTTTATAATGACCACAAAGAATGATGATGTTTTCTTTTAAAGACACTTGGTTGGTAATACTTTGATTAAGTCGCTCACCGTCTGGTGTCATATAAATTATTTCATCATATTTTCTTTCTGCTTGTAAACCAGAGATACATTTATCTATAGGCTCTATTAACATTACCATACCAGCACCACCACCAAATTGGTAATCGTCTACTGATTTGTAGTTGTCTGTAGTGTAATCTCTAAGGTTATGAAAATGTACTTCTACCAAACCAGAATCTATAGCACGTTTAAGAATTGAAGCTTCAAATGGACTTTTTAAAAGTTCTGGTAGTACGGTTATAATATCTATGCGCATTGTAGTTCTAAATAGAATGCAAAGGTAGGGCTAATTGAGGGATTTTTTTTAAGATACTTTATAGCAACAAAAAATCCGCAACACTAGTTGCGGATTTTCAATTTAATCTTTAGAAAGTTTCTTTGCTTGTGAAGAACTTTTCTGTTATGCTTTATTCTTATTCAGCTCGTCTTGGAGTTGACGTCTTACTTTTTGTTCACGCTCTAAAGCTGTACGTCTGTGTTCTTCGTATTCAGCTTCAACTTCTTCTAGTTTATGTTTAGCGTCTCTGGTAAGAGAGTTACTGTTTTTAAACTTATAGATAAAGAATAATAATAAGCCAGCTAAACCAGCAATAATGCACCACATTAATACTTTATAGCTTGCTTTACTCATTTGTGCACCAAACAGTGAAATACTGTCTTTTTCTTCGTTTGTGTCGTTTAGAGTAGATTGTGTATTAGATAAGCTTGTTTTTAAACTTTCAATTTCGTTGGCCTGAGATTCTACCACTGCTTTTGTATCGGCCAAGTTTTTGTGAAAAGCAGCCAAGGTATCCATGGTGTGCGCTTTTAAACTGTATAGCCAAGTTCTTTTTACCACTTTGTATTCTTGGTATTTTCCCGATTTTTGAATGACATATTCAAACTGGTTATCTATGGTACCTTCATTAAGGGATAGCTTTTCGTCGTCGTCATCGGTTTGCGCGTTTACAGAAAAAAAGCTAAACGTAACTAAAAGAATTACAGTGGCTTTGGTTAAGAACTTCATCTTAGACGTATTTTTTTGAGTTTGTTAGATTAATTGTCTGCCAAGATAATAATTTTATGTCTTTATCATAAAATATTACAAAACAAATAGCCTATCAAAATTTGAAAGGCTAATTAATATACGGACCAAACTATTTTTTGGATGTTTGGGCTAAAATTATGTTAGAAAACACCTTTCTTAAAACAAAAAAATCTTGCCAAACGACAAGATTTTTCAGGTTTTCCTTTTTCAGTAATTCTAATAGTAAGTATAGCGTCTTACTTTAGAAATGTATTTTGCTAGGCGGATAACTTGATGGCTATAACCATATTCATTATCATACCATATATATAGAATAACATTTTTACCATCTTCTCTAACAATAGTAGCTTTACTATCATAAATAGAAGGAGCAGAGCTACCAACAATATCGCTAGATACAAGTTCGTCGCTCATTTCATATTTTATTTGTTCAACCAAATCGCCTTCAAGTGCATATTTTTTCATGATGGTGTTCATGGTTTCTACAGAAGTTTCTTTTTCTAATTCTAAATTTAGAATAGCTAAAGATCCGTTAGGAACAGGTACTCTAATAGCGTTTGAAGTTAGCTTTCCTTCAAGTGAAGGCAAGGCTTTACTAACAGCTTTACCAGCTCCTGTTTCGGTGATGACCATATTTAATCCTGCAGCACGACCACGTCTGTATTTTTTATGGAAGTTATCCACTAAATTTTGATCGTTAGTGTAAGCATGAATTGTTTCTAAATGCCCGGATTTAATGCCGAAAGAATCTTCAACAGCTTTTAAAATCGGGGTAATAGCATTTGTAGTACAAGACGCTGCAGAGAAAATTTTGACCTTGTCAGGGTTGTTTTGTAAGTGATTAACACCATGAACGATGTTTGGCACTCCTTTTCCTGGCGCGGTTAGTAAAACTTTATCCACTCCTTTAGACTTTAAATGTCTGTTTAAAGCGTCACTGTCTCTAAATGCGCCAGTATTATCAATAACCAAAGCGTTGTTAATACCATATTTGGTGTAATCAATATCTTCAGGTGCATTAGCAGAAATGATATTCACTGTAGTACCGTTAATAATTAAAGCTTCATTTTTTACATCAACACTTACCATACCAGAGAAATCCCCGTGTACAGAGTCGTTTCTAAGTAAAGAAGCTCTTTTCTCTAAAACTGTTTCATCAATTGCACCTCTAGTCACAATAGCTCTAAGACGTAATTGATTCCCTTTTCCGGTACGAGTCATAAGCTCACGAGCTACCAAGCGACCTATTCTTCCAAACCCATAAAGTACCACATCTTTAGGCTCTATGGTTTTATTGTCTTTAGCATTACCTAGTTTAGCTGCGACAAAAGCTGTAGCATTGCTGTACTTTTGGTCTTCTAAATGAAACTCATAAGTCAGTTTACCAATGTCTAATTTTGCAGGTGGTAAATCTAAAGCGCTAATGGCTTGAGCAATTTCAACAGAATCGAAGATAGAAATTGGTTTTTGAACAAATTCACCTGCGTATTCATGCAGATTTAAAATTTCGCTCACATTTCTGTCGATTAATTGATTTCTGAAAATGACAAGTTCAATAGACTTATCGTACCATAAATCGCTTACAATTTTAATAAATTCGACCGTTGCTCTACGACGATCGGCTTGAAACGCTAACTCTTTTTCGTAAGTGTCGTTAAAACCCATTTTTTTATTGGTTTAATATAGATTGATTTTGGGCAAAAATACAGATTTCAAACGTTTTCGTAACGCTTTTTATCGAAAATAAAAACCCTTCAAAGAATTACACTTTGAAGGGCTGATTTTATCGGGATTTTAAGATTTTTATCTAAAAATTATAGATTACTTTCTCACCTTCCTTATTAATTATTTCAATCTGTAGAGGTTCATTATATCCTCTGGATTTCATTGCATTTTGAGCATCATCTACAGAATAGAGTTTTTTACCATTTATTTTCGTAATTATACTCCCTTCTTCAATACCATTCTGATTCCAGTAGAACTTGTGTTTATCACTATTGAATTCTGAAATCTTTACTCCATATTCTGTGTTGTTCTTTTTTAATTCATCTTTTGAAACATTTTTCACTATACCAATTGGTTGTAAAATAGCTGTTGTAGGTTTTAAAAGAGTTACAGCAAGTGTTTCTTCATCTCCATCTCTAAGTAATGTTACGTTTACTACATCATTAGGACTTTTAGTTTTTAAGTATCCTGTTAAATCTGAAAATTTATTGATTTTTACTCCATCAATTTTTCTGATAATATCTCCTGATCTAATTCCTGCTTCTTTTGCTCCAGTATCTTCTTGTACTTCACTAACGTAAAAACCTTGAGTGATATCTGTACCAAGCTCTTCAGCACTTTTACTATTTAAAGCACCACCAACAACACCAAGAATACCGTTTTGTACATTACCATACTCCATAATATCATTTACAATTTTACGTGCTATATTACTTGGAACCGCAAAAGAATAGCCGATGTAAGAGCCTGTTTGAGATGAAATAGCTGTATTAATACCAATTAAATCTCCGTTAGTGTTTACTAGAGCACCACCAGAATTTCCTGGATTTACAGCAGCATCGGTTTGAATAAATGATTGCATATTCTGACCAGATAAATCTCTAGACTTAGCACTAATAATTCCAGCTGTAACGGTAGAGTTTAAGTTAAAAGGGTTACCAACAGCTAAAACCCATTCACCAATTTTAGCGCTATCAGAATCTCCGAAAGCCATGTATGGTAAATCTTCATCAGCATCGATTTTCAATAAAGCAATATCGGTAGCCTCATCTGTACCAATAAGCTCAGCCATATATGTTTTATTGTTGTTTAAAGTGATACTGATTTCGTTTGCGTTTTTAATTACGTGATTATTGGTGACTATAAAACCTGTAGGTGAAATAATTACGCCACTACCAGTACCGACTTGTGCTCTTGGTTGGGTTCTTCCAAAGAACAAGTCTTGCATACTCATAGGAGCGTTTACAATAGCTGTATTTTTAACATGTACAACAGCATGTATAGATTTTTCTGCAGCGTCTACAAAATCAGGTGCAATTGCCGCAGTATTATTTAATGTATTAATGGAATTGTTTGTTGGAACAAAAACAGGAAAATCAGATTTTTGTTCAATAGCTAGGGCATTATTGTCTTCTTCTACAAAAAGCTTGTAGCCGCCTAAAGTTAATAGTCCACCTAATGCCGAAACGCAAATCAATGTTAGAATCTTCTTCATACTTTTTTCAGATTTAAGTTTAACTTTTGTAATTAATTGTCTCTTTTTAACGATTAAAGTTAGATATTTATTGAATTTTAGTTTTCATTTTAACGACTATTTAACGCCAAATTTAACGACGCTTTAACAAGCCATTTTACAGCCTAATATTATTATATTTGTTGCCTATTATGACAATGACATTTTATAAATATCAAGGAACAGGTAACGATTTTATTATCGTTGATAATCGCGATTTATCCATAGACAAAAATGATACCAAACGTATTGCAGAATTGTGCCATAGACGTTTTGGCATTGGTGCAGACGGTTTTATCTTATTAGAGAATGACGAAAATTCAGATTTTAAAATGGTCTATTATAATTCTGATGGAAATCAAAGTACCATGTGTGGTAATGGTGGACGATGTATTGTGGCCTTTGCAAAGTTTCTTGGTGTTATTAAAGATGAAACGGAATTCGTAGCTATTGACGGTTTGCACAAGGCAAAAGTAGATAATGCTATTGTGCATTTACAAATGCAAGACGTTTCTACAATTGAAAATTTTGACAATCATACATTTTTAAATACAGGTTCTCCTCATCATGTAGAAATGGTATCAGATATCAAGAATTACAATGTGAAGGATAATGGTTCAAAAATCCGTTATGGATCACCTTATAATGAAGCCGGAAGTAATGTCAATTTTGTAGAACAACTATCTTCTGATAGTTTTGCTGTTAGAACTTACGAGCGTGGAGTAGAAGACGAAACTTACTCTTGTGGTACAGGTGTTACTGCTGTAGCTTTAGCGATGTATAACAATAAAAACACTGAAAGTCAAACGGTGAATTTAGAAACACCCGGAGGAAAACTTAAGGTAACTTTTGATGTTGAAAATAATAACTACAACAACATTTGGTTAATAGGACCTGCACAACAAGTTTTTAAAGGAGAGATAGAGTGGTAAGTTTAAAAGGCGAACATATTTACCTAAGAGCTTTAGAACCCGAAGACTTAGATTTTATCTACGAGGTTGAGAATGACACTGCACTTTGGCATCATAGTCATACCCAAACTCCATATTCACGCTTTTTAATAAAGCAGTATCTTGAAAATGCTCAGCAAGATATTTTTGAAGCCAAACAATTGCGTTTAGCTATTTGCGATAAAACAGCACAGACAATAGGTTTGATAGATCTTTTTGATTTCGACCCAAAAAACAAACGTGCAGGCATCGGTATTCTTATTAAAGATGCTGATAATAGAAATAAAGGTATAGGCAAAGAAGCTTTAGAGCTTTTGGTTAATTATTGTTTTGAAGCGTTACATCTTCATCAAGTTTATGCAAACATTTCTGAAGGTAACACTGCCAGTTTAAAATTGTTCGAGAATAACGGTTTTAAAAAAATAGGATTGAAAAAAGACTGGAGCTATAACGGTCATAACTTTACAAACGAATATATTTTACAGCGTATTAACGATTAATTATGTACATTAAAAAAATTCTTTGGGCAATAGCTCTAATAGGTCTTGTGGTTTTTGGTCTTTTTGCCTATTACATTTATGGAGCCATGTTTCAACCTAACACAAACTTCAATAATGAAACCGCATATATTTATGTGCCAACTAATGCTACTTATGCAGAAGTACGTGAACAGCTGGCGCCGTTATTAGATGATATTGATAGCTTTGATGCTTTAGCTCAACAAAAAAAGTATACTACAAATATTAAAGCTGGTCGTTTTGCGATTTCAAAAGGAATGAATAATAATGACATTATAAATTCCATTAGAAGTAAAAATTTACCATTAAAAATAGCTTTTAATAATCAAAATAGTTTGGCTGATTTAGCAGGAAGAATTGGTTCTCAAATTGAAGCGGATAGCCTTTCGCTTTATAAGGCCATGACAGATAAAGACTTTTTATCAAAAAATGGATTTACAAAAGCTACAGCCTTAGGAATGTATTTACCGAACAGTTATGAGTTTTTTTGGAACACATCTGCAGAAGCTTTCAGAGAAAGAATGCTTACTGAATACAATCGTTTTTGGACGGATACAAGAAAAGCTCAAGCGAAAAAGCAGAACTTATCTCCAAGTGAAGTCATAACTTTAGCTTCTATTGTTCATGAAGAATCTAAACAAGCTGACGAACAACCAAGAGTTGCAGGTGTGTATCTCAATAGATTAAGGTTGGGCATGGCATTACAAGCAGATCCTACACTAAAATTTGCAGCTTATCAATTGCCAAAATATAAGAATACTGTTATACGTCGTGTTTTAAATGTACACAAAGAAATAAACTCTCCTTATAATACTTATATGTATAATGGTTTACCACCAGGACCAATCGCTATGCCAGATTTGTCTGCTATTAAAGCAGTTTTAAATCCAGAAAAACATAGTTACCTTTATTTTGCTGCAGATGCTAACCGTATAGGTTATCACAAATTCGCTAAGACTTTGGCGCAGCATAATAATAATGCGCGTGAGTATCAAAGGTATTTGTCTTCCCAAGGCATAAACAAATAATATTTGAAGTGGTTGTGCTACATAACTTTATTTATAGGTAGTTTAGGGTTTTCTCAATCCAAGCTCAATCAGTTTTTAAAACCAAGTGATACACTTCACAAATCTAGAAGAAATACTGTTGCTATTGCAGAAACTTCATTAGGATTGGCTACTCTTGTTGGACTGAATCAATTATGGTATGCTGATTATCCAAAATCGAGTTTCAAAACGATTGATGATAGTGGTGAATGGCTTCAGATGGATAAATTAGGTCATGTATTTTCTTCATATCAATTGGGTAGGATAGGAGCTAATACATTACATTGGGCTGGAGTAAGTAAAAAAGACCAACTACTTTATGGCTCTACATTAGGTTTAGGTTTTTTAACTGCTGTTGAAATAATGGATGGTTTTTCTGAAGAATGGGGTTTCTCTTGGTCGGATATGGCTGCTAATGCAGCTGGAACAGGATTGTATGCTGGACAAGAACTATTATGGAACGAACAGCGAATAGTAATGAAATACTCATTTCATTCTACACAATATGCTTCTCAAAGACCAGATAAGTTAGGAGATGGTTTTACTGAAGAGTTTTTAAAAGATTATAATGGACAGACGTATTGGTTAAGTGCAAATATTAATTCATTTTTTAAAAGTGAAAAAATCCCAAATTGGTTGAATCTTGCTTTTGGATATGGAGCAGATGGAATGCTGACAGGTGAGGCCAATGATCCCTTATTTTCAAACCAAAATAGAACACGTCAATACTACCTAAGTCTAGATGTAGATTTAACCCGAATTAAGACAAATTCTCACTTCCTAAAAACAATTTTTGACGTTTTTAATGTTATTAAGGTGCCTTTTCCTACTTTAGAAATGAACTCCCATGGTCGGATAAAATGGCATTATATCTACTTTTAAGTTAAAATTTTAACACTTAAAAGGTTGATTTTCAATAACTGAAAAAAAGTCGTATATTTGCACCCGAATTTTGCAAAGCCAAAAAATTGAAAAATTACTTTGCATTAAAGGTTAACTGTTATGATAAAAAATAGCGTTAAGAATTTTATTTTACCATTTACAATCTGTGTATTTATTGCTTTAGGTCTATACCCAGATTCCGCTCTTAATCCTGAGGCATATTCTACTGAAGGTTTAGAATTAAACTACAATATTTCTAAAGATTTGGCTGTAGTTACAGATAACCATACTGTAAAGCCAAACATATTTACACCACACTTAGGAAAATCTTTTGAAGGTTTTAAAGAAGCTTTAGCGTTTAAAGAATCTAGAGGAAATTATTTTACCGTTAATACGTTAGGCTATTTAGGAAAATATCAATTTGGTTCTGAGACATTAAAGATATTAGGTATCTATACTCCAAATCAGTTTTTGTACAATCCAGAATTACAAGAGAAAGCGTTTATTGCTAATGCATCTCGTAATAAATGGGTATTAAGAAAAGACATCAAACGATTTGAAGGTAAAGTTATAGGTGGCGTGAAAGTAACAGAATCTGGTATATTGGCAGCTGCACATCTTGCTGGTCCTGGTAGCGTAAAAAAGTTTTTACGTAGTTATGGAGGTAACAACTTTGCAGATGCTTACGGTTCTACGGTAAAGCATTATATGAAAAAGTTTTCAGGATACGATACTTCTATCATAGAGCCTAACAAGAAAGCTAGAGTTACTTTATAGTTTTCAATCCTTTTGAATTATAAAAATTGCAGGTCTCTTGTGAAGATCCTCTTTGTTATGTTTCCAATCTTTTGCTGCTTTTGTTTTTATGAATTCAGTTGGTAAAGTTAAATCACAGGCTACAGAAACCCTAGTGTTTGGCTGAAGTGTATTGACTAAATCTTCAAGCATTTTCATATTTCTGTATGGTGTTTCAATAAAAATCTGTGCTTGGTTTTGCTCAAAAGATAAGCGTTCTAGAGTTTTTAATTTGGCTTTTCTTTCCCCTTTATCAATAGGTAAATAACCATTAAAGGTAAAACTTTGTCCATTCATACCAGATCCCATTAACGCTAGTAGTATAGAAGATGGGCCAACTAATGGAACAACTCTTATGTCCATTTGATGTGCAAGACGAACAATATCTGCACCAGGATCTGCAATAGCAGGACAGCCCGCTTCAGATAATAACCCAACAGAAATACCTTCTAAACAGTCGTTCAGATATGTGTTTCGTTCAGCTTCGGTAGTGTATTTGTTTAATACTTTAAGCTTTAGGGAAGGTTGTGATTTTCCGGGTGAAATACGTTTTATAAAACGACGTGCTGTTTTTTCATTTTCAACTATATAAAAGTCTAAATTTTCAATAGTTTTTTTGATGGAAATTGGTAAAACTTCCAAAGGCGGGTTATCTCCCAAACGGGTAGGAATAAGGTAAAGCTTCCCTTTTGAATCAGTCATTATTAATTGATAACAAGTTTTTTGGTGATTTCTTTATCGTCTTCAGAATTAATTTTTACGATGTAAAAACCACTTTTCATATTTGAAATTTCAATACTGGTAAAGGTATCGTTTTTATCTTTTAGAATTGATTTAATTAACTTTCCTTGAATGTCATAAATTTTTATGTCAGCTGATAAACTATTCAGGTTATTTGAAAAATCTAAATGAAGTATATGGCTTGCAGGGTTAGGATAGATTGATATAGAATCTAATGTGTTTTCGTTAATGCTAAGTGTATTGTCTATTATTTTGTAGATACTACCATTAAGGTCGGCAACATATAGTTCGTTATTCACATCTTCACCAAAGGCTACCCAATTTCCAGAAAAAACTTCATAAGTTGCGTTCCAACTTCCTCCTTCAAAATTCAAATATCCAATTTCTTGAGTGCATAAGTCAGCAAAAAAATACAAACCATTCATATTAGAAAAAGTAGAACCTCTGTAAACATAACCTCCAGTTATAGAACATCGACCACCAGAATGTGCATATTCATAAATGGGAAAGGTTAAAGTGCTGCTATTTGGGCAGCCTGTTGTGTTATAAGTATTGTTGCCTTCATAGCACCTCCAACCGTAATTAAGTCCAGCTTCAGTTATTGCAGCTTGGTTTATTTCTTCTCTTGCGTTTTGCCCAACATCAGCAATCCACAGATCGTCCGTCATGCTATCAAAAGAAAATTTCCACGCATTTCGTAAACCATAAGCCCAAATTTCCTGATTCACAGTAGTGTTGCCTACAAAAGGATTGTCTGAAGGAATATCATAAGGATTTGAGGCTGTAGAATTGTTAACATCAATTCGTAATAATTTTCCCAGCAATGTGTTAAGACTTTGCCCATTATCATCAGGATCACCACCAGAGCCGCCATCTCCACTAGAAATATATAGGTAACCGTCAGGACTAAAATGAAGTTCACCTCCATTATGGTTACTGTAGGGTTGTGTGTAAGTCAAAATGATTAATTCGGAATTTGGATCAGCAATTTCTGGGCTAGTACCAATTCTAGAAAATCTCGAAATTACCGTATCTCCTGAATTGTTAGTATAATTAACAAAGAAATACCCGTTAGTAGCATAATTAGGATGAAAAGCCAAGCCTAAGAGGCCTTGCTCATTCCCGACACTTCCAACTAGAGATGTTATGTCCAAGAAATTTGTTGATTCAGTAGTACCATCAGAATTTACAATTTTTATAATGCCATCTTGTTCCGCAACAAAAAGTCTATCATCTCCAGCATGTTTTATGTTTACAGGTCTATTGAAACCTGTAGCAAAAGATTCTAAATCTATATCTTGAGAAAATGAAATGGAAAAAAATAATATAGATATAAGCGTAAATAATTTTTTCATAGCGTTAATTTTTGAGAGTTAACGTATTGAAATTACAAAAAAATAAAAGAATGGAAAGAATTACTGCTATCGGTTAGCTTTTATTAACTTACTAGCTATGAGTTCTGAAGTATTTTTAATTAAATAAAAAACATGTTCAAAATCGCGCATGTCTCCGTAATAAGGGTCAGGAACATTTTTATTGGAAATAGAAGTGTTTTCTTCTAGAAATAATTTCACCTTACCAATATCTGCATTGTTGCGAGCTAAACTAACAATATTGTTGTAGTTGGATTGATCCATTGCAAAGATGTAATCAAAAGTATCAAAGTCAGATACTTTGAATTGTCTAGCGCTTTGCGTACTAATATCTAAGCCGTGATTTCTAGCTACTTTAATCGAACGATGATCGGGTGGATTTCCAATATGATAAGCACCTGTGCCAGCAGAATCTACATAAAATAAATCTTCTGGTAATTTTGATTCCATGACACCATGTGCTAATGGCGAACGGCAAATATTACCCAAGCACACCATTAAAATGCGAGTCATAATCTGTGATTATTAAAGTGATAGCTTTTTAGAAAGATCTTCAACATACTTTCTAAACTGCTTGTCGGTTGAAGATAAATTATCTACAGTTTTACAAGCATGAAGTACGGTTGCATGATCGCGTTGCCCAATTTGAGAACCAATACTAGCTAAAGATGCTTTTGTATATTTTTTAGCGAAAAACATAGCTAATTGTCTAGCTTGAACAATATGTCTTTTACGCGTTTTAGATTGTAGAGTACTGACATCCATTTGGAAATAATCAGAAACTACTTTTTGGATGTAATCAATAGAAACTTCACGCTTGGTATTCTTAACAAATTTCTCAACAATATCTTTAGCAAGATTAATTGTAATCTCTTTTTTGTTGAAAGAAGACTGAGCGATTAATGAAATAATTGCACCTTCAAGCTCTCTTACATTTGTTTTGATATGTTTAGCAACATACTCAACAATTTCTTCTGGCATTTCAACACCATCTCTGTAAAGCTTATTTTTAAGGATAGAAACTCTTGTTTCAAAATCTGGTGATTGTAATTCAGCAGAAAGTCCCCATTTAAAACGTGATAATAAACGTTGTTCAATATCTTGCATATCAACAGGAGCTTTATCACTTGTTAGGATAACCTGCTTACCATTTTGATGTAAATGATTGAAGATATGGAAGAAAACATCCTGAGTACCTGTTTTACCAGATAAGAACTGAACGTCATCAATAATTAAGACGTCTATAATTTGATAGAAGTGAATAAAATCATTTCTATTATTTTTCTTAACCGAATCAATATACTGTTGCGTAAATTTTTCGGCAGAAATATATAGTACAGTTTTTTCTGGGTATTTGTCTTTAATATCAACACCAATAGCATGAGCTAAATGTGTTTTTCCAAGACCAACACCACCAAAAATCAAAAGCGGATTAAATGATGTGCCACCTGGTTTGTTAGCTACAGCAATACCTGCGTTTCTGGCTAATCTGTTAGAATCACCTTCTAAGAAATTTTCAAAACTGTAACTCGGGTTTAATTGCGATTCAATTTTTACATTTCTAATTCCAGGAATTATAAAAGGATTCTTTAATTCAGGACTTTTATTATTAAAAGGCACATCTACATCTTGAGACTTAACTGCAGATCTGTTAGAGCTTGGTATTTTTTCTGTAAAAGGTTGCTTGTTGCCATAGGTGTTTTCCATCTTAATAACATACACCAATTTAGCATCTTCACCTAACTCTTTTGTAAGGGCAACTTTAAGGATTTTTACATAGTGTTCTTCAAGCCACTCATAGAAAAATTTACTAGGTACTTGAATACTCAAAGCATTACCGGTAAGTTTAACAGCTTCTATAGGTTCAAACCATGTTTTGTAGGCTTGTGGTTGTATATTATCTTTTATAAATGCGAGACAATTACTCCATACAGATTGCGCTGTGATCTCCATGCTCTAAGTTAAATTTTTCTGTGTTAGTTAGATTAGCAAAAAAAAAGAGAATAGGGATTCTCTTGTTGTTTTGAACAGGACAAATATGTGAACAAAATTCTTAAAAAAAAAATCAAATATCATTGAATATTTAGAAATTTTTCCCCATGTTTAAAACATCTTTAAATCTACAAAATTTTTCTTAAACCAAGTTATAAAAATGAATTTTAATGAGACAAAAATAAGGGTGCGTTATGGTGAAACAGATCAGATGGGTGTGGTGTACCATGCCAATTACGCAGTCTACTTTGAAGTCGGTAGAACAGAGTGGTTACGAGAGTTTGGCTTGAGCTACAGTGGGATGGAGGCTGATGGTATTATGTTGCCAGTTGTTTCGTTAAACATAAATTACAAAAATTCAGCACGTTACGATGATGTTCTTAAAGTAAAAACTATGCTTAAGAAGATGCCTACAGCATCTATTGAATTTTATTATGAATTAACCACGGAATCAGGCGTTTTACTGGCGACTGGGAGTACTGTTTTAGCATTTATTGATAAAGAGAGAAACAGGCCAACAAGATGCCCAAAATATCTTTTAGATAAACTGCAAGATTATTCGTTATAATTCAGTGATTTTTACTCCGTAAAATTCACTAAAAAGTTCAAACACATTAGAGCTGTTGTTTTTTCTGACAGATATTTCCAACAAACAGTTAAGTTCTAATTTTTGATTGATGATTTCAACGTCATTTTCTTTCAATAATCGCATCACTTTACTCATGTTTTTATATTCAAATTTTAAAGTGAAATTTTTATTGATGGTTTTTTCAACAATCTTAGCTGCTTCAAGTGCTAATTGAGCACTCGTTTTATAGGCATTGATTAAACCACCAACACCAAGCTTAGTTCCACCAAAATAACGAACAACAACTACTAGCACATTTGTGACTTCAAAAGACTGTATTTGTCCGTAGATAGGCATTCCAGCAGAATTGTTGGGCTCTCCATCATCATTGGCTCTGTATTGTATGTCCTCAATACCTATTTGATAAGCATAACACCAGTGTCTTGCATTATGATGTTGCTTTTTTAAGGTTTCGATATGATTTTTAGCTTGGTCTTCATTAGTAATAGGAAATACATAGCTATAAAACTTACTACCTTTATCTTTAAATAATTCTCCTTCAGCTGATTTGGTTATGGTTTTGTATATGTCGTCCATCATTTAATTTAAAGTCACTAAAATTATTGAGATTACAGCAAGTAGAATACCAGCCCAATTGGTTTTTGAAAGATGCTCTTTAAAGAAAATTAAGCCTGTTAATGTAGATAACATTACTACACCAACATTATTTACGGTAAATAGTGTGGAGCTTTCAAATAGTTCATGATCTAATGCTTTTAAAAGAAAGTAAATAGAACCATAGTTAATTATGCCAAGTGTAAGGCCGCCCAAAATAGCTTTCAAAGTAATGTCGAATTCACGTTTTATAACTAAAATAATTATACCTAAAATTGCTGCTATGCCAAATATTGAAGCAGAAAAAAGCGGAATACTTTTTTCTGGTACGTAAGTAGTTTCAATATATTTTATTGTGGTGTCTATTGTACCAGAACCAAAAAAGAGAATAATAGGTAACAATAGATTCTTTTTAAAGTTTACGTTTGAAGAAGACTTTACCGAAGTGAGGTAAACAGCTACTAAAGCTAAAACAATACCGAGTATTTTTTGTAGACCAGTACTTTCATGATAAACATAAATACCAAAAATTATAGGTAAAACAACACTCATTTTTGAAGCCACTGAAGCTACTGAAACTCCATTGTTCTGTGCCGTTTTTGCCATAACAAAAAAGATGCTTATAAATAAGAAACCTAAAAATAGTGCTCCTAAAAACCAATCGGATTTTATGGAATTTACTGGTGTTATTTTTTCTTCAAAAGAGAATAAGCCTATAGCGCAAGCAACAAAATAGTTGAGTACAATAACTTGTAGCGTGCTAATGTTGTATTTATTTATGGTTTTAAAAACCACAAAAATAAGTGTGGAACAAAGTATACTTAGTAATAAATACATAGACTAGAATATGTGCTTATTAATTTCGAAAAGATTAATTACATCTTCTTTAGTTTCGTCAATATTCCAAACATTGATACCAAGCTTGTTGGCGGTATCAGTATTTTCTTTTGTGTCATCTACAAAAAAGCATTCTTGAGGATTTAGGTTGTTCTCAGACAATACAAACTCATAGATATCTGCATTGGGCTTTCTTAAATGGATTTCTTGTGATAAATAAAAAATATCAAAACAGTTTTTGAACTCATCAAAGAAATCAACTTGAGATTTCACATAATCGATATGCATATGGTTGGTATTACTCAATAATATGAGTTTATATTTCTTTTCTTTGGATAAAGCTTTTAAAAAGTCTAATCGGTATTTTGGAAAATCTTTAATAATGAAGTTCCATGCATCAATGATTTGCTTTTCACTCAAGTTAGGAAACTTATTAGAATAAAAAGCAATAAACTCATTTGTTGAAATTCTGCCAATTTCATATTGAATATTGGTTTGAATCATGTCGTCATCAAATTCTTCCAATTGAAAAAGCGTCAAGGCATTTTGCATTGCGCCTTTTTTGTCTAAATTGATAAAGACATCTCCAAAATCGAATATTAATGTGTTAATCATTGGTGTAAATTCTTAATGTATCTTTTTTTATTTTAGTCTCAGAAATCAAATTCCCTTCAAAATCAGGTGCTTTAATCCCAGATTTAAATTCTGAATTACCGATAAACACCCTAGCTTCGTCCCAAATATCTTCTTCTATAAACGTTTGAAGTGTTTTAGAACCACCTTCAATAATTACAGAGTTTATGGAATTTGAATGAAGAAAACTCCCGATTTGATACGCTATTGGCTTTTCAAAATCAATATCTTTTTCGGTAATTGTTATGGTTTCTGCTTGTGTGTTAAAAACAGAAAAAGAAGTGTCTAACTTAGAATTACGGTCTAGCACGATTCTAGAAGGATTGTTTCCACACCAATCTCTAACAGTTAAGCTTGGGTTGTCTTCAATAACAGTATTGGTGCCAACTAAAATAGCTTGTTCTTCAGCGCGCCATTTATGTACTAATTGTCTAGAATAAATATTGGTAATCCAAACAGGTTTTTGTTCATCTTTTGTTTGCGGAGCGATAAATCCATCTTTGGTTTCTGCCCATTTTAAAATAATATATGGTCGTTTCTTATTGTGAAAACTGAAAAAACGTTTCAAATGTTTTTTGCAATCTTTTTCAAGAACTCCAACAATGACACTGCACCCAGCATCTCTTAATTTTTGAATGCCTTTTCCAGCTACTTCAGGATTATCATCGATACAACCAATAACCACATTTGGAATTTTGTTCTCAATAATTAAATCGCTGCAAGGAGGTGTTTTACCATAATGGCTGCACGGCTCTAAAGTGACGTAAATTGTGCTTTTGGATAATAAGCTTTTGTCTTTTACAGAATTGATAGCATTAACTTCGGCATGGGCTTGTCCGTAAGGACTGGTAAAACCTTCTCCAATGATTTTTTTATTGTAGACAATAACAGCACCAACCATAGGGTTTGGTCGCGTAGTACCTAATCCATTTTTAGCAATTTGCAAACAACGATTTATATATTTTTCGTGTATCTTCATCCCGAATTTCAGGATGTAAAAATAACAAATAAAGTGAGCAATAATAACTTTGTCATTCGCGAGATACAAGTGCAAGATGATGCTAAAATAGCTAAGGCTATTAGAGCAGTTTTAATAGAGTATGGAGCACCAAAAGTTGGCACTGCCTATGAAGATGCGGCTTTAGATTGCATGACAGAAACTTACAGCAAACCTAAAAAGAGATATTTTGTTGTAGAAAAGGATGGTAACATTTTAGGAGGTGCTGGTATTGCATCATTAGAAAGTTATGATGGTAACGTTTGTGAATTGCAAAAGATGTATTTTATGTCTGAAGCCAGAGGAAAGGGGCTTGGTAGCTTGATGATGAAAACCTGTCTCGATTTTGCAAAATCAGAAGGCTTTGAGCAATGTTATCTTGAAACTTTGCCTTATATGACAGAAGCTAGAAAATTATATCACAAAGTAGGCTTCAAAAGTTTAGATCAACCGCTTGGTAATACAGGGCACTATTCCTGTACAGAATGGATGCTAAAGGATTTGTAAATGAAACTAATTGAATTAAAACATATTTTTCATCAAGAACTTGATGATATTTACGGAAAGGATGAAGTGCAGAGCTTCTTCTTTTTGTTAACAGAGCACTATCTAGATATTTCTAGGGTTAAATTGGCTTTAGAGCCTAATACTACCATAATGAAGTCTGAAGTTGATACTTTTTTCAAAGTTTTGGAACGTTTGAAAAATCAACAACCTATTCAATATATCTTAGGTGAAACTGAATTCTACGGATTACAGTTTAAAGTGAATAACAACGTGTTAATCCCAAGACCAGAAACAGAAGAGCTTGTGGATTGGATTATAAAATCTCACGTTGAGCAAAGTCGAAACATTGATGAAGAAATTAATATTCTAGATATAGGAACAGGATCAGGTTGTATTGCAATTTCACTAGCAAAACATTTGACTAACGGTAATGTTTATGCTTTAGATGTGTCTGAGTCTGCATTGAAGATTGCTAAAGAAAATGCAGAACATAACAATGTAGACATTCGGTTTATAAGAGGTAACGCGCTCAATTTGGTAAATGAGATCTTCTTTTCTTTTGAGAAAGATATCTCGCAGAAACAGAATGGGCTTTTTGACATTATCGTATCAAATCCACCATATGTTAGGGAATTAGAAAAGCAAGAAATAAAACCAAATGTTTTAGACAACGAGCCACATTTGGCATTGTTTGTAGAAGATGATAATCCACTAATTTTTTATAAAGCAATTACCAATTTTGCTGTTGATAAGTTGAAGCCAAATGGTTCACTCTATTTTGAAATTAACCAGTATCTTGGACGAGAAACAGAGCAACTTTTAAAGGATGTTAATTTAAAAAATGTAGAATTACGAAAAGACATTTTTGGTAACGATAGAATGCTTAAAGGAACTAAAAAGTAAAATTAATTATATTCCTGAGTGTCACACTGAGCTTGTCGAAGTGTAAGCAGGAACTTCAATAAGTCAAATCTATATTATCACTACAATATAACTATGAATAGTATATCAGTTTTTTGCGGAAGTAGCGAAGGAAATGATAAAGATATAATCAATACCGCATTCAAACTAGGAAAGACTTTAGCGGAAAGACAGATCACATTAGTGTATGGTGCTGCAAAGATTGGTATAATGGGTAAGGTCGCTGAAAGTCTTATTGAGAATGGAGGTAAAACCATTGGTGTTATTCCGACGTTTCTTAAAACCAAAGAAATTGTTCATACTGAGCTTACTGAATTAATAACCACAGAGAACATGCATGATAGAAAAATCATTATGTATGAAAAAAGTGATGGATTTATAATTATTCCAGGTGGTTTTGGTACTATGGACGAATTTTTTGAAATCACTACTTGGGGTCAACTCGGCTTGCATACAAAGCCAATAGGCATTTTGAACATCAACGGTTATTATGATCCGCTTTTAGAACAATGTAAGGTTATGGTGAATAGAGGTTTTTTAAAACAGGAAAATTTAGATGCTGTAGTTGTGGATGATACTATTGATGGTTTACTCAATAAAATGAATAATTACAAACCGTTGCCAGCTCCTAAATGGTTGAATAAAGAAGGTTTATAAATAAATGGATATTAAAGAAAAAATACAATCCTTAAGAGACGAACTTCGTCAACACAATTATAATTACTACATACTCGATAATCCTACAATTAGTGATTACGAGTTCGATATAAAACTAAAAGAACTTCAAGCACTAGAAGATGCGCATCCCGAATTTTTCGATGCTAATTCTCCTACGCAACGTGTTGGTGGTACTATAACAAAGAATTTCAATACGGTAGTTCACGATTTTAGAATGTATTCTTTGGATAATTCCTATTCCAAAGAAGATTTACTCGATTGGGAAAAACGTATCAAAAAGATAGTTGATGGAGACCTACAATATACTTGTGAATTAAAGTATGATGGAGCTTCCATGAATCTTACTTACGAAAATGGTAAATTAATCAGAGCTGTGACTCGTGGAGACGGAGTTCAAGGAGATGAAGTAACCACTAATGTAAAAACCATAAGAACAGTGCCACTTCATCTTAAAGGTGATTTTCCGGAGCGTTTCGATATTAGAGGCGAGATTATCCTTCCGATAGAAGGCTTCATGAAAATGAATAAAGAGCGTATTGCTAATGACGAAGAACCATACAGAAATCCAAGAAATACGGCCTCAGGAAGTTTAAAACTTCAAGATAGTGCTGAGGTGGCTAAGCGACCTTTAGAATGTTTGCTGTATAGTATTAAAGGGAACAATTTAAATATTTCTACACAATTTGAAGGTTTAGAAAAAGCTAGAGCTTGGGGATTTAAAGTACCCAAAGAAGCCAAATTAGTCAATTCTATAGATGAGGTTTTAGACTATATTAGTTATTGGGACGAACATAGACACGAATTACCTTACGAGATTGATGGAGTAGTAGTAAAGGTGAATAGTTTTTATCAGCAAGATGAACTTGGTTATACCGCTAAAGCTCCACGTTGGGCAATGGCATATAAGTTTAAGGCAGAGCAGGTATCTACACGTTTAAATGAAATCACCTATCAAGTAGGTAGAACAGGCGCTATAACTCCAGTTGCGAATCTAGAACCTGTGGAATTGGCAGGAACTATTGTAAAACGTGCGTCTTTACATAATGCCGATCAGATTGAAAAACTAGACGTTAGAGTAGGAGATGAAGTCTTTGTTGAAAAAGGTGGTGAAATCATCCCAAAAATCATAGCTGTCGACCTCACTAAAAGACCAGAGAATTCCGCACCAACAAATTATATAACACATTGCCCAGAATGTGAAACAGAATTGATTCGTCTAGAAGGTGAAGCAAAACACTATTGCCCTAATAAGGTTGGTTGTAAACCTCAAATAATAGGTAGGATTGAACATTTTGTTTCAAGAAAAGCTATGGATATAGAGGGTATGGGTAAAGGGATAATCGAATTACTATATCATCATAATAAAATTAAAAACTACTCTGATTTATATTATTTAAAATTTAACGAGATAAATGGTTTAAGAATGTGGCTTGAAAATGATGAAGCTGGTTTAAAGAAAGATGGTCAGTTACAAGTTTCTCTTGATAAAGCTATTTTTGGTTTAAGTCATGGTTGGGGAAATCTTACCAAGAAAGAATCTTCACTTTTAAGTAATCAAATTACCAAATTAGAAGATTTATTTCAATTAAACAATTTTCCAAATAACGTCAATGAACGAAAGGTTAATAAGTTTTTAGACTTGTTGAATGAAAGGTTTTATACTATTGATTTGAATAATTACCTTCAATTTGAAGGTTATGTTTCACTGAATAAATTAATCGATTTAAAATTTGACTTATATCCTAACAATTTATTCAATTTTGATTTTCAAAATTTGAATTACATAGATGAATTATTAGGGAGTTCAATTACTGGTTTGGTTGATGATGATAGTAAACTTGATGAGTTTGTAACAAAAATAAGTGATAGAAACCGTGTTGGAATTCAGCAAACGACAGCAAAAAATATATTGGCAGCAATTGAAAAATCGAAAAATAAACCCTTTTATAAAGTTCTTTTTGCTTTAGGAATTAAAGATGTTGGTGAGGTTAATGCTAAAACTCTGGCTGAAAATTACTTATCTTTAAATAATTTGATTAATGCTAATTTAGAGGATCTAATTTCCATACGAGATATTGGCGAGAGTGTTGGTAATAGTATCAAGTCTTTTTTTAAAGATGAAAAGAATATAAAGAATATAAATAGGCTAAGAGAAGCTGGTTTGTCCTTTCAGATGGAGGAAAAGAAATTGACTTCAAAAAAATTAGAAGGACTTAATTTTGTTGTTTCAGGTAAATTTCAGGTTGATAGAAATCAGTTAAAAAAAATAATTGAGGATAATGGAGGTAAAAATTTAGGGTCACTTTCTAAGAATACCTCTTATTTAATTGTAGGAGAAAATATGGGGCCATCAAAGAAAATGAAAGCTGAAAAAGAAAACATTAGAATGATTAGTGAACAAGAATTTTTTAATTTATTAAATGATTGAGCATTATATTTCTTTTGACTTTGAAACAGCTATAGGAAAGAACCCTTGTTCCATAGGCATAGTTGAGTTTAAAGAAGGTAAGGTCATCAATGAATATTATACTTTAATAAATCCCATGGTTGAAAAATTCAACCCTTTTACTACAAGAATACATGGTATAACTTTAAATGATGTTAAAAAGGAAAAAACTTTTGATCTAGTTTGGAAAGAAATAGAGCATTTTTTTGATAATAGAATACTCATTGCTCACAATTCTAGTTTTGATTTATCAGTTTTAGAATTCTGTCTTAATAGATATAATATAGAAATGCCAAATTTTAAATGTTATTGTACACTAAGACTCAGTAGAAAAATTTTAAATCTCCAAAATTACAGATTAAGTACAATAAGTCAGTATTATGGTATAGTACAAAACAATTACCATAACGCTCTTGAAGATGCTCATGTTTGTGGTAGTGTTTTTTCTAATTTGTTACTAGAGGTTAAAAACATTGATGAAATTTTGAAAGATGACTATAAAGTTATAGACAGAAATAAAAGACATAGTAAACAATTAGATACACATATATTTGATAGAGATAAAGAAAAAGCAGTTTCATTAAGGATTGAATTTTTGAAATATTTTAATGTGCAATCAGATAAGCTTTTAGGGAAGAAGTTTGTGGTCACTGGAGTATTTGAATCTATATCTCGAAATGAATTAAAAAAACTCATTGAAGACAACGGTGCAAAAGTACCTTCTTCTATTTCATCTAAGACCAATTATTTAGTTGCTGGTGATAAAATGGGGCCTAGTAAACGTACAAAAGCAGAAAATTTAGGGGTTACAATACTCTCAGAGAGTGAGTTTTTAGAATTATTAAAGTAAAAACTTACAATATTTTACATTTTGTCGATAAAATAGGATTTTTTGTCGTTTATTTTGTTTGTGTTCTTATATTTGGGTCATTAATAAGGGATTAATTAATGACTACAACTAGAATCTTAAAAGTAATACTGTTACTTTTAGGTGGTGTTTTTATCTTGCTTCAAGCTTTTGCACTCGAAACAAAGGGAGCCGCCATAAGTACACTAATGCTTATTTTGCTGACCACATTATATTATGGATGGTCGGAAAAAAGAACAAAATACTTTTTTTGGTTTTTGTTACTTTTTACGATAGGCGATTTATTCAATTTTATATCTTATCATTTTCCATTAAATGAATGGCATGGTATAGATATTTATTATTACAGTACTAATATATTTTACATTCTTTCTTATACTACTTTGATAGTAAAATTGTTGAAAGATTTGAATGTACGGACTGTTTTCTCTAAACTTCCCATACCAATAATTGTTTTGGTAGTACTAGACGTTTTCTGTGTAACATTAGTAACTGCTGCCGCTGAAAATGAGTTGACAGTATATCAATATGCTTTAGAGTTTACGTACAATGCAGTTATAATGACATTGTTATCGGCAGCGCTTATTAATTATATGTATAGAAATGACAATAAATCGATGCTGCTTTTATTAGGATCAATCTTTATTTTCTTTTCTGAAATGATACAGTTAGCTTACTATTACATTTTAGAAAATAATAACAACCTAAGTTTTGTGTACTCTTTATTTCTTGTTGTTGCTTTTATTTTCTTCTACTTACAATCGCAATTGGAGTTTACAGGTCCAGAGCCAGAATATGTTGATGAGTTAGAGGCTTGAACTACACAATTATAGATGCTCCTTCAGCTTTAACGTCTTTTCCTGGTTCAAAATAAAAGTCAATTTTGCCTAGATAAAGTCCATAGCACCCAACTTGATTAATAAGAACATTTTTTCCAGCACTATTTTTTTCTATAGTAGGTTTTGGTAAAAACGTGTGTGTATGTCCACCTATGATAAGATCAATATCTTTTGTAGCTTTCGCTAAATTAAGATCACTAACACGCTCAGGAAACTTATCATAGTAATACCCAATATGCGATAAACAAATTACCAAATCACATTTTTGTTCTTCTTTTAAAATACGAGACATATCTTGAGCAACTTCAATCGGATCATTATAAACAGTCTCTTTATACATTCTTTTATCTACCAATCCATCGAGTTGAATTCCTAAACCAAAAATTCCAATTTTAATACCGTCTTTAGTGAAAATCTTATAAGGTTTCACATGTGTGTCCATAACGGTATTTGAAAAATCATAATTTGCTGAAACAAACTCAAATTTAGCATGCGGTAGTTGCGCATAAAGACCGTCAATACTATTATCAAAATCGTGATTACCTATAGTTGCTAAATCATAATTTAGCATACTCATAAGTTTAAACTCTAATTCTCCTCCATAATAGTTGAAGTAAGGTGTGCCTTGAAAAATATCACCCGCATCTAGTAGAAGCGTATTTGGGTTTTTTTTTCGGATAGAATTTACCAAAGTAGCTCTCCTAGCAACACCACCTTTATTGGCATTTCTGCCATCTTCAGGTCCAAAAGGGTCAATATGACTATGGACATCATTAGTATGGAGTATGGTGATTTTTTTTGTTTTTGGTGAACTAAAAGATTGTAGACCTAATCCGCCAATAGTTGCAAGAGCAGTTGCAGCTGTAGATTTTTGTATAAAATGTCTTCTTTTCATGGTGTTAATCTTCTAGTTTAATAAATCGATTATCTTTCTTAGGGTTCAAAGTATCTTTCTTTTTGAAATAATCAATTAGTACATTTCTTATTTTATAGTCTAATACATATAAGCTATCATTAGGGTGGAAAAATGTCATTCTATCACCTCCGTTATACAAATAATCATTCGTAGCTATGTAGTATGTTCTTTCTTCTTCAATAGGTTCTCCATTAATAAAAGCAGATTTAACACTAAAATCATTATTAAGCGTAAGTTGCACTTGTTTAGAAACAGGATGTGCGCGTTTTACTTTAGATAAGTAGTCTACAAGTTCAAGTACCTGTGTGCCTTTTAGAGCAACAACTACAACCGAATTGTCAAAAGGCATAACTTCATAAGCGGTTCTTGCTGTAATATTTCCTTTTGAAATAATGGATCTAATACCTCCGTGGTTTAAGATAACCAGATCAATGTTTTTTCCAGTTCGTTTATTAAAAACAGGGTTGCTTTCTTCGTAAACGGCATCTGCCATTAAATTACCAATTGCAGTATTAAATTCGCCGTCTTTTTTTGTGTAGGTTTCAGGAGAATAGGCGAGTGTGCTGTCAAGATCTCTGTTGACACTTTCTCGGTATGGTTTTACAAAATCCTCAATTGTTTTATCAGCAGTTATACTGTCATTGATTTCGAGACGTTCCCCTTTTATTTTTGAGAGGCTTAAATCTTCATTGCATGAAAAAATCAATAGCAATAAAAATAAATTCAGAATATATTTACGAGTCATTTAATAACTTAAAAATAGTTTGTAAAAAGTGTTGGTGCTTTTGTTATTTTTGCACAAAGGCTAAAGATAGATGATTTTAAAAGCATTTAAAGAAAAATCAATTCAAAAATATGTCAACAATTTGTTGGCAGAACGTAAAGCTAGTGTAAACAATGATAAAGTGAATACAGTTGCGGTATTGCTTAACGCTAGCGAGTTTCATGAATTTGAGGTCTTTAGAGTGTATTTTAAAGAATTGGGATTAAATTCTCCAAAAAATAATATCGTAGCCTTTACGTTAGACGATAAGCTAGATCATAACAAGTGGAACACTCACTATAGTCCAAAAGATTTTGGTTGGAAGGGGAAAGTAAACAATCAGGATTTAGAAGATTTTTTAAACGAACCTTACGATCTTTTAATTTGCTATTTTAAAAACGAGACGTTGCTTTTAGACTATATGACTGCAGCTTCAAAAGCTAAATTTAAAGTAGGCATTTCTAATTATGATGAACGACTTTACGATTTAATAATTGATGTTGTGCTGAAGGATATCAACATTTTTAAACAAGAATTAAAAAAATATTTAAACATTTTAAAAAAACTATAAATGACCAAATTCATAGGAACAGGTGTGGCATTAATTACACCTTTTAAAGAAGATTTAAGCATTGATTTTGATGCTTTAGAAAGACTGGTTGAATATAATATTGAAAACGGTACAGAATATTTAGTGATAAGTGGTACTACAGGAGAGAGTGTTACCGTTACCAAAGAAGAAAAAAAGGAGCTTATCAGCTTTATATCTAAAGTTAATAATGGTAGAGTACCATTAGTTTTGGGTATAGGTGGAAATAATACAGCAAATGTGATAGACGAAATTAAATCTACAGATTTGTCTACAATTGATGCAATTTTATCTGTTTCTCCATATTATAGTAAACCAACACAAGAAGGCATTTATCAACATTTTAAAGCAATTTCTGAAGCATCACCAAAACCAATTATACTTTATAATGTGCCAGGAAGAACATCATCTAATATGTTGCCTGAAACAACAATTAGGCTAGCTAAAGATTTTGAAAATATAATAGCGGTAAAAGAAGCTGGTAACAATGTTCAGCAGTATTACGAACTATTGAGAACTAAACCTGATGATTTTTTAATTTTATCTGGTGATGATGACTTAGCTCTTGGAGTAGCATTGGCTGGTGGATCTGGTGTTATTTCTGTGATTGGTCAGGCTTTACCTAAAGAGTTTTCTGAAATGATTCGTTTAGGAATAGCTAAGAAAGCAAAGGAAGCTTATGATATTCATTTTAAGCTAATGCCAATTACAGGATTAATATTTTCGGAGAATAATCCATCAGGAATCAAGGCTGTTTTAGATGGTTTAGATATATCAAAATCGCATGTGCGTTTGCCTTTAGTAGAAGCTACAGACGGTTTAAAACACAAGATTGCTGAAGAGCTAAAAGTTTTGGGTAAAAGTTAAACTTTCCATAAACTCGATTTATCACATAAATCAACACTTATTTTAGCGTATAATTTTTGTTTTTAAAATCCGTTAATAATGCGTAGTTTTGCATCCTATTTAAAATTTATGAAGAAAGCATTTTACATACTCTCACTCAGTATTCTATTTATTTCTTGTAGCGATTTTCAAAAGGCATTGAAGTCTGATGATATTGCAGAAAAATATAAGATGGGAACTGAGCTTTTTGATGCAGGGAAATACAATAAAGCATTTAAGTTGTTAGATCAGATTTTGGCAAGCTATAGAGGAAAGCCACAAGCTGAGAAGTTAACCTACATGCATGCTATGTGTTCTTACAAATTAGGTGATTATTATATAGCTAGTTACCATTTCGATAAGTTTACAGACATTTATCCTGATAGCGAAAAAGCTGAAGAAGCTGCTTTTTTATCGGCAAAAGGCTACTATTTTAATTCGCCAGTGTATTCAAAAGAGCAAAAGGAAACTGTTGAGGCTATTGAAAAACTGCAACTTTTTATTAATGCTTATCCAAACTCGGAGTATTTATCAGAGGCTAACACAATAGTTAAGGAATTAGACTTTAAACTTGAAAAAAAGGCTTTCGAAATAGCTAAACAATACGATCAGATTAGAGACTATAAAGCTTCAATAAAATCTTTTAATAATTTCTTGTTGGAATTTCCTGGTACATCTCTTAGAGGTGAGGCTATGTACTACAGACTTGATGCAGCCTACAATTTAGCTGTATTGAGTGTAGACTATTTAAAGCAAGAACGTTTAAACGAAGCTATAGGCTACTATAATACTTTTAAGAAGGTATATCCTAATTCAGAAATGATGGAAGATGCGACTTTAAAATACCAACAATTACAACAAGAGTTAAATACAATTACGACTAAAAGTTAATCTTAATAAACGATGGATTTAAAAAAGACAGATGCGCCAGTAAGTTCTATAACTTACAATAGAAATGAAATCGATGCACCAACAAACAATATTTATGAAGCTATTTCAGTTATTGCTAAGCGTGCAGAACAAATAAACACAGATATCAGACGTGAGTTAATAGACAAGCTTGAAGAGTTTGCTACTTACAATGATAGTCTTGAGGAAATTTTTGAAAACAAAGAGCAAATCGAAGTTTCTAAATTTTACGAAAAGTTACCTAAGCCACACGCTTTAGCAGTAAAGGAGTGGTTAGATGATAAGATTTATCACAGAAATACTGAGGATTCTCAGCAATAAACCTTAGATGTCTATTCTAAAGGACAAAAACATTTTATTAGGCATTACCGCAGGTATTGCCGCATATAAATCTGCTAGTTTAGTAAGATTATTCATAAAAGCAGGCGCTAACGTTAAAGTAGTTATGACGCCTGCTTCTAAAGATTTTATAACTCCACTTACACTTTCTACACTTTCTAAAAACCCAGTGCATTCATCTTTTGTTGATGATGAAAATGATGATGCGGTTTGGAATAACCATGTTGAATTGGGATTATGGGCAGATGTATTCATTATTGCACCAGCTACGGCAAATACTATGGCCAAAATGGCAAATGGTGTTTGCGATAACATTCTTTTAGCAACATATCTTTCTGCAAAATGCCCTGTTTATTTTGCACCAGCAATGGATTTGGACATGTATAAACATGAATCTACCAAGTCATCGTTTGATAAACTTATATCTTATGGTAACAAAATGATTCCTGCTGGAAAAGGAGAATTGGCTAGTGGATTGATAGGAGAAGGCCGTATGGCAGAACCAGAGGATATTGTGTCTTTTATAGAAAAAGACATTCTTAATCAATTACCATTAAGAGGTAAAACGATTTTAATTACAGCTGGCCCAACTTACGAAGCTATAGATCCTGTTCGTTTTATAGGGAATCATTCTAGCGGGAAAATGGGTTTTGAAATAGCAAATGCCGCAGCTAATCTTGGTGCAAAAGTTATTTTAGTAACTGGCCCAACACACCAAACTACAAAGCATAGTTTGATAGATGTTAAACCTGTTGTCAGTGCTCAAGAGATGTATGATGAGGTGCATCAGCATTTCAAAAATGTTGATGTCGCAATACTCTCTGCAGCTGTGGCAGATTACAGACCAAAAACAGTAGCTTCTCAGAAAATAAAAAAGAAGGAATCAACGTTTAGTATTGAGTTAGAAAAGACAAAAGATATTTTAAAATCTTTAGGAGAAGTTAAACAGAATCAGTTTTTAGTTGGTTTTGCTTTAGAAACTAATAACGAATTAGAAAATGCTAAAGGCAAATTACAATCTAAAAATCTAGATTTAATTGTCCTGAATTCTCTACAAGATAAGGGAGCTGGTTTTGGTGTCTCTACAAATAAGGTTACATTTATAACCTCTTCTAACGAAGTTATTGAAAACGAATTAAAGTCTAAGGCTGAAGTAGCTAAAGATTTAATGCAACAAATTTTAAAACAATTAGATGCGTAACATATTAGTTTTATTAGGTTTATTGATAAATTCTGTAGTGTTCTCACAAGAGTTAAACTGTACAGTAAATGTTATTGCGCAACAAACAGGAAATGACAATAATGTTGTTTTCAAAAATTTAGAGAAGCAATTAAACGAATTCATCAATAATACTAAATGGACCAATAAATCTTTTAGCCAGCAAGAACGTATTAATTGTAGTATGGTAATCAATGTCACTAGTTATGACAATGATTACTTTTCGGCTTCGCTTCAAGTCTCTTCATCAAGACCTATTTTTAAGTCTACTTACAGTTCGCCTGTATATAATTATAATGATAAAGATTTCAACTTTCAATATCTCGAATTTCAGAATTTAGTCTACAATCCAACGCAATTTGAATCTAACTTAATTTCTGTGTTATCATTTCATGTATATATGATTCTTGGAATGGATGCTGATTCCTTCGAACTTAATGGCGGTGATGAGTATTTTAAGCAGGCACAAGTTATTGCGAATTACTCTCAACAATTAAACGGACAAGGTTGGAAGCTCGAAGATGGTTTACAATCACGTTTTGCTCTTATAGATAATTTAATGTCGCCTACATTCAGTGAAATGCGTTCAGCAATGTATTCTTACCATATTCAAGGTTTGGATATTATGAATGAAGATACTAGAAAAGGAAAGGAGCAAATAGTAGCTTCGATTAAAGAACTTCAAAAAGTACATGGAAAACGTCCAAATTCGTACCTTATGCGTGTCTTTTTTGATGCTAAGGCAAACGAAATTATGGATGTTTTTTCTGGTGGTCCAAGTGTAAATATTAGAGATGCTATGGACATACTCAATAGGATTGCTCCAATGCATTCTCAAAAGTGGAGAAATATTAAATACTAAAGCAATTCTGCTTTTTGTTTTAAGGCATAGAAATACTAAAGTCGAACTTGTTTCAGTATTCCATAATATCTATTTTTGTACTAATTAATCTATCAACATTTGCTAACATCACTCTACATAAAAAACTACGCCCTTATTGATGAATTAGAGGTTAAGTTTGAAAACGGACTTACAATCATTACTGGTGAAACAGGAGCAGGTAAATCCATTCTATTGGGAGGTCTTGCTTTAGTGTTAGGAAAGCGTGCAGATTTAAGTCAGGTGAAAAATTCTGATGAAAAATGTATCATAGAAACCGTTTTTGATGTTGCTAATTACGATCTAAAATCACTTTTTAAATCTTTGGACTTAGATTACGAAGTGAATACTATTATCAGACGTGAAATTTTGCCATCAGGAAAATCCAGAGCATTTATAAATGATACACCTGTAACCTTAGATAACCTTGCGATATTGAGCGATTATCTTATTGATGTGCACTCGCAACATCAAACTATGCAAGTTACAGAAGATGATTATCAATTTAAGGTAATTGATGCTTTGGCCAAAAACCAAATTGTAATTGAAGCTTATTCAGGTATATTAAAAGATTATAAATCTCTTCAGAAATCTTTAGAAAAACTTCAGGTATCAAAAACTGAATTGATAAAAGAGCACGATTATAATTTATTCTTGTTTAAAGAGCTAAATGAAATTCAACTAGAATCCATCAAGCTTGAAGAACTTGAAGAACAATACGAAGAGCTTAATAATGTTGAAATTATAGGCGAGAAGCTAAGTATTGCAAAATCTATATTGAATACTGAAGATGTTGGAGTAGTAGATCAGTTAAATGCAGCAAAGCAAGAGCTAACAAGGATTTCGAGTTTTGGAAAATCTTACGAAGCTTTGAGAGAGCGTTTGTCTAGTATCAACATAGAACTAGATGATATATTAGTTGAGCTCGATAATCTTGAGGAAAAATTATCTTCAGATCCAAGAGAACTAGAAAGATTAAGTGAGCAACTTCGTATAGTAAATAATCTGTTTCAAAAGCATTCAGTTTCGGAAATAGACGATTTAATTACCATAAAAACAGAATTACAAAACAAAATTGACGATACTGAGAGTTTAGACGATAGTATTGCCGATTTAGAAAAGAAGATACACAAGCTTGAAGCAGAATTAAATCAAAAAGCATCTGAAATTAGAGCTAATAGAAAGAAAATAATTCCTTTGTTAGTCTCAAAGTTAGAAGCTATTCTTTCGGACTTAGGTATGCCAAATGCTAAATTCAAAATAGATCTTGAAGAATTGAATCATTTTACACCAAACGGAAAGGATGCTATTCAATTTTTATTCATGGCAAATAAAGGTTCTAACTTCAACGAGTTAAAGAAAGCGGCTTCTGGCGGTGAGTTATCGCGTATTATGCTGGCAATAAAATCTATTTTAGCAGATTATATTCAGTTACCAACTATTATGTTTGATGAGATAGACACAGGAGTTTCTGGTGAAATATCTAACAAAATGGGAGCTATCATGAAGAAGATGAGTCAAAGAATGCAAGTTTTCGCCATTACACATTTACCTCAAATTGCAGCTAAAGGAGATTCTCATTTTAAAGTCTTTAAAACAGATAAAGAAGACGTTACACTTACTCAGCTTAAAAAACTTAGTGAAGATGAGCGTATAGTTGAAATCGCTCAAATGTTGGGCGGTCTTAATGTTACGGAATCTGCTATGGCACATGCCAAACAATTATTGAATTAGTATTATATTTACCAACTATTTATTTTAACAACTGACTAAAAAATACAATTATGCATAATTTACTTAAAGGAAAAAAGGGAATTATATTCGGAGCATTAGATGAAAACTCTATTGCTTGGAAAACTGCAGAGCGCGTACATGAAGAAGGAGGAGAGTTTGTATTAACAAACGCACCAGTAGCTATGAGAATGGGACAAATAAATGCTTTGGCAGAAAAAACAGGTTCTCAAATAATTCCTGCAGATGCAACATCAGAAGAAGATTTACAAAATCTAATAGAAAAATCTATGGAGATTTTAGGTGGTAAAATTGATTTTGTATTGCATTCAATAGGTATGTCAATAAATGTTAGAAAAGGAAAACATTACACAGATCAAAATTATGCATGGACACAAAAAGGAACAGATGTTTCTGCGATGTCTTTTCATAAGGTAATGCAAACGTTATACAAAGCTGATGCTATGAACGAATGGGGAAGTATTGTGGCTTTAACCTATATGGCTGCGCAACGTGTATTTCCAGATTATAATGATATGGCAGATAATAAAGCTTATTTAGAAAGTATAGCGCGCAGTTTTGGTTATTTCTTTGGAAGAGATAAAAAGGTAAGAGTGAATACTATTTCGCAATCACCAACACCAACTACTGCTGGTAGTGGTGTAAAAGGTTTTGATGGCTTCTTAGCTTATGCAGATAAAATGTCACCACTTGGTAACGCAACAGCTATGGACTGTGCTAATTATACTGTAACATTATTTAGTGATTTAACTAGAAGAGTTACGCTCCAAAATCTTTACAACGATGGAGGTTTTAGCAATATGGGAGTAAGCGATGCTGTTATGGAAGCTTTTGTAGAAAAGGAATAGAACCTTTTGTAAAATTAATATAAAGCCATTATGCAAAAGTATAATGGCTTTTTTTATATTGCTTTTTTTAATTTTGAGGTATGAAGCAAAAACTACTATTCTTACTTTTATTTGTACTACCAAGGCTTATTATGGGACAAATTTTTTTTGAAGATGTTTCAAGTTTTTATGGGATAAATCAAACTACCGGTTTTTTTACCCTTGGAAATGGATTAAGTTTTGCTGATTACGACAACGATGGATGGGACGATATAACCTTAACTTCTGGTTCAGGTGAACCTCTAAGATTTTATAAAAATTATCAAGGTTTTTTTGTTGAACAGAACTTGTTAAGCCCTGCTATTAATTATCCTACAAGATCTGTTTTATGGGTTGATTACGATAATGATAATGATAAAGATCTATTTATTGCTAGTGACACTAATGGCAATAGATTATATGAAAATACATCTAACGGTTTTATAGATGTTACATTGAGCGCGGGTCTACCACTAGATAATTTATTTACTTATGGAGTTTCCTTTGGTGATATTGATAATGATGGCTGTTTGGATTTATACTTGTCAAATAGAACTTCAGGTACAACAATTACCAATTATTTATTTAAAAATAATTGTAATGGTACTTTTACTAACGTAACTGATCAAATAGGTTTAAGTAATACACCGGCACTAACTTTGTGTGCAGGATTTATTGATATAAACAATGATGGTTGGCAGGACTTATATGTAGCTAATGATAAGTTTTTTCCCAATATACTTTATAAAAATAATGGAGATGGAACGTTTACAGATATAAGTTTATCTTCTGGTACTGATTTAGTTTTAGATGCTATGTCTGTTACAGTTGAGGATTTTAACAATGATGGTTATTTAGATATATACATAACTAATACACCAAATAATTTCAGTACACCCTCAGCAGGAAGTGTATTGTTAAAGAACAATGGAGATGAAACTTTCTCAGACATATCGGTAAGTTCAGGAACACAGCTAGATAGTTTCTCTTGGGGATCCAGCTTCTTTGATGCAGAAAATGACGGTGATTTAGATTTGTATGTAAGTTGCTCTTACACTGTTTCAGATGGATATCCTTCTTATGCTTTTTATGAAAATCAATCAGACGAAACATTTACCTCACCAGATAATATAGGGTTCTTAAATAATGATAAAGCTAGCTTTGCAAGTGCTATAGGCGATATCGATAACGATGGTAAGGTTGATATACTTGTTAATAATAGTAATGCATTACCTTTTTTATGGAAGAACCAGACTAATAATACCAATAATTATTTAGTTGTAGAACTGAAGAGTACTCAAAGTAATAAGGACGCAGTTGGTACCTTGATTGAGATTTCAATAAATAATAACAAACAGTATAGATATGTTATGTTGGGTGAAAGTTATCTTGCACAAAATTCATCAAAAGAGTTTTTTGGTGTTGGTAATGCTGAAAATATAGACTATATAAAAGTTAAATGGCTTAGTGGAGTTGAAGATGTAGTTTACAATATTCAACCTAATCAACAGGTGTTAATAATAGAAGGAGATAATCTAGGAATTGAAGATAACATCATGAATAAAATTGATCTATTACCAAATCCATTTCAAGATAGATTATTTTTAACCTCTCGGTATATTATTGATTTTATTGAAATTTATGATTTATCAGGTAAAAAAATCTTAACACAAAGCAATTCTTCTAAGAGTTTAGAGTTAAATCTGAATTTTTTAACCTCAGGATTTTATTTTATTAAAGTTTTTTCTAAAGGTATTAGCTATTCCCAAAAGCTAATCAAAAATTAGATATTTTGAGTTAGGGTTACTTAAAATAGTATACAACGATTTTTTTTGTTTTTTATCGATTTACAATTTAATAACCTTTTGTTTATTCAATTTTAATATACTTTTAACAGTATTACTAACTTAAAATTAATTCTTGATGAAAAAAATTACATTTTTATTTATTGGAATTTTCACACTCTTTACTTGTTTTACAGTAAATGCTCAATGTGATTATTCAATTACTTTAACTGATGATTGGGGAGACGGTTGGAATGGCGTCTCTAGCATGGATGTATTGGTAGATGGTGTTGTAGTGTTGGACGATATAGGTGTCGCAGCTGATACTGAAACCTATACATTTTCTGTCTTGCCTGGTCAGGTTATTACAACTGCTTTCAATCCTGCAGCTACTTCTGGAAGTCCTGATTATGCAAGTGAATGTAGCTATGAAATTTTTGATGCTTCTGGCGTTTCTGTTTTTTCTGCAGGCTTGTCATCTGACCCTGTACATAATGGACCGGCAGATTTACTAGCTAGTGATAATATAACAGGATATTGTCCACCATGTGATTATACAATAACGCTAACTGATGATTGGGGAGACGGTTGGAATGGTGTCTCTAATATGGATGTATTAGTAGATGGTGTAGTTGTTTTGGATGATATAGGTGTCGCAACTGATACAGAAACATACACCTTTTCGGTACAACCTGGTCAAGTTATAACAACAGCATTTAATCCTGCAGCTACTTCTGGAAGCCCTGATTATGCAAGTGAATGTAGTTATGAGATTTTTGATGCAACTGGGACTTCTGTTTTTTCAGCAGGCTTATCATCAGATCCTGTACATAATGGTCCGGCTGATTTGTTAGTTTCTGATAATTTAGTAGGTTCTTGCCCTTCTTGTTTACAACCTTCTGATATATCTATAGGAGCTCTAATGGACACTTTTGCAGAATTAACTTGGACTGATGAAGCAGGTGCTTCATTAGGTTATGAAGTAGAATTAGGTAGTGTTGGTTTTGCAGTAGGAACTGGGACTTCTATTGATGGAGGTATGGTAGGACAAGGTGTTGGATCATTTGCTTCGACTATTGCTCTTACACCAGAAACAGGTTATGAATTTTATATTCGTTCAAATTGTGATATCAATGGATTTAGTGATTGGCAAGGACCTTATGCTTTTACAACCCTTTGTGCTGCATTTACACCAGATTATTTAGAAAGTTTTGATGTTGCTGTTCCTGCTTCATGTTGGAGAGAAGCAAGTGAAGGTAACCCAACAACTGGTCCTTCTGATTTTGGAATTGGATATTGGGGACACACTGCATTCTCACACATAGGTACAACAAACAATTCTGCTCGAATTAATTTGTATTATAATGATACAGAAGATTGGCTAATATCTCCTCTATTTGATTTATCTGGTGGAGGCTATGAACTAGTATATTCAGTTTCTCTTACAGATTTTGCGAACTCTAACCCGCCAGAACTTAACGGAATGGGTAGTGATGATGAAGTTCAGGTTTTGATTTCAGAAGATGGTGGAGCAACTTGGGTAAACCTTATAACTTATAACCAGTCAAATTATCCATCTCATACTGGAGATGTTGAAACTTTCGATTTAAGTGCTTATACAGGTACGGTTATGTTTGCTGTTTGGGCAACAGATGGAACGGTAGATGATGATGAGGATTATGATTTCTTTATAGATGAATTTATTGTTAGAACTCCGTTAGCATGTACTGTAGCAGTTGTAGATTCTTCAACAGTATCTGCGGATTGTTCTAATACACAATTTTATGTAGACGTAGATATTACTACAGTAGGTGATGCTACACAGATTACTGATGGTACCAATACTTATCCAATTTCAGGTACAGGTATT
>NZ_JARYTG010000007.1:0-186441 GCF_029911945.1 Winogradskyella sp. SYSU M77433 | reverse complement strand
CAATTAAATTCTGGTACTTATTTTGTACAAGTAACTATAGCTAATACAACAAAAACAGTTAGAGTTATTAAACAGTAAACTATAATCAGAATAGATTATGATTTTATAAACAAAGGCCGCTAATTTTTAGCGGCTTTTTTTTTGTGATATATCTGTAAAATTACTACACAAGAAAATTTGAATAGCTCAAATATTAATAGAGTATTATTTCATAAACAAAAAGTATAATTAGTGTGCATTTTTTTCATCGATGTATTTGTCGTTTTAACGATTTGCTTGTTAAAGGTTCTAACCTTTCTATAGAATTAACATATTTTTAAAGAATTACTAACTTTTAATTAATTCTTATGAAAAAAATTACATTGATGCTTTTTGCATTAGTAGCTTTTTATTGGCAATCTAGTGCACAGCTATCTGAAGATTTTGAAACGGACCCTCCAACAGGCTGGAGTTTCTATAATGAAGATGCATCCGGTATAGGATGGATTCAAACAACAGCACAATTTCAAGATGGTGCAGCTTCCTTTTATCATAATGACGATAATTTATCTGCTAGTTTTGAGGATTGGATGATTTCTCCTAGTTATACTGTTGTTAGTGGTGATGAGCTTCGATTTTGGTACCGTCACAATTTTACACCAACTTATGGTGAAGAAAATGGGGTTTGGATATCAACTACAGGTTCAGATCCTATTACTAACCCAGGGGATTATACACTTTTATATGATTTATTGGCTAATGCATCAGAAGATGAATGGACTGAATACATCCAAGATTTAAGTTCATATGTTGGTCAAACAGTTTACATAGCTTTTAAATATAAGGGTGATTGGGAAGATGAACTTTATATTGACACTTTTAGTATAGCTCAACCACCTGCATGTTCTAATCCTTCTACATTAGATGTAGCTAATATTATGGCCTATTCAGCTGATCTTAGCTGGACTGAAACAGGGACAGCAACAACTTATAACATAGAGTTAGTTGATATAACAGGAGGCGGAACACAAACTATGACAGCAACACAATCTGGAGTTTCAAATCCATATACTTATTCGGGACTTGTTTCCGATAATGATTATGAATTCTATGTTCAGGCTATTTGTGGTGGTGATTTGTCGGATTGGATAGGGCCATTTTCATTTACAACTTTAATTTCATGTTATCCTCCTACTAATGCTGCTGTGAGTGGTATAACCACTTCTACAGCAGATTTTACATGGTTAGACGAACCAAATGGCACTTTAGGTTATGAGTTAGAGCTTGGTGCTCTTGGATTTACCCCAGGAAATAGTGAGGAATTACAAGCAGCTACAGCTAATCCTACAGATGAATCATATAGTTTTTCAGGTTTAACTGAAGACACAGCATACGATATTTATATTAGATCTAATTGTGATGCAGATGGTTACAGTGCATGGGAAGGTCCATACACATTTTACACACTTTGTGCGGCAATTGTAGCGCCTTATGCTGAAGATTTTGAAACATTTACTGTTTCTACAGCTGGTTTATCTAATGAAAATTGTTGGAGTGCGACTAGTATTTCTGGATATGTATGGGAAGTAGCTGCTACAACAGATACCTCTTCAGGATCAACAGGTCCTGCTTCAGGTGTAAGTGACGGTAATTATTTGTTTACTGAAGCTACAAGTGGTTCTACAGGAGATGCAATTGATGTATGGTCACCTTTAGTAGATTTAAGTGCATTAACGGTACCTGCACTATACTTTGATTATCATATGTATGGAGCTGATATGGGAACTTTAGAAATTATTGTTAATGTAGGTGGAACAGAAACTGTGTTGTTATCACTTGTTGGACAACAGCAAACATCCGAAAATGATCCTTTTGAAACTGAAATCGTTGATTTATCTGCTTACTCAGGACAAACCATTCAAATAATATTTAGAGGAACTAAAGGTGCAGATTATACTAGTGATATGTCTATAGATAATATTTCTTTTGATGATGCTCCTTCATGTTTTGATCCATCAGACTTAATGGCTTCAAATGTTACAAATAACTCTGCTATACTAAGTTGGACAGAAAACGGTTCAGCAACAACGTATAATATAGAGCTTGTAGATATAACAGCAGGTGGCAATCAAACGATGACAGCTACTGAAACAGGAGTTTCAAACTCTTATGATTATTCAGGTCTTACAGCTAATAATGATTATGAATACTACGTCCAAGCTATATGCGGTACTGATTTAAGTGCATGGGTAGGTCCATATGCTTTTAGTACAGTTTGTGATCCTTTCACAGCTTCTTATTATGAGAATTTTGACACTCCTTCAACACCGAATTTACCGGACTGTTGGTCTAAAATAGAAAATACAACATCTAGTTATGCTAATGTAACTACAAGTACAACAAATGATGTTTCAGAACCAAACTCAATTCGTTTTTATAACTCAGGTGATCTTGATGCTGAATTGATATTGGTAACTCCAATGTTTAGTGACGATTTTACTCAAAATAGAGTTAGGTTCTCAGGTAGAGATAATGATAGTAATGATATTATTGTTGGAACTATAACTGACCCTACAGATGCTACAACATTTACAGAGTTTCAATCTGTAACTCTATCTTCAACAGCAACAGAGTATTCAGTAAACTTTGATACGTATACGGGTAGTGATGCTTATATAGCATTTAAAATGGCACCGCAAGCAACTTATGATTATACTTATATTGACGATTTTAACTGGGAGCCTATTCCAAGTTGTATAGAGCCTTCTGATTTAACAGCATCTAATATTATGCCTTATCAAGCTGATTTAAGTTGGACTGAAAATGGATCAGCTTCATCATATAATGTAGAAGTAGTTTTAGATGGAGAAACACCAACAGGAACACCAACAGATACAGGTGTAGTTAGTGGATTTACTAAAACAGGGTTAACTCCAACAACAGATTATCAGTATTACGTACAGGCAGATTGTACTGGAGGAGATTTAAGTGCTTGGGCTGGACCTTTCAGCTTTACAACACCTTGTGACGTTTTTGTGCCTGATTACACAGAGGATTTTACAACTTTTCTAAATCCTTGTTGGGAGGAAGCTACAGGGCCTATTACAGGACCAACAGCTTATGGAAGTGCTGGATGGACAGCTGATGGTTTCGCTAATGATGGAACCACTGGTAGTGCAAGATTTAATATTTATTCTACAGGAGGTGATGATTGGTTAATTACACCAACATTTGATTTATCTGCTGGAGGATATGAATTGAATATGGATGTTGCACTTACTGCTTACACAGGTACTGCAGCACAAACTATAAATACTGGTGATGCTGTATATGTAATGCAATCAATAGATGGTGGTGCGACATGGACACCTATTTACACATGGGATGACTCTAATTCACCATCAAATACAGGTGACAACTTAACGATAGATATTGCTGCGATAACGAGTTCAACAGTTCAATTTGCTATCTATGCTTTAGAAGATGATAACTCTGGAGGTGATATGAATTTTTATGTAGATAATTTCAAGGTAAGAACTCCGTTAGTATGTACTTCTGCTGTTGTAGATTCTTCAACAATATCTGCGGATTGTTCTAATACACAATTTTATGTAGATGTAGATATTACTACAGTAGGTGATGCTACACAGATTACTGATGGTACCAATACTTATCCAATTTCAGGTACAGGTATTACACAAGTAGGTCCATTTACAAGTGGATCAAGCATTACTTTGACAGTTGAGCATTCAGATTCTGCATGTGATTATAGTTTAGCATTAATTTCTTACACATGTCCACCAGCAAATAATGATTGTGTAAATGCTTCTGTAATTACTCCAGGCTCAACTTTTGGTGAAAATCCTATTGCAGGACAAACAAATGCAGGAGCAACAGATTCTGGGGAGATGCCTTTACCTGGATGTGCTTCATACGATCCAACTGATTCAACAGGAAATGGAGGAGATGTATGGTATGCTGTGACAGTACCTTCTGATGGAAATTTAACAATAGAAACAGATTCTGATCCAACAGGAAATGGAGGAGATGGAGGTATGGCAGTATATACAGGTTCATGTGGTTCTTTAGTTCTTTTAGAATGTGATGATGATGATGGAAATGGCGCATACAGTCAAGTTGTTATTGAACCTACAGATGGGCTAGCTGATCAAACGGTTTATGTAAGAGTATGGGAGTATAGTGGTGATTCTGTAATGAACTTTCAGGTGTCTGCTTTCAGTGCAACTTTAGGATTAGGTGATATCAGTGGTACTTCTAGTTTCACTTATTATCCAAACCCAGTTAAAAATACATTAACATTAAATGCTCAAAACAACATTGATAATGTCGTAATGTATAACATGTTAGGTCAAGAAGTATTAAGAGCTACTCCAAATACTATTGACAGTGAATTGGATATGTCACAATTAAATTCTGGTACTTATTTTGTACAAGTAACTATAGCTAATACAACAAAAACAGTTAGAGTTATTAAACAGTAAACTATAATCAGAATAGATTATGATTTTATAAACAAAGGCCGCTAAATTTTAGCGGCTTTTTTGTATCTTAAATTCTTCTAAAGAAGTAATTAGCAATGAAATTTCGTAATGTATGTTTATTAGTATCATTTCTATTTGTTAATATCTCTATATCTCAAGTTAGTTTTAATGATCTGGCAACTAACTTAGGAATAAATGCTCCTTGTGGAAATACATTTCTTGGAAATGGTATTACTTTTTTCGATTATGATAATGATGGTTGGGATGATATTACTATAGCGTCTGCTCAAGGTTATTCAATACGTTTTTATAAAAATATCAATGGCAATTTTGTTTTACATAGTTTAAATATTGAAGATGATAACTCACAGACCAAACAGATTAATTGGGTTGATATTGATAATGATGGTGACAATGACTTGTTTGTTACCAGTGATACATCAGGTGTGAAACTATATGAAAACTTGGGAAACATGATCATGGAAAACATTACTGATAGCTGTGGAATGCTTTCAGATATTTTTCCTTATTATGGAGCTTCTTGGGGAGATTATAATAATGATGGATTTCTTGATGTTTTCCTGAGTATAAGAAGCCAGAACATTCCCAATATACTTTATAAAAATAATGGTGACAATACTTTTACTATAGTAAATACTGAAGTAGGATTATTAAGTAATGGATTTATGTCATTTTGCTCGGCTTTCTTTGATTATGATAATGATGGAGATCAAGATATTTATGTGTCAAATGACAAGGAAAATTATCCTAATCTAATGTACAGAAATAATGGTGATAATACATTTACAGAAGTAGGAGCGTTGACAGGTACAGCAATAGGCATTGATGCTATGTCGGTTACTATTGATGATATTAACTCTGATGGATGGTTAGACATTTTCGTTACAAATGATGATACCGATAGTGTTTTGTTGCTCAATAATACTGATGGAACTTTTACTGATGTAGCAATAAGTTCTCAAGTAACTTTTAATAGCTTAGGATGGGGCGCCGTTTTTTTGGATGCAGATAACGATAAGGACCTAGATTTATATATAAGTGGTGAAACTGATGGTTCTAATCCAGAGTATTTGTCATCTGCTTTTTATATAAACAATAACGATGGTACTTTTTCATTAAATAATGCTTCTGTTCCTAATGATTTTGCTAATAGTTATTCTAATGCTATTGGAGATTTGGATAATGATGGGTATTCAGAAATAGCTGTTAATCATATCAATCATACTAATATATCTTTATGGAAAAATATAAGTCAAGAAAATAATAATAATTGGCTCAAGATAAAGTTAGAAGGCACAATTGGTAACAGAAATGGTATTGGATCTTTAGTTGAGATTTCGATAAATGGAGAAAAGCAATATCGCTATACATTATGTGGAGAAGGCTATTTATCTCAAAATTCTGCTACAGAAATTTTTGGACTAGGAAATGATTTACAAGTAGACTATGTAAAAGTAAAGTGGTTGAGTGGCGTGGAAGATATTCTATATAATGTTAGTGCTAATCAACAGTTGAATATTACAGAAGCTTCAACACTTTCTTTAGACCCTTATTCTAACACAAACTTTTTAATATTTCCTAATCCAGTAAAGAATATAATTTATGTAAATTCTAAGACTATAATAGAAACCATTATAATCTATAATACTTTAGGTAAAGAAGTATTCAAAACAAGCACTCAAGATTATAGATATAATATTGATTTATCTAATTTTAAATCTGGCATTTATTTTATAAAAGCTATTAATAGTTATGATAACAAAACAGTCAAAATTCTTAAATTATAATTAAGAATAATTAATTGGTTTAACTCATGTATGAAATATATTTTTATGAAAAACTATTTTATTCTTCTAATCTTATTTTTAGTACATGAATTTACCTCAGCACAAGTTGTTTTTAGTGATGAAGCAAGTGTATTAGGGATTGAGGTTTTATGTGGTAACTCTCTGTACGGCAGTGGTATTAGTTTTTTTGACTATGATAATGATGGTTGGGATGATATTACCATAGGAACAGCCCAAGGCGATAATGTTCGTTTTTTTAAGAATTTTAATGGTAATTACATAGAACAGAGTATAAATATTATAACCGACAACACAAGGAACAAGCAAATCAATTGGGTAGATATTGATAATGATGGTGACAATGACTTGTTTATAACCAGTGATACCACTGGAAATAAATTGTATGAAGACTTAGGAAACATGGTCATGCTTGATATTACAGCTTCGTCAGGAATGTTAACAGAATCCCTAGTTACTTATGGAGCTTCTTGGGGTGATTATAATAACGATGGTTTTTTAGATGTTTTTGTTAGCAACAGAGATACTAGTATTCCTAATATTTTATATAAGAACAATGGGGATAATACATTTACAATAGCTAATCTAGAAGCTGGTTTAGATCTTGACCCCACACTTTATTTATCTTTTTGCTCTGCTTTTATTGATTATAATAATGATGGTTACCAAGATATTTATGTTATTAATGATAAATTAGATTACACTAATACGTTATATGAAAATAATGGAGATGGAACATTTACAGATGTAAGTGCTGTTTCAGGAACTAATATAGCTATAGACGCAATGTCTGCTACTATCGCAGATTATAATAATGATGGTTGGTTAGATATTTACGTCTCAAATGATATACCAGGAAATGTGCTTTTAAAAAATAATGGTGATGGAACTTTTACCAATGTAGCTGTTGAAACGGGTACAACGTTCAATAGTGTAGCTTGGGGTGCCGTTTTTTTAGATGCAGATAACGATACTGATGAGGATTTATTTATTAGTGGCGAGCATAATGGATCAATTCCAGGTTATTTGTCATCGGCTTTTTATAAGAGTTTTTACAGTGAAGATGGTATTTATAATTTTAACTTAAACAACTCCTCAATACCAAATGATTTTACTATAAGTTATTCTAATGCTATAGGTGATGTAGATAATGATGGATTTCCTGAAATTATTGTAAATAACATCAATCATAATAATATTACACTTTGGAAAAATAATACAGTAAATGCCAATAATTGGCTAAGAGTAAAATTAGAAGGCACAACGAGTAATAAAAATGGTATAGGATCTTTTATTGAAATATCAATCAATGGAAACAAGCAATATCGTTATACTTTGTGTGGTGAAGGCTATCTTTCACAAAACTCTGCAACAGAATTTTTTGGATTAGGAGGAAATATACAAATTGATTATATAAAAGTAACATGGTTAAGTGGTATTGAAGATATAATATATAACGTTGGTGCAAATCAGCAGTTAAATATTGTTGAGGGCTCCACATTGTCTTTAAGTGAAGAGGCTATAGATGATATAAATTTGTATCCTAATCCAACATCTGGAAAATTATTCATCAATTCAAACAAAACCTATGAAAAAGTGTTAATTTATAATACTGTAGGTCAGAAAGTTAAAGAGATTAAATTTTCTAAAAATGAATCTTCTATTGATATGTCTTCTTTAAAACCTGGAGTTTACTTTTTAGAAGTGCTTGGTGATATCTCAAAACAAACTTTCAGAATAGTAAAGTATTAATAATCCAAAATTAAAAGCTTCAACAATTCTTAAATTGTGAAAAAGGATTATTTACCTTTGTGAAATGAAGGAAATTAGTTTTTCGTTTATTATTCCTGTTTATAACAGACCACAAGAAATTAGGGAGCTTTTAGAGAGTTTTACTCTCCTTCAAGAAGCACCTAAATATGAAATTGTTATTGTTGAAGACGGTTCTACTGATACTTCAGAATCGGTTATAAAGGATTTTAAGGATCAATTGAATATCTCATATTATTATAAAAGCAATTCTGGTCCAGGTGATTCTAGAAATTATGGAATGCAGAGAGCACAAGGTGAGTATTTTATAATTCTTGATTCAGATGTTATTCTACCTTCAAACTATTTAAAAGAAGTAAATGATTTTTTAGAAAATACGTATTACGATTGTTTTGGTGGTCCTGATAACGCACACCCTTCATTTTCCAACTTACAGAAAGCTATAAATTTTGCTATGACTTCTTTTATAACAACTGGCGGTATAAGAGGCGGGAAGAAACAGGTTGAAGATTTTCAACCACGTAGTTTTAATATGGGTATTTCCAAAAAAGCATTTTTAGCTTCTGGTGGATTTGGGAAAATTCATCCAGGTGAAGATCCTGATTTGTCATTGAGATTGCAAAAATTGGGTTTTAAAACAGTTCTGATTGAGAATGCTTTTGTTTACCATAAAAGAAGAATTTCATGGAAGAAATTTTATATACAAGTTAATAAATTTGGACTCGTAAGGCCAATAATTAATCAATGGCATCCAAAGTCCAAGAGCTTGGTTTATTGGTTTCCAACGTTGTTTAGTTTAGGTTTTGTATTATCGTTAGTATTGACTTTATTTAATATACCTATACTTCTTTACTTTTATGTATTATATTTCCTAGTAGCTTTTCTATTGGCATTTATTTCGTCTAAAAATATTATTGTAGCTTTTCAATCTATTCTGGCAATAGGCATCCAGTTTTTTGGGTATGGTTATGGATTTTTAAAATCTACAATTAGCTTGCTTATATTAAAGAAGAAACCAGAACATGCTTTTCCAAAACTATTTTTCAAATAAGTATGAGTTCTAATAGAAAGTTTAATATATCATCTTACTTAAAAAGAAAAAATGCTAAGCGCTTTAGTATATTTTTTCTTGTAGCTTTCATTTTTCTAATCTTTTCTAAGCTTTCAAACGATTATACCCAAAACATTAAATTAAGGGTACAAATTGCGAATACTCAGGATGAAATTGTTCTAAAAAAAGATTCTACAAACATTATTGATGCCTTTGTTAAAGCTAAAGGGTTTTCTATGTTGTCATTTTTGTTCAGTAATACCGAAGATATAGTCTTAGATTCCAAAACCGATGTAACCACAAGACCTGATCATTTTATTTTTGATGTACAAAGTCATAAATTCCTAATTGAAGAACAACTTGGTAAGTCTTACGATCTTCTAACATTATCACCAGACACTTTGAATTTATATTATTCCAAATTAGCATCTAAAAAAGTACCTTTAGTTTTAGAAAGCGACGTTAAATATTCAGTAGGATATGATATAAAAGGTGAATTTTCTACTAATATAGATAGTATTAAGATTGTAGGTTCAGCAAATGAAGTAGATTCAATTCATAAGATTAAAACTAAAAAACTGATCTTAAATGATGTGAATAAGGATATTTCAGAACACGTTGAGGTAAACGTTTCTAAGTATAAAAATATAGAAGTTTTTCCTAAGATAGTAGAGGTGAAAGCTAAAGTAACACGTTTTACAGAAGGTACAATAGAGGTGCCAGTGACATTGGTAAATAAGCCAAAAGACTTAGAAATTAACTTTTTTCCTAAAACGGTTACAGTGGCTTATTATGTAGATTTAGAGAACTATAAGCTTATAAGAAAAGGTGATTTTATAGTAGAATGTGATTTTATGGCTGTTGAAGAAAATCAAACGTATTTAGTTCCTAAAGTCACAAAGAAACCAGAATTTATCAAGAGAGCAAATATTAAACAAAATCGTATAGACTTCATAAAATTGTAATATGATTATAGTTGGTCTTACTGGTGGTATTGGAAGTGGAAAAACCACCATATTAAGGTATTTTGAATCGTTAGGAGTTCCTGTATATATTGCAGATAAGGAAGCTAAAGAGCTTATGAATAGCTCTAAGGTTATTAAAAGAAAACTCACAGAACTTTTTGGAGAAAAAGCCTATGAGAATGGCGAGTTAAATAGGTCTTATTTGGCAACCAAAATATTTAATAATAAAGCATTATTGGCAAAAATGAATGCTATAGTTCATCCAAAAGTAGCTTCGCATTTTAAGAATTGGTTGAAAAAACAAAATGCTCCTTATATTATAAAAGAAGCTGCTGTAATTTTTGAAAATAACTTGGAGGATCAATACAATTACATCATAACCGTAGTTGCAGACGAAGATTTAAGAATCCAAAGGGTGATGAAAAGAGATAATTCATCTAAAGAGAAAGTTAAAGCCATAATTAAAAATCAATTGCCTGATTCAGAAAAAATTAAAAGATCTCACTTTGTTATCACTAATAACAACTTAGGTTCCGCAAAGCAAGAAGCTCATAAAATACACCTTCAAATTCTTGAGAAAACAGAGGAGAATTAACACTAATTCTAATGTTAATGTAAGGTTAAAGGTAATTTATTCTAAATGTTAAAATGTTAAATTTGGGCGATGGGTAAGAAGCTATTCGTCTTGTTGGTAATATTAATGAGCTTATCACTTGTTGGTATCATCTTTGTACAATCATTTTTTATTAATAATACTTTAGAAAATGAGGAAAAGAATTTTACACTCAGTGTAAAAAGAGCTTTAAGTTTTGTCTCTAGAGACATAAAGGAGATGGAAATTAGGGATTATATTTTAAAAATCCGTCCATACCTTTCTAGTCAAGAAGCATTAGACTCAACTTTAATCCAAGAGTTGTACATAACTTCCGAAGACGAACTAAACGAAAAAACCATTGTACACCGCAATACGGTTTTAGAAGAACGCTTTAAAGTACCATCCTTGTTCTTTGAAATTGATGCAGACAGCATAACAATTAGTAATTATACTAATGAGCGTGTAACGGAAATCTACAATAGTACAATTGATGGCAATCTTGGGATTGAACCTCAAGAAATTCTCAGAGATTATTCTTCAATGCCTGAGTTAAGAAAGCAAATGTGGGAAACCTCTTTTAATACTTTCCTTAAAGATGTTCCTATTTATAAAAGGGTAACACCAGAACAAATAGAAACATTGTTAAGAAGAGAACTTCAGGGCGAAGGTGTGATTTTAGATTTTGAATTTGCGATATACGATGATGATTTGGCTACTAAAGTACAAACTGAAAACTTTGAGAAATTAAATGCTTACGGAGTACCTATCTTTTTAGATAATAATAACGAAAGCAGTTATAAGCTTTGGGTAGATTTTCCTGAAAGAAAAAAGTATTTAATATCTTCTATTTTATGGATGATTGTATTGTCCATAATCTTTACAGGTATTATAATCTTAGCTTATGTCAGTGCTATTTATCAGTTGATAAGACAACGACAAATATCACAGATAAAAACAGATTTTATCAACAATATGACGCACGAGTTTAAAACGCCAATAGCAACAATAAATTTGGCATTAGACTCTATTAGAAATCCTAAAATCATAAATGATCGAGAAAAAGTGATGCGTTATTTGGGAATGATAAAGGATGAAAATAAACGTATGCATGCTCAAGTAGAAAATGTATTACGAATATCTAAGCTAGAGAAGAATGAGCTTAACATTAGTAAGGAGCGTCTTAAGTTACACGACTTAGTTGAAGATGCCATTACCCATATTGAGTTAATTGTAGAAGATAGAAAAGGATATGTAAAAACGCATTTGAATGCTGCAAAGTCATCAGTTTTGGCAAACGAATCACATTTCACTAATGTAATAGTGAATATTTTAGATAATGCCGTGAAGTATTCGGATGATGTACCAAAAATAGATGTGTATACAGAAAATGTAGGTAACAATATCATTTTGAAGATTTCAGATCAAGGTAACGGAATGTCTAAACAAGTTGCCAAACGTGTGTTTGAAAAATTTTATAGAGAACACACAGGGAACGTACATAATGTAAAAGGACATGGGCTTGGTTTAGCCTATGTAAAACAAATAATAGATGACCATCAAGGTCATATATCAGTAGAAAGTGAAAAAGGAAAAGGCAGTACTTTTATTATAAAGTTGCCATTAATATCATAAAGTAAAACTATGGAAGAGCAAAACAAGAAAATTCTTTTGGTAGAAGACGATCCAAATTTTGGAACAGTTTTAAAAGATTATTTAATGATGAACGATTACGACGTTGTCCATGCCAAAAATGGAATGGAGGGTTTTGAAAAGTTCAAAAAAGACGATTATGATCTTTGTATACTGGATGTCATGATGCCTTATAAAGATGGTTTCACCTTGGCAAAAGAAATTAGAGAAAAAAACGAAGATGTTCCAATTATATTCTTAACGGCTAAAGCTATGAAAGAAGATGTACTTAAAGGGTACAAAGTTGGTGCAGACGATTATTTAAATAAACCTTTTGATAGTGAGGTATTACTCATGAAAATAAAGGCAATAATGCAACGCAAAGCTACCGACACTATAGCTGACAGCAAGCAATTTGAATTTAAAATCGGTCGTTTCGATTTAAACTCAAAACTTCGTTTCTTAAAATTTGATGGAGGTGAACCAACAAAGTTATCACCAAAAGAAAATGAATTGTTACGTTTATTGGCTTTACATGAAAATGATTTAATGCCAAGAGAATTAGCATTGACTAAGATCTGGAGAGACGATAACTATTTTACATCTCGTAGTATGGATGTTTATATTGCCAAATTACGTAAGTATCTAAAACCAGACGAAAATGTTGAAATTTTAAACATTCACGGTGAAGGTTTTAGATTAGTAGTAAATAAATAAGAAAAGTTGAAACTTTATAAATGAAAAATCCAGTTCTTTTGAACTGGATTTTTTTATATCTCATATTCAATATATTCAATAATTTCGTTAATGTTGGTTTTATAATCAAACCATTTAATAGAAGTATCTTTTCTAAACCATGTAAGCTGCCTTTTAGCAAAGCGTCTGGTATTCTTTTTAATTTCAGAAATTGCAAAATCTAGAGTGTAATTACCTTCAAAATATTCAAATAATTCTTTGTAACCAACAGTGTTTAGAGCATTATTGTCTTTGTAAGGTAGTAGCTTTTTAGCTTCATCTAACAACCCATTTTCAATCATTATATCTACACGTTGGTTAATTCTATCATAAATTATAGAGCGCTCTGCATCTAAACCAATAGAGATGGTTTTGAAGTTGCGATTTTTCTCAGGATTTGTTAGAAAAGTAGAATAAGGCTTTCCTGTTCCCATACATATTTCTAAAGCTCTAATAACACGTTGAGGATTATCTATGGCTATAGAATTGTATGATGCTACATCTAGAGTTTGTAATTCTTCCTGTAAAGGCTGTAAACCTTCATTTTTAAATCGCTCATTTAAACGTTCTCTAATGCTGCTATCCACTTCAGGAAAGTTATCTAATCCTTTTGTAACGGCTTTAACATAAAGACCAGAACCACCAACCATAACAACTTTAGAATTAACCTTAAATAATTGATTGAGTTTTTCTATGGCATCGCGTTCAAAATCACCAACATTATAATAGTCTGTAATGGATTTGTTCTGAATGAAATGATGCGGAGCAGCACTAAGTTCTTCTTCTGAAGGTACTGCCGTGCCAATATTCATTTCTTTATAAAATTGACGTGAGTCTGAAGATATAATTTCTGTATTGAAATGTTGAGCCAATTTTATGCTAAGCGCTGTCTTACCAATAGCTGTTGGCCCAACAATAGAAATAAGAGAGTTGCTTTTAGTCATGATGTAATTTATAACCACATTTGTGGCAAAACTCTGAGTTATCTTGATGTTTGTCTTCTAGGCAATTACTACAAGATTGTGTGTTTAAGCGTACTTTGTTAGGGGTGTTTTTTTTATTAACCTCTTCGCCTAATAATTTTTGAGGGGTGTTTTTGGCATATTCTGCAGAAACAATTCCTGTTGGTACAGCAATAATACCATACCCAATAATCATAATTATAGCAGCTATAAATTGTCCTAAAGCAGTCTGTGGGGCTATATCGCCAAAACCAACCGTAGTCATAGTAACAATACACCAATACACACTTTTTGGGATATTTGTAAACCCGTTTTCTTCACCTTCAACCATATACATTATGGTTCCGAAAATTACAGAAGCAATAAGAACTGCAAATAAGAACACTGCTATTTTAGCTCTGCTAGCTTTTATGGCATTAGCTAAATGGTTTGAAGCACCAAGATATCTTACGAGTTTCAAAATTCTAAAGACACGTAATAACCTTAAAGCTCTTAAGGCAATAAGCGCATGAGTTCCTGTTATAAACAATGAAATATATTTAGGTGCAGTAGATAATAAATCTATAATACCATAGAAACTAAAAATATACTTAAAAGGCTTTTTTACGGAAATGATACGAACAATGTATTCTATAGAAAAAAGGATGGTGATAATCCATTCTGCTATATTTATTTCTTGGTGATACTTTAAATCAAATGGTTTGATGCTTTCTAACATCACAAGAACAATACTTGTTAATATTGCTATTAAAAGAACAACATCAAATAACTTACCTTCAGGAGTATCTGCTTCATAAATTATTTCATGAAGTCTGGTGCGCCAGTTATGTTTATTTTCTTGTTCCAATATTTAAAAATACAAAAAGTAAAAAAGAGAAGCTATTTTAAATCTACAACCTTCAATCGCTTATTCCTTCTCATGTAACTTTGAATAATATGCTGTGTGTCTCTATTGTTTTGCATTGGTGTGATTAAAGACGACAGAATTTCTCGATTGTTTATTTGATGATTAAGGTCAAAAAAGCCGATGCCTTTAAAAATGCCGTCTTCAATTAAAATAACACTTTTTTCATCTATATCTCTTCCGCGATCAATGAGAATCATGTCTTTGTTATCATAAGAATTGGTTTCAATTACCGATAGTACTCGTTTATTATACGTTTCAATATGTTCTTCTTCTATACAAGCTCCGTGACAAGCCTTGATGCCATAATTAAAACAACTTGAGTCTCCTTTTTCTAACCCACAAAGTTTTGAGCAGAGTTCATAGGTTTCAATCATTCGTGTCATAAAAGAAATACCACTTTGTCTGTTGGTAAATGTGGTTATAGGTTTCACATCTTTTTTTATTTGAGAAACTCTTAAATTGATATAACCTTTAGAATCCACAAAGCTATAAAGGCCCTGAGTGAACTTGCTACGTTTAAGTGCTCGATTGTGTATTGGTTTGTTCGTTTTTATTTCCTCACTTTCTTTTAATAGGGCAACTAATTCACTGCCTGTTTTTTCATAAGTTACAGAAGCGACTTGAAGCTGTATTTTTTTAGATTTTGAATTGGTATTTGTAAAGTGTTGCGTAATGCGTTTTTTAATGTTGTTACTTTTTCCGATGTAAATTATATTTCCATCAGCATCGTGAATATAATACACTCCTGTTTCGCTCGGCAGTTCATTAATAATATCTCTAAGATTGGGAGCTATTTTAGATTTTTTCTCAACTTTTACGGCATTCTTAATTATGGATTTGTCGGTATCTTTATTCAACAACATTTTGAATAATTTTACCGTAGCAAGCGCATCGCCATTGGCTCTATGTCTATCACTTACCGGAATGCCAAGTGCTCTAGCTAATTTACCTAAACTGTAAGATTCCATATCAGGTATAAGCTGTTTGGATAATTCTACCGTACAAAGTGTTTTTCTTTTGAAGGGAAATCCAAGACGTTTAAATTCCGTTTTAAGGATTCGATAATCAAAGTCTGAATTATGAGCTACAAGAATACAATCTTCGGTAATTTCTACAATACGTTTTGCAACTTCATAGAATTTTGGTGCATTTCTAAGCATATTAGAATTGATGCCAGTAAGATTAACTACGAAAGGTTGTATGTCGCGTTCAGGGTTAACTAAAGAAATAAATTGGTCGGTAACCTTATGACCGTCAAATCTATAGATTGCAATCTCAGTAATACCTTCCTCGTTGTACTTGCCACCTGTGGTTTCTATGTCTAGTATTGCGTATATAACTCTAAGCTTAGATAAGGTACTAAATTAAAAAAGTTAATGCTTTGAAACACTAATTTTAGTGATAATTTCTAGGGCCAAAAATACTGCTTCCTATTCTAACCATGGTACTTCCGCTTTCAATAGCCCATTGGTAGTCACCACTCATTCCCATAGAAACGGTTTCTAAGTGACAGTTTTCGGTTTGCCAGCTTTTTAAGCTATCGAATGCAGATTTTAAATTATTAAACTCTTTAATAATTTGCATCATATCATCAGTAAATGTTGCCATGCCCATAACTCCAACAATCTTTATGTGTTTTAAAGCTGCAAATTCATCAGATTGGAGTAGAGAAGCGGCATCATTTTTAGACATACCAAATTTACTATCCTCTTCAGCAATTTTTATTTGAAGCAAGCAATTGATAACTCTATCGTACTTTTCGGCTTGTTTGTTAATTTCTTTTAAAAGCTTAAAACTATCTACACCATGAATTAAGCTAACAAACTCAGCCATATATTTTACCTTGTTTCTTTGTACATGACCAATCATGTGCCATTGAATGTCTTTAGGCATTTGTTCATGTTTTTCGGCCATTTCTTGGATTTTGTTTTCACCAAAAATACGTTGTCCGGCATCATAGGCTTCCATAAGCTCAGAAACAGGCTTGGTTTTAGAAACAGCAACTAAAGTAACATGGTCTGGTAATTGAGATTTTATGTGTTTGAGATTATCTTTTACACTCATTAATCTTAGGTCTTTTGTTATTTCTTTTTCAGAAATAAATTAGTTTCAATATTCGTAAATCGTGATGGCACTTCGTAATTTGGGTAAAATGTAAGTGCTCTTTGGGGGCATTGTTAAGCCTTCATCAGCGATTTGTTTCATTTGTTCTACATTAGATGGACACATTCCGAATCCAACGGAAAATGCTCCGCTATCAACACTACTTTTTGTGGTAATCATTTCATGACGACCATTAACGTATTCAATTCTGCTATCGTTTCTTAAATCGTTAATACCTAAAATAGGTTGAAGAATGGTTTTGTAAAGCAGATGAGCATCTAATTGATCTAACGCAGTCTTAAAGTTGTAATGTGTTTTACGTAAATATAAGGAATAAAATTCACCATCTAAATACATACTAAAATGATGTGGTTTTGATGGTTGGTAAGGTAACGTTCCTCTGTTCTCTATTCGGTAGAATTCATCTAACTTTATTAAGAATTCTTCTTTTGTGAGTCCATTTAAATCCTTAACCAATCTATTAAATTCATAGATTACTAAATCAGATTCAGGAATAAGATAAGACATAAAGAAGTTGTAAGATTCACTGCCATTATGGTTTGGATTCTTCGCTTTTTCGTCTTTATAAAGTAAATAGGACGATGAAGACCTGTGATGGCCGTCCGCAATATAAATAGTTTCCATAGCCTTAAATTCTTTTTGAATTATAGCTATGGTAGCTTCATCATCAACTTTCCAAAGGTAATGGGTATCTCTATAAGTCATAGTGAACTCAAATTCAGCATAACCTTTTTGAGTTTCTTCAATAATTGAAGCAATTACAGCATTATCTGGATAGGTGAGTAAAGCAGGTTCAGCATTAAAACCTACGGTTTGAAGATAGGTTTTAAAAGTTTGCTCCCGTTTGGCAATGGTATCTTCATGTTTTTTTATAATGTCTTTTTCATAATCTTCGGCACTAGTAGCAGCAATGATACCATTGAATTCTTGTCCATGTCTATTAACTATTTTATACACATAGAACGAAGGTTTTTCATCTTGAACAAAAATACCATCTTCCTTAAATTCCAGATATCTATTTCGGACGAGTTTGTAACGTTCTTCTCCTGTTACTTCTTGATCGTATTTATAACCAGGGTTTATAATATGTAAAAAGCTAAACGGATTATAGCCCATACGAGACTCACGTTCTTCCAGCGTATAACTTTGGTAAGGACGTGAGGCCACAAGACCAACCATGGCTCTTGTAGGTTTTACTGCTTTGAATGGGATAATTTTTGCCAATTTCTATCTGTTTTTTTCAATAAAAGCTGAAGGATCTAGATAACCGTCAGTATTAGTTGAATAACCGCCACCAATATCTAAACCTACCTCATCTCTAATTTCTAAATGAAGATGTGCATAATATGCGCCATTACAGTTTCCTATAGTTGCAATTTGTTCACCTTTTTTTACAAACTGCTTTTGATCTACGTATAAAGAATCACAATGTGCATATAATGATTCATAAAGTTTTCCATCATACAAATGAATAACTCTGACCACATTTCCCCATCCACCTTTCAAATCTTCAGCAACGCTAACATAGCCATTACCAATTGCATATATTGGGTCGCCTAAATCAGAATTGCCTCCGCCATTACCATTCCAATCATCACCTAAATGATTGTTTTCTTGAAATTTTTGGGCATTGTAATAGCCTCTTGCGTTTGGCTTTCCAACAGGGAAATCAAAACCGTTTGAAATGTATGAGGGATTTTTATCAAATAACTCTATATAATCAATATCCTGACCAAATTCAATCTTTAGACTATAATCCATGTATTCTCCAGTATTACTGAAACCTTCTATTGAAATAGCTTTTTCATTTTTACATGAAAAGAATATCAATAGGGTCAATATACATAAGGAAAATCGAGTCATTAAATTATTTACAATTTCTATTTAGCAAATTGTCTAGAAACCTTTTCCGCTTTACGGCTTTCAGAATAATCGTAAAAACCTTCACCAGATTTTACACCAAGTTTTCCAGCTTGTACCATATTTACCAATAGAGGACAAGGAGCATATTTAGGGTTTTTAAATCCATCGTACATAACATTTAAGATGGAAAGACAAACGTCTAAGCCAATAAAATCGGCCAGTTGTAATGGACCCATTGGGTGTGCCATACCTAATTTCATTACAGTGTCAATTTCTTCAACTCCAGCGACACCGTTGTAAAGTGTTTCAATAGATTCGTTAAGCATTGGCATTAAAATACGGTTAGCCACAAAACCAGGATAATCGTTAACCTCAGTCGGTACTTTACCTAAAGTTTTAGATAACTCCATAATGGTATTAGTAACTTCGTCACTTGTGTTGTAACCTCTAATAATTTCTACCAATTTCATAATTGGCACAGGGTTCATAAAGTGCATACCAATAACCTTTTCAGCTCTAGAAGTTACTGCTGCTATCTGTGTAATAGATATAGACGACGTGTTTGTAGCTAGAATAGTGTCTTTACCACAGACTTCATCTAGTTGCTTAAAGATTTTAAGTTTTAAATCTACATTTTCTGTTGCAGCTTCTACAACAAGTTCAACATCTTTAACTCCGTCTTCAATTTTAGTGAAAGTTGAAATGTTATTTAAGGTACTTTCTTTATCAGATTCGGTAATCTTTTCCTTAGAGACCATTCGGTCTAAGTTTTTAGAAATAGTTGCCAAGCCTCTTTCTAGAGACGCTTCACTGATGTCTATAAGTTTTACTTTAAATCCTGATTGCGCAAATGTATGGGCAATTCCGTTTCCCATAGTACCAGCGCCTATTACTGCTATGTTTTTCATAATATTTTTTGGTGACTGAGGCTCTCGAAGTCACGGAGAATTAAAATTATGGTCATTTCGAGAGCCTCAATGACCACTTAAATTCAGTCTTAAAACTGATTAATAATCATGGTTGCAACACGCAAAGCTTCTGTACCATCATGCAATGTTACAATTGGTTTTGTGTTGTTGTTAATGGCATCTGCAAAGGTTTCCAATTCATCTAAAATGGCATTGTTTGAAGTAATTTCAGGATTATCAAAATAGATTTGTTTTTTGATACCTTCTGCATTTTGAAGAATCATATCAAAATCACCAGGATTTTCTGGAGCATCCTTCATTTTTACCACTTCGCATTTTTTCTCAAGGAAATCTACAGAGATATAAGCGTCCTTTTGAAAGAAACGTGTTTTTCGCATATTTTTAAGCGAAATACGACTAGCTGTTAAGTTGGCAACGCAACCGTTTTTAAACTCTATACGTGCATTAGCAATATCTGGAGTATCACTGACAACTGAAACTCCACTTGCTGAAACATGTTTTACAGGTGAATTAACGACACTTAGAATAATGTCTATATCGTGAATCATTAAATCCAAAACTACAGGAACATCAGTACCACGAGGATTAAATTCTGCCAAGCGATGGGTTTCAATAAACATTGGATTTTCCAATTTGTCTTTTATTCCAATAAACGCAGGATTAAAACGCTCTACATGACCAACTTGTCCTTTAACACCATGTTCTGCCACTAAAGTTCTAATAGTTTCAGCTTCTTCTACGGTATTAGTAATTGGTTTTTCTATAAAAATGTGTTTTCCTTTTTTAATAGCTTGTTTCGCACAATCATAATGCGAAAGGGTAGGAGTTACAATATCCACAACATCAACAGCATCAATCAATTCATCAATAGTTTCAAAGTATTTATAATCAAACTCTTCAACTACACGTTTTGCATTTTCAGGGTCGGCATCATAAAACCCTACAAGCTCATATTTTTCGGATTGTTTAAGAAGTCTTAAATGAATTTTTCCAAGGTGACCAGCACCTAGAACACCAGCTTTTAGCATGTTTTTCTGTTTTTTTCAAAAATAATCGTTTTCCTTTAGAAAGTTAAAAAAGAAAATATAAAATACTGCGGAATTATTAATTTAATAAAGTTTGACAATCTGGTTTTGAACTTGTAATTCTATGAATTAATTTAGCCTGAAACTAAACTAGACTTTGAAAGATACATTTAAGCATCAGGGCATGCGTCAACAACTTGTTGATACACTGATAAAAAAGGGCATAACAAATGAAAAGGTTTTAAAAGCCATTGGCAAAATCCCTAGGCATTTATTTATGGATTCTGGTTTTATAGACCATGCTTATGTAGATAAAGCGTTTCCTATTGCTGCAGATCAAACCATTTCGCAGCCTTATACTGTTGCATTTCAATCGGAATTATTACAGATTCAACCAGGACATAAAGTTTTGGAGATTGGAACAGGTAGTGGTTACCAAACTGCTGTTTTGCTAGAACTTGGAGCAAAAGTGTTTAGTATAGAACGTCAGCAAGAGTTATTTAAAAAAACGTCTAAGTTTTTACCTAAAATAGGCTATAGAGCTAAAAAACTAATTTTTGGTGATGGCTATAAAGGTTTACCAGAAGAAGCACCTTTTGATAGTGTAATTGTTACCGCAGGTGCACCTTTTGTTCCTAAACCTTTAATGAGTCAAATAAAAATTGGAGGACGTTTAGTAATTCCTGTTGGTGATGATGTTCAAACAATGACGTTGTTTATTCGAAAAGGAGCAAAGGAATTCGAAAAACATGAGTTTGGCGAATTCCGATTTGTACCGCTTCTAGAGGATAAAAATTAATTTAACCTTTAGGTAAATAGGCTTCAGGAATTGGGTTTTCCTTAGATTCTTGTAACCAAAAGATATTTATAATCCACCAACGCGTACCGTCATACATTAGTTGAATACTATTTATACCTCGCATAAAAGCTTTGTCGTCCGTTTTGGTTCTGTAAGATTCGTAAGTGCTAAATACATGCGTTATATTTCCAAAAGTTTCAACGGTTCTATAAATTTCTCTTTCGTGAAATCCATTTTGTGTTAACCATTCGCCTGAGGTTTCAATATAACTTTCAGGTGTCATATAGCGTGAAATTGTTTCACCTTTTTCAGTTTTACCCGTTGGAATTAGTTTTGCTTTTTTGTGAAATAAATGTTTGAATAAAGCCCAATCGCGTTTAAAACCTTTGTCACCAGAAATTACAGTATATAAACTTTCAATAGTACTATCTAATGTTGCTACATTCTTAGAATAATCTTTTTTTTCGGTTTCTTGTGCAGAAACGCTAAACGAAATAAGTGTAAAAATTAATAGTAGTTTTTTCATAATTGGCAAATATCTAGAGTTTTAGACTCCTGCTTACACTTCGACAAGCTCAGTATGACAAGCAGGAATACAATTATGTAAATTTAAAAGAATTTTAATCCAAACAAAATAGCATCGCTTTGGAATCCGCTTTGGTAAGAGCGTACATAATCTACTCGTAAAAATCTCCATTTTCCCCAACCGATATTATCTACACCAATAGTGTATTCTTGGTAAGGTTTCATGTCTGGAGTAGAAAGTAAGTGCGCACCGATAACCAAATTGAAGTTCAATTTATTCAATACTGGTACTTTTCCAAGTAAAAAACCATTAAAGTCATGTTCTGCATGTGCTTCTAAATAAGAATCATTAGTGCTTGCAGTATAATAATCTAAATTATTAAACACATTGGTGTAACTGCCAGAGGTGCTTACATGAGTTTGGTTACCGTTAAAATGTTGGTAATCCATAAAAGCAATATCATCCGCATTAAAGAATTTTCCCGCTCTAATGTTGTACCTAAATCTTCCTTTGTCTGCAATACTAAAGGTTTGGTATAGTCTTGCTTTGATTTGATCAAAATTATAATCACTATTAGTAGCTCCTAAACCTTTTTCGTAGCTTAACACTAAAGTTGGATAATCTTCATTACCAACATTAAACTTACTATCTGGATAGCTAAAATATTCTTGAGCAAAATTAATTTGAGCCGAAACATTAGCTTTTACAATATTATGAGTTTCAAAAGGAGCAATACCGAATGCTGTTTCGTCTAACGGGTTGTTACTTGTATAGGCATCATCTTTATCATTGTAGAATGTTTGGTCTGTAGTATTGAATAATGCTTTTCGTCTTTCGTAGCTTAAACCAGCATAAAGTCTAAAACCGTTGAATAATTCTTCGGAATAATTAAGTTGAAGAAAACTACGGTCGTAAAGTTTCATATAGTTGTCTTCAAAAAACAAAGTACTCACGGAGTTGATTAATGGTGAAATTGGCTCTGCAGGATTAAATTGTTGAACACTCACGCCGCCTGAAAGCGAAAGAAAAGCTCTAGAGGTATTGTTGAACTTGTAGTTTAAAGACCCAGTAGCTCTTAATCGTTCATCCGAAAAACCATATTCAATGCTTGCACTGGCATTAAAGTAACGTTTGTACTCGTCATAGTTTTTTGTGTAAAATACGTTAGCTTTCGCCGTATAACCTTGAACGGTATTGAATCGGACACCAGTAATCGGCATATTAAACCCTAAACGATAATCTTTATGCGAGTTTTGATAGGTGTAGCCTAAGATATCACCTAGTTTAAATTTGTTATTGACGCGGTCTATAGAATCTAAATAAGGTTTCGATTCTTTTACAATCTGTATACTGTCTTTCTTTGTATAATCTGTTCGCTCTTCTTTTGTTAAAGGTACAGGTCTAATGCTTTCCCAGTATAGCGAATCTTTCTTGTTCGCTTCATTTTCAAAAGCAACCAATTCTCTACCAAAATCCTTTCGTGTTAAAGGTAAATTGAATTCATAATTGCTATAAACAGCCGTAAAACGTCCATCTCCTTTTATACCAAAAATACCATACTTAAAGTCTATACTTTGTGAGATAATTGGCCAAATATTATCTTTTTCAGAATAGGAAAAACTTTGTTTCAACGTAATTAAGTCTGCGGCAGGAATACGAGCTTGCACACCTGTAATATCTAATTCTAGTGCGTAAATGGTCCACTGATCTTCAACAATATAAATTGAACCAGAAAAAACAGGATCGTTCTTTCGTTTTGGTATTACATTTATTTTATTGATAAGATTACCTCTATCATCATAAAAAATGCCTTCTAACTTGTACTTGTAATAGGTAAAGGCGTTATTCGCAATAGGAGAAACGATTTGATTACCAAATTCAACCGTATTATTATAAAAATTGTAATCGACATCCAAAGCGCTATTAAAGCTAAAGCCGTTATCATCACCACTAACTTTAGATGCTGTGATTTTCTCTTTTAGTTTATCGGGTTGTAAAAACTGAATTTTAGAAATGGTTTCGGATAAATAAATAATACCACTTCTGGTAGAGTCTAATCCTCCGCCTAAGTCCCCAACTTCTTGGCCGAGTATTTTTTCGGGCGCATCTTTAATTCGGATTAAACCTCTTGAATAGAAATCTGCTTTGAAGGATTCTATTTTTTCAAGATTTTCTTTTCGTTTAGCTATAGCTTGTCGCATAATGGCATTTGCAGGATTGTCCTCTGCACTAACCACAACTTCGCCTAAAGAAACTGATTCTTCTTCTAAATTTACATTGATAACATAAGGAAAATCACTTACAGCAACTTTCTTTTTTACGGTTTTATAACCAAGATACGTGTAAACAATAGTGTAGGTATCTGGCTTGGTAATGTTAAGCTCGTAATAACCGTCGTCATTACTGGTAGTTCCTTTATAGGTGTTTTCTATAAGGATGTTTACAAATGGAAGCGGTTCTCCCTTGGTACTTTTAACAGTACCTACAATTTGAGCTGATGAAAAATAAAATAAAGAAATGAATGTAAGGCAAAGTAGTTTTTTTAGCATAGTGTATTGATTGATGGTTTGTATTTGTATAGACGCAATTCTTTGACGAATGGTTGCCTATAATGTTTCAAACATAGACTAAAATCTCAATGCCTAAAGTTATAGCAATCTTAAAGTTATTAAAAACTTTTCTTAATACGGTCTAGGTTTCGCTTGTTGTCACGGTCTTTGATAACCTCTCTTTTGTCAAACAATTTTTTACCTTTTGCCAGCGCAATTTCAAGTTTGGCAAGGCCTCTATCATTAATAAAAAGACGTGTCGGAATTATTGCATTTCCTTTGATGTTAACCTCCTTTTCGAGTTTTTTTAGTTCGCGCTTATTAAGAAGAAGTTTGCGCTCAGCTTTTGGTTTATGGTTGTAATAATTTCCGAAAATATATTCTTGAATGGTCATGTTAATAACAAACAGTTCACCGTGCTCATTGAACTCGCAAAAACTTTCTGCAATAGAAGCCTTGCTCGCTCTGATGGATTTTATTTCAGTGCCAGTAAGTACAATTCCAGCCGTGTATTTATCTAATATTTCGTACTGAAATTTGGCCTTCTTATTAAGTATGTTAACTGTTTTTTGCATAGTCCGCAAAGGTAATCGATATAGTTTGAAGTTAAAAGTAATAAGTAAAAAGTTAAGAAGGTGTGTAAACAAACTTTTAATTTTACGACAGTTTCACTTAAAGAATTGACATGAAATATATTTTAGTTTTAGTAGTGAGTTTAAGTTTAGTGGCTTGTAAAGAAAATACTAAGAGCTCTAATGTTGAAGACTTAACAGCCAATGAAATCGTTGATAAATCTATTGAAGTTTCAGGAGGATCAAAATTTGATAAGTCTATTATTAGTTTTGATTTTAGGGATATGTTCTATTCGGCAAAGCGAAATAACGGTAAGTTTCAGCTTAAAAGAAAATTCACAAAAGATAATGATACAATTGTTGATATCTTGAGTAATAATGGATTTGAAAGATTGGTGAACGAGAACATAACTGCGGTTGAAGATTCAATGGTGCCTAGATACTCAGCATCTGTAAATTCTGTACATTATTTTTCGGTTTTACCTTATGGCTTGAATGATAAGGCTGTAAATAAATCGTTATTTGGTGAAGACACCATAAATGGAAAGCGCTATTATAAAATTAAAGTGACCTTTAGTGAAGATGGAGGCGGAGAAGACTTTGATGATGTATTTGTGTATTGGGTTAACCAGAAAACTTTTAAAGTTGATTATCTAGCATATTCATACAAAGAAGATAGTGGTATTGGAATGCGTTTTAGGGAAGCTTATAACGAACGCTTTATTGATGACTTACGTTTTGTAGACTACAATAATTTTAAATCTGAAAATAAATCTATTCGACTAGAAGACTTAGTAAAAGCTTTTGAACAAAACCAACTAGAACTATTATCTAAAATAGAATTGGAAAATGTAAAAGTTAAAATTATTCAATAACTTTTAATTCAGATATAGCTTTACCTTCTTTAATTTTTACGATATAAAGATTAGCATTATTATCATCAGCTATGTCTTTATATTTTTCTTCGCCAATTAGTTGATTTACAAATTTAGGGATAGTGTTGCTGTGGCCAACAATGAGAACTGTTTTTCCTTTTGTTTTCATCAAAAAGCTATCGATTTTGATGGTAAAAGGGTTGTAAATTTCTATATCTAAATTATTAGATTCAGCTGTTGGTAAAACGGTTTGTTTAGTTCGGTTATAATCTGTTGAATATACAGCGTCAAACTCAATATCTTTAAAATAGGTTGCCCAATTTCTGGCTCTTTTATGTCCAGCTTCTGTTAAGTCAGGATTTTTATTAGACTTGTCTGTACGATCTTTTTCTGCATGCCGAATGAGATAGTAGGTCGTGACTTTCTGTTCTTTTTCAGGTGTTTCCTGAGCAAAAATGTTGAATGAAAGTAAAAATAGCAGACTAAAGAACAGAGATTTCATTTTGAAAGATGATTTGTTAAACCTCTCAAAAATAGGCTATAAAAAATCAATTTATCTTTAAAAGAGTGTTAAATGTCTATTGCAAATGACTTAAAACAAAAGTAGAACCATCGACATAAGCTGTGCCAAAACTAAGAGTATTTTCCTCAATCCAAAATTCGTTTTTATTACCATTTAAGAATAAAAATTCATACATCTGATCATTATTGTCACAATTTGAATTCAAACAATCCAATTCTATAGAATAATTCATTGTTTCAGAATTAATATCTGAAATGTTACTTATAATTTCTAAGGTTCCATTTGAATAAAATTTATAAATAACATCTTCGGGATTGTATAAAGTTTCTGTTTGACCTGCAAAACCATTAAGAATAATTTTATCGAGTTGCCATTTACCAACGATTAAATCATTACTTGAATTATCGTCATCTTTAGAGCAGTTGGTTAAAAGAAATAGCAGAAAAGGTAGGAACAAGTACTTTAATTTCATAATAGTTTAGTCTTTGATCATATTAGTAAGACGTAAAAAATTGAAAAGGTTGCATCAAAAAATGTTAAAACTAGGCGAGCTCTAATGCAATCTCTATCATATTTCTAAATGTAGTCTCTCTTTCCTTACTGGTTGTTTTTTCACCAGTAACCAAAGAATCTGAAATGGTTAGAATTGCCAAAGCATTAACATTGTGTTTTGCAGCTACGGTATACAAGCCAGCAGCTTCCATTTCAACACAAAGTACACCAAACTTAGACCATTTTTTATAGGACTCCATATCGTCTTCATAAAACTCATCAGAAGATAATACATTACCAGCTTGAATAGGAATATTCTTAGCCTTTGCAGCTTCAACAGCTTTGATAAACAAATCGAAATTTGCAGTAGGAGCATAGTCTGCACCACCAAATCGAAGTTCGTTAACACCAGATGTAGAAGAGGCAGCCATAGCTAAGACAACATCTCTGATTTTTACATTCTTTTGATATGATCCTGCGCTACCAACTCTAATAAGATTTTTTACACCAAAATCTTTAATAAGCTCATTGGCATAAATTGATATACTAGGAATACCCATTCCTGTTCCCATGGTTGAAATGGGTTTCCCATTATATGTACCTGTATAACCATACATGCCTCTTACTTCATTGAAGCAAATAGGGTTTTCAAAAAAAGTTTCAGCTATCCATTTAGCTCGTAATGGATCTCCAGGTAATAAAATAGTTTCTGCTATATCGCCTTTCTTGGCACCAATGTGTACACTCATGCCGTAAATTTACATATAAAGAATAATTAATAAGACGAATAAGATGGTAAATCTTCCATCATTGCAACACCTGATGAAGTTCCTATTCTATCCACACCAACATCAATATATTTTAATGCAGTTTCTGCATCTCTAATACCACCAGAAGCTTTTATTTTCAAATGGTCTCTTACGGTTTTACGCATAATCTTTACTGCAGTTAGCGTCGCACCACTTTTAGAAAAACCTGTTGAGGTCTTTACAAAATCGGCTTTAGCATCAATACAGATTTCACATGCTTTTACAATTTCATTTTTAGAAAGCTCACTGATTTCTAAAATTACTTTTAGAGGAGTAAGACCAATGGCTTGTTTTACGTCGGTAATATCTTTTAAAACGGCAACATGGTTTTGGCTTTTCATACGGCCAATGTTTATTACCATATCAATCTCGCTAGCTCCTTGCTCAATAGCTTTTTTAGCTTCATAGACTTTAGCTTCTGTAGACATCGCTCCCAAAGGAAATCCTACAACGGTACAAATCTTAACATTAGATCTGCCCAAAGCTTGTTTTGCTATGGGTACATAACAGCTGTTAACACATACGGAGTAAAAATTATATTTAATAGCTTCTTCACACAGTTTTAATATGTCTGATTCAGAGGCAGAGGCACTTAATAAAGTGTGGTCCAAATACTGGTTTAATTCCATTATATATCTTTAAAATAGGGTTATAAAAATTATCAGCCATAGTAACTCCCAGAAATTGAGGGAATTCTATAACAAGTCTTAATAGAATTTAAGTTATGTTGGAATTAATAGCTCGACAAAATTAATGATTTCTTCGTTAAAAAGTAACTCTGCATTTTTAATTTTATTATGCATTTCATCGATTTATTGTTAATAACTTTTTAAATGGACTCATTTTAAATAAGATAGACTAACAAAAAAAGTAAGACTTAAAATGTGCTTTTTTAATTAAAAATAGTGGTTTAAAACCTGATTTTTATCAGTATTTATGGTATTTGAGACGTTTATTTTTGACGGAAATAAATAACTTAATTATATCATGAAAAAAATACTATTATTTGTACTAGCAATCGGTTTTACGTTTAGTGTTAAAGCTCAAGAAGAACAATCAACAGGAGATTATAATAAATGGCAAGCTAGATTTAGGCTTATTTCTGTAATTCCATCACCTAGTGATGATATAGATGGTGCAGATGTAGACATAAGTACATCTTTTGTTCCTGAATTAGATTTTACATATTTCTTTACCAAAAACATTGCTGCAGAACTTATTTTGGGAACAACAAAACACAATGTAGATGTTGAAGGCACAGATTTGGGACATGTTTGGTCATTACCTCCAACTTTAAACTTACAGTATCACTTCTTTGCAGATAATTTTAAACCTTATGTAGGTGCAGGTGTAAATTATACATTCTTCTATGGTGTTGATGAAGGTGATGTCGCTGGTATGGATTATGAGAATTCTTTTGGTTTCTCATTACAAGCTGGTTTAGATTATAATTTAAACGATAAATGGTTTTTAAACTTAGATATCAAAAAATTATTTCTATCGACAGACGTAGATGTTGATTTAGGAGATGCTACTTTGCCTGTTGAGGTTGATATAGATCCATTAATCATTGGTTTAGGGGTTGGTATGAAGTTTTAAACCAACTTTAATTTTCATAGTAATTGAAAAAGAGTCTCAGAATGAGACTCTTTTTTGCTTTTAATTAAATCTTTAGGGTTGGTCTAAGGAAAAAAGTACTAAACAGGGATTTCAGAATTTTCCTTAGAGATGATGTGATGCACCCATTTAATGGCTTCATCAAGAGAATCAAAAACACCAAAGGGTTTTTTAAAGAATTGCTTTTCGTATTCCGCATTAGACTTTTTTAAGTGATTGTTGGGAATAATTGCAATCGCAACTAAATTTGAGATGTTTTCAATTTCCTTGTAAACCAAAGGGTTAACAGAATAAGAGGTCATGCGATTAGAAATATAAGCTACATTTCTACCTTTAAAGTTTTCTTCCAAAACTTCTTTCAAGGCATCGGTTTCTTTCAAATCAATGATTACTCCTTCTTTTACTTGTTTAATGAGAAAGTCGTCAAAAACAAAAACCTCAGCGTGACCAATGTCATAGTACTTAAATATTCCCATAACAAATTGATTTTATTTACACACAGAATTATCATATTAATGTACTCAAAAAAAACAACATAAAAAAGCAACACGCCTTTTAATTGCTCAAAATTTGTGTTGCTTTTACCAACCAATCATTATAAAGACTGTTTGCGTTGAAAATTGTTACAGATATTACAATTCTTCAACCACTAAATCTCCTTGATTTCTAAAAACCAATTGTCCGTCAAACTCATCAAGAAGAATTATACTATCTGTAGTTACTTTGCCAGCTAATATTTCTTTACTCAATTGATTTAATACTTCTTTCTGTATGACTCTTTTTACTGGTCTTGCACCATATTCTGGATTGTATCCTTTTTCTGCCAAATAAGCTTTCGCTTCTGGAGTAGCATCAAAAGTGATACCTTGATGAGCAATCATTTTTGTAATGCCTTTCAATTGAAGGTCTACAATAGAAACAATGTCTTCCTTGGTTAAAGGTGTAAACATGATGACATCATCAATACGGTTTAAGAACTCTGGTCTTACACTTTGTTTCAACAAACCTAAAACGTCTACTTTGGCAGCTTCCATCGCAGATGGAATATCTTTTGTAGCTTCAAAACGTTCTTGGATGATATGGCTTCCCATATTAGAGGTCATGATGATAATGGTGTTTTTGAAATCTGCAATACGACCTTTGTTATCTGTTAAACGTCCTTCATCCAATACTTGTAATAAGATGTTAAAGGTATCTGGATGCGCTTTTTCAATCTCATCTAGCAATACTACTGAATAAGGCTTACGTCTTACAGCTTCGGTTAATTGCCCACCTTCATCATAGCCAACGTATCCTGGAGGCGCACCAACTAATCTACTCACCGCATGACGCTCTTGATATTCACTCATATCGATACGCGTCATGGCATTTTCATCATCAAACAAGTATTCTGCTAGTGCTTTTGCTAATTCTGTTTTACCAACACCTGTTGTACCTAAGAATAAGAATGATCCTATTGGTCTATTTGGGTTTTGTAAACCAGCTCTAGAACGACGCACAGCATCACTCACGGCTTCAATGGCTTCTTCTTGGCCGACCACACGCTTATGTAATTCGTCTTCAAGTTTTAAAAGCTTTTCGCGCTCACTTTGTATCATTTTGGTTACAGGAATTCCTGTCCATTTGGCAACAACATCAGCGACATCTTCATAAGTAACTTCCTCTTTAATTAAGGCTGTTTCTTGTTGTTCTGCCAGTTGTTTTTGATACGCTTCAAGCTTTTCTGTGGCTTCTTTTATCTTTCCGTAACGGATTTCTGCAACCTTACCATAATCACCTTCACGCTCTGCTCGTTCAGCTTCAAGCTTATAGTTTTCTATTTCTTGCTTTATGTTTTGAACGTTTTCAACTGTTTCTTTTTCAGACTTCCATTTGGCATTAAGCTCGTTACGTTCTTCTTTAAGATTAGCCAATTCAGCTTTTAAGGCTTTTAATTTGGTTTCGTCCTTTTCACGTTTTATAGCTTCGTGCTCAATTTCAAGCTGCATAATCTTACGGTCCAGGACATCCAATTCCTCTGGTTTAGAGTTTATTTCCATACGTAATTTAGAAGCTGCTTCATCCATAAGGTCAATCGCCTTGTCTGGTAAGAAACGATTGGTAATGTATCGGTTTGATAACTCTACAGCACCAATAATAGCTTCATCCTTGATACGCACTTTGTGATGTGCTTCATACTTTTCTTTAATACCACGAAGGATGGAAATGGCACTCTCTGTATCTGGCTCATTTACCGTTACCTTTTGGAAACGTCTTTCTAATGCTTTGTCTTGCTCGAAGTACTTTTGGTACTCATCTAGCGTAGTGGCACCAATAGCTCTCAGTTCGCCACGTGCTAAAGCAGGTTTAAGGATGTTTGCAGCATCCATTGCACCTTGGCCACCACCTGCGCCAACAAGGGTGTGGATTTCGTCAATGAATAGGACGATATCACCTTCGCTAGTGGTTACTTCTTTAATAACGGCTTTAAGTCGCTCTTCAAACTCACCTTTATATTTCGCGCCAGCAATTAATGCTCCCATATCCAAAGCAAAGATTTGCTTGTCTTTAAGGTTCTCAGGAACGTCACCATCTATGATACGATGTGCTAAACCTTCTGCAATGGCAGTTTTACCAGTACCAGGTTCACCAACCAAGATAGGATTGTTTTTGGTACGTCGTGATAGGATTTGAAGTATTCTACGAATCTCTTCATCTCTACCAATAACTGGATCTAGCTTACCATCTTGTGCTAATTGGTTAAGGTTTTTAGCGTATTTATTTAAAGAGTTATAGGTTTCCTCTTGACTTTGAGACGTTACTCTATCTCCTTTACGCAGTTCCTCAATGGCTGAGTTGAGTCCTTTTTCTGTAACGCCTTGGTCTTTTAAAATCTGGGCGATTTTACTGTTAGACTTAAATATTGCCAAGATTAAATGCTCAATAGATACGTAGTCATCATTCATCTTTTTGGCGATGATCGATGCTTCGTTGAGGGCTTTACTTGCTTCTCTGGAAATCATTAGCTCTGCACCAGAGACTTTAGCAAAACTCTGTAGTTCTTTGTCTAATATTTGTTGTAATAAAGACACATTAACATTCAGCTTTTTAAGGATGAATGGTAGTACGTTTTCATCAACTTCGAATAGCGCTTTGAATATGTGCTCGTTTTCTATTTGTTGATGACCAAAGCCTTGTGCAAGCTGTTGTGCTTGCTGTATGGCTTCTTGCGATTTTATGGTATAATTATTAAAGTTCATATAGTATTTTGTTTTAGTGTCATTGCGAGGACGTAGGACGTGGCAATCTGTTGAAGGATTCTTCGCTTACGCTCTGAATGACACCTTTATTGTTTTAATTTATTATTCTGTTTGATTACCTTTAGGCAATTATCTTACCATTTATGTTTGGTAAGACAAAAACGACAAAATGACTGGTTTTATTAGTATTGTAGTGACTTTTTGTCTGTGATTAGTTGTGGTTATATCTGGGTATGACCCAAGATTGATACGCTTTAAACTCGACTTAAACCTGAATTAGACCCGAAGTAGATACGGATGAACTTTATGTTTGAGATTGCTATAATGTGGTTTTGAGGTCATGGAGGTTCTCGATACATAATGCTGCGCATTTCACTCGAACTGACATTAAAAAATAGATTTAAAATGTTTAAAAAATTGTTTGGCTCATCTGAGCCTAAAGAAGAAAAAATACTGCCTTGGATTGCTTTGAACAGCATAGACCAATTGGATATTATTGAAGAGAAATCTAAAGGGAAAACGCAGCTTATTTTTAAGCACTCTACGCGTTGTGGGATTAGCAGAATGGTGATGAACCAGTTTGTAGCTGCCTATGATTTGGACTTAAATACCGATTTGTATTATTTGGATTTGCTGAGTTATAGAGAGGTGTCTAACGAAGTGGGTTACAAGTTCCAGGTGATGCACGAGTCTCCACAACTTTTGGTGATACGAAATGGAGTAGTGGTGGCGCATGCGAGCCATGGTGGGATTATTGATATGGATTTAGAGAAGTTTATTTAAGTATATGAGAAATTGTGTTTAGTTAAAAATTACTATACATATCTATAATTTAATGAGAACGGAATTATATCTTAAAGTAAATGATAAGCTAAAATAAACTTCGATTTTTGAAAGAGAAATTCAAAACATATTATGATTCTTATCTCAAACTATTTACTCATTTAAGCTTAGAGGAGTTAGAGATTTTACGCTCACAGTTAGAGATTAAAGAACTAGGTAAAAAGGACTTTTTTTTAAAAAGAGGGGAAGTTCAAAAACATATGGGTTATGTGTGTAAAGGCTTATTAAGAAGATACTACATCAATGAAAAAGGTAACAAAATAACAACTGGCTTTGTTAAGGAAAATGAATATGCAACGGATTATCCTGCATTTATAAGGCAAAAACCAACAAAATATTACATGGAGTGCCTTGAACCATCCGTAATTATTGAATTGTCTTACCAAGATATACAAGAAGGATACAAAAAATTTAAAAACAATGAAATGTATGGAAGGTTAATTGCGGAGTATGTTTTGACAGTGCAAACTGATAGAGTGGAAAGTTTTTTGTTTGAAAATGCCGAGCAAAGGTATTTAAACTTCATACATGACAATCCTGATATTATTAATAGAATAAGCTTAACTCATTTAGCCTCTTACTTAGGTATTGAAAGACAATCATTAAGTAGAATACGAAAAAAAATTGCTAAAAAGTAAAATTGTCACAAATGTGTCAGGTTCACTTCATTATTGATTTGCAATTTTACAGTGTAATTTAAAATATTGTAAAAATGACATCAATTAAAAAACTTATCAAAATAGTACTTGTTATACAGTTAGCTTATCTACCTTCCTTAATATTTGCGCAAAGCAAAACAGTAGATAGCAATATTCATGAAAAAGTTAAGACACGTACTGAACTTATCTTTGATAGCTTGGTGAGCATCAGAAGAGATTTTCATACCTATCCTGAATTAGCTGAGCAAGAAAAACGGACTTCAACTAAAATAGCAACTTATCTTAAGTCATTAGGATTAGAAGTACATACAGGTGTTGGAGGTTATGGTGTTGTTGGAATTTTAAGAACAAACAAAAAAGGTAAAGGGATTGCATGGAGAGCTGATATTGATGCACTAGCTTCTGACCATCTTGATGTTGTTGACTTTTCTTCAAAAAATGAAGGAGTAAGACATATTTGCGGACACGATGTGCATACCACTATTGGGCTTGGGATAGCAAATGTATTAACAAGTTTAAAAGAAAACCTAACAGGAACCATTTATTTTATTTTTCAGCCAGCAGAGGAAAATTGGGAGGGAGCAAAAGCTATGTTAAATGATGGCTTACTAAATATAATAAGTCCAGACGAAATCTATGCATTACATATTGCACCAATGTCTGAAGGGATGATTAGCACCAAGGCAAGAAACCCATATGCGGATTATAAGGGAATTGAACTTACTTTTAAAAACGTTGAGAATAACACAGAGCTGATTAACTATACAAAAGATTTACTTTTAAACCTTCAGAATGTTTCAGCTGACAGTAAATTCTGGGATAATAGAAATTTATTAGACCCTAATATTGGACTAGGTAATCCTAATACCATTTTTAAAGGCTATGTTACTGTTAACACTAATATTGCGGTTAAAGAAAATGATGACGAAATTTCGATAAGAGCCTACCTAAGTGCAGAAAAAGAAACTCAGCTAGACATACTTTTAAGCGAAATAAAAAAGACATTTAAAGCCTCTGACTACGCAGATCAATTTATTAATGGTGCTTTTTATTATGAAACCTCATTAGTTCTTAATGATGCTCAATTAACCTCATCAGCAATGGCTTCAATTGGTAAAATTTACGGAAATGAACATGTTCTTCCTCTTTACGGAGCTATACCAGATGGCCGTGGTGATGATTTCTCATTATTTCAACGTGAAATTCCGGGAGTCTATTTTTTAATGGGAGCATCTAATTTTGAAAAAGGTATAATTTCCATGCCACATTCGCCAAATTTTGCGGTTGATGAAAATAGTATAGCCTCTGGAGTTAACTTTTTTTCTTCAATGATTATAGAAAGACTGAAATCATAAATTATTAAATGTTGTAGCGATTGCATACAACAGTTCATAGGTATTAACACTATAGTTTTTAGGTAATATATCTAAAACTACTTAAGCTTATGTATTGCCTTTTGGTTTAAAATGGCGAACTTCGCTTATCAAGTATCATAGTTCATTCAAACGTAATTATATCTTAGCGATGTATACAATTTAAACTAAAAACATGAAATACACCTACAACCAGATATGTATTCTATTATCAATACTTTTTTTATCTGCATGTAATAATCCACCAGAATCTAAAGTTAATAAAGAATTTGTTCCTCAATGGGCTAAAAACGTGGTATGGTATCAAATTTTTCCAGAGCGTTTCAGAGACGGAGACTCAACTAATAATCCGACAATAAACGATTTAAAAGGAGCGGATCCTAAAGAACTACCTAAAGAATGGGAGGTTCATCCATGGGGAAGCGATTGGTATGCCTTACAAGACTATGAGAAGGCAAACGGAGAGCCTGAATTGTGGAAACATATTTTAAGAAGACGTTATGGAGGAGACTTACAGGGAGTTATAAATAAACTAGATTACTTACAAGATTTAGGCATCACAGCTATTTATTTAAATCCCGTTTTTCAGTCGCCCTCGTTACATAAATATGATGGCGAAAGTTACCATCATATAGACCCTAATTTTGGTCCTGATCCAGAAGGTGATAGGAAATTAATAGCATCTGAAAATCCTTTGGATCCATCTACTTGGGTTTGGACGAGTGCTGATAAACTAGCCTTGCAATTAATTGATGAAGCGCATAGCCGTGATATGAAAATCATTTTTGATGGTGTGTTCAACCATTTAGGTTACAATAGTTTTGCTTTTCAGGATGTGGTAAAAAACCAACAGAATTCGCCGTACAAGGATTGGTTTATGATTAAGTCTTGGAATGATGAAGAAAAAGGAACTGAATTTGATTATGAAGGCTGGTTTGGAGTAAAATCGCTTCCAGAATTTAAAGAAGATAGTACAGGAATTGTAGAAGGTCCTAAAAAATATATTTTCAATGCTACCCAACGCTGGATGAATCCTCAAAACAAGGGTATTGAACACGGCATAGACGGATGGCGACTAGATGTTGCCTACTGTATTGGTCATCCATTTTGGAAAAAATGGAGAAAACATGTTAGATCAATTAACCCTGAAGCTTATATGACAGCTGAAATTGTTGATGATCCAGAAAAAGTGACGCCATATATGCAAGGAGATGAGTTTGATGGAGAAATGAACTATAATTTTGCATTTGCCTCAGCAGAATTCTTTTTCAATACAGATTCTACTAAAATTAATGCGAGTACATATGCTCAAAAATTAAAAGCTCTTAGAGACTTATATCCTGAAGGTGTGGCTTATGTTTCTCAAAACCTTTTTGGTAGTCATGATTCTAATAGAATTGGTTCACACATTGTAAATCGTGATAGGGGAATTGGAAATTTTAGAAACTGGGGAACATATTTTAATGCTTCGGTAGCAGGAAACAATCCTAATTATTCCACACGGAAACCTCAAAAAGAAGATATTGATTTGCAAAAACTGTTTGCCATTATGCAAATGACCTACGTAGGCGCACCTATGATTTATTATGGTGATGAAGTTGGAATGTGGGGAGGTAATGATCCGGATTGTAGAAAACCGATGATTTGGGATGATATTGTGTATGAAGATGAAGTTTTTAATGCAGATGGTTCTACTCACAAACCAGATAAGGTTGAAACCAATACCTCTTTATTTAATCACTACAAAAAGCTCATTTCTATACGAAATGATCACCCTTCACTACAACAAGGTACATATAAAACAGTATTTACGAATGATGCTAAAGGTATTTTTGTTTTTGAACGCCAATATGAAGGTGAAAGCATAGTTGTTGCCATCAACAATGGAGGTGAAGAATTCATTTTAGATATTCCAGAGTTGAGAACTCATTGTATGGTAGACTTATTAAGTGAAACTGTTTTTGATGGCGATAAAATAATAGTTCCAAATAAATGGGGAATGATATTAAAAGCCTGTCAGTAGTTTATAAGAAAAAGGCATATACTAATGGGTTATAATTTATTGTAGCTCAACTTTTAGTGATACGAGAAGGAGTAGTGGTGGCGCATACCAGCCATGATACGATTAATGTTATGGACTTAGAGCAGTTTGTTTAAAATGTACGGACTTTACGTATTGACTTATAGTTTATTAAAAGTTAAGTTTGCCTTTTAACAGATATAGTTCATTGAAATGAAACTGTGTCTTGACGTTAGCAATAATTTGAACTGAATGAATAAAATAACCTCAAAAATAATTGATAATTTACCAGATGTCATCAAAAATGTTGCTGACTGGACAAAGAATAATTTTGAAGAAAATGCTCAAGATGTATTAGAGAATTCTACTGGTACTGCTGGAATAATAATTAAGTTGTTTGGTAAAACACTGATAGATAAATACTTTGATAAACTTGAGAAAAATAAGCTCAAAGATTTTGGAGAAAAAGTATATCTTAAGTCAGCCTTTATTCAAGCAAATAATTCAATTGAAAAAATTGAAGATGATTTAACTAACTTGTTATCTGCCAATGAATTTTCTTTGATTTATGAATCAATAGTCGACAAAGAAATTAAAACGTTTCATTCTTCTAATATACTACTAATATTTCAACCCGAATATCATCCATCTATAAACTTTGTAAAAAACAATTATGTAAGTATTCTTAAAAAACTTGGTATTAATACAAGTGTAATTAATAAATTTCTTTTAGATTTTAATTCAAATATCAGCTCTGAAGTTGAAAAAAATTTCGGCAAAAGTTATGAGGAGCATTTAAAACTAATTTCTGAATATGCATTAGGAAAAAACGAGACTAGATTACTTTGGGATACGTCCAAATTAGGTGTAATAGGATTTACTTCTAATGAAAATCTTAAATATGAGGAAACATTTGGCATATGGAAAGATGTAAATACTTTCAAAAGTTTTGAAAGCGAGAATGAGAATTTATATGAGGAAAATGATGATGAAAATGAAAAAGAAAAAAAATTAAATCCAGTATTAGAATTGATTGAAGAATATTTTAAAATCAATTCAGAAAACAACCTAGACAAAATTTTATTTATAGTGGCAGATTTTGGTAAAGGTAAATCGGTTTTTCTAAAACATTATGCTTCTGAATTAGCTAAAAAATACATTAATACTAGAGAGGGTGAATTTCCAATCTATTTTAATCTGCGAAATTTTCATAATTATTCACACAACACAAGACTTGGAGTAATTGAAGATTATTTATTAACTGAATATGCCATTGATATTAAATCAGATGAATTTGCCAAAAAGAAATATGTGTTTTTAATAGATTCATTAGATGAAAGTGGCGAGTTAAATAAAGTGAGTATTGAGAAAGTTATTAACTCTATTCAACAAATACAAAATATTGATAAACAAAAATATAGGACTAATAAAATTATAGTCACTACAAGACCTTTTGACGAAGGATTGGACCAACACTTAAAATGTCATAAACCCAAAACCAGATTAAATAAAGCAAAAAGAGAAATTCCTCAATTTATTTCGATATATGGTTTCAAAAAAAAACAATTCAATGATTGGCTAATTTCCTCCATAAAAAATGCACCAAGAATCGATATATCAAAAACAAGTGGAATTATAAATAAAATATTAACAGCTGTTTATGAAGATGGGGAATACGACATTTACAAAGCATTAGTTGAAAATAAAACATTGTCAAAAAGCGAATTAAGAAGACCCATTTTTGCTTATATGATTTATCAACTAATCTTAAATAATGTAAATTTTCTTGAGGTTGGTAAAATAGGAGTTTATTTATCATTTCTAAATCTTCTTTCGAAAGATGCAAAGCATATTAACGATCCTAGTTATCACGTAAACTTAAGTGAAGAATTTGAGTATCGAAATTTGCTTCATTCAATATCAGCATTATGGATGTTTGAAAGACATCAAGGTAAGCAAGGTTCATTAAAAAAAGCTGATATATGTCGAGTTCTTGACGGAGATAACCGCCACGAATCTGACAATGAAATATTAGAACGCTATAAAAACAAAAAGGTTACAGAAATTGAATTTTTATCTCATTCATATTTTGGCGAAAATGATAATAAATTACATTTTCAACATCAATCCTTTGCCGAGATACTATTGGCTGAGTATTACTTGAAAGTATTTATTAAATACTCGGTAGACAAAGATTTCAATATAGCAGAAGCCAGAGCAAAACTTCTTCTGGGCTTTCCAACTGAACAAACAATTAGATTTTTAATTGACCTATTAATTTTATTAAAGGATTCGACAAACGACACAAAAGCTTCTGAAACAGTTGAAAAAAGAAAACTATTATTTCCATTATTAGCTACGCTGGCAACAGAAAAAAACAATAATCTATTCTGTAATAGCTTATACTACGAGTGGTTTAACAAATACCCTATAAAACCCGATGAAGTAGAATATCCAATAGAACTAATTGAAGATTGGGCTTTTAATAAAGCTAAGATAGACAAGATACTTTATTTGTGTAAGGAAATTATAAACTCAAATAATACTTACTTGCTTACAAAAAGTGATTTAAAATCATCATTATACGACAATGAGTTAACGTTAATCCAAAATACCTCTATTTATGAATTACCTCTTGATTTTGATAAATGGATAGCTTTACTAGTTGGAAATAAACTTTGTAATGACTTAAGCAATATTAACAAACCTGTGTTATTTAATAAAGAGTATGAAATAAACCCAAAAAAGTTATTTGATTTAATAATTCAATCTACTAATAGAAGAACAAATGAAAACAATATTCCAGAATGGGGTAGAAATTTATTTAAAGGAATTGATATGAGTCAAATTGACGAGCGTACTTCTTTATATGCCGTTTTGAATCATCTAGATTTCTCATTTAGCTACCTTAAAAACATTGATTTCAGTGGTTGTGTATTAGGTGACACGAAATTTAATCATATAACTTTAGTTGATGTGGATTTTTCACATAGTTATATGTGGAGTACTAGCTTCAAGAATATAAACTTCATCGAAGGTTGTAGATGTTGGAATGCAGTTATTTCTGGTTTACTTATTCCTTTTAATTTAATGCCAAATAAAAGAAGAGAAATTAGAGAGAATGTAATGTTTAAAAACATTAAAATTCCAAATATACCTGATGATGAAAAGGGCAAATTTGAATTCAGATATTTTAGAAATGTTACATTGATTACAACTGAACTATTTGCTTATTTTTATGCTAAAAAGGATATTTCAATCAGAAAAATAAACGAGCTTGTTAAATTTCAATCACCTGAAATGAAAAAAACATATTTAAATGAAATAAAAACTATTGTCAACAATGTATATAAAAAATAGAGATTTTTGGTGCTTAAACGAAAGATGATTAATAAAATAAAGGTCAGTTATAGACTGAAAAGTAATTACTTAAAATTTGCTACTATTCTTATACGTTACCGATAAGCACATTAAAAAAAACCTCTCACATTTTGGCAAGCTCAATGACCATGAGAGGCTTTTTATTTATTCTATAACATAAGAATTCATAATGCGTTTGAGCTTTAGTTTTAGATCTTCACCTTTGTCGTAAATCATTTGTTCTTCTGTTAGGAAGGGGACCTAACGGTTGTTTAGAAAAGGCAGTAAATCGTTATCTAAAGCTCTACGGTATCCCTGTGTATTGGCATAGATATGCTCAAAGATAAACTCGCTCACTTCTGAAAATTTGCTATCGCATAGTTTGCACTGCGTGCTCGTGTCCTAATCGGAATTGCTTTACCATTTCCAGAATTTCAATAGATTAAAAATCATATCTTTAGAGAAACTAACCTCTAATGATAAAATTCTTTAGAAAATTTAGACTAAAGCTTCTGTCTGAAAATAAATTCAGTAAGTATCTGATTTACGCAATTGGAGAAATTATACTTGTAGTTATAGGCATTTTGATTGCCCTTCAAATCAACACTTGGAATGAACGAAAAAAGAACTCCAAGAAAGAATATTATCTATTACAACAATTGCAAAAGGAATTTGAAAAGGATAGTAGCCATATTGAAACACAGGCTTGGTTGACTAACTTAAAAGTACAGGATGGGATGAGAATAAGACTATTTTTAGAAGGAAAGAACAACCTCCGAGCTGATTCTTTAGTAAGCCTCTTGTTCTATAATAGTAAAGCCTTGCTCTTTAATAGTAGCACACCAACGTATGATGAAATCATTTCTTCGGGAAATTTGAGTCTTATTAAAAGTGAAAATTTGAAAACAAAAATTTCAAATTACAAGAGTAGTATTAGGGCTGCCAATTCATTTTTATTTACGGAAGCTCATAAGCATAAAGAGAAGTATAATGCTCATTTATACAAATATTTTGATGCAGAAATAATGGCGCACTTGTGGAAAAATTATAATAGAGAAAATAGAATAATTTCAAATAAAGATTTAGAGCATTTTAAAACAGACATTGAAGGCTTTAAAAATGATTCCAACTCCAAGTACCACGTCAGCACACTGATAGGTGTAGACGCAGAATTAAACTTTCAGTACACTGAAAGAATAAACATGCGCATTTCTGAAATTTTAGATGATGTAAGACTAGAGTTGAAGAAATTTGAGAATTGAATTTTAATAATAACGAAAGCACAACAATGTCTATTATTCAGTGTGATCTATGTTTTATTTGTATAAAATGTAAACTTAACCAAGCTGGTTTCTTGCAAGGAATGGTCTTTTGGACGATTCCACACAAATCATATCCAAGCAGTTGTTCTTTAGTATAACTAACCTTTACCAATGATAAAATTCTTTAGAAAAATAAGACAGAAACTCCTCTCTGAAAATAAATTCAGTAAATATCTGATTTATGCTGTTGGTGAAATCATACTTGTAGTTATTGGAATATTGATAGCGCTACAAATCAATAATAAAAATCAAGAAAGAATAAATAGGAATTATGAGTTGACTATGCTCAGGGAGATTAAGGATGCTTTAGATAAAGATATATATAATATGGAGGGAGGGCTTAATGCTCTTGAAGATTTAAAACGAAGCGTAATTAAATTGACAACTATTCGTAATGAACCTACATACTCTCACGATTCGCTAGTTTACCATTTTACCAAGGTAAGAGAAGGTGGTATAGCTATGGTGATAAATTATAGTCCATATGAGTCTATAAAATCTACGGGATTAGATAAAATTTCTAATTCTGAACTCAGAAACAGCATTACAAATTTATACGAGGTAAAATTAAAAGCAGTCGAATTTTGGGTCAATGAATTTATAAGAAGACAACTTTATAAAAAGCATGATTTGGTTTCTAAAATTTTTGAAAAAGAGGTTATCCCTGATACTTCAGATGGTATAAAAGTAAACTATAAGGTTAATTATGAGTTAATACATGATAGTGAAGACTTCAATGAATTTTTAGTTCTTTCAGGCGGTTATATACCTGTTGCCAATAAAAACATCAATTATGCAATAAAGGAAATGAAATCTCAAGTAAAAAAAATTGAATTTGAGCTAAAAAAATAACATTTCATATAAATGTTTTAATTCGCAGCAGCTTAGATTATAAGAAAGCTTAAAACAAGCTTGCTAACTTTTGCTATTGATGAAATAATTGAGCAGATGATTCCGCAATGAAATAAATTCTAGGTCGTTATGGTATTACAAAAAAAAACAATCAATGAGAAAAAATAGAATAATAATTGCAATTGTTGGATTTTTAATAGTTTCTTGTCAATCGAAAATATCTACATCAAATTCAGAATCTAAATATTTCACAGATTCAATCTACAGTAATTTTCTGAATGAATACCGTAAACATAACGTTTACTTGCCAAAAGACTTTGATAGCACAAAAAGATATCCCATTATATACTCAACGGATGGTAACGAAATAAAGAAGAATAGTTTTTATCAAAAAACATTAGACTCCTTAATCGAAAGGAACATCATTAAACCAACTATTTTAATTAAAAGCTATTCAAACCAGAAAATTGCAGACAGTAGTGGTACATTGGGAAACGGAGATAAAATGTATTTAGCATATAGATATTTTGAATACCTAAATCAGTATTCTGAAGGTTATAATAATTCTAAAATTGCTAACAGGTTTAAAAACCATATGCAATACTTTAACGACGAATTGATATCCTCGGTAGAAAGTAAATTAAACCAAAAACTAACTAAAGAAGATAGATATTTTTATGGAGTTTCAAATGGTGCTGGCTTTGGACTACATTTATTAAATAGTCATCCAGAGAGTATAGGGACTTACCTTTGTTTTTCAACATTTGGTGGAGATATTCAAACAAACTCTTGGAAAAGCAACGTTGATTATCCTAAACTGTACTTAGAATATGGAAGTGAGGAACCATTTTTTCTTAAACAAGATGCTGAGTTTTTGAAAACAAAATATGAAGAACTGAATTTAATATCTGAAATTAATGAGTTTGATGGTGGGCACGATTATAAAAAATGGAATGAAAAATTTATTCAAATCATCAGTAATGAATTGTCAGTGAAATAAAACACAGTTTATAATGATTTACAGCCTAAATTTACTTATATGATTTATACTATAAAAGGATAAGTTTGGAAATATAAACTGATCTGTAACTAGTTTTTTATTTTTTAGATGAGCTAATTATACTATTATTCTAAATAGTTAGATCACCTCAATTTTCTGTTGGTATTACTGCTTACAAACATTTCATTTTTTTCTTCAGAAATGATTTCTATAAATCGCTCATAGTGTTTCAGAACATCTGATATGAGTTCGTTCTTTGTAAAGAGTAGTACATTATATCCTTTACGATCATCGCCAAAATAAGACTTAGGAAAAAAGGTCTGATTATCATCAATATCCTGTAAATTTTCCTCGTTCAATAGATATTCGGATACTATTTTAGATTCGTTCTTTACACCATAGATAAAATTATTTACAATATCGTACTTTATCTCGATTTCAACTTTTTGAGGATCGCTATACTGATTAATTCTAGCATCTATTCCGTTCTTTTCAAATTCCTTTTGTAACTCTATAAACGCTTCCTTAGCAGTGGTATTGATGTATTGGTTTGTTGTTTTTTTATCCTTTAAGGAGTTGATTCTACCTAATCGCTCTTTCCAAGACTGGCCAGACCAAGGTACAGTAGTTAACGAAAAATCACGTTCGTAATAATTCTTGTCGATAGAAAGTGCCTTAACCAAACTCACAATAAAAAGCAGCATAATAATTGAAAATGGCAATGCGGTTATCAAGGTCATACTTTGAAGAGCGTTTAATCCACCTGCATTTAATAACATTAAAGCCAAACAAGCAAGTAAAATTCCCCAACCCACAGTTTGCCATTTAGGAGAGATACGAGCATTTTTTGTGGCAATGCTGTTCATTACAAACATGCCAGAGTCGGCAGAAGTAACAAAGAAAATAATAATGATAGCTATGGTTAAAAAACTAGTAATCTTGGTTAAGGGTAAGTATTCTAGAAAGCGAAACATTAGCGCATCAGGGTTTGAAGCCAGAAGGCTTAATGCTCCATCAGCAACATTCATATCAAACCATATGGCACTGTTCCCGAAGACTGTCATCCAAATAAAATTGAATACTGTAGGTAGAATGAGAACAGCAGCTATGAATTCTCTTATGGTTCTTCCTTTAGATATTTTCGCAATGAAGAGTCCTACGTAAGGCGACCATGAAATCCACCATGCCCAGTATAAGATTGTCCAATCATAAAACCAAGGTTGCATGTTTTCTTCATGAACATGGGTGTTGAAAGTTAGGGTGAAAAAATTGTTGATATAATTCCCAATACCTTCGGTAAAGCTACCAATAAGATAAACAGTTGGGCCTAAAAATAAAACGAATAGCAAAAGTACAATAACGCTAATGATGTTGATACTACTCAAAATTCTTACTCCTTTATCTACACCACTTACAGCAGAAATTATGGAAAGTGAAATTAGCACTACAACAATAATTACTTGGTAAGTAAAACTACTTCCAGGAACGACGTTGAGTGTTTCTAATCCTGAGTTAATCTGAACAACTCCAAACCCTAAGGTTGTTGTAATACCAAAAAATGTACTGCAAAGCGCAAACACATCTATAATATTTCCCCATTTTCCTTTGATTTTATCTTTTAACAAAGGGTAAAAACAACTTCGTAGTGATAATGGTAATCGGTAACGATAAGCGAAATAAGATAAGGCTAAACCAACAATACCATAAATAGCCCAAGCATGTATGCCCCAATGAAAAAAGGTAAAGAGTTGAGCGTCTTTAGCTTTCTGAACAGTAGTATTTGCAGAAAAAACTTCATTAGAATAATGTTGCATAGGTTCGGCTACACTAAAGTACATCAGCCCAATACCCATACCTGCTGCAAAAAGCATAGAAATCCATGAAAAGAAAGAGTAATCGGGTTTACTGTTGTTTCTGCCCAACCTAATATTTCCAAATTTACTGAACATAAGATAAAAAAGGAAGAGTATGAAAATAGTCACTGACCATACATAGACGTAGTTCAGGTTGATGAAAATAAAATCCTTAACTGTATTGAGTAAGTTCTCGGTAAGTTTTGGATAAATTGCCGAGAGTAAACAAATGATTACAATAAAAATAAGACTAGGCACAGTAACACCTTTACTGAGTGTGACTCTGATTTTCATTTTATTTTTCATTTCGTATTTTAATGATTAGGTTTTCTAAAACCACAACGTAAGTTGTCTTGAAGAATTAGCACTTTTAAATAGTGAATCCAAGTTCTGCTAATAACTCTAATTATAGTAAAACAAGGATTTTTGGATAGAAAAAATGTTGGTACAACATGTAATGGATATAGCTAAGATTCTTTTTCATATCCAATTAAAGAATCTACTATTTTAATAATAGCCTATGGTTGCAAATTTAACAAAAATAAAGGAATTGAAGTAACCAACATTAACTAGATACCAACTAAAATGATTGTATAAAGCTACGGTTTTGGTTTCTAGTACAATCTGACACTTAATAAATAACCCATAATTATTTCGATAATATCAGTAGAATATAAATATTCTTATTATGTCTTCAAAAGTGTAGTACAAGTTGTATACAGCAATGTATTTGAGTAATTTTGTGTTTGAAAAATTATGAAAGAACAGACACCTCCAGCCGATTCAGCTCAAAAAACAATAGATCAGGAAATTAAGCAATCTGTTTCTGATTCGGCTGATGTAGCTAAGTCTCACGGAGAAATTTTACGCGAACAGCTTATTGAAGGTATGGAAACTTTTGATGCTCATAGACGAAGCGTATTCATTTCTTCGTTTACTGCTGGTATGGAAATAGGGTTTAGTTATTTGTTGATGGGTACTATTTTTAGTTTTTTTAGTAATGATTTTTCTAATGATGCATTGTTTAAGCTTATCAGTCTGGCTTATCCTTTAGGTTTTATCTTAGTGGTATTTGGTCAGTCAGTATTGTTTACAGAACAGACTTCCTTGTTATCTCTACCAGTTTTTAATAAAAAACGTTCGGTTAAAAGTTTGTTGGGATTATGGGGAATAGTTATAGCAGGTAATTTAATCGGTGGCTATATCATTTCTTTAGTTTTTTTATGGATTTGTCCTAAACTGGGTTTATTTGAGTACGATACTGTATCTATTGTTGCTAATCATGTGATTAGTTTTTCTCCATTAGTTATTTTGGTAAGTGCAATTTTGGCAGGATGGTTAATGGGATTGTTGTCTTGGCTAGTAACCTCATCTAGGGATACTATTACCCGTTTTGTAATTATTTTTATGATTACCGCTACGATGTCATTTACAGGACTACATCATAGTATTATAGGAAGTATAGAAGTATTTTCAGGAATGATCACTAGTGCAGATATAGGTTTTGTGGACTACTTAACATTTCAAGTGCTAGCATTAATAGGAAATGCTATAGGAGGAGTTGTGTTCGTTGCACTTTTTAAATATAGAGCTTTTGTTACCAATGTAGATTTATATTCAGATTAGATTATGTATGATCTTAATTTCGTGAATTTAAAGAGGTATTTCTGAATACTCAATTTCCCCTTTGATATTTTATGAGAAAACAAGAATTATCAAAAAAGCCCCAAGGACTTCTCAGGGCTTTTTTAATTATAGAAAGATTTTACTTCTTATTCGTTCTTTAAATCTGAGAGTTCAAAAGTAAGATATTGCATTACACGTTCTACAGTTGTGGCATCAGAAGTTTCATTTTCAGTGTGGAAAGAGGAGTAAAGCACACCACCATTTCCATGAAGGAATGTGTATGCTAAATACTTGTTTTCGGTTATGCCGTTATAAGTTATTGGTCCATTTAACCAAGGCAAAACTGTAGTTTCATCATAACTATCAACAACTTGCCAGCTAGGTAAAAATTCATCAATAGTTACTGTGTTATTTTCTATGGTAATATTATAATTTAGTGTTAACCAATCTAGCAAATCCGTATTAAAGACTTCGGCTTCAGTGCTTAGTGACTCTCCGCTTTTGTAAGGATTATAGAAGCTCAGGTACTGATTACCGTCAGCAGTAATATCATTAAGATATTCATAAGCCCAGTCTGTAGCATATAATAAACCGCCATCAGCGACATATTGTGTAAGATTATTACTAGAAGCCAATTTACTATTATCTAGTCCGCAGTTTAAGAAAATGATATCATAATTACTCAATAAGGTTGGAGAATCAATAAGATCACCAAAATCAAAATCTACATTTGGTTCTAATTGAGGGTTAAAGTTTCTACCCATTAAAGATTGATGTCTACTATTATGGGCATCTCCAATTGGTCTATCAAAAGGTCCACTACCATCTATGATGTCAAATAAAGGTTCTTGTGTTATAGGGTTTACTAAACCTATATTGTATAATACATCTTCAATATGATCGTAAGAGCCTGTTACTACGGCAATATTAGGAAAACTTGTAAATTCAATATTATCTAAAGTGATGTCAAAAACATCATTAGTTTCATCTAATATTACGTTTTGTGTAGTTGTAAAAAGTCCTTTAGCAATAGTTAATTCGTATTCGCCAGATTCAATACCAGACAGGGTGAAATTACCTTCACTATCTGTATCTGTTTCTTTTACAATAGTACTATTGCTGTATAGCTTAACCGATGCCTTAGATATGGCATCGTTACTGTTTGGAGTTACAAATTTTCCAGAGATAGAAAAGTCTCCTTCAATATTTTCTGATTTGTCTTTAGAACAGGCAAATACTAAAACTAAAGAAAGAATAAGTACGATTGATTTTTTCATAATAGTTGATTAAATTGATTATTAAGCTGTTAAATTTAACTTCTTATGTTATAAATATATAACAATTTAAAACGCATTTCTCCTACTATTGTGTTGTAAATGTTCTTTTTAGTAAGAAAATACGTGACTTTAAGTCTTGAAACTATGCTTAGAAAAAACTAACTTCGCCTATCAATCGATATAATTCATTGAATTGGAACTATATCTTAACGTTGTCGTAATTGAAAATATTAATTCTGAAAAATGAAAAATTATATATCTATTCTTGTTATTGCGTTCTTAATTATTAGTTGTAATTCAAAAATTAAAGATTCAGAGTCAAAAATTAAAATTGAGAATGGAACTGAAATTATTGAACAGAATACAATAATAGAAGAAAAAAAAACAAATTACATACCTGAAAACAAGGTCAAAGCTAATTCTAATAATGAGAAGATTTTAGGCTCTTGGATTGGATATTTCAAAGAAGACACAAAAGATAGTTATACTGAAAAAGCTATTTATGCTGACGAAGGTTTTTATTGGAATAGGGAGAATAAAATAAATATATCAATAGATAAAATCACTGACAGTTTAATAATTGGGCATAGTGTTGTTGCTGGTAACAACAGACCCTTCGCAGGGCAATTACTAAATGGGGTGTTCCACGTAAAAGAACCAGGAGATGATAAATATGATGGGGAATTTAAATTTACAATTACAGAAAATAAATTAATTGGTAAATGGACTGCTTATAAAAATATTGATATCAAGAATCGAAAATACGAGCTGATAAAAAAAGTTTTTGCATATAATCCAGATATAATGCTAGAGCAAGTAAAAGAGTATGTTGATTGGAATAATTTTACTGAAGAAAAAACTCTTGAAGAATATGAAGAAGGAGAATTTGAAGAATGGATAACAAAAGAATTTGCCACTGCTACCAAATTAATTTATACTATTAATGCGTCAAATACTTTATTGAAAAAAAATGATGTCGAAAATTTAAAAAAAGGAGACTTAACAATAATAAGAAATACAATTTACACAAGACACGGATATTCATTTAAAAATAGACCACTAAGAGTATTCTTTGATGCTCAAAGTTGGTATATTCCTGTTCATACAGATGTTAAGTCAGAATTCACCGAAATTGAAAAAGAAAATATTAAACTTCTCTTGCGTTATGAAAAGAATGCAATTGAATATTATGATTATTTTGGGAGAGGATAATGAAATTAAAATTAAATCGCTTTTTTTTCCTTAAAGCTATTTTATATGGCTCTTTAGTTTATTTCATATATCTATTAGTATTAATAACAATACAATACATTCCAATAAATTACAAAATAGCTTTTCTCAATTTAAAACAAGAGGAAATTAAATTAGCTTATTATAAATTAGCGTTTTTTAGTCACGTATATTCAAGCATAATTATTATATCTTTAGGCTTAACCCAGTTTTCTAAAACAATAAGAAATCGATTCTCTTCTATTCATAAAATTAGTGGAAAAGTATATATTCTTTTGATTTTATTAGTTGCTTCACCATCTGGATTAATAATGTCATATCACGCAAACGGAGGTTTAATTTCTCAAATATCCTTTTTAACCCTTTCAATCCTATGGTTTGTATTTACATTAAGTGCATATACAAGCATAAAAAAAAGAAGTTTTAAAAAACATAGAAACTTTATGATTAGAAGTTATGCTTTAACTTTATCTGCAATAAGTTTAAGACTATTTAAATATGGAATTGTATCGGTTTTTGAATTACCACCAATGGACACTTATAAAATTGTTTCTGTTTTAGGCTGGACAATAAACCTAGGGATAGCAGAAATTATTATACGAAAAACTACACACAAAAACATGTATAATTAATTGCAAGTTATGGCCTACTTACGAAAATCCTTGCGGATTTTCTATTCGTTTTTTATTTTCTAAATTAGTTGCTCAAACATTTAGCCAATTATACACAAAGATAAGCGCAACATGTAAAAGTCTACATTTAAAATATTGGATATTATTTGCGAAAAACTTTAAGACTTCACTAATAAATTAAGCCTCAAAAATGGTTTTACACTTAATTATTTCATACATTTAATATGACCTAATAAGGCTGTTTATCTACTAAAACTAAATACCATGAAAGATATTAGCTATATATTTTTGCTTTTGGCATTAGTAGCTGAAATTATAGGTACAATAGGTGGTTTTGGTTCTTCAGTATTTTTTGTGCCTATTGGCAACTTTTATTTCGATTTTTATTCAGTATTAGGCTTAACAGCAATTTTTCATTTGTCTAGCAATTTGAGTAAAATCTTCTTATTTAAGAAAGGCTTAGACAAAAGACTGTTGTTATACATAGGTTTACCTTCGGTAATATTTGTCATTTTAGGTGGTATTGTTTCAAAATATCTAAACACCTATTTTTTAGAAATCTTCTTGGGTGTTTTTTTGGTGGTTTTAAGCCTATTCTTTTTGATAAAAAGTAACGTCATTGTTCAGCCAAAAAACAAGAATGCTATTGTAGGTGGATCTTTATCAGGTTTTTCGGCTGGTTTATTAGGAACAGGTGGTGCAATTAGAGGTCTTACCATGGCTGCTTTTAATTTAGAAAAAAGTGCATTTATAGCCACTTCAGCTTTTATTGATTTTATGATAGACTTTTCTCGGACGTTTGTGTATTACAATAATGGCTATATACATAAACACGATTTAAAGTATGTCCCTTTTTTATTAATTATAGGTTTGGTAGGGTCATTTATAGGGAAAAAGATATTGGTTTATATCCCACAATCTAAGTTTAGAAAGTTATCCTTGTTTTTTATTCTCTTTATAGGCATTACTACTTTGGTTAAGATTTTTATGGATTATACGGAATAATATCTGTTTTATTACAAGACTAGATTAAAATACGTGACTTTACGTATTGAAAGTGAATCTACAAAGTTTAAATTTGTTGATAAAGAGATGTGTTGTATAGTACTACTTATATCTTGTTTATTTAATATTTCTTTAATTATAAAAAATGTATGTATAAACGTAAATTATTTTTAATTGTAATTGGATTTTTGTTTTCAGTTACTATAGGAGCCCAAAATAAATTTAAAATAGGAGTTAATGCTGGATTAAATTATCCAGATCACAGAGGGTATGAATATGCAAAGAATAGAAAATTTAAAATAGGCTATCTGTTAGGTGTCTCTTTCGATTATTACCTGAAGGAAGATTTATCAATAAAAGCAAATATTAATTATGAAAGAAAAAATAGGGAACGAGAACTGACATACTTCAACTATGATGCAGAAGAAGTAGGAGATGAAAGTTTTAGTGAGATTTATGAATATATAAATGTCCCACTATTATTGAAATATGAATTTGGAAAATCAAAATTCTTTATAAATGGTGGTCCATTTTTCAATTATTTATTAAATAACAAACTTGATTCTAACTATCCCAATGATAGTAATGATGAAATAACGGAACAGAAAAAAATTGATTTGGGGTTATCATTTGGTGTAGGAACAAATATTGCATTAAATGAAAGCAATGACCTAGTTGTTGAAATTAGAGATGATTTTGGAGTTATTGATATTGGTGGTGTTCCAAACCATTTAGATGGAACGGTAAAAACAAATACGATCAAACTAATTATAGGCTGGAATTTAGGCATATGATAGCTGTTGTTTTTTAGTCATTAACCTGAATTTATTTAATTATCAATCGATATATTTCATTGAAAAGGAACTATATTTTAGCCTTAGAAAATAATATAATTAATGCACAAAATAGCAGAATGGATTACACAGGAATTATTAATGAGAAGAGTTTTTAGAAAATACAAAAACAGTCTTCCTACTCAATCTGTTTCTGAAAAACCAAAAATGAATTATCACGTTTTAGCTGATGCTATTGTTTGGAATGATGAAGGAATTGAAAAATGTGATCCAGAATTGGAAAATGCATTAAGATACGCTCTTAATTATAGAACGAATTTGATTGTTGATAAGAACTTTGTAATCAAAAAGAAGAACTCGAAAAGGATTGAGAAACGAACTTTTGAATTAGCTAAAAAATATTTTCCTGATTGGATTGGATTTGAAAGAAACCGCTGTGAATACAATTCAGAATTGTCGGACAGAATTAAAAGAATTCGTAAAGTTTCTCAATGGAAAATTGAAAAACTAATGAATAGTGATGAATTTGAATAAAAAACGATTTGCTAATTTAGTTTCTTAACACGAAAATCCTAGTGGGTTTTCACACAACGACACTATACACAAACCATAAGCGCAATAAACCAAAAACCACCTAAAGCCGTTCCGTAGCTTTTTTCATAATCTCCTTAAGGCGTGTCTTTAGACTTTCGGGTTCTACGATTTCGGCATAGTCAGCAAACATAATATACCATCTGGCAAAACCGTCCTCTAAGTGAGACGACATAAACGTCATTTCTATTTGGTTACCAACTATACGTTCAGAGATAAATCCATTTTGTTTTTTACTACTACTGATATAGCGCGCTACAGTTTTGTCAACTCTAATAACCACTTTGGTTTTTTCGTGTGCTTTTGTTTTTGCTAAGTGGTCTTCAAGATTTCCGTGGATTTTGGTAAAAGGTATTTCGGTTCGTTTTATGTTCAGCATTCGGTCGGTTCTAAATTGTCTGTAATCATTCCGATAAAGACAATATCCTAAAAGATACCAAGCATTATTTTCATGAAATAAACCTACAGGTTCTATAAAGCGCTCAGAAGGTGTTTCGCTATTTAACGAATGATATTTTAAGAAAAACTGCTTGTGTTCGGTAATGCTTTCAAAAATAATTTCTAATGCATCAGGTAGATTCTTATTAAATAATTGTTGCGATGGACTTACCGTTATCTGAGATTCTAATGCTGTAATCCAATCCTTTTCACTGCCTCTTAAAACCGATTTTATCTTAAGCATGGCAGACTCATGATAATTACCTAAAGATTTATCTACATACTTCTGCATAAGCTTTTCAGCAGCTACAAAACTACTAGCTTCTTCTTTGGTAAACATTACGGGAGGTAATCGGTAGCCTTCCATTATAGAATAACCAATACCAGCCTCACTAACAATTGGGATGCCTGCTGCTTCTAAGGTTCTTACATCTCTGTAAATGGTTCTAAGGCTCACATCAAACTTATCTGCTAACTCTTGAGCTTTAACAATGCGTTTAGATTGTAGTTTTACTAGTATGGCAACAATACGATCGAATCGTTTTACGGTATCTATACTCATAATGGCACAACATATATCCCAAAGATAATCTTTAAGATGAATCTGAATTTTATTAAGGTCTTTTAGTTTCGTCATAGCACTATGTTTTTAAATGCTATTGGTTGATGGATCAAATTTAGGTTGGCATAGTGACAAGGGTTTGTCAGGAAGTTTAGGAACGTCATAACAACATAAAAGCAGAATAAAAATAATTAAAATACTACTGACATACTGCTGTCACAAGCTGCTTTTACATTTGCTGTATCATTAATTATTAAAACAGAAATTATTATGGAAACCACAGCAAAACAAACGCAACCACAGGTTGTTAGTCCAGCAGAACTTTTAGAACATTGGCAAGGTCATAGACGTGTTACGCGTCGTACTATAGAAGCTTTTCCAGAAGATGCTTTTTTTAATCATAGTATAGGAGGTATGCGTCCTTTTTATAAAATGGTTATGGAGCTTTTAGCTATTGCGGAACCAGGTTTAAGAGAAATTACAGGAGATAAACCAGAATCTTTTGACGAAGAGTTTAAGCACAAAAAAAATAAGGAGTATTTCTTAAAACTTTGGGACGATGCTACGGAAGCTATCAACACGCTTTGGGCAAAATTAAAACCAGAGCAGTTTCAAGAAAACATTACGCTATTTGGACAATACGAAGGTACGGTGTATTCACAGATCTCATATTTTATAGATAACGAAATTCACCATAGAGCACAAGGTTATGTGTACTTACGTTCTTTGGGTATTGAGCCGCCTTTATTTTATATGAGAGACTAAAACAGTAATTATGAAGGAGACATTATTAAAAACTGTATTGGTATTTAAAACTTCAATTTACAACACTGATGAAGTACAAAAGCTGAATCCATTACTTAATAAGTTAGTGGCTAAAAATGACCGTTGGAATTTTGATTTGGAAGACTGTGATAACATACTTCGAGTTGAGAGTAACACCATTACAGCCGAATCAGTTTTGGGCTTGTTGGGAATGCACGGTTTTTATTGTGAGGAACTTCATTAGTAGATGAAAATAAGTCCTGAGTTAACGCTCAGGATTTTTTATTTGAAGCTGTTTTAAAATTTAGTTTGTTACTTTTATGAAAAACTAAAAGAAACAATAGCTATTATATGAAAACTAAGCCATCCGCTTTAATAATAAAGTTCATCTATATCCTAACAATAACCCTTCTTGTATCTTGTGAAACAAAGGATGAAAGTACAGATTTGGTATTTTATCCAGAGGCAAATGAGATGGGAATTTCGCCAGACACACATCTTAAAATTACTTTTAAAAGTCAGCCAAATATCGGCAACAAAGGAAAAATCAAAATATTTGACGCCTCTAATGATTCGTTAGTAGATGTTTTAGATCTTAGTATTCCACCAGGACCAACCGAATATAAAAAGAAGCCTGATGCCGATTATATTAAAGAACCATACAATTATAATACTCCTGTTTCTACCAATGCCAATACAAAACCAGGCACACCTTCAGGTGGAGCTTTGCCTACTTCAGACGATTACCAATTAACTATTATTGGTGGGTTTTCTGATGCATTTCACTTTTATCCTATTATAGTTCACGACAGTACAGCAATCATTTATCCACATCATAATTTGCTTCATTATAATAAGCAGTACTATGTTCTAATGGACAGTACAGTGTTGTCAACACCAGATGGAAATTTCAAAGGCATTTACAATAAAAACTCATGGCAATTCCAGACAAAAAAAGATAAACCAGAACTTTCTAAAAAGAAATTAGTTGTGGATGATAGAGGAGAAGGTGACTTTAACACTTTACAAGGTGCGTTAGATTTTATACCAGAGCATCACCAAGATACCATTCATATTTCAATTAAAAATGGAGTGTATGAAGAGTTGATTTATTTCAGGAATAAATCGAACATCATTATTGAAGGTGAAAGCAGAGCAAGCACTATTGTACAATATGCTAATAATGAAGTTTTCAATCCGCATCCAAGAAATTTAAAGACCAATGAAAAACCAGGAACGTTTCCATCGAGACGTGCTGCGTTTGCGATAGATAATTGTAGTAACATTCAGCTGAAAAACCTCACTGTAAAAACATTATTAAAAGGACAGGCGGAAGGCTTACTGATTAACGGAGATCAGGTGTTAGTAAAAAACGTCACTATAGTTGGTGATGGAGATGCTTTGCAAACCAACGGACCAGCATATTTTGAAGATGTAAAAATAGATGGAGGTGGAGATATGATTTTAGGCAGAGGTCCAGCATTCTTTAAAAACTGTGAGTTTTTATCGCCTGGACCATTCATGTGGATTAGAAACACAGCCGAGAATCATGGTAACGTATTTCTAAACTGTAGTTTTACAAACACAGGAAAAAATAAAGCCGTTTTAGCACGTACCACAGATAATAGAGGAGAAGGATATCCATATTGCGAAGCTGTGTTGCTTAACTGTACTTTAGATGGTATTGATCCAAAAGGTTGGGCTGTACGTGGTGAAAACACACATAGCATTCATTATTGGGAATATAATTCTACAGATAAAACTTCTGGAGAACCAATAAACATAAGCGAGAGGCATCCTATTTCTCGTCAGTTAACAAAAGAAAACGACAGTTTGCTTATTCAACAATACACTGATCCTACATTTGTGCTTGGAGGTTGGAAACCAGAATAGGATCTATTGTACTCTGCTTCGCGATTGTTTAATCCCTTCAAGATTAGTATTGGCCCATTGCACTAAATTTTGAATATAAGGCACTAGGCTTTGTCCACGTTCGGTAAGGTTGTACTCAACTTTTGGTGGTACTTGCGGATATATGGTACGTTTTACCAAATCGTCGGCTTCTAACTTTTTTAAAGTCACCGTGAGCATTTTTTGGGAAATAGTACCAATATATTTATGAATCTCATTAAAACGTAGTGTTTTAGCGTCTTCCAGAAGTAGAATAATCAATACAGACCATTTGTCTCCAATTCTATCCAGCACATTTCGCACTGGGCAATTATCAGCATCTAAATATTTTTCTAAATTATTTTCAGTCATAACAATCTCATTTTCAATAGTAGTTACCAAAAAGTAAGTGTCTCACTTTCTTTACAGTTCTTGTTTAGTCTTTAATTACTTTTTACCTTTGACTCACTAAAAGTAAGTAATAAACTTTTGTAAAGTTAAACTATAAATTTATAATAATGAAAAAAATATTGATAACAGGTGCTACAGGACATTTAGGAAGTAGTACAGTACGTTTTTTAAAAGAAAAAGTAAGCACAGATCAAATCGCTGTTTTAGTGCGTAATACAGATAGTGATATCGTTAAAAGCTATAAGTCTGAAGGCATAGATGTTAGAGTAGGAGACTACGATAATTTTGAGAGCCTTACAGAAGCATTTAAAGGTATAGACCTTTTGTATTTTGTGTCTGGTAGTGATATAGGCAAACGTTTGCCACAGCATAAAAATGTTGTTAAAGCAGCAGAACAAGCTGGTGTAGAACATATCTTATACACAAGTACGGTTAGAAATGATGAAAGCGAAGCTGCACCATTATTTCCAGTGGTAGACTCACACAAACAAACCGAGGATTTAATCTTAGCTTCAGGATTAAACTACACCATATTAAGACACAACTTGTATGCTGAGGTCATTAATATGTTTATTGGTGACAAAGCCCAAGTACTACAAACCAAATCTATTTATTTACCAACAGAAGACGGAGTCGTATCTTTTGTGCCAAGAAAGGATTTTGCTGAGGCAGAGGCTATTATTTTGGCTAAACCAGAAGCTTATAAAAATGTGATTTTAGAGTTTAACGGTAGTGAGCAAGTAGGCTTTAAGGACGTTGCAGAAAAATTATCTGCAGTGGTTGGTGAAACCATTCCTTATATATCACCAGAAGAAGGTGAGTTTAGAAAGCAATTGGCAGCAGTAGGCTTACCTCAAGAGATTATAGATATGGTGGTAATGTTTAGCCTTGGTATTGCTAATGGGGAATTTAACCATAATACCAACGATTTAGAAACGGTATTAGGACGACCAACACAGTCCATTGCAGACTTTTTAAAAGAAACCTATGCGTAAATGCATCATAGTTAAATTGTGTTGTTAAAAAATCCCAAGTCTATGGCTTGGGATTTTTTTGTTTTAAAAATACGTAACTTTACGTATATTATTGTTTAATGTTAAATAATATTTTTGCTTAAATTTTTTTATTTAATCATAATTATAAGGATATCAAATATTTTAGAAAATTTGATATCAAAAAATAACTAAAAATAATTTTAAAATGAAAAGCAAGCGAAATGGCTCAAGTAAAGTTTTAATTATAGTAATATGTACATTATTATTTTTTACTAATTGCCAACAAGAGGCAATCATAGAAAAGCCTAATAGCGATAATCAAAGTCAATCTTTGGGTGATATAAATATTAGAATAGGCTTGTGGAATCATGAAAAAGAACAAAATAGAGATTTGGTTAAGAGAGTTAGTAAGTATTTTAACGCTCAAGATGTATTAGATGCTAAAAATAATGACCAAGCTTTTTTATTGGATCAGTATCAAGTACAGACTATAGAAACTGATACTTATATTTCTTATACTTTTGTGGTTAATAGAAGTTATGAAACACCTAACATTTTAGAGAACTACTTATTGATTAAGTATCCAGATAACACATATAAACAATATCTTATTGCTTATCCATTTAATTTAGATGGGCAAGGAAATACTATATACGACTATGCTAATGCAGAGGTTACAGAAATTTCTGATGAAAGTTTAATTTTAAAAAGTGACTCTTGTGCTAATTTTCAGATTATAGCAGAAGCAGAAGGATATGTGTGTACTAGTGTTGCATGCACAGGAGCGGGTCATGACGTGGGAGATAGTTGTTCTTGTGGTGTTTCAGCAAGCTGCACACCAGCATACCTAAGCTGTGAATGGAATAATATAGTGATTTATGGGTGTTCTTCATCTGGCGGGTCAGCAGGTGGTGGTACAGGCACGGGAGATTCTAGTTCTGATCCTTCAGAAGGCTCTGGAACAGGAGGTGGTGGTGGACAAGAGCCAGGAGATGGTTTTGTGGGTAATCCTCTACCACCAGCCTCTATTAGCGAACAGTTAAAACAAAAACTTGATATAGGTAACAGAATAGGGGAGGGCACAGAGGAAAATCAAGCTCTTAATAATTGGATAGATGATATTAGTAATGGACAAGAAGTATTTGAACTCAATGAATATCTAGAGAATAACAAAGATGAAAATGGAGATAACTCTGATGAAGATATTGACTTTGTAACTGCTGTTATAAAAATCTCGGATAGTTTAGATGATGATGAAATAGCTGAGATAGCAATTAGCTATACGAGTATAATAAGTGAAACAGATTATCCAGGTATGGAAGATAATTTTCCTTATAATTGGTGGAATGACGAAACATTTGTATCAGATAATATAGACTTAAATTTAGATGGGGTAAATGAAGATTTGACCGATGAAGAAAAATGGCTTATAGCTGCTTTTCCAGCTCAAGCTTTTATAATTAATGCTAATAGAGATCCTGCTGAAGATGAAACTGAAGTTAGGTTTGGTATAAACGGTATAAATGATAAATCGGATGCTTTTAGACATGCTTTTTTCAATGCTATGAATTCAAATGATGCTGGTGATAAGGTAGCGAGATATTTCTCTACAGCACATGAGAGTGAAGTTCCAGCTAACTGGGTTCTAGAAAAACAAATGGATTTACATAATAATGATGTTGGACATATAATTGGCGATAATGCAAGTTTTTTCGTGTCAGATCAAGATCTTTCTAATGCCGTTTATCAAGCGGTTTTGGATGGTGAATTAGTTTATTTATTTCCTATAAATTATGCCGATCCAAATTTTTGGGATGACCTTTCTACAACTGAAATTAATGATGGCAACCATGGTATATCAAATTCAACCCAAATAATACCTACAGACCAATGAAAAAAATAACCTATATTGTTCTAGCCTTAATCCTTATTAATGCTAGTTGCTTAAACTTGAAAAAAGATACTGTATTTGATATTAAAAATTATAGTGGCAACATAATTACAGATGTTGTGGTTTCAAATGGAGTAAATGAAATTTATACGGATACTATAAAACCAAACGAGAAGAAAAGTGTTGTACTAAAATTTAAAGGTGTTCCTAAAACTGATGGTGGTTATAAATTACAATATAATTTAAATTCAGATAAAATCATTGAAAATTTTGGTTATTACAGTAACGGTATTCCATTGAATAGTTCTTACGAGATTAAAATTGAACAGGATACGATACTCATAAGTGAGATTCGAAAGAAATAAGATTTATAGGTTCTTAGTCTCTACAATTTAAATGAATAAGTGTAAGAAAAATAAAATTTTCTCGCACTTTTTTTAATTCAATTAAAAAAAAGATTTGTCAAAAAAGATTTCAAAAAAATAATATAAAATTATGCAAATAAACGATACAAGTATTTTTTTAATTTTATGGCAAGTCTTAATTCTAATATTAGTTATAGCTATATTATTTGTTGTTATAAAACTTTCACGCAAATTATATATTTATTTAGATTTAAAAATACAATATTTAAAAAATAAATTAGAGAAATAAAGTTTTGTTGAATAAAATAAGGGTTATAATTATTTTTAAAAACTTCTTTCAATTCCACTAATTAACTACATTTGCAGCGCATAAAAAGAATCCATCTTTAATCTCAAAAAGAGGACACAGAAGTTGGGTATGATGTTTAACTAAAAAGATTCCTGCCTTCGCAGGAAATATTATGAAAGCTGGAATTGTAGGATTACCAAACGTAGGAAAATCAACTTTATTTAACTGTTTGTCTAATGCCAAAGCGCAAAGTGCAAACTTTCCATTTTGTACCATAGAACCTAATATTGGTGTGGTAAACGTACCAGATCCAAGATTATCTAAATTAGAGGAATTGGTAAAGCCAGAGCGCGTTATGCCAGCAACCGTAGAGATTGTAGATATTGCTGGTTTGGTAAAAGGAGCAAGTAAAGGTGAAGGTTTAGGAAATCAATTCTTGGCCAACATCAGAGAAACAGATGCTATTCTACACGTCTTACGTTGTTTTGATAATGATAATATTGTTCATGTTGATGGTTCTGTAAATCCTCTAAGAGACAAGGAAACCATTGATATGGAGCTTCAGCTTAAAGATCTAGAGACTACAGAGAAAAAGCTAGATAAGGTAAAGCGTGCTGCAAAAACAGGTAATAAAGAAGCACAAGCTGAAGAAGCAGTACTTTTAAAAATAAAAGAAGGTTTAGAATCGGGGAAATCGGTCAGAGCATTAGAGTTTTCTGAAGACGATTATGAAGATTACGTAAAGCCTGCACAATTCATTACCGATAAGCCTGTAATGTATGTTTGTAATGTAGATGAAGGTGCTGCTACAACAGGTAATGATTATGTTGAAAAAGTAAGAGAAGCTGTAAAAGACGAAAATGCTGAAGTATTAGTTTTGGCAGTTGGTACAGAAGCAGATATCAATGAGCTAGATGATTATGAAGAGCGCCAAATGTTTTTGGCAGACATAGGTTTAGACGAACCTGGTTCGGCAAAATTAATTCGTGCCGCATACAAATTACTAAAACAGCAGACTTACTTTACTGCTGGTGTAAAAGAAGTAAGAGCTTGGACGGTAACTGTTGGTGCTACTGCGCCACAAGCTGCTGGAGTTATTCATACCGATTTTGAAAAAGGCTTTATTAGAGCAGAGGTTATTGCATACGACGATTACGTGCAATATGGAAGTGAGAATAAAGTAAAAGAAGCAGGTAAAATGCGTGTTGAAGGTAAAAATTACATTGTTAAGGATGGAGATGTGATGCATTTCTTATTCAACGTGTAAATTTTTTATCATTTATTCGGTTTTTAACGTCTTGATTATCAGTTAACGTCTTGTTTGGGCTGAAAAAATCAAAGAAAATTATGTGACAGCTTCTTAAGTGAAGTGTCTTATACATAAAGATAGATTATGCCTCAAATTATAGTAGAAACCGTAATTAATGCCAATATTGAGGTTTGTTTTGATTTGGCAAGAGATATTCGTTTTTATGCTTAATCCTTAAAAAACCGAAATGAAATTCCTGTTAGTGGAAAAACATCTGGTTTTATGGAGGAAGGGGATTTTGTAACTTGGGAAACCAATCATCTTGGCTTTGTACAACACCTTACAATAACTGTCACAGGTTTTGAAAAACCTTTTTTATATGTGAACGAAATGACTGATGGTAGTTTTAAATCTTACAGGCATGCACATATTTTTAAAGAAGAACAAGAAGGTAAAACCATAATGATAAATGAACTTCACTTTACTTCTAAATATGGAATTCTAGGTAAACTTATAGATAACCTAATTTTAAAAAGACATATTAAGCGTATTCTAATTGATAGAAACGAAATTTTTAAGCAAAAAGCTGAGGAATTATCAAAACGATGAAATCTGTTATAGGTTCTCAACAATAGCGGTACTTTATTGTTAATTACTTTACCAAAAGCGAGTTTCATTTTTTACGGTATAGTATTATATTAGCAGTCCACCGTAATAATAACCGTCCTTTTTCTATGGCAGAACAATCTAACTATACAGAAGATAATATTCGTTCACTCGATTGGAAAGAACACATCCGTATGCGTCCTGGTATGTATATCGGTAAGTTGGGTGATGGTTCTTCGCCAGACGATGGTATTTATATCCTTCTTAAAGAAGTTTTAGACAACTCTATAGATGAGTTTGTTATGGGAGCTGGTAAAACTATTGAGGTTTCCATTCAAGGCGAACGTGTCATTGTTAGAGATTATGGTCGAGGTATTCCGTTAGGGAAAGTGGTAGATGTTGTTTCTAAAATGAATACAGGTGGAAAGTACGATACCAAAGCCTTTAAGAAATCTGTAGGTTTGAATGGTGTCGGTACCAAAGCGGTAAATGCGTTATCGACTTATTTTAGAGTAGAATCAACTAGAGATGGTAAGTCGGCTTCAGCTGAGTTTGAACAAGGGGACTTAACTAATCAGGAATTACTTGAAGAAACGAGTAGAAGAAAAGGAACTAAAGTTAGTTTTATTCCTGATGAAGCGATATTCAAAAACTACAAATTCCGAAATGAGTATGTAGAACGTATGCTTAAAAACTATGTGTACCTAAATCCAGGTTTAACTATAGTTTTCAATGGTGAAAAGTTCTACAGTGAAAATGGTTTAAAAGATTTGCTTTCTGAAAACATCAATACTTCAGATTTACTTTATCCGATTATTCACTTACGTGGTGACGATATTGAAGTTGCCATTACGCACAGTAAAACTCAGTACAGCGAAGAATATCATTCTTTTGTAAATGGCCAGAATACAACACAAGGAGGAACCCATTTAGCGGCTTTTAGAGAAGCTATTGTAAAAACCATTCGAGAGTTTTACGGTAAAAACTATGACGCATCAGACATAAGAAAGTCTGTTGTAGCTGCTATAGCTATTAAAGTTATGGAGCCAGTTTTTGAAAGTCAGACAAAAACAAAACTAGGTTCTACAGATATGGGTGGCGAATTGCCTACGGTAAGAACTTATATTAATGATTTTGTAAAAACATATTTAGATAATTACCTTCATAAAAATTCTGAGGCTGCAGAAAAGATTCAGCGAAAGATTTTACAGGCAGAGCGTGAACGTAAGGAGTTATCCGGAATTAGAAAATTGGCTAAGGACAGAGCTAAAAAAGCGAGTCTTCATAATAAAAAACTTAGAGATTGTCGTATTCACTTTGGTGATACCAAAAACGAAAGATATCTCGATACAACATTGTTTATTACAGAGGGAGATTCTGCATCAGGTAGTATTACAAAGTCTAGAGATGTTAACACACAAGCTGTTTTTAGTTTGAAGGGAAAACCTTTAAACTGTTATGGACTTAGCAAAAAGATAGTTTACGAAAACGAAGAGTTTAATCTTTTGCAAGCAGCATTAAATATAGAAGAGTCTTTAGAGGATTTGCGTTATAACAATGTTGTAATTGCAACTGATGCCGATGTTGATGGTATGCACATTCGTTTGTTGTTAATTACTTTCTTCTTACAGTTTTTTCCTGAAGTTATAAAGGAAGGACATTTATATATTTTGCAAACTCCTTTGTTTAGGGTGAGAAATAAAAAAGAGACGATTTATTGTTACACGGATGAAGAGCGTGTAGATGCTATAGAAAAATTAAAACCTAAACCTGAGATTACACGATTTAAGGGATTGGGTGAAATTTCACCAGATGAATTCAAGCATTTTATTGGTGAGGATATGCGTTTAGATCCTGTAATGCTAGATAAAGACATGTCTATTGAAGAATTATTGTCATTTTACATGGGGAAAAACACTCCGACTAGACAAGAATTCATTATCGAAAATCTTAAAGTTGAACTTGATATTGTTGAAGAAACTGCATGAGAACCGACAATAGAAAAGTAAGAAATACGGTTATTTCCATTTATTTTGTATTGATATTGCTAACGGTTTTAATGGCAACGGTATTTAGTTCATTAGAATTGGTTGAGAATGGTGTTTTTTATGTCTTTCTAGGGTTTTTAGTGCTTTTAGTGCTAGTGCAATCTATAGCAGGTTATTTTGAGTACGATAGTGATGGTGATAAAATTATTGTAATTAATAAAGGGTTAATTCTTACGGAATACATTAATTACAGGCAGAAGAAGATTAAATTCAAAAGGAATCAACTAGTAGGATTCAAGATTAAAAATTATTTTTTTTATAAATCATTGGTTTTACAAATCAAAACTCATGAAGATAGGGTGGTAAAGTATCGCTTTAATGTTACTTTACTAAAGCCTAAGAAAATCAGATATGTAAAGCAGTCTCTAAGGAAAATATTCAAGGAAAGAAAAATTAGCAAATTAGGATAGAGGATGTCAGAAGAAAATGAAGAGCTTTTAAACGATGAAAGCGGTAACCAGGAAACAATAACCAAGGTTACAGGAATGTATAAAGATTGGTTTCTAGATTACGCTTCGTATGTAATCTTGGAACGTGCTGTGCCAGCTATAGAAGATGGTTTCAAACCTGTGCAAAGACGAATTATGCATTCCATGAAAGATCTCGATGATGGTCGTTATAACAAAGTAGCGAATATTGTCGGTCATACCATGCAATATCATCCTCACGGTGATGCCAGTATAGCGGATGCTATGGTTCAGATTGGTCAGAAAGACTTACTGATAGATACTCAAGGTAACTGGGGAAATATCCTTACAGGTGATCGTGCGGCAGCTTCTCGTTATATTGAAGCTAGACTTTCAAAATTTGCTTTAGATGTTGTATATAATCCGAAAATTACAGAGTGGCAAGCTTCTTACGATGGTAGAAGGAAAGAGCCGATTAATCTTCCTGTGATGTTTCCTTTGCTTTTAGCGCAAGGAGGTGAAGGAATTGCGGTAGGACTTTCAACAAAGATTCTTCCGCATAATTTTATAGAATTAATTGACGCTTCTGTAAAACATCTTAAAGGTAAGCGATTTAGCTTAATGCCAGATTTCCCGACAGCAGGTATTGCTGATTTTACTAACTATAATGACGGTATGCGTGGCGGAAGAGTTAGGGTAAGAGCTAAAATTTCACAGCGAGATAAAAATACCTTGGTTATTACTGAAATTCCATTTGGAACTACAACATCTTCGTTGATAGATTCAATTCTTAAAGCCAATGATAAGGGTAAAATAAAAATCAAGAGAATTGAAGATAATACAGCTGCTGAAGTTGAAATATTAGTACATCTTCCGTCTGGTTTATCTCCAGATAAAACTATAGATGCACTATATGCTTTTACAAGTTGTGAAACCTCTATTTCTCCATTAGGCTGTGTTATTGAAGATAATAAGCCGTTTTTTGTTGGTGTTACAGAAATGCTGCGTCGTTCTACAGATAACACCGTTCAGCTCTTAAAACAAGAGTTAGAAATAAAACTCGGTGAATTTGAAGAGCAATGGCACTTTGCATCTTTAGAGCGTATTTTTATTGAGAATAGAATTTACCGTGATATTGAAGAAGAGGAAACATGGGAAGGAGTGATAGAGGCAATTGATAAAGGGCTTCAGCCACATATTAAGCATTTAAAGCGAGAAGTTACCACAGAAGATATTACACGTCTTACGGAAATTAGAATCAAAAGAATTTCAAAATTCGATATTGATAAGGCACAGCAAAAAATTGAAGCTTTAGAAGATCAAATAGCTGAAGTAAAACATCACTTAGCTAATCTTATAGATTATGCCATAGCGTATTTTGAAAGACTAAAAAAGGATTACGGTGAAGGTAAAGAGCGTAAAACTGAAATTAGAGTTTTTGATGATGTAGATGCTACTAAGGTTGTTATAAGAAACACAAAACTCTATGTAAACAGAGAGGAAGGCTTTATTGGTACATCTTTAAGGCGTGATGAATATGTGTGCGATTGTAGTGATATAGATGATATTATCTGCTTCACTGCTGATGGTAAGATGATGGTAACCAAAGTGGATACGAAAACATTTATTGGTAAGAATATTATCCATGTTGCTGTTTTTAAGAAGAAGGACAAGCGCACGATCTACAACATGATTTATCGCGATGGCAAGAAAGGCCCTTCTTACGTGAAACGTTTTGCTGTTACAAGTATGACTCGAGATAGAGAGTACGATATGACCAATGGCAATAAAGGATCGTCTCTTTGGTATTTTTCCGCAAATCCAAATGGAGAGGCGGAAGTAGTAACTATTTTATTAAGACAGGTTGGAAGTATCAAAAAGCTGAAATGGGACTTAGATTTTTCTGATGTTTTAATAAAAGGGAGATCGTCTAAAGGTAACTTGGTTACTAAATACGCTATAAAACGTGTAGAGCTCAAAGAAAAAGGCGTTTCAACATTGAAACCAAGAAAGATTTGGTTCGATGATACTGTTCAAAGATTGAATGTGGATGGTAGAGGTGAGTTGATTGGTGAGTTTAGGGGTGAAGACCGTTTGTTGATTATTACGCAGTCAGGTATGGCAAAAACGATAATACCAGAATTAACGACTCATTTTGAAGACGATATGATTGTTTTAGAAAAATGGGTGCCTAAAAAACCTATTTCAGCAATTTACTACGATGGTGAAAAAGAGCGTTACTATGTGAAACGCTTTTTGATAGAACAAGAAGGAAAAGAGGAAACTTTTATATCGGATCATCCAAGCTCTCAATTAGAAGTTATCTCAACAGATTGGCGTCCTATGGTAGATGTTGAATTCACGAAAGAACGAGGTAAAGATCGTAAGCCTAATATGGAGGTTAATCTTGAAGAGTTTATTGCAGTAAAAGGCATTAATGCACTAGGAAATCAGTTGACTAGAGATAAAATAAACCAAATAAACATTCTAGACCCATTACCTTATGAAGCTCCTGAAGAAGTTCACGCGGATGATTTAGAAGTTATAGACGAGGAAACCGTTGATAGTGATGAAGATTCGGAATCTTCAAGCGATTCTGAAAACACATCTAATGATTCAGAAGGTAAAGATGAACAAGGTCAGGGGACATTATTTTAGTGAAAGTTAAAAATTAGGTTTAACCTGTTTTAAATTAAAATTTAAAATAGCTTTGTCAATCATTTCTTGTTTGTTGTCTGTAGTTAAAATATTATTTTCTATTAATTCATTCAACAGTTTACTGAACTGTAAAGACCCTTTGTAGTTTAGATGGTGTAAGTCTAAATAATACTTATTTGGAAATTTCATATTGTCAAAATCCAATAATTCAACATCGTTAAATTGAGTTTTTAGCACTTTTTGGTAAATAGATTCATTGCCTAAGTCAGCATATAATTCATGTTGAGGACTTCTAATTAAAAAAATATCTACATTATTTTTTCTACACTCATCAATCATTTTTCTTAAATATTTGAGATTGACATTGGAAACTACATGATTTTTAGAAATACTAGAATTAAAATCTTTTTTAGCAATTAAATCATCAACTTTACTAAGTTTAGATTCTGTGTATCCACCAAAATCATCAATCAAACTATAATCACTTCTCAAAATTCTATATAGATTTTTTCTTGTAGCAATCGAGTAGCTTGTAAATAAATCAGTAGGATTATTGTCCATCAATAAATTGAAATCTTCAGAACCTATATATGGGGAGTAATATTGAAGGTAAAAAGACATTTTTTCATAACCCCAAGTCCATTCATCCATTATGCTATCCACATTGTTATTGGTGAATTCGATGAGAACAGTTTTAATTTGACTATTTTCATTAATAATTTGCTTCAATTTTTGAAAATTATAAAAATAAGATTCGCCTGAAGAAGAGAGGTTAGACGTGTTTGAAAGAATTGAATCATTTACAGAGCACTGCGAGTGTGAGTGTCCTACAACTATCGTTGTGTTCTTTTTTGGTATTTTAAGATCGGCTCTAGATTTAATAGTCTCACTAGAGATCAACGCTAAGGCAATAATTACCAAGAAGGATAACGAAAGAAAAATTATTATTTTTTTTATGAGAATTTTCATGCTAAAATTGAAAATAAATAAATTCTTGTTCTTTACCGATAAATAAAAATATTAAGCAAACTATACTCACGTAAAAAGTCAACCTTAGACTTCTAGGCCAATTCAGTCCTAGCTTTTCAAGGCCATATTGCGTTTCTCTACCAATCCACTCAACCAATAATAAAAAGACTATGAGAATTAAAACCTCTCCTGCATGAGTCTTGTTTTCAAACTCAGGTATTGAGAATAAGTTGTTAGAGAATATTCCTTGTAAGTACTCTAAAGCGTGATTAATTGAGTTTGCTCTAAAAAACACCCAAGCCAACACTGTAAGACAAAAAGTAGAAATAATGCTTATCATATTTTTAAAAGATGGTAAGTATCTGTCTTGAGCTACAACTCCAATATTTGACCTGTTTCTTTTGGTTAGAAGCAAAGGAAGAAAATAAATAGCATTTAATCCGCCCCAAACTATGAAAGTCCAATTAGCACCATGCCAAAAACCGCTAACCAAAAATATAATAAAAGTATTTCTTACCTTCATTAAAGTGCCACCTTTACTACCGCCTAACGGAATGTACAGGTAATCCCTAAACCACGTTGAAAGTGATATATGCCAACGTCTCCAAAATTCAGCTATATCCCTTGAAAAATATGGAAATGCAAAATTTTGCTTTAAATCAAATCCGAATAACCTAGATGTGCCAATGGCTATATCTGAATAACCTGAAAAATCACCATATATTTGAAAAGTAAAAAATATTGCGCCAAGTAATAGTGTGCTTCCGTTGTACTCTGTGTGGTTATTAAAAAATTCATTTGCGAATTCGGCACAATTATCCGCTATGACCACCTTTTTAAACATGCCCCAAAGCATTTGACGTAACCCGTCTACGGCTTTGTTATATTCAAACTTTCTTTTTTTATAAAACTGAGGAAGCAAATTAGTAGCACGCTCGATAGGTCCTGCAACTAATTGAGGGAAAAAACTAACGAATGCAGAAAACGCAATAAAGTCTTTAGTAGGTTCAAGATTTCTTTTGTAGACATCAATTGTATAGCTTAACGTTTGAAATGTATAAAAACTAATACCAACAGGAAGAATGATTTTTAAAGAGTTAGCATGTAGTTCGTTACCAAAAAAAGTAAAGGCTGTTATTAGATTCTCTAGAAAAAAATTATAGTATTTAAAAAAGCCGAGAAAGCCTAGGTTTACTATAATACTTACCCATAAAAAGATTTTGCGTTTTTTTGAATTGTTCTCTTTAGATAAGGCAATTCCTATGGAATAATCTACTAGAGTGCTAAAAACAATTAACGAAAGAAATCTCCAATCCCACCAGCCATAGAAAACATAACTAGCTATTACAATTAAAAGATTCTGCAGCTTTAGATTTTTTTTAAAAACAAACCAGTATAATATAAAAACTACTGGTAAGAATACTGCGAAGTCTATTGAATTAAAAAGCATTAACTGAGAGTTTTATAGATTTGGGTTAGCAAAAACACGTTAATTTTTGTGAAATATAGTAAATACAAATTCCAGCGACCTAAAAAGTGCTTAAATTTTAGTTAAGCGGAATAAAAACAACGTTCTATAACTTTTAGGTAAGGTTTTAATTATTTCTTTTTAACCGTCTTGAAGTTCAAGAATTCAACAAATATTGAAAAAGCAATAGCGAAGTATAAGTAACCTTTTGGTATAGCGCCAACCGATTTTCCAAAAAATTCAGTATGAGAAAGATGTGCTGCTTCTGTGATTAGCATAAAGCCTATCAAAATTAAAAAGGCAAGACCTAATATTTGCATACTTGGATTGCGGTCTATAAACTTTCGGATTGGGTTTGCAAAACCAATCATAACAGCTATTGATATAATTACAGCAATAATCATAAGAACTAAAGTGTAATTATGATTTGGGTGTAATCCGTTTGTCATACCAACTGCGGTAAGGATAGAATCTATTGAGAAAATAAAATCGATGATTAAAATCTGTACAATGGCTTGTTTTAATGACTTTATGACTTTAGATTTCATGCTATCTTCATCATGTTTTGGAGATTCTACTTTCTCTCTTATTTCAGAAGTACTTTTGTATATTAGGAATAACCCTCCTAAAAACAATATCAAAGCTTGCCAACTTATAGCTAAATGTAGCCAATCGGTATCTATAGTGTAAAAAGGTTCGCTTAAGCCGATTAAGAAAGACACAAAAAACAAAAGCACTATACGCTGTACCATAGCTAAAAGCAGTCCTATATTGGTCGCTTTACTTCTTTGACTTTCGGGTAATTTGTTTGCTGCAATAGATATGAAGACTATATTGTCGATTCCTAAGATTATTTCTAAAAACGTTAGCGTTAACAAGGCCATGATGGCGTCTGAAGTAAGTAGGAAATCTAACATAGGTAATTAATCTATTTTTTTTGCTATACCTGTTTCTACGTGGATATCTCTATTAGCTTTTTTAATGGCGTGTTTGTATTCAAAAACGTAAGAGTCCTTTGTTGTAGAAAGGATTTTCATGTGGATAGGTTCTTTTTCTGATAAGCTATTAGGGTTCAATTTTTTTAGAATAAACTCACAATCATTGATCCATCTTACTGAAGAAGTATCAGCTTTACCGTCATAATAATCAATGCTCAAAGAGTCGTTACGAACAAATTTACCAGTTTTTTCAACTCCATCAATTATGTAATTAAATTGAAATGTGCCTGTTTTGAAATCCGCACAGTTACGTTCTGTATTGTAGCAGCTAGTAAAAATTAAGAGTATAAATATTGAATAAAAATTTCTCATCTAAAACCTTTGGGCAAAGATAATGAATCATGTATTTAAATTAAGGTTTGTAGCTTTTAAAAGTACCATCCTTATAAAAGATAACAATCTTTTCAATTTCTGAAGTAGTATTAGGTGTGGAATTTTGGGCAGAGATGTTATTCTCTGGCTCAGATATTTTTTTTACTGGCTGAATATCAGTTTTTATTTCTTCCTGAATTTTTTCGTTTCTAGGAAATTCACCTTTGCCATTTAAGAGCCAATACAATTCAACTTCAGGGTAGGTGTCAAGAATCTTCATTACAAAATCTAAGCTAGGTTTGTTTCTTCCAGATAGAATATGTGAAATACTGGAACGCTGAACTCCAATTTTTTCAGCAAAACCAGATGCGGTTTCGCCATAAAATTCTATGACTTTTTGGAGTCTTTCTGTAAATTTTAATGAGTTTATCATTGTAAACTTATGTCTTAGCTATTGAGGTGTTACAAAAGTAAACAATAAATGATTATTCTAATTAAAAGTGGCGTTAAAAGTTTAAAAAAATTTAAAATTACACTTTAATTAATAGTTTTTATTTACTGAATAACAGTATTTTAAGTGCATTAAAATTTATTTCAATTTTTGTCTGATATTTAATTGTAGCTATTGATGATTAATGTATATCTATTGTTCATTAATGTAAACATAATTCATATTTCAATTGTTTATATTTGTAAAAAAACAAATGATTACATTTGTAAACTAATGAAAAAGTAAATGAACATAACTGATTTATATACTATATATACTGACATAAAAGAGCAAGGTTTGTTTGGTAGGTATATCACAAATTCAAACATTGAAAAATGTTTAGATAAGCTTCCTAAAGCTCTAATAGAAACCATTGGATATTCGGTTGAGAAGCGACCGATTTATAAATTGCAATTTGGAACTGGTCCGAAAAAAGTATTGATGTGGTCACAGATGCACGGTAATGAATCAACAACTACTAAAGCACTTTTTGATTGTATCAATCTATTTCAAACCCAGAATGAGTTTTCTAAGAAGCTTCTAGAGTCTTGTACAATTGTTATGATTCCAATATTAAACCCAGATGGTGCTGAGCGTTATACTAGGGCAAATGCTAATGAGGTGGATATTAATAGGGATGCTCAAGACTTATCTCAACCAGAAAGTAATGTTTTAAGAGGTCTTTATGATGAATTTAAACCACATTATTGCTTCAATCTACATGGTCAGCGTACCATTTTTGGAGCCGGATCTACAGGTGTTTCTGCTACAATGTCATTTTTATCTCCTGCTGAGGATGAAAATCGGTCACTAACAGAGAACAGAAAAGTAGCTATGACAATAATATCTGATATAAATAATGAGCTTAAAGATTTAATTCCTAATGGGATTGGGCGTTATGATGACGGTTTTAACTTAAATTGCGTAGGTGATACATTCCAAAGCTTTGGAGTGCCAACGGTCTTATATGAAACAGGGCATTACCCAAATGATTATGATAGGGAAGGGGTGCGTAAACTAGCTTTTATAGCTATCCTTAAAGGAATTGAATCTATTATTGGTGGAGTTGATTCAGATAAATATGAAGACTACTTTAAAATCCCTGAAAACACTAAAACTTTTTATGACATAATTATTAGAAATGGTAGGATAAATAAAGGTGAAGAACGTTTTGATGTTGCTATACAATATAAAGAGTCTCTTAAAAATGGAAAAATTGATTTTATTCCGGTAGTGGAATCTATATCAGATTTAAATGCTTATTATGGTCATAAAGAAATTGATGCAAAAGGGGCTTTGGTAAAAAATGCAGAAAATTTGGAGCTAAAAGTGGGTTACGAAAACGTTTTCGTTTTGATAAATAATGAGAAAACGTCACTAAAAGCCTAAATTATTTCAATAATAATGATGATTTGTCAATAAAAAACTTTTATTTTTGCATTTATATTAAAGATTAATCAATTATGGCAAAGTTTAAATTAGACGAAGTAGACCACCAAATTTTGGATATGCTTATAGATAATACGCGTATTCCTTTTACAGATATAGCAAAAAAATTATTGATTTCAGCAGGTACTGTTCACGTACGTGTAAAGAAAATGGAGGAAGCAGGTATTATCAAAGGTTCCTCATTAACATTAGATTATAAAAAACTAGGATACTCTTTTATAGCTTACGTTGGAGTTTTCCTTCAGAATACATCACAAACTAAATTTGTTTTAGAGCGTATTAATGATATTCCTTACGTAACTGTTGCTCATATTACAACAGGAAAATTCAACATTTTCTGTAAGATTAGAGCGAAAGATACCATGCATGCCAAAGAAATCATCTTTAAGTTAGATGATATTGATGGAGTTTACAGAACGGAAACAATGATTTCCTTAGAAGAAAGTATTAATGACAAAAAACGTTTAATGCATACTATATTTAATGAATTATAGTATTGTAAAGCAATAAATAAAAAAGCCCTTGAGTAATCAAGGGCTTTTTTATTTAAAGTTTAGAGTAATATTCAAAAGCTTTTATAATTATATCATTTTCTACAATACAGTCTATTTTAGGTTGACCTATATCTTCTAATAGAACAAATTTCACAATTCCATGACTATTCTTTTTATCATGCTTCAGTAGTCTTATAATTATATTTTGATCATTAACAGTAATATTTGTAGTTAAAAAAGTTTTTAAAACCCCTTCTGTAATAATCTTTAAATTTTCTTCGCTAAGATTGCTAATCTCTGTGGATATGTATGCCTCTAATATCATTCCAATAGCTATAGCTTCTCCATGTAGTAGAGGTGTTTTATCTGCATTTTCTAAAAAGTAGCTTTCAATAGCATGACCTAGCGTATGTCCGAAATTTAGAATCTTTCTCATACCTTTTTCGGTAGGATCTTCACTTACTACTTTGTTTTTTATGGCAACTGATTCGTAAATCAATCTATCTAATTCAGAAAAATCCATACCTTCGAGATGTGTTAAGGTATGCCAATAATCTTTATCGAATATTAAACCATGCTTTAGCATTTCGGCAAAACCAGAAATCATTTCTTTTTGAGGTAGTGTATTTAGAAAGGCGGTGTCAATCCCAACCATTTCCCCTTCATTAATAATCCCTACTTGATTTTTAAGTACACCTAAGTCAACTCCAGTTTTACCACCTACAGAAGCATCTACCATAGCTAAAAGTGTTGTTGGTATATTGATATAAGCAATACCTCTCATATATGTACTAGCTACAAAACCACCTAAGTCGGTAACAACTCCACCACCAAGATTAATCATAAGGCTTTTGCGGTCTGCACCATATTCTGATAATGCCTCCCAAACACCATTGCATATATCAATGGTTTTATGGTCTTCTCCGTCTGGCATTTCCATAACTTCAACAGTAATATTGTTAGATTCTAGACGCTCAAGAAATTGCGGTAAACAATATTCGTGAGTATTAGTATCTACAAGAATAAATATTTTTGAAGGATTTTGATTCTGTATGTATTTATTAAGTTCTGTATAAGTTTCAGAATTAAAGTAAACTACAGAATTTTTAGTTGATATAGAGTTCATTTGAAAAGCTATCTTAATTGATTGCGTTAAAATAGTTAGTTTTTTTAGAAATAAATAAGGCTTAGAATAAATATATTTGTAATAATAAATTAAGTTAATGATAGACCGCACTATTTTTGAAAATACGGAAACAGCTTTTGTTCTAAAATCTGATTCTGAGTTAGACCGAGCTTTCTTTTTGTTTAAAATGATTTCTTCTCAACCTTTGGTGAAAATAGGAACACTAGCTACCCAATTTGCATTTAAGGCCAATTTACCTGTTGAAGGTTTGATCAGAGCTACAGTTTTTGATCATTTCTGTGGTGGTGTAAATGAAGAAGATTGTCTAACCGTAATAGATAACCTCTACACTAAAGGAGTTAGTTCTGTTTTAGATTATTCGGTTGAAGGAAAAGAAACAGAAGCTCAGTTTGATAATGCAGTAGAAAAAATATTAAAGATTATTAATTTTTGTGATGAGCGAGAGGCAATGCCCATTGTAGTTTTTAAACCTACAGGTTTTGGAAGATTTCATTTGTATCATAAGAAAACTGAAGGTAAAGAATTTACAGAAGCAGAACAAGAGGAATGGGATAGGGTAGTAGACCGATATGATAAGGTTTGCAAACTAGCGAAAGAAAAAGATGTAGAGGTATTAATTGATGGTGAAGAAAGCTGGATGCAAGATGCAGCTGATGATTTAGTAGAAGAAATGATGAGACGCTACAATAAAGACGTTACAATCGTTTATAATACCTTACAAACCTATCGTTGGGATCGTTTAGATTACTTAAAACAACTACACGAGAGAGCCAAAAAAGAAGGTTTTAAGATAGGGATGAAGATAGTGCGAGGTGCTTATATGGAGAAGGAAAGAAACAGAGCAATAGAAAAAGGATATGATTCACCAATATGTGAAAGTAAAAAAGCGACGGATGATAATTTTAATGCTTCACTAACGTATATACTTGACAACTTGGGTGATCTTTCTATTTTTATTGGTACGCATAACGAGGCAAGTTGTTATTTAGCGATGGAAATAATGGAAAAGTATAATATTAGCAAGGAAGATAATAATGTTTGGTTTGGGCAACTTTACGGCATGAGTGATCATATTAGTTTTAATTTAGCAGCTCAAGGTTATAACGTGGCTAAATATATTCCTTTTGGGCCGGTAAAAGATGTTATGCCTTACTTAATAAGAAGAGCTGAAGAAAATACATCTGTAGCGGGACAAACCAACAGAGAGTTATCTTTGCTTAAAGAAGAAAAGAAACGTAGAAAACTATAAGTAAAAAGCCTTTCAAAACGAAAGGCTTTTTTATTATTACTTAGCAGAAAACTGATACCACTTTTTCTTTTTGTTTGGATTGTTTCCGTATCCATAACCGTAGCCATAGCCTTTCTTACCTTGTTTAACGCCATTTAACAACATGGTCATATTAGGTAGTCGTCTCTCATTATATAATGGTTGAGCGACGTGTACTAATTGTCGTTTATCAACACCATCAGCACTAACAACATACACAAACATATCTGCATGACCGGCAATTAGTAATGTATCACTTACTAATCCTACTGCAGAGGTGTCTGCTATAATATAGTCGTATTTACCATCAAAATACTTAAAAAGTTCATCAATTCTATTACTCATCAATAACTCCGAAGGGTTTGGAGGAATAGTTCCAGAAGGTATAATGTCTAGGTATTCATTGTCCTTATGTTTAAGTACAACTTCTTCAGGTTTAATTGACTTATCCGCAATAAAATCTGAAAGTCCTTTTTCCGGTTTGTCTTTAAGTTCAAGGTAATCCAGTATCTTAGGAACTCTAATGTCCATTTCAATCAATAAAACTGATTTCTCAGAAAAAGAAATTGAAGTTGCTAGATTGGTACTGGTATGTGACTTTCCCTCCTGAGCTTTAGTAGAGGTAATAAATAATTTTTTAGAACCTTCAACGTTGCGAAGCATAAAGTCTATGTTAGATCGTATTATTCTAAACGCTTCAGCTTTTGGTGAGTAGTCTACTTTCTTTACAAGCTTTTGTTTTTTTGATGTTTTAGGAACATCTCCTATGTAAGGAATATCTAAAATTTGAACTAAATCTTCTTTTCTGTATAGCTTGGTGTCTATTAAATCAGAAATATAGATTAAACCAATTGGTAAGCCTAAACCTAAAATAATAGAAGCGATATAGACCATCATCATATTTGGAGCTACTGGTCTGTGTGATGAGTAGGCTTTATCTATGATTTTAGCATTTGGTGTATACATTCCAAATCTAATAGCAGATTCTTCTCTTTTTTCGAGTAGGTAGAGGTAGAGAGATTCTTTTATATCTTGCTCTCTTTTGATGTCTCTAAATTGTCTTGCTTTAGTCGGTGCAGCATAAAGTTGACCGCTTATTCTGTTACTTTCGGTATTTAAGTTGTTTAGGGTTAACTCAGATGTCCTTTTCATACTCTCTAAAGAGTTCTGAAGGTTGGTTTTTAATGCGTTAATTTCATTGTTAAGTTGCATTACAACGGGATTCTTTTCACTAGAATTTCTTAATAATCTATCACGTTGTGCAACTAAATCATTATGACTTTTAACTACTTGAGCCGTATTGGCATCACCAATACCAATATCAGCAGGCAACATATCATTAATTCTATTCTCATCACTTATTTCTTCCTGGAGATAAGAAATCATCTGAATATTTGTAGAAGTGTTGGAAATTTGTTGTTCTATTTGTTTTCTCGCTTGTAAATTTAAATCTGTTTGGGAGCCAAGAGCTGTAAGATTATTTTGTTTTTGTACTAACTCAGCATTAGAGTCTACTTCACCTAATTCTTCAGAGACTACCTGCAGTCTATTATTTATAAAATCAGAAGTAGCTTTAACAACAGCTTCTTTATCTATTAGTACATCTTTATTATACTCTTTAATAAGTTGATTAAGAACGTCTACAGCTTTGTGCGAGTTGGTTTCATTTAAATCTAGTTTAATAATACTAGATCCATCAGCTGTAGAAATATTAATTTTTCTTTGGTAAGCATTAACAATCTGACTAACCGGTCTTATAGCTATTTTTAGTTTACTATTGATCATTGGGGCATGTTCCCCAACCTCAGGAGTGAGTACCATATCACCAAAACCAGTTTTGATACGTTCGCCAAATCTGTGAAGGACACCTTCAGAATCATCTCTTTCAATTAGAGATTTTCCTTCTTCTTTGAAAGCTAAGAATTCTGTTGGAGATTTTATTTTAATAAAAAGCGTAGTATCTACTCTGTTAATAATAGAGTCACTTTCAAAAAAACTAAGCTTAACGGGTGGGTTTAGATATAATTCTCTTTCCTTAATACTTCCTTGTGCAAAACAACTAATGTTTAGTTTTAGGTCTCTGACAGCATTCGCTATTAAAGTACGAGATTTTATAACCTCAATTTCATCCTTAATTTTATTAGTTCCATCAGAAAAAAGACCTCCACTAGAAATTTCTTCAATACTAGGTAGTTTTTGAGATTGTTTTTCATCTCTAATTTTAATAGTGGCAGAAGCACTATATTCATAAGTTGTATATCTGAGGTAGGTATAACCAAGAAATACAGCAACGATGAAACAAACTAAAAGGATTTTCCAATAAGAAAGGAATAATTCTAAGTTTTGTCTTATTTCATTAGACTGAAAAACAGGCTTACTTTTGTCCATAGACACTTAAATAAATATTGATTACTTAACTAAAAATATAGCTAAAATAGTAGTTAATGTACCAATAGCAGAAATTAAAACTGAATTATTCTGATTAAATGTAGAAGATCTAACTTTGGCTCTATTAGGCTCTACATAGATTACATCATTTTGTTGTAGATAATATGCAGGTGAGTTTACAGTATTCACTGATGTTAGGTCAAATTCTGCAAATTTCTTTACGCCATTTACTTCTCTTATTAACTTAACGTTTTGACGTTTTCCAAAGATTGTTAAGTCACTCGCAAGCCCAAGAGCTTCAACTAAAGTAATTCTCTCTTTTTGAATAGTGAATGTTCCTGGGTTTGACACTTCACCTAAAACGGTTATAGTGAAATTTGCTAACCTTACATTAACTATTGGATCTTTGGCGTACTCACTAATCCTATCAGTAAGATATTTGGTGAGTTCGGTACGTGTTAATCCAGCAACTTTTATTTTACCTAAAACAGGAAATTCAATATTACCCTCATAGTCTATTAGATATGTTTGAAGCTGAATATTTCCTTGAACATTAGTAGTATTAAGTGCATTACTTGAAGCAACTGTAAGGTTGAAAGGCGCTACAGTTTCTTGAACAAATGCAGAAACATTGATTGTAAGCAAATCATCAGTTTTGTAAATCAATTGTTCTGGAGTAGAAGTTTCTAATCCATCTTTCAGAAGTTCATCCTGAAAATAAACAATATTCTTTCTTGATGCACAAGAAGTAGCTAGTGCAATTGAGATTAGTGATATTAAAAGTAAACGGATTTTCATCTTCTGTTGTTTTAATTTAGTTTTTTAATTGAATAGAATTATTTTTTTGAATCTAAAACTTCATATGTGGAGTTGTTAGAAATGTATTCTGGAATTAGTGTTTTTATTGAAGATACTATTTCTAAAGGCTGAGTCAATGAATTCATGTTGGTTATTTTAATGATTTGTTTCTCAACATTTTCAGTATCAACGTATCTGGACTTAGCTATCATTATTTTTTCATGATATGTTTTCTTGGTGTTTTCACCGTCAGCTAAAAGTTCTTCATATATTTTCTCACCAGGTCTTAAGCCTGTAATTTTAATATCAATATCTTCAGGATAGCGTAATCCAGAAAGGATAATCATGTTGGTGGCAAGGTTGAATATTTTAATTGGTTCACCCATATCAAAAACATAAATCTCACCTCCATTACCCATGGCAGCAGCCTCTAACACAAGCTGACAAGCTTCTGGAATGGTCATAAAATAACGTGTAATTTCTTTATGAGTCACAGTAAGTGGACCACCTTTTTCAATTTGCTTTTTAAATAATGGTATTACTGATCCGTTTGAACCTAATACATTTCCAAATCTTGTTGTTATGAACTTGGTGTTTCCTTTACCCTTTAAACATGTAACATACAATTCGGCAATACGCTTTGTAGCACCCATTACGTTGGTTGGGTTTACAGCTTTATCTGTAGAAATTAAAACGAATTTATCCACACTATGTTTTACAGCTATATCAGCAACATTTCTTGTACCACCAATGTTAACACTAACAGCTTCATAAGGATTGTTTTCCATGAGAGGAACATGCTTATATGCTGCAGCATGAAAAACAATTTTTGGTTTATAAAGGTTAAAAATCTGATCTATTCTAGTTCTATTACGAACATCTGCTACAATAGCGTCTATGTTCTCTAAACCTTGTTGTCTGAATTCTTGTTGAATGTCATATAAAGCAGATTCAGCATTATCTATTAGGATAAGCTTTTTATAATTGTATAAACTAGCTTTTCTAGCAATTTCACTACCTATAGATCCTGCAGCACCTGTAACCAAGATAACTTTATTGTCATATTGTTCTTCAAGGGCTGGGTTTTTAATATTTATAGGTTCTCTGCCTAATAGGTCTTCTATTTTTACCTCTTTAATTTGGCCAACACTAAGGTCGCCATCTATCCAGTTTTGAACAGGAGGTACGATTTTTACTTTAAGACCAAGCGAAAATAAGTTACCTGTAATCTGTAATAGTCTTGAAGGATCAATATTCTGAATAGATATAATAACATCTTCTACATGATTCTTCTTGATAAAATCTCCATCAATAGAACTGATGTCATAAACTTTTAGAAGATTTATCTTCTTTCCTATTTTTCTTTCATCATCATCAATAAAGCCAACGACTTCAAAACTGTTTTTAGTATCGTTTTGAATAGCGTCATAAGTCAGCATCCCAGAGTTTCCAGCGCCAAATATTAGTACATTGGAAGTTGTTTGAGATTCTTGGGTAATATAATTGTAAATGGATTTTATAAATAATTTTGCTCCAATTAGAAATAAAATATTTAATAATAAATGGATATAAATTATCGATCCAGATATGTTTAAGATACTATCCTCACTAAGGAATTTTCGGCTCAAAAAAGTACAACAAATAAGTAGAGTTGCTAAGATATTAGCACCAATTATAATGTTCAATATATCTTTAAAACCTGTAAATCTAACAACACCTTTATATGATCCAACAGCAATAAGGCTTATCGCTGAAACTATAACTAAATATGGTATTTGCTCAAAAACAATTTTAAGATCAAAATCAATTTGAAAGTTGAATCGAATAAGATAAGCAAGGAAGAATGTTGCTATTATGATACATATATCAAATAGCAAGACTAGCCATTTCGAAGCATACTTTTGCGATATGTTTTGTAAAAAATTCACTAACATGTTACAAAATACGTATTTATAGTCGAAACTACTCTGTTTAATTCTTCATCAGAAAGATTAGATCCACTAGGTAGACATAATCCTCTGTTAAATAGGTCATCAGAAACCCCATTTAAATAACTTGGTGAATCTTTAAATATAGGCTGTTGGTGCATTGGTTTCCAAAGCGGTCTGGATTCAATGTTTTCTTTTTCAAGAGCTAGCCTTAAGGCTTCTCTTGTTTCTTTAGAGTCCAATAAAACACAGGTTAACCATCTATTTGAAAAATGCCCTTCTGGTTCTGGTAAAAAAGTGATTTCATCAATGTCCTTAAAAGCATTTTGATAAAATTCGTGGTTGGCACGACGCTTTGCCACATGTTTATTTAAAATCGTCATCTGACCGCGACCAATACCTGCAACTATATTAGACATTCTGTAATTATATCCTATATGAGAGTGTTGGTAATGCGGAGCATTATCTCTAGCTTGTGTAGCTAGAAAAACAGCTTTCTGTTTCTGTTCTAGTGTTTTTGTTACAATTGCACCACCACCAGATGTTGTGATTATTTTATTTCCATTAAAGGAAAGAATAGAAAGGTCACCAAAAGTTCCACAATTTTGATTTTTATAATGACTTCCTAAAGATTCAGCACTGTCTTCAACTATGGGAATGTTATATTCCTTAGCTATTCTGTTAATTTCATCTACCTTATAAGGCATTCCATATAAATGAACAGCTATTATAGCTTTAGGCTTTTTTCCTTTAGATATTCTATCTTTTATAGCAATCTCCAATTGTTCAGGACACATATTCCATGTTTCCTTTTCGCTATCAACAAAAACAGGTGTAGCACCTTGATATACAATTGGATTTGCAGAAGCAGAGAAAGTTTTACTTTGACAGATAACTTCATCATCTTTTCCTACACCCAAAAGAATAAGACTTAAATGTAGGGCAGAAGTCCCAGAAGCAAGAGCTGCTACATGTATATCTTCATTAAGATAATTTTGTAAATCTTCTTCAAAACCATTAACGTTAGGTCCTAATGGAGCAACCCAGTTAGTTTCAAAAGCTTCATTTATGTAAGATTGCTCATTACCACTCATGTGTGGTGATGACAGCCATATTTTTTTATTCATAGGTTAATTCTTTAAGTTAATACCTAAAGTTTTTAAATAAAGGTGTTTGGGACCTAAATTAATAGCATTACAATTGCTAATATAAGCCCTTATGAATCAAACTATAAAACAAATTTAGAATATTACGATGAACTGTTAATTTTAAACGATATATAATGAAGAGCTAATTTTCAACAGTAAAATAAATCAGATAAAAAGCATGTCTTTTAGAACATTAACAACTCTTATTCTTGAAATTTTAATCAATATAGTTATAATATGAGTTCATTTAATCGTGTATTTTACATATAATCGAAAAAAGCTATGATATGTCTAATCATTGTGAGATGAGAGGGATAATTGTTTATAATTGCAGAGAACAACATATTCCCTATGAATATATTAATAACTTCCGCAGGAAGACGAGTTTCTTTAGTTAGAGAATTTCAAAAAGAACTAAAGAATTTTTATCCAGAAGCAAAGGTTTTTGCAGCAGATTCCGAACCAGAATTGTCAGCTGCCTGTCAAATAGCAGATGATTTTTTTCTTGTGCCAAGAGTTGATGATCCAAAATATGGTGAAGTATTGCAAAGTATTTGTGAAAAACACTCAATAAAACTTATAATCCCAACAATAGATACAGAACTAATTGTTCTTTCAAAAAATAAATTAGAATTTTTAGAACAAGGTATTGATATTGTAGTTTCTGACTATCACTTTATTTCTCAATGTAGAGATAAGCGTTTAATACATAAATTTTTAGAAGATAGAGGTGTTAATGTCGCTAAAGAATTTAGTAAAGAGAATTATCAATTACCACTATTTGTTAAACCGATAGATGGTAGTCGAAGTGTAGATACCTACATCATAAAAGAAAAGGAAGAATTAAAAGATTATCACTTTCAGAATGAAAAATTAATGTTTTTAGAATACCTAGACCATGATAAATATAATGAGTTTACATGTGATTTGTATTTTGATAAAAACAGTAAATTAAAATGTGTTGTACCAAGGCAAAGATTAGAAGTTAGGGATGGTGAAGTGTATAAGGCAGTAACTAAAAATAATATTCTTGTCAGTTACATTAGAGAGCATCTAAACTACATAGATGGTGCGTTTGGGTGTGTTACAGCACAATTTTTTCTTCACAAAGAAGATGAAACAAAAATATATGGTATAGAGATTAATCCTAGATTTGGTGGTGGTTACCCTTTGTCTTATTTGTCAGGTGCTAATTTTCCTAAGTGGTTAATTAAAGAATACTTTTTACAAAATAGTATTGAGGATAAGTTTGATAGTTGGGAAAGCGACCTTTTAATGATAAGATACGATGATGAAATTTTAGTCCATGGATATAAAGGTTGATGAGAAGACTGTTGTAGTTTTTGATTTAGATGATACACTCTATAATGAGATCGATTATCTTAAATCTGCTTATATGTATATAGCGAAGATTGTTGAGCCTGTAAATTGGAAATTTTTATATGCTAAAATGTTCTCAATGTATAGATCTGGAGAGAACGTTTTTGAGATATTAAGCTCAAGATATGATAGGAATATTGACGATTTATTGAGTTATTATCGTTTTCATAAACCCAAGATCAATCTTAATAAGGGAGTATTAGAAGTTCTTAATAAAATAAAATTAAAAAAAGGAAAGTTGGGAATCATTACTGACGGTAGGGTAAAGACTCAATTGGCTAAAATAGAAGCCTTAGAAATAAAAGATTTTTTTGATGAAATAATTATTTCTGAAGCCATTGGCAGTGAAAAGCCTAGTATTCAAAATTTCAAAATTTTAGAGAATTCATTACCTGCTAAACAATATATCTATATAGCGGATAATCTAAAAAAAGATTTTATCTCACCGAATAAATTACGTTGGTTAACTATTGGTATGATAGATAGTGGACTAAATATACACTCTACAAATTGGAAGTACCACAAAGATGGGTATTTGCCTAAAGATTTTATTTTCTCTTTTGAGGAACTAAATATAGTGTAGATGAACTAATTGTTTCTGTGGTTTATTCTAAGTTTAAATAAATCAGTATTTTATCTAATTATTTCCTGTAAAAACTGGCATGTCAGTTTCTTCGGAATTATTGATGTCTTTCGGACTGATTACTCTGTTAATTGTCTTAAGAATTATTTTTATGTCCATCAATAACGATTGGTTTTCCACATAAAAAACATCTAACTTGAATTTTTTATCCCAGCTTATTGTATTTCTACCATTTACTTGTGCCCAACCAGTAATGCCTGGTAGTACATCATGCCTTTTCATTTGCTCTTCGTTGTAGAGTGGTAAATAGCTTTTAAGAAGTGGGCGAGGACCAACGACACTCATATCACCTTTCAAAATATTTATTAATTGAGGTATTTCATCTAGAGAATATTTGCGGCAAATGTTACCAACAGGTGTTATACGATAATTAACAGGTAGTAACTCTCCATTACTATCTTTCTTATCGTTCATAGTTTTAAGTTTTATGATTGTAAAAATCCTTCCTTTCTTACCGGCACGTTCTTGATAGAAGAATGGTTTTCCATTGTTGGAAATAGAAAGTATGATAATTAGAATTATCAATAATGGTGAAATTATTATAAGCCCTATTAAAGCTGCAAAAAAATCACATATTCTTTTAAAAACACTATAAAACTTCATGTGTAGGGATGGTTTTTCTGGTGTAAAATTAAAGTTCTTTATTAATAATATCTATTAAATCATTATTTATAATGTTAACATCGAATCTTTCTTCAGCATATTTCCTGCTATTGATGCCCATTTCTTTTATCTTTTCCGGATTGTTAATAAAGAATTCCATAGGCTCTATTAATGCTTCGAGGTTTTGAGGTTCAATTAAAAAACCATTAATACCTTCTTTTACAGATTCTCTACAACCTACTGAATCTGTTGTGATAATAGGATTACCACATGCACAGGCTTCCAAAGTAGTTCTTGGTAAACCTTCTCTGTAATAACTAGGTAAAACGAAAATATCTCTTTTGTTCAGATGTTCATCTATATTTGATTGTTTACCATGAAAAACAATAATGTTTTTTTCATGTAATTCGTTCAGTTCATTTTCACTTATTGCAGAAGGAGAAGTTTCTGTAGAACCGATAAGGTGAAATTCTGTCTTTGGATATTTAGCTTTTAGAATTTTGGCAGCTTCCATATAAAGAGCTATTCCTTTTTCTTCGATTAATCGTGCTACCAAAAGAAAGCTTACTTTGTCAGTTGGATTTTTCTCTTTGAAATTGAATTCGTCAAGATTAACACCAGAACCACTTACAAAATCAACTTTTTGTTTTTTAGAAATGACTTTTCTATCTAAAAAGAGCTGATAATCATCTCTATTTTGAAACACAATAACTTTATTTTTTCTGATCGAAAGTTTGTATAAAGTTTCATTGAATCTCTGTAATAATCTTGCTTTTTTAGATAGACCTGTAAAAGCATAACCCAATCCTGTAATTAATGAAATTACAGGTGTTTTACTCATGTTTGCCGCAAAAGATCCATATATAACGGGTTTTACAGTGTAAGGAAAAACAATATCAATGTTATTTTTTTTGATGATTGAGTTTAGCTCAAGAATAGATTTTAAATCCTTAATAGGATTTAAGCCTGTCCTTTGAAGATTAATCTCTATTGGTGTTGCACCTAAGTCAGAAACCATTTTTCTGTATTTCTTGGAAAAATCTGGAGCAGCAGCAAATACTTCAAAACCATCTTTTACTAAGCTAGCAATAAAATCACCACGGAATCTAATTAAAGAGCCATCATAAGATGCTATGATTAATATTCTTTTTTGGGACATATTTTAGCTTTGTTTTAAATAATTATACTTATACCATTTCTGAAAGCAGTAATAAGACCAAACCCTAAAAGAGCTATCTTTTTTACTATCTAAGTGGTCTTTAACTAGTTTTGTAACATAATCTACATTAAAGATGCCTTGGTCCTGAAGCATTTTTGGATCTATGTAGCTTTCTAGTTCATTTCTTAAGCTTTGTCTTAACCAATCTCCAGTTGGAGAGCCAAAACCACTTTTACTTTTATTTAAAAAATCTATAGGAAATTGATCTTTAAATGCCTCTTTTAAAATATGTTTTTTATCCCAACCTTTCATCAAATAATCTTCAGGAAGTGTGTTGGTAAATTCCCATATTTCTCGGTTAAGAAAAGGAGCTCTACATTCTAAAGATGTTAACATACTTGTTCTATCAACTTTAGCAAGCATTCCGCCTTCAAGACTTAAAATTTTATCTACAAGTCTAAAATCTGTAAGCGTTTCAATTTTTTGTTTGCCTAAAACTTCTTTATACTCTTTAAAAAGATCTTTTTCAAATTGTTCTGGTAGAAAGAGTTCTTCTAATTGATTACTTGTGTTAGCTAAAGAAATGATGTCCCAATAGAAATCACCATCATAATTTATAGCATTAAGCAATTTGTTGATTTGAAACTTTTTACCACGTTTATCGTCTTTGTCAACAAGGTACTTGTTACTTAGTTTATTAATGGTTTTATGAAGTCCTCTAGGTATTATACTAGTGAACTTTTTATTCATTTTACCAATGTAATATTTGTTATAACCACCAAACACTTCATCTCCACCATCGCCAGTTAAAGCAACTGTAACATGCTCTCTTGTTTTCTCTGAAAGTAGGTGAGTGGGTAAGGCTGCGGAATCTGAAAAAGGTTCATCAAAATTCACCAAGATTTGATGAATATTATTTTTTAAATCATCTTCATCAATAATGAATTCATGATGATTACTATTTATCATATCAGCTACAACTCTAGACTTATCTGTTTCATCGTAAGATGCTTTTTTAAATCCAATAGAGAATGTATCTATCTTTTTATCCGTAGCTTGAGATAAACAAAGAGAAATAATAGAAGAGTCTACACCACCTGATAAAAATGTACCTAAACCAACATCTGCGATAGATCTACTGTCTACACTATTATAGACCAACTCTTTTGTTTTGGACTTTGCATCATCAAAAGAAATGTTAGCTGTTTTTGGTTTAGGCTCGGCATTTATTTTATGGATAGAGGTATTATGAGTTCCAAAATCATATTCTATATAATGATTAGCCTCTAACTTATGTATACCTTCATAAATTGTATGTGGTGCTGGAATATAGGTTAGTCGAAAGTATAAATTCAACCCTTTTTTAGAAATTTCAGGTTGAAAATCTATAGTGTTTATGATAGATTTAAGTTCTGAAGCCCAAATAAATTCTTTATCAGTTTGTGTGTAATACAGTGGCTTTTCCCCAAAAAAATCACGAGCTATAAAAAGCTTATTTATTTTTTTGTCATAAATACTAAAACCATACATGCCATCTAACCATTGAAAAGCTTCGACACCATATTTTTCATAAGCTTTAAGAATAACTTCGGTATCACTAGTGGTGTGAAACGTCACACCTTCAGCTACAAGTTTAGCTTTGATAGTTTTATAGTTGTAAATCTCTCCATTAAAAACAATAACGATTTGTTTGTCATCAGAGAAAATAGGTTGCTTACCAGATGATAAATCTATAATAGACAATCTTCGCATAGCCATCCCAACCGTATAATCTTCGGTTTCGTTAGCAAAAACACCATCTTCATCCGGACCTCTATGAATAATGAGGTCATTCATATTGTTGAGAATGGTTTTAATCTCATTCTCATTTCTATTTGTTTTGGCTATTATGCCGTTTATTCCACACATGGTTATAAAGCCTTTAGTTGGTTATAAATTGGTTAAACTTTGTGTATATGGTGTCTAAATGATATTCTTTGGCGCGTTGTAAACTCAATTTACCAAACTCTACTCGTTTCTCAGGGCTATTTCTATAAAAATCTAAAGCCTTACTTAATCCTACATGATCATCATTATTAACTAATAAGCCATATTTAGCAATGACAAATTCGCCGTTTTTTATGTCTACAGCATCATTTTCATTTAGTAACTCTAATGGTCCTGATAAACAATTAGTAGATATACATGGTAGACCAATAGCCATAGCTTCTAATAAAGCATTAGGAAAACCTTCAGTAAATGATGACAAAACAAAGCAATTACTTTCAAGAAGAAAGTCGTTAACATTTTTCACTTTCCCTTTTAGCTGAACTTGATTTTCAAGTTTAGAGCTTTTAATCTCTTCAGTTAAATAGGCTCTTAAATGACCATCACCAAGAATGGTAAATTTATCATTATTTTGTATTTCTAAAAGAGAGCGTATAATCATTACTTGATTTTTTCTTGTATTGAGTGTGCCAGCCGTAATAATTTCCAATCTTTTTTCAGTAGAATTTAGACTTGTTGGTTCTATTGTTTTTTGAGGTATTTCAATAGGGTTGTAAATCACCTCCATAGGGATTTTAATCCCAAAATTATTTTTTAAATCATTATTTATGTGAATGGAGTTTGAAAACAATTTATCACATCTATTGTAAAAAATAGGATAGAAAATCTTAGAGATATAAAGCGACAACTTACTGCTTACATTATCTGATGGGAAACCTCTTTCACTAATTATTGTTTTAACTCTTTTGTTTAAAGTAGAAACAACACCATTTATAAGATTCGGGAATGCTAGGAAAGATACCGAAACAATAATATTGTTCCTTTTGACGAATTTAAAATATTTAAAAATAAACTTTATGGAGTCTAAGGTTTTCAAATAAAAAGGTCTTTCTGGTCCTTTTTCAGAAAGGAAAACTACATTAACACCTTCAGGAATAGAGAAGTGGATGTTGTCATAAAAAAGAACTAAATAAACATTATAATCTTTAACCAAAGACTTCAGTAGCAGACTAATTACTTTTTCAGCTCCACCACTTCCTAGAGTTATACTAAGTATACTTATATTTTTTTTAGAGTTATTCACCACTATTACTCTTTTAAAACATTTATAAATAATTGTTCGTAATCATTTATAATCTTTTCCTTATTGAATTTTTTATAAACAGATTCCCTTATTTCACTTGGATTCCAGTCTATTTTCTCATTAAGCTTTTCTTCAAACTCTTTTTCACTATCAACTAAATAGCCATTTATTCCATTTTCAACAATTTCTTTTGTGCCGCCTGGTACATTAAAAGCAATAACAGGAGTGCCAACCACACAGCTTTCTAGTAGAGCATTAGGAAACCCTTCAACATAAGAACCTTGTAAAAATAGATCATGTTCTGCTATATAATCATTTACATTATTGGTGAAAGGAATATGTCTAATTGTGTTAGAAAGTCCTAAAGACTGAGCTTTAGCAAAAATTTCGTCCTTTAAACCTCCATTACCTATAATAGTGTATTCAAAAGGTGTCTTAAGTCGAGATAAAATTTCTAACAATCGTAAATGTCCTTTTACTTCGGTTAACCTTCCAACAGTGATGTATTTTTTTATTTTCTTGTTAGAAGGCCTTGGATCTTTTAAAGCCGGCAAATTAGAAATAGGATTATTGATTACATAAGTTTTATGCTCAGGAACTTCAAAATTAGCCACCATATCTTTAGCCATATCTTGTGATTGACAAATTATAGCGTCTAGCTTTTGAAATCCGTTAGACATAAAATACACTGGAGAGAATTTTCTAGCCTTTTTTTCATTTTTCCTTTTGCTTAAAATAGTAGCTTCTCTTCCTATGAACTTTGTGTTCTTAAAAAACGGAGATATCAATGACATAGCTGTATTAACATGAGCTATAGAGCTTACTACGATATCTGGTCTTTCTTTTTTTATGGATAGAATAATTGAAGGTATTGCCGTTAATATTCTGTTTTTATTTAAATAATTGACTTTTACATTGCTAACATCGTAAACAGTATCATTTTCATAACCAGCAACAAGTAGCAAAGGCTCAAATTTGGTTTTATCTATACTTTGTGAGACAAAAGAGATTACACGTTCGGCACCTCCTGCGACTAATGAAGGTAAGATGAAAATGATTTTTATTTTAGATTTAGGTAGCATCAGTTTTGTTATTAGACTGTTTTTTTTAACCTAAAAACCTTAGTTTTAATAAAGAAAAATGAATATCTAAAATTTGGATGTAGGTTGATTAACATAATTTTAAATTTGGGTATATCAAACCATTAATAATTTGATGGTATAAATATGCCACTACTATAACTATTAATCAAAATTAATCTTTGAATTGTACGATAATGACTATTATTAACAAAAAGCTTTACTTGTTATGAATAATCTTTATTAATTAATCTAGCGTAATATTGTTGATTATCAGAACTATATATATGTAATAATCTTGGTGATATCTATTTCTTTTATTTTTCTTGCTGGATTACCAGCTAGTAAAATACTTTTCTCTTCAAACGATTTGTTTACAACTGCATTAGCGCTTATAGCTGTGTTATCAGCTATGGTTATATCACCATAGATTTTGGCGCCAGGTGCTATATAGACATTATCTCCTAATTGAGGTGCTTTTTTACTTCCTCCAGAAGCTCCTATATTTACACAAGCATGCATTCTACAGTTTTTACCAACTCTTGTTGCTCTGTTAATGACTATTGTTCCATAGTGAACAATAGACAGTCCTGGGCCAAAAACATTTATAGGAATAGAGAACCCAAGTTTCAATGATATTTTTTTGTATTTATATCTTAATAATAAGATGTATATCTTGTAAAGTCCTTTGTTCTTGCAATTAGAATAATATTCTAATTTTCTCATTGTTTTTTGAAACTGCCATATAGGATTAGGAGAAAAAAACGATAAAATAGAAGCTGCTAAGCTTATTTTTTTAATGCCTAATGCAGTTTTATCTTGGTTTAAATAGTACTTATAGTCTGTTTTTGAATTAATCATAACTAATTATAACAGTTTAAATAAGGTCTAATTATTTTTTTCAAGAGCATTTATTAATGCTCTTGAAACTTGATTAGCCACTTGTTTGTGTCCATAGCAGGTCCAATGACTGTCGTAATCAAATGTCCAATCATTAGAGCTTTTACTAGAATCTAAAATTATAACCTCAAAACCAACTTCTTTACAAGCTTCAATAATAATCTCGCTAGAGTTGGGGTGAAAAACTAAGATTTGATTATCTGTTTTGTAGTGAGTAGTAATATATTTTAAAAGATCAAAAACTTTTTCTTTATTATTTTTTAATAGTTCTTTAAGGTCTTCAATCTTTTGACTATCTTCTTTACTTTTTGAAAAATCTATAGGGAATCTATTATAGAAGTAATAAAGTAATTTCCAATTATATAAAACTTTTTTTAGGCCTGGAGATTTCATTTCTCCATAGACTACATTTTCATCTTTTAAGTCTAATTGAGTAATGTCTTTCATTGTTTTTATGTCAACTATACTTTCAAAGAAGTCGTTGTCATTAACATAAATCAGACTTTTTAATGGCGTTAAGGAATCTAATTGTTTGTTAATCTCCATGGCTTCAATTAGAGATACACCAGATCTTCCTGCTTCCATGAAATTATAATCTTCCATATTCTCTTTTAAGTATTTGGATTGATGACATTCACTTGGGTTCATAAAATTTTCAATAAAGGAATCTCCTATGACTAATATTAAATCATCAAAACTTTCAGGTAATTCACCTGGCCAACCTAGTTTGTTAATCATCCATTTATGGTCACCACCTTTCCAATAGCCTTCTTGATTAGGATAATATTTCTGAATATGAAATTTATCAATGGTTCTTTGCGGTATATCTGAAACAGAATGAGTTATTCTTACCACAATTTCTCCAATGACTAAAATCACAAGAAAAAACAAAACAGTATTTTTCAAGAACTTTTTCATGACTAAAATTGGAAATATATGAACTGTTGTTCTTCACCTGTAAAGGCAAACATTAAAATGATAAGTACAGCGTAAAATCCCCATCTAAGAGGTTTTTTCAAGACATCTGCTTTTTCTATGGCATATTCATTAGCTCTTCCCAACCATTCCACCAAAAGGAAGAAGACTAAAAGTGCCAATATCGTAGTAGGGAATATCTCCACCCAACTGAACAGCGAAGAGCTGAAGGTTCCTTTAAGGTATGAGAAAGCATGCGAAACACTATCTGCCCTAAAGAATACCCATGCAATCAATGTTATAAAGAATGTCACCCCCATTTGTCCAAGCTCTTTTATGCTCGGTAAGTACTTACCCTGAGCTACAAGATCTGTATTTATCCTGTTTTTGTTAGCCAGTAACAAAGGTAAAAAGTAGATAGCGTTCAATGCACCCCAAACGATAAATGTCCAGTTAGCACCATGCCAAAACCCACTAACGATAAAGATTATGAAAGTATTCCTAACCTTCATACTAGTGCCTCCACGACTTCCACCTAAAGGGATGTACAAATAGTCTCTGAACCAAGTGGATAGCGAAATGTGCCATCGTCTCCAGAATTCTGCAATGTCCCTAGAGAAATAAGGGAAGGCAAAGTTACGCTTTAGATCAAAACCAAAAAGTCTAGATATACCAATGGCAATATCTGAATAACCCGAGAAATCACCATAAATCTGAAAGGCAAAGAAAAATGCCCCTAAAAGGAGTGTACTTCCATTATATTCTGTGTGATTGTTGAAAATCATATTGGCATACTTAGCACAATTGTCTGCAATGACCACTTTTTTAAACAATCCCCAAAGTACCTGTCTGAGTCCATCAACAGCCTTTGGGTAGTCAAACTTGCGTTCAACAGAAAACTGAGGGAGCAGGTTGGTAGCTCTTTCTATAGGTCCTGCAACTAGTTGAGGGAAAAAGCTAACAAAGGCCATGAATCCAACAAAGTCCTTTGTAGGCTCTAGTTTTCTATTAAATACATCTATAGTATAGCTCAAAGTCTGAAACGTATAAAAACTAATACCTACAGGTAATATGATGTTTAGAGTGCTGATGTTTAGCTGTTGGCCGAAAAAGGTAAAAGAGCTTACCAAACTGTCGACAAAAAAGTTATAGTACTTGAAAAAGCCCAGAAAGCCAAGGTTAACACATATACTTACCCATAGTAATATTTTACGCTTCTTTTGTTCTTGAGTCTTATCGAGGAAGAGTCCAATAGAATAATCCACGATAGAGCTGAAAAGTATAAGGAAAAGAAACCTCCAGTCCCACCAGCCGTAGAAGACATAACTGGCAACAGCAACGAGTAGGTTCTGAGAACGTATGTTCTTGCTACCAATGAACCAATATAGCGCAAAGACTATAGGAAGGAACACAAAAAACTCTATGGAATTGAATAGCATATACGGTTAATTTGGGGTGCTTGACAGATTATTTAAATTTCCGTAAATATGTTTTAACTTCAGCGAAAAATCAAAATAAATCTTCAAAGTGTATAATTAAAACTTTAAATTGTTAAGAAAGTGACTGATTTTTTTTTAAAACTACCCCTTTTTATTTGCAAAAATATTTGTATAGCCTTTATCTATTTTATTGTAATCTATTAGATAACCTACAAAAACAAATAACACTATTAAGTAAGGTTGATTTATTACGCTTTGAAGACTAATCATGAAAATATATAATACAGTTAAAATTGATATTGAAAAAAAACGGATATTGGGACTAAGTGAAAACGACCTAAAAAAATAGCAGAATAACATAAAAATAAAAAATAAAAAAGTAAATATGCCAGAATCTACCCAAACTCCCACATATGTATTATGTACTAGCTTATCAACAGAAAAGTCAATTCCATTACCTAAAATAGGATGATCATATAAATAATATAATGCTTTCTCAACAAGATCGCCACGGCCAGAGTTATCTACTTCGTCAAAATTAAAAGTAAGTAAGTTGATAATGTTATTTACTTTATCTGTTTGAGCTTTTGACAAACCTAAACTAGCTGTTTGGGATTTTAATGCAAATATGCCAATATAAAATAATGGTATGATAGCGGCTAGTAAAGTAAGCCTTAGACCAGTAAAAAACTTATAATTTATTAAGAAAAAGACAATTGTAAAAACGAAAAGACCAGTTGTTGAAAACGTAAGGTATAGACTGTAAAAAATGATTAATAATATGACTATTTTTAAAAAACGAAAAATATTTTTTTTTGGCCTATATAATTGGCTAAAGAGAATAAAAGCAAATATACTTGTATGTGCAGCAGCATTTGCATCCCCTGTAACACCACCAGCTCTATCGAGTTCCCAACCGTGTTCTTCACCAGTATATACATTAATATTTAATTTTATTAAGATTATAGTTAAAAATGCAGAGATAACAAAACATATGGATATTACTTTAAAAAATATTTTGAATTGCTCTCTATTGCTTAACAAGAAATAAAAACCAATAAAGTATATGACAGGTACAAAAGTAGCTATAACCGAGGTCTTAAAACCTGATGTTCCCATGGCAAGTAAACCAAAGGAGTAATAAAGTAAATAGAAAATAAAAAATAACTGATTTGTAGGTGATAGGTGCTTTATGTTTTTACGAAAAAGAAACAAACCCAAAGTAATTAAGGCAAGATTAAAATAAGCAATAAATTGAGCTAAAGCAGGTGAAACAAATTTAGAAACGGTTATCTGAAGATTTAAGCAACTGCTTACTAAAGGAAAATAAAAACAAATGTAAGTTATTAGTTTATACATTAATTTATAATTTTATCATTTCATGAAGTAATTTTTCATATCGATAGGTTATTGTAGAAATATGAAATTTATCCAATGATTTAATACCCTTTGTAGATAGTACTTTTCTCAGCTCTTTATTTTCAATAAGCTCTTTTAGCTTTGATTGCATTTCAGCCATATTTTGATCTTCTATTAATAAGCCATTTATATCATTTTCTATTACGTCAGATGGACCAGTTTTACAGTTGTAAGATATACATGCCATACCTTGGGACATAGCCTCTAAGAGTACCATTGGTAATCCTTCAAATCTTGAAGGTAGTATAAAGATTGAAGATTTATTCATTATCTCAGATATATTATCTACAAACCCTATAAAATCCACTTTTTCTATAATACCTTTTTCAGTAGCTAGCAGCCTTAAGTAATCCAACCCTGTATCACCAGAACCTGCAATTATTAATCTCCATTCTTCAAACTCTTTTAAAATAGGTTCAATTAATTTAATCAAATTGTCTAAGCCTTTATGATGATAGCGATTTAAATTGCCTACAGCTAAAATTGTTTTTTCTCTAATATGGGAGTTATTGGTAATGGGTATAAAACTACATGGATTAGGCATAACTATGGCATTTACTCCTTGAGACCTATAATACTCAATGTCAAATGAAGTGAGAACTGTAACTACATCAGCCAATTTGTATACATATTTTTTAGTAAAATTTGTAATTTTTTTTCGCCCTTTCATATATCTCAAGTAAGAGTTATGTTCTTGAGCTACGATTTTTATAGAAAATAGCTTAGCTACTATTATTGTTATTAAGTTGGTCAATGTTATAAAGGAAATAATAACATCTGGTCTGTTTGCCTTGTTCCAATAATGTCTAGACAAATTTAAAACACTTCGTATTGTATGGCTAGGTACAAATTTTGTTTGTTTTAAATTAACTTTATTGATTGATGGATCTAGTTGGTAGTTGTCTCTCCCCTCAAAAAGTGTTATAACAGATATTTTATTATTAGTGTTTTTTGCCAAGCTGTTTGCCATAAGAGCCAAAACTCTTTCGGCACCACCACCACCTAAAGATGAAATTATAAAGTCTATCTTCATTAGCTTATTTTTTTATATTCTTTATAAGTATACCTAAAGTAGAAACAACTACTTATTATTAGTACAAACGATGTACTCAAAGCTAATCCATAAACGTCATAATACTTTATAAGTATTATGTTTAGTAAGATATTAATCATTAGATTAACAAATGAGATTTTTGCCATGAAACTATTTTTATTAATACTGGTTAAGAATTTAACCATTATTAAAGTACAAAGGTAAAAAGGTACATTAAAAAGTAATATTTTTTGTATTAGGGAAACCTTAATCGTATCATCATGAGTAAATTCATTTCTTTCTAACCAAATTTCTACAATTACATCGGAAAAAAAAATCACAATTATAACGACAATTACACTAGTACTTACAACTATTTTTAGTATTTTGAATAAATACTTATAAGCTAAATTAATGTCTGTATTTACAAGTCTAGAAAAGTGGGGAAGAAGCACACTTCCTAAGGCCATAATAACTATGGTAACACCAAAAGCTGGGATTCTGTTACCATAATTTAATGCCGCAATAGAGCCTACTACCAATTGTCCAGCAAAAAATTGATCTATAAAATTATTCATACTAGAAAGAAAACTTGATGTAATCTTTGGGGGTAATTGCGATAACATCATCTTTGAGTTTGTATTCATAGCAGGTTTACTTAATAGTAATTTATTGCTATATATTGCATACGTTAATAAGAATAAAAAGCTACTTAAACTTCCTACTAATGTACCATAAGCTAATACTTTATCTCCAAGATTTTCTTTTAAAAAAAATAAAAATAATAACATTATTATTAAAGGAAAAAATTGATGAATCGTAGCTACAAAGAATTTATTGTCAACTTCAAGAAGTCCAGAAATAACAGTGGAAAACCCCCAAAGCACAAGGCTAGGTAAAATAATATTTAATTGATTTTTAACTAAAGCGTAATAATTTTCTGTATGTCCAGGATATATATTTTCTAAAAAAAAATCCATAAAAAAATAACATACCAAGATAGACACTAACGAAACAATCAAAGTCATTAGAAATACTAAGGACTGAAAACCTCCTTTGTTACTACCGTTTTTAATTTCTATGATATAATTTGGGATGAATAAATTTTTTAAGGAATTTAAAAAAACGCTTTGTACAAAAGTAGGTATCAATACTGCCACGAGAAAAGTATCCAATACTTCAGAAAGACCGAAAGAACTTGCTATAACAGTCTCTTTATAAAAGGCTAAACCCTTAATAAAAAAAGTTACTATGGCAACAATTAACATACTCCTCAAAACAGGGTTTTTCAAGTAAGATTTAAGTCTTGTCAAGAGTTTATATGAATTTTTAGGTTCCATGGATGTTTGAGGTCAATATTTCACTTGTTATTTGAAATAACAAATAATAGAATAAAATTAATTTTAAAAAAATGAATTCTTATTTATTGGGTTAGATTTAGGAAAAATATTATTTTGTTTTAATTTTTCTTTCAAATAATTAGCAAGTGGGATTTCAATATATTTATTAACTACATAGGATAGTATCAGCATGAATATTATTACAGAACTCAGAAGAAACCATTTATTAATATATAGTTTTAATTTATTAAACATTATAAATCCAATATTTTGGTGAAGCAAATATAAAGGGTAGGTTAAAATTCCTAATTTTAGGAAAAACTTTTTATTAAATGGTTTTAACTTATCTATACCAACTAAAAACATTATTATAAAAAATAGTGTGATTATTAGCATTACAACATTTTCATCATAAGAGTTAAAATATCTTTCATTACGTATAAAAGTATCATCATGAGCAATTTTGTTTGAGACAACATACGCTAGTAAAATCGGTAATAAATTTTTTATTAATTTTTTTTCCGATTTCATAAAATATATAAACATTCCAGCAACAAAGTACGTGCCCTTACTTGCAAAACAAACATAATATACTATTTTCAATAAATAAGGTGCTTCGGCAAAAGGGATTATAATTTGAATAATAGCTATAGATAATAAAACCCAAGCAAAAAATCTTATGTATCTTATTAGATTAAAAAATAATATAATTGCAATTAAAAAATAGAATTTCAATTCAACTACTAAGGACCAATATACGCCATCCACATGCTCTACACCTAAAAATTCGTTAAACATTGTAATAAGATTTAATAATACCTGCCCATACGTTAATTGGAACAGTGGGTAGCCAAAAATAAATACAATAAAAGAAGTTAGCAATACACTAAACCAGAACGCAGGATTAAGACTTCTAAATCGAGAAATATAAAATTTTTTTAAATCAGAATTTCTAGCTGAAATTAAGATTATAAAGCCACTAATAATAAAGAATAACTCAACACCGAGATAACCATACTCAGAAAAGTCTTCAAGAGGAGAGAATTTTAATATTGAGAAATTACCTTTAGCGTAACCTCTAAAGCAATAGTGGTAAAATACTACATAGATAGTAGCAAATAATCGTATAAGATCTAAGTGATATAATCTCTCTATATCAACTCTTTTAAAACTCATTTTCAAAGATTTTTTGAAAACAAATATTATGAATTAGTTCTTCAAATATTACTTTTTAAGTCAACGGGATAAAATTATCGTTGATTGATATAATAAAATTTCATTTTTTTATGTTTATAACATCCAAAAAGGTTACTTCATTCGTATATTTTTAAATCAAATTCATTAATACAATAGAAATAACTTACAAATTATTGCTTTTAGTCGAATAATTACGGTTTTCAGCTGTTATCTATGTATTTATTCCATAGATTAGCCAATAAATAATGATAGATTGTCCCTAAATCTTAACCTACTTAGCCCTTATGCGTTTTTTGTGTACTACCCCTAAATGTTCTTTCTTATTTTACTTCATTCTATTTATTTTTATCTCTCAGCCACCTTCATTTGCGCAACAATTGGCATTTCCTAGCGCTTATGGAGCTGGAGCTTATACTACAGGTGGACGAGATGGAATTATAGTTCATGTTACAAATTTAAATAATAACGGTCCAGGAAGCTTTAGAGAAGCATTATCAATGACTGTTCCTAGAATAATAGTTTTTGATGTAAGTGGAATCATTAATTTAACATCATTATTATATATAGACAATGACAATAGTAACGTCACAATTGCTGGCCAGACTGCACCAGAAGGGGGGATTACTATAGATGGTGCCAGGTTTTATTTAAATGATGTAGATAATATTATCGTTAGGCATATAAGGTTTAAAGGAGGAATTAATGCTGATTATTACCCTAATAGTAATGATAGCTTAGGAAACGATTCTTTGTCTTCTGTAGCTACAATGACAAATCAAATATTTGATCATTGTAGTTTTGCATTTGGAGCAGATGAATCTGCAAGTTGGTATGCGACAGGTAACGGTGATAATGTTAATAATGTCACTATACAGCGATGTTTATTTGCAGAAAGCGTTAAAGGTTGTATCATTGGAAAACAATCTGGAAAAACAGGGCCATCTCCAAAAATCTCTTTTATAAGTAATTTATTTTATAATTCTGGTTATAGGTTTCCGAATGTAACAGGTGATGGCGGAAGAATAGATGTTATAAACAATGTGGTTTGGAATTCTAGTGGAAGATTAATAAGAGGTAATGGTAGCTTTAGCTTGAACCACATAGGAAATTATTATCATTATAATAATTTTGTATTGAAAAACACTAGCCTTAATGTATTCGCTTATGGTACTATACCTCAGATATATACATCAGATAATATACTTGTTGCTCCAAATGAAAGTACAGATACAAATGATTTAACCTATTCAGTTTCTGAAATGAATAGTAATAATAACCTCAGCTGGAAGTTTTTTCTTGACGGTGGAGGATACCAATATGGCGACCAATTACCAGATAATTATTTTGCAAATAATCAACATACCTTGCTAGGTAGAGCAATACCTCTTCTAGATGGAAGTCAGTCACTAATAGATGTGTCGTCTAATGTTGGTTGTAGCTCTAGGCTAAATCAAGACGGTAGTATTAGTGATAATTTAGATGAGCATGATTTTCTGTGGTTAAATAATGTTATCTCTGGATCCTTTACACCTAAGCTTGAAACAAGTGAATATGTGTTACCTTCTATTCCTTCTGTTCAAAGACCTGATAATTTCTATCAATCAAACCCTCACATTCCTGAAATATGGTTTCAAAATAATGTACCTGCAGGACAAGACCATAATGATATAGCTCCTTCAGGTTATACTTGGATTGAAGAGTACTTAAATGGTGTGGATGTAGATTTATCAGCTGTATCAGCTGAAGATGTAGAAGTTTTACCTAGTTCTGCTCAAATCCAAATTCCAGAAACTATAACCTTATCTACAGCATTCACGCCATCAGATGCTACAAACCAATCAGGTGTTTGGGCTTCTAGTGATGAGGCAATAGCTACGGTAGATTCTAATGGTGTTGTTACGCCTGTTTCTGAAGGCATAGTAATAATTACATTTACATCTAATGACGGAGGCTATACTGATACATCAGAGATAACGGTTTTTCCTGAAGCGCTCCAAGCGAGCGCAGGCGATGACCAACAAATTTGTGAAGGAGAAACGATTACCTTAATAGCTACAGGTGGAGATTATTTCCTATGGAATACAGGTGAAACGACACCAGAAATACAAGTGTCTCCTGTAGAAACTACAACTTATGCTGTAACGGTGTCAGATGATTTTGGTCAATCAGATGGTGCTACTGTAATGGTTACCGTAAATTCTATGCCTACAGCTAATGCTGGTGAAGATCAAACTATTTGTCAAGGTGAAACAATAACATTAACAGCTTCCGGAGGTGATTCTTATTTGTGGAGCACTGGTGAAACAACAGCATCAATCGAAGTAAGTCCTGAGATTGAAACAATCTACGATGTAGAAGTTATTTCCAATTCATGTTCTAGCACTGATAGTGTCTCTGTTTTTGTAAACCCTTCACCAATAATTATTACTTCAGAAGATGTGGTTATCGTAGATGGAACTTCAACAACATTAATCGCTAGTGGAGTAGATAATTACGAATGGAGTACTGGTGAAACAACCGATTCTATAACTGTTAATCCTACTGAAACAACAACATATACCGTTAGTTCTATTGGTGAAAATGGTTGTATTGGTTATGCAGAAATTTTAGTAACTGTAATTCCTGAAGTCGTAGCTGATTCAGGTGAGGATGTAACTATTTGTAACGGTGAAACAATTTCTTTAGTTGCAACAGGAGGATCAACTTATTCTTGGAGCACAGGTGAAGACCAAGCAGAAATATCTGTCAGTCCTGAAGAGACAACAACATACACAGTTACTGTTACTGATGATTATGGATATTCCGATACTGACTCTATTACAGTTTTTGTTAATGAAGCTCCTAATTTAGTAGTAAACAATCAGGTTTACGTCATGATTGGAAATTCAACAACTTTAGTTTCTAATGGTGGAGATACATATTTATGGAGTACAGGTGAAACAACAGCTTCAATTGAAGTTTCCCCAAATGAAACAACCACTTACACCGTAACTGCTATTTCTGAAAATGGATGTGAGACTTCAGCAGATATTCTTGTTACAGTTTTAGATGAATTAATGGCAAGTGCTGGTGATGATGTTTCAATCTGCGAAGGAGAAAGTACAACACTCAATGCCTCTGGTGGTGTTAGTTATGCTTGGGATACTGGTGCTACAACATCTCAATTGACTGTTAGTCCATTAGAAACAACAACATACAGTGTTACTGTTGGAGATGGTTATGGTAATTTTGATACAGATGAAGTTACTGTTATAGTAAATACAATACCTAGTGCTTACGCTGGTGAGGATGAAACAATTTGTGAAGGAGAATTAATTACGCTCACGGCATCTGGAGGTGATTCTTATATATGGAGCACTGGTGAAACAACAGTTTCAATTTCAGTTTCCCCTAGTACAACAACAAATTATAGTGTAGAGGTGATTCAAAACAATTGTTCAAGTGTTGATGATGTAATTGTTTTTGTAAATGAAGCGCCTAATATTAATGTAACAAATGACCTAGTCATTGTAAATGGTGAATCAGCAGTACTTACGGCTAGCGGGAGTGATAATTATGAATGGAGTACGGGTGAAACAACAAATACTATAAATATAAGCCCAAGCGTAACAACAACATACTCTGTTTCGTCACTTGGAACAAATGGATGCACAGCAACAGAAGAAGTTACGGTTACAGTAATCCCTGAAGTCGTAGCTGAAGCAGGTGATGATGTCTCAATTTGTGAAGGCGAAAGTACAATCCTTAATGCCTCTGGAGGCGTAAGTTATGCTTGGAATACAGGTGATAATACTCAAAGTTTAAATGTTAGTCCAACAAATACAACAACTTATACTATAACTGTGACTGATGAATATGGTAATTCAGATTCTGATAGTGTTACTGTAACAGTAAATGAAATACCAACTTTAAGCATTACTGACAATGTTACCATTGTGGAAGGTGAAACTGTCTCGTTACAAGTTCAAGGAGCGAATAACTATGTTTGGAGTACAGGAGAAACATCAGCTTCAATTTCAGTAAGTCCAGTTCAAACAACAACATATACGGTAATAGGTACTTCAAATTCTTGCTCTTCGGAAGCCCAAGTTACGGTTATTGTTGAAGAACCATTTATGGCAAGTGCAGGAACTGATGAACGTGTTTGTAATAACGAAAGCTATGAGGTAGTATTAACTGCAGGACAAGGTGATAGCTATCTATGGAGTACAGGTGCTACTACTCAAAGTATTATAGTTAGTCCTTTGTCTACGACAACTTATTCAGTTACAGTTACACAAGGACAACAAGAGGATACTGACGATGTCACTGTTTATGTTGATCCAAGCCCTGAAGTAGTTATAACTAACGGAGAAAGTGTTGATATATTAAGTGGTGATTTTATAACATTGTCAGCATCTGGTGCCAATACATATCAATGGAATAATGGTGCGACTCAACCTAATATTGCTGTAAGTCCAAATGCAACAACTACATATGAAGTTGTGGGTTATATAGGTGATTGTTTTGATGAGAAACAAGTTACAGTAAATGTATATGAGCCTGTTGTTGCAGATGCAGGTGCAGATACCAATATATGTTTAGATGAAATTGTAATATTAACAGCTACAGGAGGTGATGAATATTTTTGGAGTACAGGTGAAACCACCCAGTCTATCGAAGTATCTCCTACTGAAACAACAGAATATACCGTAACTGTTTTTAACGCTATGAGTTATGATGAAGACACAGTTATAGTAGGGGTAGATGCTAATTGTGGAAATAGTGTCGTAACACCTAGTGAAGAACAATCTGAAACTTCTCTAAATATTTTTCCTAATCCAGCAAAAAATAGTGTTAATATTAAACTGTCATCAAGTTCATTAGAGTCAGATGTTCACTTTTATGATTTAACAGGTAAGCTAGTAAAATCAGTTAAGATTTTAAATGAAAACTTAAATCCTGTTACGATTGAGCAAGTAGATATCAGTATGTTACAAGCAGGTGTTTATTTTGTGCAACTTGTGGACAGAGACCGAGATATAACCAAAAAACTTATAATAGATTAAATTGCCGATCAAGAACCTATTAGTGCTCTGCCCAATTTTAATTTCATCAAAAGATTACCTAAAATTAAAGATATAGTCATTGAAATTATAAAAGCTAATGATATAGCTAGGATTATAGGCATTTTTTGTACAAACATGAAAGTGAAAAATACTTTAAGTAAAGGTTCATGTATCAGGTATAAATAATAACTATTATTATTTACATATGAGATGATTGGTTTTGCTTTACTTAGTAAAGAATCATATTTAACAATTAGTATATTTAAAAATCCATAAATAAAGCATAATGCTAATAAGCTCAATACAAGTTGTGTCTTGTTAATTGCAAACAAAATATACTTGTTTTGAAAAAAGTTTATCAGAAAAAAATAAAAAGAAAAAAGAATTAGGTGTAATAAAAAAATATATAGCACTTTTCCCTTCAAATAAATTAAAATTATAGAAGAGTATTTATTAAAAAGATTACCTACTTGGAAAAAAATATAATATTTACAAACCAAAGATAGGGGCTGAAGGTTAATATAACTTAAGGGTAATGCTAGTAGATATAATATAATACCAATTAAGATACTTAATGTATAATGTTTACATAAATACTTTTCAAATTTATAATATATGATGAACATGAAAAACATCATTAAGAGAAACCACAGATGTCCGGCTCCAGACCACATATAAAATAAAAAGGACTTTAGAGAACTATAATCAATTAAAAAATAGATATATATTGGTGATAATATTAGATAGGGTACAATTAAGCGTCTTGATTTCTTTTTGAGTAAAGTTTTATAGTTCCCATACTTTCCATAATTATTTCTCAAATAGTAGTATATATATCCAGAAATAAAAACAAAAAGAGGCATAGAGATTGTTGAGATATATTGCCCTAAGCAATCAGCTATAATATTATATTTATAATATTTACTAACATCCCAACTATTTCTATATGGAGAAAAAGAATGCCTTAAAACAACCAAAGTAATACCAACGGCTCTAAGCAGATTCATATGGCTCAAGTCTCTTCGTAACATAAAACTCTATTTATAAAACTCTATTTTCCAATTGAAGAGTATTCAAAACCTATATCATTCATTTCTTCTTTATTCAAGATATTTCTACCGTCAAAGATAAATGCAGGTTTCTTCATAGACTCATAAATCTTTTTCCAATCGTAAGTTTTAAATTCATCCCATTCAGTCATTATAGCAATAGCATGAGCATCTTTTACAGCTTCATAAGGATCACTATATGATGTAACAAGATCCCTGTTTTCTTCAGAAGTTCTAGTGTTTAAGTAATTTAGGTCATTTTGAACTTTTTTGTCTGATACTTTAGGATCGTACACTGCAATATTAGCTTGTTCACTTAGTAAATGATCAGCTACATAAATTGCAGCAGATTCTCTTGTATCGTTTGTGTCTTTTTTGAAAGCCCATCCTAGCATCGCAATTTTTTTCCCTGAAACGGTGTTGTATAATGTACTGATTAAGTTATCAGAGAATCTGCGTTTTTGATGATCGTTAAGAATAATAACTTGTTCCCAATAATCAGCTACTTGGTTAAGACCATAACTTCTGGCAATATAGACAAGGTTGAGTATGTCTTTTTGAAAACAAGATCCTCCAAAACCAATTGATGCATTAAGGAATTTAGGTCCTATTCTAGAATCCATACCAATTGCTCTAGCAACTTCATTAACATTAGCTTCTGTATGCTCACATAATTCTGAAATTGCGTTAATAGACGAAATTCTCTGCGCTAAGAAAGCGTTAGCTGTTAGTTTAGATAACTCAGAAGACCAAACGTTGGTTCTTAATATTCTGTCTTGTGGTACCCAACTTCCATAGATATTTGCCAGGCTTTCAATAGCGTCTTCAGATTCACCACCTATTAAAACTCTATCAGGACTTAATAAGTCCTCAATAGCTGTTCCTTCAGCTAAAAATTCAGGGTTAGATAAAATACTAAAGTTAACATCGCTTCCTGTATTGTGTAATATACTTTTTATAGCCTGAGCTGTTCTTACAGGTAAAGTAGACTTTTCTACAACAATTTTATCTGTAGTTGCTACTTCTGCTATATTTCTAGCACATAATTCAACATATTTTAAATCTGCAGCCATACCTTTTCCCTTACCATAAGTTTTAGTTGGGGTGTTTACAGATATGAAAATCATTTCTGCCTCATCAATAGCCTTGTTTATTTCAGTAGAGAAAAAAAGATTTTTTCCTCTTGTTTCTTCTACTATTTCCGCTAATCCAGGCTCATAAATTGGTAAATTTGATACATCCTCATCATTCCAAGCGGCAATGCGTTCTTCATTTATATCTACAATAGTTACTTGGATTTCAGGGTTTTTCTTTGCTATTACTGCCATAGTTGGGCCACCAACATATCCAGCACCAATACAACAAATTTTATTTATTTTCATGTTTCTAAGTTTATTAGATTCAGGTTTATTTATTTAGATTTCAAATTTGTAAGAAATTATTCGCTTACTCTAAATTATTATATTAACGACAAGTTTTTACGATAAAATCCATTATCAATTATTTATTTATTTATAATATTCTCTATACCAATCTACAAAAGCTTTTACTCCTCTTGCTATAGATGTATTAGGCCTGTAGTCATAATCTGCTATTAATTGATCTACATCAGCCCAGGTTCTTTCAACATCACCAGGTTGTATATCCATCATATTTTTATCAGCTTCCTTATTTAGATTTTTTTCTATTTCCTTTATAAAATCTAGAAGTTTTACGGAATTATTATTCCCTATATTATATACTTTATAAAGTTCTTTGTTTTCAACACGAGATATTGCTGGCTTTTCAATAATTCTCACAACACCTTCTACAATATCATCTATATAAGTAAAGTCACGCTCCATTTTTCCGTGATTAAATACTTTTATAGGTCTGTCATTAACAATAGCATCAGTAAACAAAAACATAGCCATATCTGGTCTTCCCCAAGGGCCATAAACTGTAAAGAATCGTAAGCCTGTTGTTGGAACATTAAACAAATGACTGTAAGTATGAGCCATTAACTCATTACTTTTCTTTGTAGCAGCGTACAAGCTTATTGGGTGATCAACATTGTCGTCAGTAGAGAAAGGTACTTTTTTATTTAAACCATATACGCTAGAACTACTAGCATACACTAAATGTTTAATTTCAAAGTTTCTACAGCATTCAAGAATATTTAGAAATCCAACCAAATTAGAATCAATATAAGTTTCGGGATTTTCTAAACTATATCTAACTCCAGCCTGTGCAGCTAAATTACAAACGATATCAAACTTTTCGTTTTTAAATAATTCAGGTAAATTTTCTCGATCTTCAAGGTTCATTCTTACAAAAGAGAAAAAGCTAGATGAACTTTTGCATACTTTGTTAAACTCGCTAGCACACTCTTTTTCAATTCCTAATTCCTTAAGTCTTGAAAATTTAAGGTTGACATCATAATAATCGTTTATATTATCTAAGCCTACTACTTGATGCCCTTTATTTATTAATATTTTTGAAACAAAAAAGCCAATAAAGCCTGCGGCACCAGTTACTAATACTTTCATTATCTTTTATTTAATGTTTTGAATAATTAACCTCAAAGATTAAAATTTAGATTGATAAATTTGAGATTTTAGCGATAGAATACATAAATATTAGTTTTGCGTAAAATCAATTTCTATAATTTTTGCTAGCGAGTTGCAATTTTCAACTTTGAGTTCCATCTCTTGCTCTTTATAAGAGTTTTCTATAATATATATTTTACAAGAGTCTAGATCAATATTACTTTTTGAAAAATCAACTGTTCCGTACTTTATTAAGTTAACTACAGTTAAAGAATCTAGTGTGTTTTTTTGAATAAAAGTAGAGGCACTTTCAGAATAAGAGAGTGGTTTAGAACTGATGTTTTTAACTGTTCTAGCATTTGGGCCATAATCACACGAAGCATCTTTGCCGTTAAGAAAAAACATAAGAATTATAAGACCTATGGCAAATCCTCCAAGATAATAGCCAAGTCGATGAATAAACTTCATTGAATAATTTTAAAAGATTAATAGGTTGACATCATTGTAATCTAAACCATACCATTCGGAAACTGATTTATTAGTTAAGATGCCGTGGTAAAAATACAACCCATTTTTTAATCCTCTATCAAATCTAAGCGCATTTTCTAAACCACCATGTTCACCAATTTCTAGTAAATAAGGTGTGAAAATATTACTTATGGAAACTGAAGCTGTTCTAGAGTAACGCGCAGGAATATTCGGAACACAATAATGGAGTACTCCGTTGTGTTCAAAAGTAGGATGGTCATGAGTGGTTATTTCACTGGTTTCAAAACAACCTCCCATATCAATGCTTACATCTATGACTACTGAGCCTTTTTTCATGTTGTCTACCATAGTTTCAGTAACTACAATAGGAGAACGATTAGTGCCTCTAACAGCACCAATAGCAACATCACATCTTTTTAAGGCTTTTAGTAGGTTTTTTGGTTGCATTGTAGAGGTGTAAATTGTACGTCCTAAATTATTCTGAATACAGCGTAGTTTAGTAATTGAACTATCAAAAACCTTAACATTTGCACCTAAACCAATAGCTGATCTAGCAGCGAATTCACCTACTGTGCCAGCACCTAGAATTAAAACCTCGGTAGGAGGAACACCATTGATGTTTCCCATCATTAATCCATTACCACCATTAACATTAGATAGTAACTCAGAAGCGATTAAAATAGAAGCTGTGCCTGCAATTTCACTAAGTGACCTCACTGCTGGGTAAGCACCATCTTCATCTTTAATATATTCAAAAGCTAAAGCAGTGATTCTTTTTTTGGCTAAAGCTTCAAAATAAGCTTTACTCTGAGTTTTAATCTGTAAGGCAGATATTAAAATTGTCTGAGGATTTATTAAACTAATTTCATCTAAGGAAGGTGGTTCTACTTTTAGTATCATAGGGCAGGAGTAGACCTTTGCCGTATCCTTGGTGACTTCTGCACCAGCTTCGCTATAGTCTTTATCATTGAAATTAGCACCTTCTCCAGCACCAGATTCTAATAAAACACGATGACCATTTGCTGTTAAAGCAGAAACAGCATCTGGAGTTAAGCAAACTCTTTTTTCTTGAAAATGAGTTTCTTTAGGGATACCAATAAAAAGCTCCCCTTTTCGTTTAAAAATTTCTAAGGTCTCTTCTTGAGGTAATAGTTGGGCTTTGGTAAATGGAGATAAAGATTTACTCATTGAAGGTTAGTTTAAAGTAATTGCAATATAGTGAAAGCCTAAATGAATTACTAAAATTATTCTACTTCAAACAATAAATGCTTTAATAGAGAGGAATATAATAATTAAAAGTACTGTTTAATCTTACCCCAAAAGGTTTTTGGTTTTATCATAAACTCTTCTTCTAATTCTTCCATAGTTTTATCTGCATCGTTTATTTTATTGAACATTCTAGCTCTAATTAGATATATTGAAGGGAAAACGATAGCCATAAAAGGTAAAAGCCAAATAATATGAAGTTCGTCCATATAAACTATATCATCATTTAATGCACTTAAGCACTGAAAAGAAAACATAGCAATAGGGATTATTAAAACATGATACCACCAATGCTTACAAGTAAAAAACCATATGAGAGAAAGTAATAAGGGTATAACTTTCATCATTAAAACCCAGACGCCTACATTTGCACTTCCATATAAATTACTATTATATGTTCCAAATATAGTTTCCCATTTAGGAGTGTCAGGCACATATTCGTAGATATAGAATAAAAAAGGAGTACCAGCTATAACTGTAGCTATGATACTCCCCATTAAAATCTTTCGATTATAAGATTTCTTATCCGTGTGTTGGGATTTTAAGTTTTCTTTTGTCAACTTGTGTTGTAGTTTGGCCATCTAAGTCAATAATGTTAGTTGCTTGAGCAGTGAATAACATTCCGCCGAAGATAGCAATCGCTAGTACTAGTTTTTTAGCTTTCATAATTTAAAGGGATTTAATTAATTAATTACTACAAAATTACAGTGTAGAGTAATAGTGCTAAAATGTAATAATGTTAAAATCCTAGAAATTATGAGTTTATAATTACGGTTTTCCCGTAATTAGCATACTATCTTAAAGGAATATAGTCAAAATTTAAACTAAAATTTTGTTTCTGTCATAGCTTTATTTTCGGTTAAATGTTTAGTCTTTATAGTTAATTTGAGGGATCTTTTCTCATTATTAATATTAGTGATGCTTATTGTCTGGTTATCATCAGGTAGTAATTCTTCAACACGCTCAGGCCATTCAATAAAAAGCCAATTATTACTGTTAAAATAATCTTCAACACCAAAATTATAAGCTTCTTCAATATCTTCAATCCTATAGAAATCAAAATGAAAAACCTTATCATTTGTCAGCTCATATTCATTAACAATGGAGAATGTCGGACTAGAAGCTACATCATCACTTCCTAAAGCTTTTAGTAAAGCATTTATGAAAGTTGTTTTTCCAGCACCCATTTCCCCATTGAAAAGCACGGTTTTAGAAACTAAATGCTCTAAAACTTTAGTTGCAATGCTATCAATTTCATTGAGTTGATATTCAAATTCTATAGTATTCACTATCAATTAAATTTGATGCAATGTTAGGAATAAAATATTGAAAATCCTAGAAATTTATGTATTTCGTCGATTTTTTTTGCTTTTTACAGATATTATCCTTTATGGAAGATTTGTTATTTTGGTTCTAAAATCACAAAAGGAATAATCATTTCTTCCAAAGAAACACCACCGTGTTGATACGTATTTCGGTAGTAACTGACATAGTGATTAAAATTATTAGGATAAGCTAAGAACAAATCCCCTTTAGCAAAAATAAACGAGCTACTCATACTTAATGAAGGTAAATGAATAGATTTTGGATCTTTTACCGCCAAAACATCTTTGTCTTGATAGGTGAGGCTACGACCTGTTTTATAGCGTAAATTCAAACTAGTATCTCTATCGCCTATAACTTTAGAAGGTGCTTTAACATTAATAGTACCATGATCTGTAGTCATTATGAGTTTAAAACCTAATTGTTGAGAAAGTTGTATCATTTCTAATAATGGAGAGTTTTTAAACCAGCTTAAAGTCAACGAGCGATAAGCTTTATCGTTAGAGGCTAATTCTTTAACAACTTCCATCTCAGTTTTAGAATGTGATAGCATGTCCACAAAATTATACACAACTACACTTAAATCGTTTTCTTTTAATGCTCTAAAGTTTTCTACAAGTTTCTTTCCTGATTTTAAATTGGTAATTTTATGATACTCATACTTTAGATGTGTTAGTCCTAAACGCTTCAACTGTTCTCTTAGAAAATCATCCTCGTGAAGGTTTTTTCCTCCTTCATCTATATCGTTTTTCCAATATTGAGGATAAAGTTTTTCCATGTCTGATGGCATTAAACCAGAGAATATAGCATTACGCGCATACTGTGTAGCTGTTGGTAAAATGCTGAAGAATGAAAGTTCTGAAGCTTTCTTGTAATAATTGTTAACGATAGGCTCAAAAGCTTTCCATTGGTCATAACGTAAATTATCGATGACAACTAAAAGCGTTGGTTGTTTATCACTTAGTTCTGGCACAACTTTATCCTTAAATAAAGTATGTGACATAACAGGTGCTTCAGTATTTGACTGAAACCAATCTTCGTAATTTTTCTCAATAAATTTGCCAAATTGTAGATTAGCTTCGGTTTTTTGAGATTCAAGGATATCAGTCATTCCAACGTCTTCTATATCCTCAAGCTGAAGTTCCCAATAAATTAACTTTTGATAAAGATCTACCCATTCCTGATAAGAATTTACCATAGATAAATCCATGGCTATTTTTCTAAACTCTTGTTGGTAATTAGATGTCGTCTTTTCTGAGACTAAACGAGAATGGTCTAAGTTCTTCTTTAAACTTAGTAATATTTGGTTAGGGTTAACAGGCTTAATTAAATAATCAGCAATTTTATTACCGATTGCTTCCTCCATAATATATTCTTCTTCACTTTTGGTAATCATTACCACAGGAAGGTTTGGTCGTTTTTCTTTTATTTCATTTAAAGTTTCCAATCCTGTGAGTCCAGGCATGTTTTCATCTAAAAACACAATATCAAAGTTCGTTTCGTCTATAACTTCTAGTGCTTCTGTACCGCTTTGGCATTTAGTAACTATATATTGTTTTTGCTCTAAAAAGAGAATATGAGGTTTTAGTAAATCTATTTCGTCGTCTACCCAAAGAATATTTATCATGTTGTGGTATATTTGTCTTTTAACTATTGATTTTTATACATTTTGCCTACTAATAATAAGCTCAAAATATTTAACGATCCAATTTACGGATTTATTACCATTCCAAATTCACTAATTTTTGACATTATTCAACACAAATACTTTCAGAGGTTACGTAGAATTACCCAAATGGGTTTATCTTATTTGGTGTATCCAGGCGCGCATCATACACGTTTTCATCATGCGCTTGGCTGTATGCATTTAATGCAAAAAGCTATAAATGTACTTCGTTTTAAAGGAGTTGCGATTTCGGAAGATGAAGAAAACGGTTTGCTAATCGCTATTTTATTGCACGATATTGGACATGGGCCTTTTTCTCATGCCATGGAGCATAGTATAGTAAATGATATTTCTCACGAGGAAATTTCACTGCGTTTTATGGAAGAACTCAATAATGAGTTTAACGGAAGTTTAACGTTAGCAATCTCAATTTTTAAAGGTGAATACCATCGGAAATTCATGTGTCAATTAATTTCAAGTCAACTCGATATGGATAGAGCAGACTATCTGAAAAGAGACAGTTTTTACACAGGTGTTGCTGAAGGAAACATTAATAGTGAACGTTTAATTACGATGCTTAATGTGGTTGAAGATGAGTTGGTTGTGGAAGAAAAAGGAATTTATAGTGTAGAGAAGTTTTTAGTTGCTAGACGCTTTATGTATTGGCAAGTATATTTACATAAAACAAGCTTAGCGGCCGAACAACTTTTAACAAGAATTTTAAAGCGAGCTAAAGATTTGGTTTCGGGAGGAGTTGATCTCAATGCAAGTGAAGCTTTGTCGTATTTTTTAAATTCTAATATTGATAGAGCATCTTTTGATGGTGAAACTTTAAGCATATTCTCTAAATTGGACGATTATGATATTGTTTCAGCAATGAAGAATTGGCAAAATCATAATGATTTTGTGTTAAGTAATCTTTGCGAAATGATTCTCGATAGAGATTTACTCAAAATAAAGTTGAAAAATAAAGATATTAAACAAGCGGAACTTACAGAGCATATCAATGCTTTAGTTGACGAGTATAATCTAACTAGAGAAGAAGCAGAGTATTTTGTTTTTAAAGGTGAAATTACCAATCAAGCTTATAAGAGTAAAAAGCAGAATATCAATATTCTTCTAAAGTCAGGAAAAGTAAAGGATATAGTTAAAGCTTCAGATCAAGTTAACCTAAAAGCACTAAGTAAACCTGTAACCAAATATTATAAGTGCTATCCTAAGAAGAAATTGTAATACATTTTTTCTATTTTTGCTGAACCAACAGACAAATAAATCAATTAATTGAAATTTACAGCAGAACAAATCGCAGGTATTTTAGAAGGAACTGTTGATGGTGATCCCAACGTGGAAGTTTCTACACTATCCAAAATAGAAGAAGGAAGCGAAGGATCTTTAACTTTTTTAGCAAATCCTAAATACACGCAATACATTTATACTACAGAGGCTTCGGTTACTATTGTTAATGAAGACTTTAAACCCGAAAACCCAATAAGTACAACACTTATAAAAGTAGAAGACGCTTACAGGTCTTTTACAAAACTATTAGAATATTACAACCAATTTAAAATGAGTAATAAGTCAGGAATAGAGCAACCAAGCTTTATTTCCGATACTGCAAAATTGGGTGAAAATATTTATGTAGGTGCATTTACTTATATAGGAGATAATGTAACTATAGGGAATAATGTTAAGATTTTCCCGAATTCATACATTGGTGAGAATGTTACAATTGGTGACGATTGTATCATCTTTGCAGGCGGAAAAATTTATTCCGATTGTGTTATTGGTAATAATTGTGTGATCAACTCTGGAGCTATTATAGGAGCAGATGGTTTTGGTTTTGCTCCAAATGAAAAGGGTGAGTATTCAAAAGTTCCACAAATAGGAAATGTAATTTTAGAAGACAATGTCGATGTTGGAGCTGGTACTACAATAGATAGAGCCACAATGGGTTCTACCGTAATTCGTTATGGTGTAAAACTAGACAATCAAATTCAGATTGCACACAATGTTGAAATAGGAAAAAACACTGTTATAGCAGCTCAAACAGGAGTTGCAGGATCAACTAAAATAGGCAGCAACTGTATTATTGGAGGTCAAGTAGGAATCGTTGGTCACATTACTATAGGTAACAATGTAAAAGTGCAAGCGCAATCCGGAATTGGAAGAAACATAAAGGATAACGAAGTTTTGCAAGGTTCACCATCTTTTGGTTATACCGACTGGAATAAGTCTTATGTGCTTTTCAAAAACTTACCGAAGCTTGCAAAAACTATAAATGAATTAGAAAAAAAAGTAGATGGCAATAATTAAAACAGATATAAAGCAAAAGACCATTGAAAAAGAAGTTACACTTGAAGGAGTAGGACTTCATACAGGTGCAAATGTTAAATTGGTTTTTAAACCTGGAGCTGAAAATTCAGGATTCCTTTTTGAGCGTGTCGATTTAGAAGGACACCCAAAAATTGAAGCTGATGCCAACTATGTTACTAACACGCAAAGGGGAACTTGTTTAGAGAGAAACGGAGTTGTTATTCAGACATGTGAACATGTTTTAGCAGCTTTGGTTGGCTTGGATATAGATAACGTTATAATAGAACTTAATGCTTCTGAACCACCAATTATGGATGGTTCTTCAAAGTTTTTTGTGGAAGCTTTAGAGGAAGCAGGAATTGTTGAGCAAGAAGCTTGTAGAGAAGAATATGAAGTTACTGAAGTAGTTTCTTATTCAGATGAAGCCTCTGGTAGCGAAATTATATTAATGCCTTCAAGTTCATACCAAATTACTACAATGGTAGATTTTGGAACAAAAGTTTTAGGGACTCAAAATGCAACATTAAATAAAATTTCGGATTTTAAATCTGATATAGCAAATGCAAGAACATTTAGTTTCCTCCATGAAATAGAAATGCTTTTAGAGCATGGTCTGATAAAAGGAGGTGACTTAAATAATGCCATAGTTTATGTCGATAAGGAATTATCGCCTGAAACAATGGAAAAGCTTAGTGTCGCATTCAATAAAGATAAAATTACTGTTAAGCCTAATGGTATTTTGGATAATCTTACACTGCATTATCCTAATGAAGCTGCAAGGCACAAATTATTAGATGTTATTGGTGATTTAGCATTAATTGGTACTCGTATTAGAGGCAAAGTCATTGCTAACAAACCAGGGCATTTTGTAAACACTCAGTTTGCAAAAAAGATGTCCAAAATTATAAAGAACGAAAGACGTAATAATGTGCCTCAAGTCGATTTGAATTCTGAACCTTTAATGGACGTGAATCAAATCATGAACATGTTACCACATAGACAGCCATTCTTACTTTTAGACAAAGTTTTTGAACTTACTGAAAGTTATGTTATTGGTTTGAAAAATGTCACAATGAATGAAGAATTCTTCAAAGGACATTTTCCTGGAGCTCCAGTAATGCCGGGTGTGCTAATTGTTGAAGCCATGGCGCAAACTGGTGGTATCTTAGTATTAAGTACTGTTCCAGATCCTGAAAATTACTTAACGTTCTTCATGAAAATGGATAATGTTAAGTTCAAACAAAAAGTTGTTCCTGGTGACACTTTAATTTTTAAGTGTGAATTGATTACTCCTATTAGAAGAGGGATCTGTCACATGCAAGGCTATGCATATGCCAATGGAAAATTATGCGCAGAAGCCGAATTAATGGCTCAAATTTCAAAAGTAAAATAAAATGAACCAACCTTTAGCATATGTACATCCTGGTGCAAAAATCGCTAAGAATGTCGTAATAGAGCCTTTTACAACAATACATAACAATGTAAAGATAGGTGAGGGTACTTGGATTGGCAGTAATGTTACTATCATGGAAGGTGCTCGTATTGGGAAAAATTGTAACATTTTTCCAGGTGCAGTAATATCGGCAGTTCCTCAAGATTTAAAATATAACGACGAAGAAACAACCGTTGAGATAGGTGATAATGTTACCATTCGAGAGTGTGTTACTATAAATCGTGGTACGGCAGATAAGATGAAAACCGTAATTGGTAACAATTGTCTTATAATGGCTTATTGCCATATTGCACACGATTGTATTGTGGGTGATAACTGTATTTTTTCAAACAACAGTACGTTAGCTGGACATATTACAGTAGGCGATTATGTTGTTTTAGCAGGAATGACTGCCGTACATCAATTTTGTTCTATAGGAAACCATGCTTTTGTAACAGGTGGTTCTTTAGTGCGTAAAGATGTACCACCATATGTTAAAGCTGCTCGTGAGCCTTTATCTTATGTAGGAATCAATTCTGTAGGATTGAGACGAAGAGGGTATTCTTCAGAAAAAATTAGAGAAATACAGGATATTTACAGAATACTGTATCAAAAAAATTATAACAATACACAAGCTTCAGATTTAATTGAAGCAGAAATGGAAGCCACTCCAGAACGCGATGAGATTTTACAGTTTATAAAGAATTCACATCGAGGTATTATGAAAGGCTACTTTAAATCAAACTAAAATTAACAACTTATAAATTATAATGGCAAGTACATCAGATATTAGAAACGGACTATGTATTAGATACAATCACGATATTTATAAAATCATTGAATTCCTTCATGTAAAACCAGGAAAGGGTCCTGCATTCGTTAGAACTAAATTAAAAAGTGTAACCACAGGAAAAGTAATAGATAACACGTTTTCAGCAGGTCATAAAATTGATGATGTTCGTGTTGAAACGCATAAATTTCAATATTTATACAATGATGGTGAATTCTACCATTTTATGAATGAGGCAGACTACACTCAAATACGATTACTAGAATCAGCTTTAGATAGACCCGATTTATTAAAAGAAGGTGAAATTGTAACTATTCAGATTAATACAGAGGATAACATGCCTTTATCGGTTGACATGCCTGCAACTGTAATTTTAGAAGTAACGCATACAGAACCTGGTGTTAAAGGTAACACAGCTACAAATGCTACAAAACCAGCTACGGTTGAGACTGGTGCTGAAGTTAATGTGCCTTTATTTATAAATGAAGGTGATAAAATAAAAGTTGAAACCGAAAAAGGAACTTATAAAGAGCGTATCAAGGAGTAGTTTTATGAGAAAAATTCTTCTAGTTGTTTTGTTAGCTTTAGTAGCTACATCTTGTGTTGAGTTAATTTCTGAAGCAGGAAAAGCAGCTAGTGAACAAATCAATAATCAGCCAGTATCTACTTCAGCTCATAATTATGAAAAGGTAAGTTTGGATAGTGTATTCCATGTAGATTTACCGATTTATATGAAACCCATGAATCAATTAAATTCAGACGCGGTTTTGCAATATGGTAATATTTATAAGGAAACTTATTTTGTAGTTATTCAAGAAGACAAAAATGAGTATGTTGAGTTATTCAAAGAGTTTGGTGATTATAATGATGAATTACCTGTAATTGAAAACTATAAGAACGCTCAGAAAAATATGTTTACAGAGTCTTTAACAAATCCTATTTTCCAGGATTATGGCTTATCATCCATTAATGATAAGCCAGCAAGGCAAATAAAAATATTTGGGAAAGTAGATGATATTGAAGTGGTTTATATTATTGCATTTGTGGAAGGGGAAAAAGATATTTTTATGTTAATGAATTGGACTGTAAATGATAAGCTTGATAAATATGAAAATTCTTTTGAATATATAAATGGAACTTTTAAATTAATCAATAAATAAAAGGTTTTTATGAAATTTCCTAGAGAATATTCATTAAAAGAGATAGCCGGAATAATCCAAACGGATTATGTTGGTAATGATAATTTTCCTGTTTTAGGCATGAATGAAATTCATGTCGTAGAGCCAGGAGACATTGTCTTTGTAGATCATCCAAAGTATTATGATAAAGCACTACAATCTGCTGCAACTATTGTTTTAATTAATAAAGAAGTTGAATGTCCAGAAGGGAAAGCTTTATTAATTTCAGATGATCCCTTTAGAGATTTCAATAAATTGACTAATCACTTCCAGCCATTTAAGCCGTCTAATTTGGCTATAGCAGAAGAAGCTAAAATTGGTGAAGGTACCGTCATTCAGCCCAACTGTTTTATAGGTAATAATGTAACAATAGGAAAGAATTGTATTATTCATTCCAATGTTAGTATTTATGATAATGCCATCATAGGAGATAATGTTATTATCCATGCTGGAACAGTTTTAGGTGCGAGTGCTTTTTATTATAAAAATAGACCTGAAGGTTTCGATCAGTTAAAATCAGGTGGTAGAGTAGTTATAGAAAACAATGTTGATATTGGTGCACTTTGCACAATAGACAACGGAGTTACTGCGGATACAACAATTAAAGAAGGAACTAAGATCGATAATCAGGTTCAGGTAGGTCACGATACAGTTATTGGTAAAAAATGCTTAATTGCCTCACAAGTTGGTATTGCAGGTTGTGTAGTGATTGAGGATGAAGTTACCATTTGGGGACAAGTTGGTATTACTAGCGGAATTACTATCGGTAAAAAAGCGGTGATTTCTGCCAAAGCAGGTGTGAGTAAATCTTTAGAAGGGGGAAAGAGCTATTTCGGTGTTCCAGCTGATGATTTTAGATCTAAATACAAGGAGATTGCTTCTATAAAAATGATACCTGAAATCCTCGAAAAGTTGAAAAACAAAAAATAATAATCAAGTCGTAGAAAAACATAAAAAAGAGGTCGGTTTTACATTTCAAAACTCTTATTTTTGCATAACAAATTAATAAAACTTAAAAACAGAAATATCTAATGAGCGTTTTAGTTAATAAAAATTCAAACATAATTGTACAAGGTTTTACAGGTAGTGAAGGAACTTTTCACGCTGAACAAATGATTGAATATGGTACCAATGTGGTTGGTGGTGTTACTCCAGGAAAAGGAGGTCAAACTCACTTAGGAAAACCAGTTTTTAACACAGTTTCTGAAGCTGTAGAACAAGCTGGGGCTGATACAACTATCATTTTTGTACCACCAGCATTTGCTGCTGATGCGATTATGGAAGCTGCTGATGCAGGTATAAAAGTAATTATTACTATTACAGAAGGTATTCCTGTTGCAGATATGATTAAAGCTGCAGATTATATCAAAAACAGAGATTGTCGTTTAATTGGTCCTAACTGTCCGGGTGTTATTACTCCAGGTGAAGCTAAGGTAGGTATTATGCCTGGTTTTGTTTTTAAAGAAGGTAAAGTAGGTATTGTTTCAAAATCTGGTACGTTAACTTACGAAGCAGCGGATCAAGTTGTGAAGCAAGGTTTAGGTATTACTACTGCAATTGGTATTGGAGGAGATCCAATCATTGGTACAACTACAAAAGAAGCTGTTGAGCTTTTAATTAATGATCCAGAAACTGAAGCTGTTGTAATGATTGGTGAAATAGGTGGTCAATTAGAAGCTGATGCTGCTAAATGGTACAAAGAAAGCGGAAGTAAAAAACCAATCATAGGTTTTATTGCTGGTGAAACTGCACCTGCTGGTCGTACTATGGGACATGCTGGAGCTATTGTAGGTGGTAGTGATGATACAGCCCAAGCTAAAAAGAAAATTATGAGAGAATGTGGTATCCACGTTGTTGATTCTCCTGCTGAAATTGGTAAAAAAGTAGCTGAAGTTTTAGGCTAATCAAAATATTTAAATACTAAACCAAGTTTGGTATAAACTGTTAAAAACCTTACAAAATCTTGTGAGGTTTTTATATTTCATGCAACTTGTAATTGGTATATTTGACATTATATAAACACTTTCCTTCCTTTATGAGTTAGGGTAGGAACTAACTAATCGAAAAAATAATTTATGAAACTTTTAGAAGGTAAAACAGCAATCATTACTGGAGCAAGTAGAGGAATTGGTAAAGGCATTGCTGAAGTTTTTGCAGATCATGGAGCAAACATAGCTTTTACGTACAGTTCGTCTGTTGAGGCTGCAAATGAATTAGAAAAAGAACTTAATGACAAAGGAGTAAAAGCTAAAGGCTACCAAAGTAATGCTGCTAGTTTTGATGAAGCTCAAAAGTTAGCTGAAGATGTTGTTGCTGAATTTGGTTCAATAGATATTTTGGTGAATAACGCTGGTATTACAAAAGATAATCTATTAATGCGTATGGGAGAAGAAGATTTCGATAAAGTTATTGAAGTGAATCTTAAATCCGTATTCAACATGACTAAAGCTGTACAGCGTACTATGTTAAAGCAACGTAAAGGCTCAATCATTAATATGAGCTCTGTAGTTGGTGTTAAGGGTAATGCTGGTCAGACCAATTATGCAGCTTCAAAAGCAGGTATTATAGGCTTTTCTAAGTCAGTAGCTTTAGAATTGGGTTCTCGTAATATAAGAAGTAACGTCATTGCACCAGGTTTTATAGAAACTGAAATGACAGCAAAACTAGATGAAGAAACTGTAAAAGGTTGGAGAGCTGCAATACCATTAAAACGTGGTGGTACTCCAGAAGATATAGCTAACGCTTGTGTGTATTTAGCAAGTGATCTTAGTGCCTATGTAACTGGACAAACCCTGAATGTTGATGGTGGAATGTTAACATAAAATCCATTAAAATACAGTAAGCTATTAATCAATAAAAAAATAAAATGAAACTAAAAATAAACCTAGTTTTTATATGCTTATTTTTATTAACTATATCTATTAATGGACAAGTAAGTGTAGGGCCAACCCATATTGGTAAGCAAAAGAAATTTCCTAAAGATCGTTTAGATAAATTTAAAGGTACCGAAACAATTTTTGTTTTATCAGATATAATTGATACAGCTACTTATAAAAAGTTGTTGAGTGATTCATGGGATATAACTCCATACAAGTTGATTAGCCGAGAAGATTTTAATTTGTTGGATTACTTAGATGGTAACTATTCATTTGCAAATTTAGAAGGTTATCATAAGCAAAAACAGATGAAATCAGGTGCTGTTGTAGACTATATTTATGTTTATGTAAACTTCTTTATGCTTGACAGTGAGGGTTTAAAGAAAGATATAAGTAAGTTAGATAAAAGCAAAAAAAAATATGAAAGAAAACTCAATAATGCGATAAGTTCTAATAGAGAAAATATAGCTAGAGTTGATTTGTTTCCAAAAGACACTTTTCTTGCTACGGCATTAACTTCAGAAACTTCCGTTATAATGGATAGTATTTATACTAGAGATGTGTTTTATAATTATAAATCAGGGTTTTTAAAAAATTATTTTCAAAAGGTAAATAATCAAATAGGGACTGGTGAAGAATATTGGATGTATGATAATGATTTTTTACCTGAACTAAAAAAATTAGCTAACGAAACACTTTATATTCCAAATTATCACTTGATAAAGTACAACCCTTGGAAAATGAAAGCCAAAGAAGATAAAGATGAATTTCAAGATACTTTTGAAAACTATAATTATAAGTTTGAGTTTCAAGATGAAAATGAGATAGATAGAAGGATTCTTAATGGAGAAGAATTTTATTACCTCCGTTTTGTAAGAGTGAATTCACAAAAATTCATACATATTATAAACTCAAAAACGGGTGAAATCATTTACAGAAATTATGTTGCAGGAATGTTATCTTCATATAATATGAAAGCAAGGCATGTTAAGGATATTAATTCTTGTATAAAAAAAGCATTAAAAAGATAATTGCAAACAGAAACGATTTTATATATAACCATTGCTGCAATAACAGCGCTTTTATTAGCGCTGTTTCAGTATTTATATAAATCGAAATTAAAATCTAATCTTAAGTATATATTAGTAGCGTTAAGGTTTATTGCTGTATTTGGAATCTTATTATTGCTGATTAATCCTAAATTCCAATCCAATACTTATTACAACGAAAAACCCACTCTAGTTGTTGCGGTAGATAATTCAGAATCGGTTTCGTATTTGGAACAAGATGCAGGTGTTAATAGCATTCTAAAATCTATTGATTCAAGTTCAGAACTCAAGGAACGTTTTAATATTCAAGAATACAGTTTTGGCAAGTCTGTAAACAATTTAGATAGTTTAAGTTTTACGGAACGTCAATCTAATATTTCGCAAGCTTTAAAGCAATTTGGTGAAGTTTTTAAAGATGAAACAGCTCCAATAATCCTTGTTACCGATGGTAATCAAACCTATGGTTCTGATTATAGTTATGTGTATAATTCCGTAAATCAGCCTATATATCCAATTATTTTAGGAGACTCAACAGTGTATTCAGATTTAAGCATTAAACAGCTTAATGTTAATCGTTACGCCTTTTTAAAGAATGACTTTCCTGTTGAAATTATTACAAACTATAATGGTACGGAAGCTGTAAATACTGAATTGAAGATTTGGTCAGGAAGCAATATGGTTTTCAGAAAAACTATTCAGTTTGATGACGCAAAAACTTCGGAAATTGTCTCAACTACTTTAACCGCAAACTCAGTTGGTGTAAAAACGTTTCGTGTAGAATTGGTGCCCCTAGAAGATGAGAAAAATAAAGTTAACAATACCAAAAATTTTGGAGTAGAGGTCATCGATCAAAAGACAAATATAGCCTTAGTTTCAGATAAATTACATCCAGATTTAGGCGCTTTAAAAAAGTCAATTGAAAGTAATGAACAGCGAAGCGTTACTATTTTAAATCCAAAAGAATATTTTGATAAAATAAATGATTTTCAATTGGTTATTTTGTATCAGCCGAATAATGGCTTTAATAGAGTTCTTCAAGAAATTAAAGCTCAAAAGCTGAATACATTTACAATCTCTGGACCAATAACAAATTGGAATTTACTCAATAATTCTCAAGGCTATTTTAAGCAGACCATAACAAATCAAACTGAAAATTTTCAACCTAATTTAAACAAGAACTACAACACTTTTATCGTTGATAATTTAGATTTTAATAATTATCCACCCTTAAAATCTGAATTTGGAAAAACAGAATTTTTAGTGCCTGCTGATGTTATTCTTTATAAAACTGTAAATGGCATTACTACGGATCAGTCTTTGCTTTCTACAATAGAGTTTGAAAATACAAAACACGCCTTACTAAGTGGTGAAGGTATATGGCGTTGGCGCGCACAATCATATTTAGATACGGAAAGCTTCAGTGATTTTGATAATTTTATTGGGAAACTTATTCAATACTTAAGTTCTAATAAAAAGCGCACACGAATAAACATCGATTACAAATCATTCTATAATGGCAATGATGATGTTATCATTTCAGCGCAATATTTCAACAAGAATTATGAGTTTGATAATAGTGCTTCTTTAAGTATCACTTTAAAAAATACGGAAGATGATAGTGTAAGAGAAGTACCTTTGCTATTAAATAATGGAAATTACACAGTTGATCTCAGCGGTATAAAAGCTGGCGAGTATAATTTTACAGTTAAGCATGCTTCAGAAGCTGTATCTGCCTTAGGTCAATTTCAGGTTTTAGAATACAATGTTGAACAACAATTTCTAAATGCTGATATTTCAAAATTAAAATCTCTAGCTAATAATAGTTCAGGAAAGTCTTATTTCAGTAGTGAAACTGATGATTTAATTGAGAATCTCCTCTCAGATAAGCGATATTCTACAATTCAGAAAAGCACTAAAAATATCGTACCTTTGATAGACTGGAAATATCTACTTGGCTTAATCGCTTTAAGCTTGTTTGCTGAGTGGTTTATCAGAAAGTACAACGGACTAATATAAAAACAAACTAAAATGGACAAATTACCTAAAATAGGACTGCCAATTTTAATTGGTATCGTTCTACTAATAATTATCATCGCAAAATCTGCTGTTACTATCGGTTCTGGTGAAGCTGGCGTTTTATATAAAACCTTTGATGGCGGAGTTGTTACAGATCAACCACCTTTAGGTGAAGGTTTTCATATTGTTGCACCTTGGAACAAAGTGTATGTTTATGAAGTTCGTAGACAAGAAATTTTTGAAAAAATGAAAGTACTGTCTTCTAACGGATTAGATATTCAGTTAGATGCATCGGCTTGGTACAAACCAGACGAGCGTAATTTAGGTAAATTACACCAAGAAATCGGTGAGAATTACTTACAACGTATCATTTTACCAACAATTCGTTCTGCTGCACGTAGTGTTGTTGGTCGTTACACGCCAGAACAATTATATTCTAGTAAACGTGATGCTATTCAACGTGAAATTTTCGAAGAAACTAAAAAAATTGTAGATGATCAATACATTGTTTTAGATGAAGTTTTAGTGCGAGATGTAACCTTACCACCAACAATTAAAGACGCTATTGAGCGTAAATTAAAGCAAGAACAAGAGTCTTTAGAATATGAATTTAGACTAGTTACTGCAGAAAAAGAAGCCGAGAGACAAATTATTGAAGCACAAGGTAAAGCAGATGCTAATAAAATTTTAAGTGCTTCTTTAACAGATAAAATTTTGCAAGATAAAGGTATTGAAGCGACAAATAAATTAGCAGAATCACCTAACAGTAAAGTAGTTATTATTGGTTCTGGTGAAAGCGGAATGCCTATAATTTTAGGAAATCAATAATTTAAATTTTTCATAAAAATTGAAATTGATTTGGATTTGTAGATTTAAATTTACAATCTTTGTAAAGAACAAAACGACACATGATTTTTATTCAATTACATCATCATCATTTTCATACTTGCACTCAAGCGAGCTGAAAATGTATTGAATAAAACCAAGATATTTTTAAAACCGTTTGAGTAAATCAAGCGGTTTTTTTATTCCTGTGAAAACAGGAATCTTATCCAAAAAGATTTACTCAAACACTTTTAACTAAAAAAGAAAAATGAGTAAACTAAAAATTGCAATTCAAAAATCTGGACGATTAAACGAGGATTCTATGAAAATCCTAAAAGACGTTGGTATTGCTATTGATAATGGCAAAGATCAACTCAAAACTTCTGCTAAAAACTTTCCTCTAGAAGTATTTTATTTGCGTAACGGAGACATTCCGCAGTATTTAAAAGATGGTGTAGTAGACGTAGCTATTATTGGAGAAAATGTTTTAGTAGAAAAAGGACAAGACATCACTATTGCAGAGAAATTAGGATTTTCTAGCTGTAAAGTCTCTGTAGCGATTCCAAAAGGAAAAACCTACAATTCTATTAAAGATTTAGAAGGAAAACGTATCGCTACTTCGTATCCAAACACAGTCAACCAATTCTTAAAAAACAACAATGTCAATGCGAATTTGCACATCATTAACGGTTCTGTAGAAATTGCGCCAAATATCGGTTTAGCAGATGCTATTGTTGATATTGTATCTAGCGGAAGCACCTTATTTAAAAATAACCTTAAAGAAGTTGAAGTCATTTTAAAATCGGAAGCTGTACTTGCAGTGTCACCTCAAATTTCCACTGAAAATCAAGCCATTTTAAATAAACTTCAATTTAGATTACAATCGGTTTTAAAAGCAAGAAACTCACGTTACGTTTTACTAAATGCGCCAAACACCAAGGTTGATGACATTATAAATATTTTGCCAGGAATGAAAAGTCCAACCGTTTTACCACTAGCTGAAGAAGGTTGGAGTTCATTACATTCCGTAATCAATAAAAACGATTTCTGGGAAATTATAGACGAATTAAAAGCAAATGGAGCAGAAGGCATATTAGTTTGTCCAATTGAAAATATGGTCTTGTAATAAAATTTTTAATGTCTGGCTGAGCGCAGTCGAAGCCTAATTATCGAGAAGAATGAAAACAATAAAATACCCAAATAAAAATACGTGGTCAGAACTTTTAAAACGACCAACACAAACCGTTAAAGATATAGAAAGTACGGTAAATCAAATTTTTGAAGACGTGCAACGCAATGGTGATACAGCAATAAAAAAGTATACTAACTTATTTGATGGTGCAGATTTACAATCTAATCTTGTAACTACGCAAGAAATAGAAGAGGCATCTTCCAAATTATCATCAGAACTAAAAGTTGCAATTAACCAAGCAAAGACAAATATTGAAACATTCCACAAAGCACAAAAAACAGAAAGGGTAAGTTTAGAAACATCTGTTGGAATTACCTGTTGGCAAGAAAAACGTGCCATACAAAAAGTTGGGATTTATATTCCTGCTGGTACAGCGCCATTATTTTCAACTGTTTTGATGTTAGCAATTCCAGCAAAAATTGCAGGTTGTAAAGAAGTTGTGTTATGTTCGCCACCAAATAAAGACGGTAAAATTGCTAACGAAATTTTGTATGCTGCTCAACTTTGTGGTGTCACTAAAATTGTGAAAGTTGGTGGCATTCAAGCGATTGCTGGATTAACATTTGGAACTGAAACTATTCCGCAAGTGTATAAAATCTTTGGTCCAGGAAACCAATTTGTAACTGTTGCAAAGCAATTGGCTACAAAATACGGTGTTGCTATCGATATGCCTGCAGGACCAAGCGAATTGTTGGTTGTGGCAGATGATAGTGCCAATGCAAGTTATGTGGCTTCAGATTTGTTAAGTCAAGCAGAACACGGAACTGACAGTCAAGTGATTTTAGTATCAACGTCTGAGAATTTAATTAATGAAGTTGAAACTGAAATCAACACACAAATTAAAGCTTTACCTAGACAAGATATCGCACAACAAGCTATCAATAATTCAAAATCTATTTTAGTGAAAACTGATGAAGAAGCATTAGATTTAATTAATGATTATGGTCCAGAACACTTTATCGTAGCAACTAAAAACAACGACTTTTATGTTGATGGTATTCAAAATGCAGGTTCGGTATTTATAGGCAATTACACACCCGAAAGCGCTGGCGATTATGCGTCAGGTACCAATCATACCTTGCCAACCAACGGATTTAGTAAAGCCTATTCTGGCGTGAATTTAGACAGTTTCACAAAAGCGATTACGTTTCAAAATATCACAAAAGAAGGTTTATTAAACATAGGAAACACTATAGAACTAATGGCTGAAGCTGAAGGTTTACAAGCACATAAGAATGCAGTTTCGATTAGATTAAAAGACTTAACAAACTAATGTCATTCAGATTTGTCACATTGAGCGCAGTCGAAATGAAAGCGAAGAATCTAAAGATTATAATATGAAACAAACTTTCAACATAAGTACCTTAGTCAGACCAAACATCGCAGCCTTAAAACCGTATTCATCAGCGAGAGATGAGTTTAAGGACTCAACTTCAAACCAAATGATTTTCTTAGATGCAAACGAAAATCCGTTTGAAAATGGTGTAAATCGTTATCCTGATCCGCAACAAAAAGATGTAAAATCGGTGTTGTCAAAAATTAAACACATTCCAACCGAAAATATCTTATTAGGAAACGGAAGTGATGAAGTGTTAGACTTAATTTTTAGAGCGTTTTGCGAGCCAAATCAAGATAATGTTATCACATTACCACCAACATATGGTATGTACGACGTATTAGCAAATACAAATGCTGTAGATGTTTTGACTGTTGAATTAGACACCAATTTTCAACCAAAAGTAAACGAGATTTTAAACACGCAAAACAGCAACACCAAACTGTTATTTTTATGTTCGCCAAACAATCCAACAGCAAATAGTTTTGAAGCTTCAAAAGTTGAAAAATTATTGACTAATTTCAATGGAATTGTAGTGATTGACGAAGCATATATCGATTTTTCAGAAGACGAAAGTTGGATCTCAAAAATATCAGATTTCCCAAATTTGATAGTTACACAAACGTTGTCTAAAGCTTACGGAATGGCAGGAATCAGACTAGGAATTTGTTATGCTTCAACCGAAATTATTTCAATTTTAAATAAAATAAAACCACCATATAACGTCAATCAATTAACGCAGCAAAAGGCAATCCAACGTTTAGAAAAGCAACAAGAGGTTCAAAACGAAATTCAGAATATAATTTCAGAAAGACGCTTGTTAATTAAAGCCTTAATGTCGATTACTTGGATTGATACTATATATCCAACACAAGCGAATTTTGTGTTAATTAAGGTAGATGATGCGACAAAACGATACAGTCAATTAGTAGAAAAAGACATCGTTGTTCGTAACCGAACCAATCAGCCACTTTGTGAAAACTGTTTGCGTTTTACTGTTGGCACAAGTGAAGAAAATGAGAAGTTGATTGAAATATTAAAGAAGTTAAATTAATAAAAGATTCCTGTCTGCGCAGGAATAACAAATAAGATGAAAAAAGTACTATTCATAGACCGAGACGGCACATTGATTAAAGAACCAGCAGACGAACAAATCGATAGTTTTGAGAAATTAGTGTTTTACCCAAAAGTCTTCACGTATTTAAGTAAAATCGCTAAAGAATTAGATTTCGAAATCGTTATGATTACCAATCAAGATGGATTGGGAACAGATGTGTATTCAGAAAACACATTTTGGCCAGTTCATAATTTTGTGATTCAATCTTTTGAAAATGAAGGTGTTATTTTTGAAGAACAGTTTATTGACAGAACTTTCGCAAAAGACAATGCGCCAACACGAAAGCCAAATACAGGTCTATTAACTAAGTATTTTAGCGAAGATTACGATTTAGAAAATTCGTTTGTTATTGGTGACCGATTAACCGATGTAGAATTAGCTAAAAACCTTGGTTCTAAAGGCATTTTTATTAATGATAATACCAATTTAGGAACCGATGAAATTACGGTAAAACGAGACGCTTTAGACCAGTTTATCGCTTTAGAAAGTAACGATTGGGAAGAAATTTATAAATTCTTAAAAGCCAAAGAACGCACAGGAAGCATCGAACGAAACACCAACGAAACCAAGATTAAAATCGATTTAAATCTTGACGGAACAGGACAAAGTAATACCGATACAGGCATTGCGTTTTTCGACCATATGTTAGATCAAATAGCGCGTCACGGACAATTAGATTTAAACATTAAAGTTGATGGTGATTTGGATGTAGACGAGCATCACACCATTGAAGATACAGCAATTGCTTTAGGTGAAGTATTTGCAACAACTTTAGGAAACAAATTAGGCATTGAACGTTACGGTTTTAGCTTACCAATGGACGATTGTTTTGCGCAAGCCGCAATAGATTTTGGTGGTAGAAACTGGCTAGTTTGGGAAGCCGATTTTAAACGCGAAATGATTGGTAAAATGCCAACCGAAATGTTTTTTCACTTCTTTAAATCCTTTACAGATGGTGCAAAATGTAACCTGAACATCAAAGCAGAAGGCACAAACGAGCATCACAAAATTGAAGCAATTTTTAAAGCATTTGCTAAAGCCATAAAAATGGCTGTAAAACGCGATGTTGAAAAAATGATTTTACCAAGTACAAAAGGAATGTTGTAAAAGCCCATCCTATCCTTCCCAAAGGGAAGGAACAAATAACTCTAAAAAATGGATAAAGAAAATTTAAACACAGATGCTAATTCTTTCCCTTTGGGGAAGTTAGAAGGGGCTAATATTGTCATCATAAATTACGGTGCAGGTAACATCAAAAGCATTCAATTTGCTTTTAAACGCTTAGGTTTTAAAGGGTTGTTAACTAATAATCCTGAAGAAATTAAAGCAGCAGACAAAGTGATTTTTCCTGGTGTAGGCGAGGCGAGTAGTGCTATGCAAAAGCTAAAAGAATCAGGTTTAGATTGTTTAATTCCGCAGTTAAAACAACCTGTTTTAGGGATTTGTTTAGGTATGCAATTAATGTGTAAATCTACAGAAGAAGGAAATACAAAAGGCTTAGGTGTTTTTGATGTAGATGTAAAGCGTTTTTCAAATTCAGTAAAAGTGCCACAAATGGGTTGGAATACGATTAATAATCTTCAATCAGATTTGTTTAAAGATATTAAAGACAATGAATTTATGTATTTGGTGCATAGTTTTTATGCAGAACAATGCCAAGAAGCAATTGCAACTACAACTTATGATGTTGAATACGCTTCTGCATTACAAAAAGATAATTTTTACGGTGTCCAATTTCATCCCGAAAAATCATCCTTAGCAGGCGAACGAATTTTGAGAAATTTCATCAATTTATAAATAATAAAACGATTAGCTAAAAGCTAAAAGCAAAAGGCGAAAAAATGAGAATAATACCAGCAATAGATATAATTGAAGGAAAGTGCGTAAGATTAACTAAAGGCGATTATAGCACAACAAAAATGTACAATGAAAATCCGCTAGAAGTTGCCAAACAATTTGAAGATGCAGGCATAGAATACTTGCATATGGTAGATTTGGAAGGCGCTAAAGCAGATCATGTCGTCAATTATAGAGTATTAGAAAAGGTGGCGACCAAAACCAATTTAAAAATTGATTTTGGTGGCGGACTTAAATCAGATGACGATGTATTTATAGCTTTTAATTCTGGTGCTAAACAAATTACCGGTGGAAGTATAGCTGTAAAAAATACAGACACTTTTTTAAGATGGATTAATAAATACGGAACGCAAAAAATCATTCTTGGTGCCGATTGTAAAAACGAAAAAATCGCCATTTCTGGTTGGTTAGAAGAAAGTAGTTTAGACGTTGTACCATTTATACAAGACTATCAAAAAAATGGTATTCAATATGTGGTGTGTACAGATATTTCAAAAGACGGAATGCTTCAAGGTCCATCAGTAGATCTGTATAAAAAAATTATCAGCGAATGTACCAATGGTAGCGCCGATCAATCTGTAAAGCTAATCGCTTCTGGTGGAGTAACAACTATTAAAGATGTTGAAGTTTTAGCAGACATAGGTTGCGATGGAGTGATAATCGGAAAAGCTATTTACGAAAACAGAATAAGTTTAAAAGAATTAGAACGCTTTTTATAAAACTGTCATTCCGCACTTGTTGCGGAATCTATTTTGAAACTAAAAATGAGATTTCTGCTTTCGCAGGAAGTAAAATTATGCTAACAAAACGAATCATACCTTGTCTAGATATTAAAAACGGTCGCACCGTTAAAGGCGTTAATTTTGTTAATTTAAGAGATGCAGGCGATCCTGTAGAATTAGCAAAACAGTATGCAGAAAAAGGTGCAGACGAATTGGTGTTTTTAGATATTTCAGCAACTTTAGAAGGTAGAAAAACAATGATTGAAATGGTGCTGAAAGTCGCCGAACAAGTCAATATTCCATTTACCGTTGGTGGCGGAATTTCGTCTGTAGAAGATGTAGATGTACTTTTAAAATCTGGAGCAGATAAAATATCTATAAATTCATCTGCAGTAAAACGACCAGAATTGGTTAATGAATTGTCAAGTAAATTCGGTAGTCAATGTGTTGTAGTTGCTATAGATGCCAAACAAGTTAAAGAACAATGGAAAGTGCATTTAGCTGGTGGAAGTATTCCAACCGAAATAGATCTATTCGATTGGGCAGAAGAAGTTGAAACAAGAGGCGCAGGCGAAATTCTGTTTACCTCGATGAATAACGATGGAACAAAAAACGGATTTGCAAACGATGCTTTGGCAAAACTATCAGACACTGTAAATATCCCAATCATTGCGTCTGGTGGCGCAGGAACCATTCAGCATTTTACAGATACCTTTAAAGTAGGAAAAGCAGATGCTGCTTTGGCTGCAAGTGTATTTCATTTTGGTGAAATAGAAATAAAAAATTTAAAAAAAGAATTAAAACAGGAAGGTGTTTCTGTTAGATTATAACTTGTCATTCCGCACTTGATACGGAATCCAAAAATCAACATTATGAACATAGATTTCAATAAAAATAAAGACGGATTAGTCCCAGCAATCATTCAAGATGCAACAACCAAAAATGTGTTGATGCTTGGTTATATGAATGAAGAAGCGCTAAAAAAGACACAAGACACTAAGTTAGTGACCTTTTTTAGTCGTACCAAAAACCGACTTTGGACTAAAGGTGAAGAAAGTGGTAATGTTTTAAATTTAATAGACATAAAATTAGATTGTGATAACGATACGTTATTGATTACAGTAAATCCAAAAGGGCCAACATGTCATAAAGGAAGTGATACGTGTTGGAATGAAGCTAATATCGAATCTTACGGATTTTTAACCAAATTAGAAAACACGATACAAAGTAGAGTAGAAGCTGGTAACACAGAAAAATCTTATGTAGCATCACTATTTGCAAAAGGGATAAATAAAGTGGCTCAAAAAGTTGGTGAAGAAGCTGTAGAAGTCGTTATCGAAGCTAAAGACAATAATGACGATTTATTTTTAAATGAAAGTGCCGATTTATTATTTCACTATTTGATGTTATTGCAGGCAAAAGGCTTCAAGTTGGAAGATATTGTAAAGGTATTAAATGAAAGACGTTAGTTAAGTGTCTTATAATGAGGTGTTTTTTGATGTTTTTTTTACACAAGATTCTTAATTTTAGAATTCTCAATAAGAATTAACTTACTTTTTTTTATTATTTATATTATTAATCTTACATAAACAATTGATTATTAAAACACTAGACTTATCTAAAGTGTGTATTTCATCGATTAAATATGTATTTTGCCGATCAAATGATGTAAAACTATATTATTTTATCGATAAAAATTGCTTTTTATCGGATTTGTAATTCAAAAAGCATAAGTTAGAGTTAAATACTTAATAACCCGAAACTTATGTTACTTTTTAAAGCCACTTTGGTTTTATTGTTCTCTGTGTGTACTTATAACCCAATGGTACTTTTGAAACATAACCAACTAAAAAAAATCAACTATGTATTAGGTGAAAAAAATCATCGAATAGTTGATGAAAATGAAGCTAATAAATTATTTTTTCTGACCTATGTTTATGATGATGGCTGGTCCCCAAGTGATCCATCTGGTTCGTATTCATTATTTAATACCATTGTAATTGAATCTGGTATCGCGTATATAACATCAAATACAACTTGTGCTACCGTAACAGTAAATCCAGGAGCAACTTTAATAATAGCATCAGGAGCAACTTTAACAGCAACGGTAAATTTGCAATCAACTTCACAAGAGTATTCTAGTTTAATCTCTGACGGTTCTATATCCGGAACAGTAAATTATAATAGATATACAGCCTTAATCGGACCAGTTGGGACAAACGATTTAATATCCGCTCCTTTGCAAGGGCAAACTTTTGGGCTATTTGCCACTAACAACTCTAATTTAGCTGCTTCTGGTTTAGTTAGAGCTTTTGCGCCATTTAATACATCTTCTGGTAATTATGAAAATTATAATACAGTCACAAACTTATTAACAACAATAGTATCTGGAAAAGGTTATAGAGCAGCTACAACTAATGGTAGTACTTTAAAATTTACAGGTAATGTGATAACAGGCGATGTCTTAGATATTCCTATTTCTGATGCATCAGCTGGTGGAGCATGGAATTTAATAGGAAACCCGTATCCTTCCTATATAGATTTTGCAACATTTTTTGCATTGAATAAAACTGAACTAAATGGTGGCTCGCATCAAGCTATATATGGTTATGATGGAGATTCTTCTGATGGTTGGGTAATTTGGAATCAGGCTGTGATTGATTCTCCTATTGTAACAGAATTAATAGCACCTGGTCAAGGCTTTTTTGTAAAGGCTAAGCCTGGTGGTGGCCTAATTGATTTTACTACTGCAATGCGGACATCAGGTTCATCAGATGATTTTATTTTAGGAAGATCTTCTGAGTCATCGCCACATTTTGGTTATGTGAGACTGAAATCATCATCAAATGCTTCAAATTACTTTACAGACATTTATTTTAACTCTAATACCTCTAATAGTTTTGATGCAGGTTACGATGCTGCTATTTATGGTGGAGTTCCACCTTCTTTCTCAATTTATTCTAAAATGGTAGATGGTAATTCCTCTGATATTTCTTTGGCGGTTCAAGCTGTAAATCCAGATTCTATATATAATAATATGATTCCATTAGGAGTAAACGCTAATCAGGGAGAGCAGTTAACCATAAGTATTGATCAAACTGATATTGATGAAAGTATCGATATTTATTTAGATGACACCGAAAATAACACATCTACTTTACTAACTACAAATGATTTTATTTTAACACCTAATTCAAATTTATCAGGTTCTGGTCGGTTTTATTTGAGATTTAGTAATGCTTCTCTTGGAACGGCTGAAATACATTTGAATCAGTTAAATATCTATAACAATACATCGCAAAAAACTATAGTGATATCTGGAGTGATTCAAAGTAATACAAAAGCTAAACTGTATGATTTAAACGGAAGATTGATTTTATCTAAAGATTTAAATCCTAAATCAAATAACCAAGTTATAGATGTTAGTGATGTCAGCATTGGTGTCTTTATTCTTCAATTAGAAAATAGTGGTAATGAAAAAGTCACAAAAAAGATAATTATTAGGTAGTTGTTGTTAGTTTTTATTTATCCCTAATCAGCTATAATCATATGATTATAGCTGATTTTATTTTATTAATTAAATAATAAAACTTTTAATTCAGGGAAGTTCGTTTTTAGCTCCTTTTCTAATCCAATGACATGAGAAGCGCCAACAATAACGATATTCTTTATGTTTTTTGATTGCATCACTTGGTCTCCTATATTTTTTGCCATTCGCATGTTACGTTCGTTCCAATATTGTTCACCTTCACTGCAACCTTCGGTCATTTCTGTAGCATAGGTAAAAGAACTTAACTTATGTAATCGATTTAGAGACTTTCTCTTGTTTACGTGTTTTCCTAGACCTCTGAATAGAGCAGGTATAATGGCAGAATTATAATCTTTTTTATTTAGCTTTTTTAATATAGTGTTATTGCCATTGCTTTTTCCTTCCTTGTAACATTTAGACCAAGCTGTATGGTATTCTTTGTTGGTTTGCTGATCATCCATTGATTTTAATAGTGTAGTATTCAATTCTAATGCTAGTTTAAAAGTGAGGTCACCATCTTCATGTCTAGTTGGCTTTTTCGCACCATCAATTCCATACTCTAAAATATATTTGTACAACTCATAGTTGGCATGATCTCTTTTATACGCAAATGAATTAATCATAAATTTTAAATCATCTGGGGTCATATCTGAAAATTGTTTTTTCAATACAGTTTCGAATCTCTTTTCATCTGAAGTAAAGGTCTTCTGAATAGAATCGGACAAATAATAAAAAGCTCTATAATTTTCGGACCAACCATCTTTTAGATATTCCCAACTTATGGAGTCATTTCCTTTTGGACTTTCCACATATATAGCTTCTGGCTTATATCTTAAAGCACGTTTTAGCATTGGTTTGTAACTGTGTTTAACAATTTTTGGAACGGTGTGCATTGTGCCAATAATTAAGACTTCTTTTTGTTGCTCTTGTGCTTTTAATGTGATTATTGAAGCTAAAAAGATTGAAATGAATACTGCTAAAATTTTCATGATTATGGATTTTTGATATTAAAATTTGTTGAAGCAAACCTAATCATCAAAAATCAAGATATTCAATTATAGTAAGGGTTTGGGGTGAAATGCTGTTAGTTTGTGGTAGAATTTATAGCTGTTTTTATTTCGGTTTGATATGTTTTTGAAACAGGCACTTTAGTGTCGTAACCTAAAAGCATAAAAAGCTTTCCATTCTCGGTTTTCCAACGTTGAAAATGATACGGATTTATAAGATAAGAACGATGTGAACGTAACAATTCCGAAAATTCATTATCAATTGCCGATAGCTTATTTCTAATTAAAGTTTTCTTCAGAATATTATTCGAAATATAATTGACCTCAATGTAATTATCAGAGGATTGAATGTAAACCAATTCATTTAGTTGAAGTCTTAAGCCTTCATAATTTCCTTCACCTTTTATTTCTATTTTTTGATCATCCAAGCGCTTTTCATGGTATTTACCAAAGGCAAATCTTGCAATAATTATTATAGGTAAAATCACTACCAACGCTGGAAGAAAAATTGACTTTAGCATATAGCTCAAGGTATAAGGATTGGGTTCTCCTGCTACAACTACAAATAAATAATAACTTCGAGCCAATATGATTGTAAAACCAGAAAAGCAACTTATAAGCAAAAATTCGTTAGATAAATACCATTTTTTTTGGTTTCTCTTAAATAAAAAATATTGTAAAGGCAGAAACAATAAATAGCAAAATCCAGCAAGCAAACCATAACCTGGTAAAAAAATCAATTTTTCTTTATTATTAAGTTCCGCGACGTCTAAGGGCTCTGTGAAATACAGGAAAATAAAAATCCAAACAGCTAATAATAGACTGATGATAAAATGATGCTTTAATAATGGGTCGAAAGGGTAAGCTCTTTTCAAGGTCATAGTTTGCTGATAAAAATAAACAATGCTTTTGGAAATTTCAATAAAATAGCGTTCTTGCCAGTATGTTTAATAAACGTTACTATTACCTTATAAAAATTCAGTATTTGGGCTATCGGTTTCATGGTTGGCAAAAGCAACCTGATGTAAAAACCATCCATTTAATGATAGACAGAACCTTAAAATATATTTTAGGCGAAACGAGATTTAAAACCCTAGGAGCAGGAAGAACAGATGCTATGGTGTCTGCAAATGAAGCGGCTTTAGAATTGTTTATATATAATGACCCTATTACGGATTTTGATGATTTTCTAGATCTTTTTAATCACAATTTACCTCAAGATATCAGAGCTTTATCTATAAAGGAAGTTGATAAAGATTTTAATGTTATTCAAGATTCTAAAGTTAAAGAATATCATTATGTGTTTTCTGAAGGGCAAAAAAATCATCCGTTTTGTGCACCAATTTTAACAACAATTCTAGAACCTCTTAATGTAGAGTTGATGAAAGAAGGAGCCAAGCTATTTGAAGGAACTCACTTTTTTAAAACATATTGTTATAAAGCTACAGATAAAGGTGAATACACTAGAACAATTGAATCTTGCGAAATCATAGATAATGACATTTATACTGCCAATTTCTTCCCAGAAAAGACCTATGTTTTTAAAATTAAAGGAAAAGGTTTTATGCGTAATCAAATTCGCCTAATGATGGGTTGTTTAATTAAATTGGGTAGAGGTGAAGTAGACTTAAAATATATAGAAGATTCATTATTGCCAGATAGTAAGGAGATTATGGACTTTATTGCTCCAGCATCTGGATTAATACTTCATTCTGTAAATTTTGAATAAAAAAAGGTACAAGATTAAACTTGCACCTTTTCTATGATTGGTTGGTTTTATATTTTTATTAGCTGATCCAGCCTTTCGCTATAGATTTTTTAGCAAATCCAATTAATAGAAAGCATACCACAATCACCATAACAGGCATAATTATATCTGTAAGGCTCATTTCTAGATTAATAAACAAATAAATGTGCTGAACTATTGCTGCAAAAGCAGAGATTATAAATAAGAAATGTGCCCATTTCTTTCTTATCAATAATGATAAGCATCCTAGGGCACCACAAAATACAGCTAATGCGAAAGCTGCAGTGTACCATGCAGGATATTCCGTTAAAAATTCTGCTTGTTGGTCTTCAGGTAAAGCAGCTATCATTTCTTCCGTAGCAAAAGCTCTGACCAAATACGCCATAACTCCGAGTCCGTTCCAAATTAGTGCTAACACACTAACAATCCAGAACCAAGTTGGTGGTTTGTTAATAGATGTAGTCATAAAAGGTTGATTTAATTTAGTTAATGTAAAAGCATAAAAAATAGCTTTTCATCAACAATTTATGAAAAAAATTAACAAATTTTCAATCTAGAAAGAAAATCAGTAAAAAAATAAGGTAGATGATTAGTCTACCACGTGTAGTTTAGGCTCTTTTTCTACAAACTTACCATCTACAGACTCTCCTAAGATGAGAACTTCTTTAGAACGCTCGTACATTTTTATCGCACGATGCATCTGTAATTTTGTACCACTATATAATTTTACTCCTGTTTTTGAACCTTTATTTCTTATTTCTATATAGTAACCGTCTTTTAATTTGGTTGGTCTTGTTGCTGGTCTACCCATAAAAGTTATTATCTAAATTAAAACTCATGCATAATAGTAAAAATTATAGCATCTCACAAGTATATTTTAACAATTCTATACCGAGGTTTTTAACACTGTTAACATCTTTAACAAAACGCTATTTTCTTAACAAAATATTATGTTAAAGAATAAGGCTATCCGTTAAACCCTGTTAAGTCACTTGACAAATTTTCTATTCAGCTTATCTTATTAATAGAACAAATCTTAAAAAATCTTAAACAATGAATTATTTAAATATTAGCGACGAAAAATTATTACCAACCGTAGTAGAACTGAATACACTGTTAGCAGATTATCATATCTACTATCAAAACTTGAGAAATTTTCATTGGAATATCCTAGGAGAAAATTTCTTCGATTTACATGAGAAATTTGAAGAACTGTACACAGATGCCAGAGTGAAAATTGATGAGATAGCTGAACGTATTCTTACTCTAAGATATCATCCGATGAGTAATCTTAAAGATTATTTAGAGACTTCTTCAATAGAAGAAGCGTCTTCAAAATTAACTGATAAACAAATGGTTTATACAATTCTCGATAATCATTCTGTATTATTAAAACAAATGTCTAAAGTTGTCGAAAAAGCTGAAAATGCAAATGATGAAGGTACCATAGATTTAATTGGTGCATACATTAGAGAATTAGAGAAAAGTAGTTGGATGTTAGATGCATTTCGAAAAGAAACAGCTTCAAGATTAAAGGAAAGTGTTGTGTAATTAATGCTCAACATAAATCCATTTAATAACTAATTATCCAAAACATTATGAAAGAACAATTCAACACAGCATTAGGAAACCTTATTGAGAAACTCAAAGGATGGTTTAATGCTATAATAGAAAACATACCTAATTTTTTATTGGCCATCCTAGTAATGATAGCATCTTACTACGCAGCCAAACACATAAGTAAATTTGTGGCAAGGTTAGTAGGTAAAAAAGTGCAACAAGATTCTGTGAAGTATGCAATAGCTAGAGTTTCTTCTGTTGTTATTGTTTGTTTAGGTTTATTCATCGCCTTAGGTGTTATGAATTTAGGCAAAGCATTAACTTCATTATTGGCAGGTGCTGGTGTTGTAGGTTTAGCAATAGGTTTAGCGCTTCAAGGAACATTAGCCAATACTTTTGCAGGTCTTTTATTATCGTTTAGAAAGAAAATTCAAATTGGTAATTGGGTAGAAACTACAGGATATTCAGGTGAAGTAATTGATATTAACCTTAGAGATTTTACACTTAAAGAAGCTGATAATAATATGGTCATTATTCCAAACAAGACCATATTAGAAAATCCGCTGAAAAATTATTCCTTAACAACTAAGATGAGAATCTTTTTAGAATGTGGAGTAGGATATGAGTCTGATTTGGAAAAAGTACAGCAGTTAACAAAAGAAACTATAGCTAATACTTTTGACCAAATTAAATCATCTGATGATGTTGAGTTTTATTATACAGAATTTGGTGATAGCTCTATTAATTATTTATGTCGTTTTTGGATTGATGCCGAGAGTATGCTAGAAAAGTTAAGAGCTAAAACAAAAGCCATTATTGAAATCAAAAAGGCTTATGATAAAGAAGGTATCAACATTCCGTTCCCAATAAGAACGTTGGAATTCAATAATAAATTAGGTTTCAATTCTAAAGATCTTCAAGAAGCCTACACTAAAAATTAAATTTATACATGTTAATCACAAATGGGTTAACATGTTAAGGATAAGAGCAAAGCAGAGGGTAAAATCTTTGCGATCTTTGAGTATGTTACTGATAGTCGGTAACACATTAACTTAAAAACCAAAAATTATGTTACGTTGGACAATCACATTTGTAATAATAGCAATCATAGCCGCAGTCTTAGGATTTGGTGGAATTGCAGGAGCATCAGCAGGAATAGCTAAAATTCTATTCTTTGTATTCTTAGTACTTTTTGTACTGTCACTTCTTAAAGGAGCAGTTAAAAGGTAATTGAAAAAATATCTAATTATTATTAATCACTAAAATTCGAAAAATCATGAAAAAATTATCATATATATTCTTAGCACTATTTAGTTTAAGTTTAATCACAACAACGACAAGTTGTAGAGAAGAAAAGTCTACAGGAGAAAAAATTGAAGAAGCAGTTGACGATACTGGTGACGCTATTGAAGACGCTGCTGATGATGTAGAAGATGCTGTGGATGATTAAACCATAAATTTAAAAGCAATGAAAAAACAAATTATAATGTTATCAATTCTTAGCCTTTTAGCCTTTACAACAACAAGTTGTAGAGAAGAGAAATCGGCTGATGAAAAAGTTGAAGAAGCTATGGATAACCTTGGCGAAGATTTGGAGGATGCGAGTGACGATGTACAAGACGCAGCCGAGGATCTTGAAGATGAAATTGATGAGGCCATAGAGGAAAGCAACGATAACTCTTAAAAGTCGTATTATGAAACTCAAAATATTAGCTTTAGCACTTATGACTTTCATAGGTGTTGAAGCTCAAAAAAACAAAGATAAAATTGTAGAGACCAAAACTAGAATTATAAACGTCATGGAAGATGGCGAAATGGTTCAGAAAAAAGTGATGGTAAGAACTACAAAAGAGCAAGAAGTTAAAACGAACCAAAAACAAAAAGGGACTATTGATGCCGACAGAGTTTATCCAGCAACAAAAGTTTCTAAGGTTATCTACATAGATAATGATAGCGATCCGTTTTACGATAATGAATCACAGGTAACCTACTATCAAAAAGATGGTATGACCTATAATTTCAATCCTACAAATTCAGGTTTTGATATTATTGATGGTAAAAACAATAGTAATTTTGGTACTGCTAGAATATCTGCTAATAGAGACGTATATATTTTAGATACTGACGACTATTCAGGTATAGGTTACTTTAAAGATAATCAATTCGTAATTGAATATTACGATAACGAAGGAACCCTTATCATTGAAAAATTCAGTGATACCAAGTTTTAAATTGATTGAACTAATAATAGCAAAAAAGTCATCTTTTTTAAGATGGCTTTTTTTATTTTTATAAAAAACCAAAAAAAAATATGAGTGTTACAATCCCTAAAGAGACATTTCCATTCTTTATAAAACTATCCCAAAACAATGACAGAGATTGGTTTAATGAGCATAAACCTGAATTTAAAGCTATAGAAAAACAAGTTAAAGTAGCTTATAATTATTTAGGTGAATTACTAAGTGCACACGACCAGATTGAAAAAATAAAAATGTTCAGAATTTACCGAGATGTACGTTTTTCAAAAAATAAGCAGCCTTACAAAACGCATTTTGGTGGTTCTTACTCTAGAAAAAAACCGAAATTGAGAGGTGGTTATTATTTACATGTTCAACCAAATAATGAATCATTTATTGCAACTGGATTTTGGGATCCGAATAAGGAAGATTTATTAAGAATACGAAAGGAATTTGAAATGGATGATAGTGATATGCGTGATATTCTAAATGATAAAACCTTTAGTAAAACTTGGGGAGGTTTTGTTGGTGATGAATTAAAAACAGCTCCCAAAGGTTTTGATAAAGAACATCCTGCTATAGATCTTATCCGAAGAAAACAATACATCTTCACAAAAAAATATACAGACAAAGAAGTTTTGGCTGAAGGTTTTCTAGAAGACGTTAATGATTCTTTCAAAAAAATAAGACCATTTTTTGATTATATGAGCGATGTGCTCACTACAAATCTTAATGGTGAATCCATTTTATAAAACTTCTAAAATTTTATAGTGTTTACCATTAAATTCAACTTGGTCTCCTTTCTTTTTTGTTTTTAGGAGTTGCCCAATAGGTGACTGAATGGAAATAATGTAGTAGTCTTCATCTTCCAACGTGACTTTGCCAATACTAATAGCCAAGAAAAAAGAAATACTATCTGTTTTAACTAAGCTTCCTAAGACTGCGGTATCCGAGAGTAAGTTGGGTTTAATTAATTGAAGTCTTTCTTTTGTTTTTTGAGCTTCATTTAGATAATTCATGTTTTTTTCTAAATCGTCTAACAATTTAGAGTTGCCAGAATCATCTTCTTCATTGCTTACTTTATCATTGCTCTCAATAGATTCTTTTATAAGTTCTATTTCGTTTTTGTAATCAGCAATACGCTTATTGGCATGCTGGTTACAAAGGTCTAAAAGATCTCTTTTTATTTTCATTTTTGTTATACAGCCTTCAATATTTCAGGCTTTTCAAATACTTGTATACTATCAATTAAACGTTCTTTTACAATATTCATCATACGTTTGTTTAAAGCCGAAGAGTTTTTAATATAAAGATCATATTCTTCAACAGTAAACTGTCCTATAATCATACCTTTAAGTGAATTTCTAAACTTCATATCCTTGTGAATAGAGTTTTCTATATAAGCCAACTGTTTTTCTAAAGACAGCTCGTAAAAAACATTTTTATGCTTAGCGATGTAGTTCCTAAAAACAGCTATTAGCAAATCATGTTGCATTTTTATAACAGGCCTCAATGTTGTATTCTGAAATAATTCATCAGAGCTCATATTGTCATTAATCTTTGCAGAAAGAATTTGAGTTCTAATAGCTAGTAGGTCTTCAGTTCTAGAAGTCATAATTAGGTTATTATAGATTTATACGGAATTAAATTTAAGTATTAAGCTGTGGTATTTGGAAGAGAAAGAAATATCTTGTTAACGTGGTTATTAACAATGCTGATTTTTGTATTCAATATTCAGATGTGATTTGCTCTTCTTTTAACGTTTTTAGAGTTATCTTTGGGTAAAACGATTTATATGAAGTTTGGAAGTGTAGATAATCCTGAAAATATTGATTTTACCTTACCTGAAGATCATCCAGATACTTTAAAAGTTTTGCAGAAAAACCCTTCAAAATCTACTAATGTTTTTGTGGGTTGTGCTAAGTGGAATAAGGCTGATCTTAAAGGCTTTTATCCTAGAGGAACAAAAGATGAACTTGAGTATTATTCTCGACAGTTTAATTCTATTGAGCTTAATGCAACATTCTATAGAATATTTCCTCCCGAACAGTTTGAAAAATGGTATGAGAAGACGCCTGATAATTTTAGATTCTTCCCAAAGTTAAATCAAGAAATCAGCCATTGGAAACGTTTGAATGAAGAGATTGCACCTGTTGTAGATAATTACCTATACAGTGCGGTTAACTTAAAGGAAAAGTTAGGCTGTGTTTTTTTACAAATGCATAACAATTTTGCACCTAAGGACTTTGATCGTGTTATAAATTTTGCTGAAAGTTGGCCAAAAGAAGTACCGTTAGCAGTAGAGTTTAGGCATACAGATTGGTACAATGATAAAGCTATAGCTGAAGATTTGTATCAACTTTTAGAAGAAAACAATATATCTAATATTATAGTCGACAGTGCTGGCAGACGCGATCTTATGCATATGCGCCTTACTAACTCTAGAGCATTTGTGCGTTATGTTGGTGCAAATCACCAAAGCGATTACACGCGTTTAGATGATTGGGTAGAGCGACTAAAACAATGGAAAGATAATGGTATTGAAGAAATAGATTTTTTTGTACACCAAAATATCGAAAAAGAGTCTCCATTACTTTCTGCATACTTAATTAAAAAACTAAATGCCGAATTAGGTACTGATATGCGAATTCCTAATGAAGATCAGCAGCAAAAACTTTTATAACCACCAAACTACTATAAACTAAACATTAACTACTAATTACTTAAAACATGAGATTTCACACAAGAAAATGGGTAAAACCCGAAGATTTAAATGCTAACGGAACATTATTCGGAGGTCAGCTTTTGGCATGGATAGACGAAGAAGCGGCATTATACACTATAATTCAACTCGAAAACTCTAGAATTGTTACTAAATATATGTCTGAAATCAATTTTATGGCTTCTGCAAAACAAGGAGATATTATTGAAATTGGTATAGAAGTTACGAAATTCGGTAAATCCTCAATGACTTTAAAATGTGAGGCTAGAAACAAAATGACAAGAGAAACTATCCTAACGATTGACAATCTCATCATGGTTAACCTTGGTGAAGATGGCAAACCAAAACCACATGGAAAAACCGAAGTAGAGTTTGTAAAAGATCGATTAAGAAACGATTAGTCTTTATTCCCTAAAGACAGCTCGTAGATTTCCAAATCAAAATACTTTACGGAAGCCAAGACGTGGTCAAAAATATCTCCTATAATAAATTCATAGTTTACCCAACGTTGGTCTTTACTAAACGCATAAATTTCCATTGGAATACCTTGTGGAGTAGGTTCTAGCTGGCGCACCATTAAAGTCATATCTTTATTGATGGCAGAATGATTTTCTATATAGGTTTGAAGATATTTTCTAAACACACCAAAATTGGTAAGATTAATACCATTAATCAACACAGATTTATCTGCACCATGCTTTGTGTTATAGTCTTTAATTTCTTTCGACTTATTTTCAATATACTGAGAAACTAATTGGATTTTCTTAAATTTTTCTATGTCTTCCTCGGTTAAAAACTTAATCGTAGAAACCTTTATAATCACGGATCGTTTTATACGTCGTCCTCCAGAGGCAAGCATACCTCTCCAGTTTTTAAAAGAATCAGAGATTAACGCATAGGTTGGAATAGTGGTTATCGTCATATCCCAGTTTTGCACTTTTACAGTGGCTAAGTTAATTTCAATTACATCACCATCGGCACCATATTTTTCAAAAGTAATCCAATCACCAATACGCACCATATCGTTGATAGATACCTGTATACTAGCTACAAAACCTAGAATAGTATCTTTAAAGATTAAAATAATTACGGCTGATGCGGCACCAAGCGTAGTTGCAAACTTTATAAAAGATACACCTGTAATAATCGCTAAAGCAGAAAATAATCCCAAAAGCCAAGCAAAAATCATAAAGACTTGTATGTAGCTATCTACAGGCTTGTCTTTATAACGTTTCAACGTTTTTAAATAATCCTTAATAGAGTTTAAAAAGCTTCTTATAATTTGAAGTGCTAAAACAATCGCAATGATTTTAAGTGTTTTTTCTATAATATTTTCAGCATATGGATAATCTGAAAATACTTGAGGTACAAACTCTATAAGAATGATTAAAGGAACTATGTGCGCAATATTTCTTGGTAACCTATTTGTAATTAGAATATCATCAAAATTGGTTTTGGTACGCTTTGCAACACCTGCAGAAAACCTCCAAAGAATACGTTTGGTTATAAAATCTATAATAAATGCAATAAGAAGTACAGCCAATAACAACCCAAGCATATTAAGAAACTTGGCCGTATCTTCTGAAATCCCTTTATCAACTAAAAGATCATATATATAATGTCTGATTTTAAGCATTTTTTTTCGCTAAAAATTTCTTGTCTACATAAAACGTCCCAAATGGAATTATAGAAGCAATCAAAACAGTCCAAAATGTTCTATTATTCCATTTCATATCTGAGCTTATTAAAACTGCAATAACAATATAAGCTATAAATAAAAGACCATGTGGCATGCCCAACCATTTCACGTAAGTTGGATCATTTCCAAAGTACTTTATAGGTGTTGCAATAAACAATAGTAATATATATGAAACACCTTCTAATAAAGCTACAATTCTGAAAATCGGTAATAATTTTGGCATCGTTTTATTTTTGTGCAAAAATACTCTAGATTATATGAATAGCCATACAATTTTAACAGCTTTTAAGAAATGGAGTATGGGTAAATAATGTTTAGTTATCTTTAGCAAATCAATTAAAATCATTCCAATCCATTATGAAGAAAGTCTCTATACTTTTATGTGCTTCACTTTTGGTGTTGTCTTGTGCAACAGTCAAAAACCAATCCAAATCAAAAAGTAATGCACAATACACAGCAAGTGCTCCAAAACCAAAAAAGAAACCTGGTAAAATAAAAGATTACGATAAAGTAATTACCAAAGATGCCATTACAGATGATGGTTTATTCAAAGTGCACTTGGTTGATGAAAAGTATTATTTTGAGATTCCGATGGATTACCTTAATACGGATATGCTCTTGGTTAGTCGATTTGCTAAACTACCATCAAACCTAGGAGGTGGTTATGTAAATGCTGGTTCTAAAACCAATACTCGAATGATTAATTGGGAACGTTTTAAAAACAAAATTCTCATAAAGGAAAAATCATCTAGCGCTGTTGCTGCAGATAGCTTACCGATAAATGTATCTGTTAAAGCAAATAATTATGAACCTACACTTTACGCTTTTGATATCGCTGCTTTCTCAAAAGATTCAACAGCTATAGTTGTTGATGTTACAAGTTTTTATGATTCTGATGTTAAGTCTATTAGTGGACTTGGTTCAAGAATGCGTTCTGCATATAAAGTTAGAAATTTAGATAAATCTAGAAGTTTTATTAATTCAATAAAAAGCTTTCCAAAGAACATAGAAGTCATTCAAGATTTTACTTATAATGCTTCAAATCCTCCTGTAAATACAGGTGATGAAACTATAAGTGTTCAAATGAACCAATCCATGATTTTATTACCAGAAGAACCAATGCAACCACGTTATTTTGATGAACGTGTAGGATGGTTCACACTAAGTAAATATGATTATGGTAGTGAAGAACTCAAAGCTGATGAAAAAACCTATTTAAGACGTTGGAAACTGGTTCCAAAAGATATTGAAGCCTACAAACGTGGTGAATTAGTAGAGCCAGTTAAGCCTATTGTGTATTACTTAGATCCTGCAACTCCTGAGAAATTTAGATCTTATATGAAAGAAGGCATTGAGCTTTGGCAAAAGGCTTTTGAAGCTGCAGGTTTTAAAAATGCGATTATCGCTAAAGATCCTCCTTCAAAAGAAGAAGATCCAGATTTTAGTCCTGAGGATATACGTTACTCTGTGGTACGTTATGTTGCTAGCACCACAAGAAATGCCACTGGTCCAAGTGTTTCAGATCCTCGTAGTGGTGAAATTATAGAAAGTGATATCATTTGGTACCACAACCATTTGCGCTCTTATCGTAATCGTTATTTATTGGAAACTGGTGCTGCAAACCCATCAGCTAGAACACTAAATACTCCTGATGAAGAAATTGGAGAAATGATGAAAATGGTTATTGCTCATGAAGTTGGTCACACACTAGGATTACCTCATAATATGAGTGCAAGTTATGCATATGATGTAGAGAGTTATCGTGATGGAGCCTTCACTCAAAAAAATGGTATTGCAGCAACAATAATGGACTATGCACGCTACAACTATATTGCACAACCAGGAGATGAAAACATTCGTTTTGTGCGTCAGTTAGGGCCTTATGATGATTATGCCATTAATTTTGGATACCGTTATATTCCGGAAGCGAATTCTGCTGAAGATGAAAAAGAAATTTTAAAGGGTTGGATAATGGAAAAAGCAGGTAATCCAATCTATAAATTCGGAAAACAAAGTAGCCGTTTCGATCCAACGGCACAAACTGAAGACATTGGTAACAATAGTATTAAAGCGAGTACTTACGGTATTAAAAACTTAAAAATCGTTGCTAAAAACTTACCAAGTTGGACAAGTGATAAAACTGATAATTACGATGACTTAAAAGAATTATATGGCGAACTTCTTGGCGTGTTGAGCCGCTATGTTGGTCACGTAGTAACACATGTTGGTGGAGTAGTGGAAAACACCAAAAATCCTTCTCAGGAAGGTATAATTTACCAACCTGTTTCAAAATCATATCAAGAAGAAGCTATAAAATGGTTGCAAGACAATGTTTTTGAAACACCAGATTGGTTATTAGATGATGACATTATAAAAAATATTAACTATGCTGGTTATACTGATATCTTAAGACGTTATCAAGCAAGACATCTTAATAATTTATTGGATTTTGAGCGTATTGGCCGACTTATGGATCATCATGCGATTGACTCAAAAACTTATTCGGCTTTAGAGATGTTAAGTGACGTTCGTAGAGGAATTTGGTCAGAAACCAATTCTTCTGTAAATGTTTCAATTTTTAGACGTAACTTACAGCGCGTTTACTTGGATAGAATGATTTATTTGATGACGGAAGAATTAAATCCAGAACGAACAAGACAGTATTACAATGTTAATCAGTCTGATGTGAGAGCTTTAGTTAGAGGTGAGCTTAATACGCTAAAAAATATTTTAAATTCAGCTTCAAGAAGAGCAGTAAACACTGAGACAAAATACCATTACAAAGACTGTATAGAAAGAATTGAAAACACGTTAGACCCTAAATAATTTAAATTATGAAAAAATTACTTTTATTAGCTTTAGCATTTAACTTTTCAACAGTATCATTGACTTATGCACAAAGCACTAAAACACAAAAAGAGGTTTTTCAATCAACATACAATAGCTTAAAGGCTTTAGTAAAGACACAGCAATATACCTATGCAGGTGAAGTTGTATACAATAATAAGAATAGAGAGATACTTAATGCTGAGGAAAATACTATTAAAATAGACAAAAGAACAGCTTCTGGTACAGTTACATCCTTAAGCACAGAGAAAAAGGCTTTTGATCTTAACGGAACAATATCTGATTATAATGCTTCTTTTGATGATGCGCAACAAATCATCACTATTGAATTCAAAGTACAATCTGAATCACAAACCGTTAATGTTTTTATAGATGTTAGACCTAATGGAAATGCTTTTTTAACAGCTTCTGTTGGTGGTAGCAACTCTATTTCTTGGACAGGACGCTTAAAGTGAGTCTAAAATCAGTATCTTTGCAATAGTATATAAAAGATTCACCGCATTAATAACATTCTTTAGTTATTATTTTGTAGTTCACACAATTTATTGTTAAGTTAATAATGTTTGTCTGCAACTTTCATAAGCGGCAAGTATTTATTAACCTTTAAAACAACGAATGGGTAGATCACAACAGACATTTAGTAAAACAGAAAAAGAAAAAAAGCGTTTAAAGAAAAAAGAGGAAAAGCGTAAAAAAATGGAAGCGCGTAAACTCGAGAAAGAAGAAAATGGTACAGGAGGTATTCCGATAGCTTATGTAGATCACAACGGAAACCTAACAGATACTCCGCCAGACCCATCCCAAAAAGTTAAAATCAAAGCAAAAAATATTGAAATAGGAATTCCTAAAAAAGAAGATATTGAAGAGGAATTTGATCCTGTTAGAAACGGTAAAGTTTCTTTTTTCGATAACTCAAAAGGTTTCGGGTTCATCATTGATACTGAAACTAATGAAAAATATTTCACACATGTTAGTAACATACTTGATGACATTACTGAAAATGATAAAGTAACTTTTGAACTTGAAAAAGGACCGAGAGGAATGAATGCTGTAAAAGTAAAAAAAGTAGAAATCTAAGAATTACAAAACTTTATATTCAAGGCCATTATATGATAAAACTATAATGGCCTTTTTATTTTTTGATTATACATATCTAGCATTTTTTCATTTTTTTAAAACCGCCTTATGTAAAATATCGTAAGTATCGTGAACAGTTAATCTTTAAAACTTAAAACGATGAAAACTAAAAATTTGATTTCAAGCTTAATGTTAGCTATAGCGTTGGTGTTTAGCACAACAGTAATGGCTCAAAACATGAAAAAGGAAAAAGGTATAAAAATGGTAGGTGAAGCTCCTATGTATCCTTCTAAAGATATAGTATCTAATGCTGTAAATTCTAAAGACCATACAACCCTTGTTGCTGCGGTTAAGGCTGCCGGATTGGTAGAAACACTTCAAGGAGATGGACCTTTCACAGTTTTTGCTCCAACTAATGCTGCTTTCGAAAAATTACCAGAAGGAACCGTAGCAACACTATTAAAACCAGAGAATAAATCAAAACTTCAGTCTGTACTTACTTATCATGTGTTAGCAGGTAAATACAGCGCAAAAGATATAATGAAAGCTATTAAAAAAGGAGATGGTAAAGCGATGTTTAAAACCGTAAATGGTGCTAAGCTTTGGGCTATGATGGATGGTGATGCTGTTGTTCTTAAAGATAGTGCAGGTAATATGTCTAAAGTTACTATTGCTGACGTTAACCAATCCAATGGAGTTATTCATGTGGTAGATACCGTTGTACTTCCAGGAATGTAAAATATTAAATTTAGTTTAGTTAGGGTAGAATTAGCAACAGTAGTCATATAATCGAGGTAGTTGTTAATTCTGAGAAAGCACAAGCCAAAACGCTTGTGCTTTTTTTATCTTTAAACTCAAAATACAAATCAACTCATGAATCCTAAGATTATAAACTGCTCAGAAAGGAAAGTCGTTGGATTATCATCAACTATAAATAGAAATGAGCCTCATAAAATTGGTGAACTCTGGAGACAATTCATGCCTGAAAAGTATAAGATTAAAAATGTAGCAACTAATGAGTTGATTGCAATTCAGTTATTTCCAAATAACATAAACAATGAAGGTGTTGATGAGTATACGATTTGGGCAGCTGTTGAAGTTCATGATTTTGAAAATATTCCTAACGGAATACTATCTTATGCAATACCAAGCGGTGATTATGCTGTTTTTACATTGAAAGGAATGAACATCCAAGGCTTGTATGAAAAAATTATGACGGAATGGCTACCAAAATCAGGTTACACAATAGATGATAGACCTCATTTTCAGATTATGGGAGAGGACTATAAAAACGGAAGTCCTGATTCTGAAGAGGATATTTATATACCGATAAAATCTAATTAGCTTTTGCGTCACACTGAGCTTGTCGAAGTGTAGTTTAAGCAGTCTTCGACAAGCTCAGACTGACATTTTAGTTATATAATCAAACGTTTTGTTTTGCCATCCTGAACAGTCACGCTGAGCTTGCCAAAGTGTTGTTTCAGGATCTCATAGTGTCATAGATGTTTATCTAAAGGTTCACTCTAAAATCACATCCAGATTTATAATTGCTACAACCGAAAGCGGTTTTACCTTTCAGTATTTTACCTGTTTTACATTTTGGACAAGTATCACCAACGTTAACAGAAAGGTTTTTAGCCGTTTGTTTCGGTTCTAATTTCAATTTAAAATTATCATCAAAACGTAATAAACCTTCAATAGAATTTCCTTGTACGTTAAACCCTTTTAAGTTTACGGTAGATCCTTTACTCAACAACCGTTTATATTGGTTTTCTGAAATCTTTTTATCTGCAAAACTAAAGGGGAGTGTAAAATCACAACTCTTACCATAAAGACTGCATCCATAAGCCGATTTTCCTTTTAATAATTGACCGTTTTTGCATTTAGGACAGTCACTCCCAACTAATGATTTGGATTTGCTTTTCTTTTTCGCTTTTGGTGATGATGTAGGCTTGTTATTTACTGCCGAAATACGGGTTTCTACTTTTTCACTTCTTACCTCATAGACCAAAGCATCAACCATGCGCTTCATACCTTTAATAAAAGCGTTGGCACTTATCTTGCCTTTCTCAATATCTTTTAGTTGCTTTTCCCAAGTTCCAGTTAATTCCGCCGATTTTAATAATTCGTTTTGAATAGTATCAATCAGCTGAATACCTGTTACAGTAGGTAGAATTTGCTTTTTATTTCGTTTGATGTACTTACGTTTAAAGAGCGTTTCAATAATATTGGCTCTGGTAGATGGTCTACCAATGCCATTCTCTTTCATAAGGTCTCTCAGCTCATCATCATCTACTTGCTTTCCTGCGGTTTCCATAGCGCGTAGAAGGGAAGCTTCAGTATATTGATTTGGTGGCTTAGTTTGCTTTTCTAAAAAAGAGGGTTCATGAGGTCCTTTTTCACCTTTAACAAATGAAGGAAGTATGGATTCACCTTTATTTTTCGAGCTATCAGATTCAAAAACAACACGCCATCCTTTGGATAAGATTTCTTTTCCTGTGGTCTTAAAGTTAACATCAGCTGCTTTCCCAATGACTGTAGTGTTAGAAACCTTGCAATCGTCATAAAAAACAGCTATAAATCGTCGTGTTATAATGTCATAAACTTGTTGCTCGGCAGGTTGTAAATGGGTTTGTATTCCTGTTGGAATTATAGCATGGTGATCGGTAACTTTTTTATCATTAAAAACTCTAGAAGATTTCTTTATTTTTTTATTTAATATAGAAGTTGTAAGTTCAGAATAATCAGTGAGTTTTGATAATATGTTTTTCACCTTAGGATAAACATCGTTAGGTAAAAAAGTGGTGTCTACTCTAGGGTACGTTACTACCTTTTTTTCATACAAGCGTTGCGCAATTTTAAGCGTCTCATCAGCCGAAAAACCAAACTTGTTATTACAGTATACTTGAAGACCTGTAAGATCAAACAATTTTGGAGCATACTCTGTACCTTTCTTCTTGGTAATGGATTCTATTTCAAATTCGTGTTCCTTAACTTTAGTTGCTAGTTTTTCACCATCTTCCATTTTAAGAAAACGACCTTCCTCATAACTAAACAGCGTATCTCTATACATGGTCTGTAATTCCCAATACGGCTGAGGAACAAAATTTTCTATCTCCTTATAACGGTTAACAAGCATAGCAAGCGTCGGAGTTTGCACGCGACCAACAGACAATACCTGTTTGTAGCCACCATGTTTCACAGTATAAAGTCGTGTGGCATTAATACCCAAAAGCCAATCACCTATAGATCTTGAAAAGCCTGCGTAGTAAAGATTATCATAGTTTTCAGAGGGTTTTAGATTGTCAAAACCTTCTTTTATGGCTTCAGTCGTTAAAGACGAAATCCACAAACGTTCTACTTTACCTTTGTATTTTGCTTCATTGATAACCCAACGCTGTATTAATTCTCCTTCTTGTCCGGCATCACCGCAGTTTATCACCACATCAGCTTTATCAAAAAGACTTTTTACAATTTTGAATTGTTTTTTTATACCATCATTATTGGCAACCTTTACTTTGAATTTGTCAGGAAGCATAGGTAAGTTGTTAAGATCCCAACTTTTCCAATAAGGCTTGTAGTCACTAGGCTCACAAAGCGTACAAAGGTGTCCGAAGGTGTAAGTTACAGCATATCCATTTCCTTCAAAATAACCATCTCGCTTGGTGGTAGCACCAAGTACAGAAGCTATTTCTCTGGCAACACTAGGTTTTTCGGCAATACAAACTTTCAATACACTTCGGTTTTAATCAGCCTGCAAATTACAGAAATTTCTAAATGAAAAAAGACTATTTTATTAAAGTTCTAAGACTAACTTTTGTCCAATTTTTAACGGAGAGGACTTTTTGATTTTATTGGAAGTACAAATTAGAGATATCGGAATATTATTTCTCCTTGCAATACCATACAATGTATCTCCTTTTCTCACTGTGTAAATCGTTTTTTCTTTAACTAGACTAGCTAAGGCAGCTTCTTCGGACTCCAGAACATTTACTTTACTCACACGTCTTGAATTGTGAAATATAGCACGCGTCCACTCTTGGGTTACCCATATTTCTTGAGCTCTAATTTTATTGGTTGGTGAGAAATCAAATAAATATTCAGGATGAATTCTTTCACCTTTAAAACTTGCAACCAAGTGTAAATGACTTCCTCTAGAGTTTCCTGTGTTTCCACCTTTGCCTAAGAATCCGCCTTTAGCTATTGAGTCGTTAGCTTTAACATTAATACGAGAGAGGTGTGCATACGTTGTCTCCATGCCGTTATAATGTCTAACCACAACTGTTTTTCCATGACCATAACTGTAACCAGCAAAACGAACGATGCCATCTAAAACTGAAACAACACTATCTCCTGTAACCAAATCAATATCGATGCCTTGATGTGGTCGTCCTCTTCGCCATCCATAGCGAGACGTAATTACCTTTTTATGGGCAACAGGCGAAGCGTATGTGGTATCTGTAAATTTAAGCTGTAAAGGAAACTTAACCTCAATATCTTTATAAGGATTATAGACTGTGGTATCCCAAAATTCAGCTTTGATATCAGGAAGCGCATCGGAAGTTACTAATGGAATTTCAACTTCTTTAATCTGTTCTGACTTATCAAAAAGAGAGGTGTTTGGGATTTTAATTTTTAATGAAGTTAAGGTAGAGTCTTGTTGGGCAAATGAAAATGTAATACTGCTAAACAAAGCAACACAAAAAGCAAAGTACTTCATAGAGGGAAAATAACTAATTCTAAAAATTTTATTCAATTTTTGAAACGTAAATATAGAATTAATATTGTCTCATATATGTTGAACAAAAATGAACCTGTAAACGATATGAACAATAATTCTTACTATATAAGTTAAAACCAAGCCTGTGGTAAAATTAACTTTGTGAATAACTAAAAAGAAATTGTTATGAAAAAGATATTTATACTATGTGCAGCAATACTTTTGAGTTGTAATAATAACACTAAAGGTCAAACACCTGAAGCTGTAAAGAAAACCTTTCAGGCTAAATATCCAGGTGAGAATGATCCAGATTGGCATCAAGACGATCATGGGTATTACGAAGCACACTTCAAAATTGATGGTGTAAAGTATAGAGCAGACTTTAATGCTGATGGCTCTTGGGTTGAAACGGAAACAAGTATTGACAAGAAAGCGCTACCTAAAGCTATAAAAAACTCTATTAAGGACAATTATGGTAGCGAGGAAATAACTGAAATAGAAAAAGTAGATAGTGCTACTAAAGGTGTATTCTACGATGTAGAATTTAAACAAAAAGGGAAAAATAAAGATGTGGAGTTCAGAGCAGATGGATCCATTATAAATACATAACATTCAACACTTAAAACTAGGAAAGGCATCTATATTGTATAGGTGCTTTTTTTATGCTACAAAGAATTGTAAATTTGCACCTCAATTTAAAAACCCGAAATTTCATTTATGTCTCAAAACAATCAAGCTCTTCAAGAAAAAAAGACCGACAAAGAATTATACGATTACCAACAAGGTGCAATAAATAAGATTTTTGAAAAGTTTGATACCGCTCCAGACGATTACCATCTGCTATACCAATTGCCAACAGGAGGTGGTAAAACGGTTATTTTCTCCGAAATGGTGCGCCAATATCTAAAAAATCACAATAAAAAAGTTTTGGTTATGACACACAGAATTGAGTTGTGTAACCAAACTTCAAAAATGTTAACGAGCTTTGGTGTAACTAATAAAGTGGTAAGCAGTAAGGCTAATTTAGATGATCAGGCGGATTATTCTTGTTTTGTAGCCATGGTTGAGACCTTAAACAATAGGTTAAATGACGACAAACTAGACATTTCTGATGTTGGTTTGGTTATTATAGATGAGGCGCATTACAACTCATTTACAAAGCTTTTTAAATTTTTTGAAAATTCATTCATCCTCGGTGTTACCGCAACTCCTTTAAGTTCTAATAAAGAATTACCAATGAAAGGTAATTACGATGAACTTATTACAGGTGAAACCATTGAAAACCTTATTGAAAACGAATTCTTAGCACGAGCAGAGACTTACGCTTACGATATGGGTTTAACATCTCTTGAGGTTGGTTCTAATGGTGATTATACCGTGAAATCTTCCGAAGATTTATACTCTAGTCCTGCTATGTTGCAGAAAACTATTGACGCTTACAAAAAACATTCACTAGGGAAGAAGACTTTAATATTTAACAATGGTATCAACACTTCAATAAGTGTCTACTATGCGTTTAGAGAAGCTGGTATTCCTATTATGCACTTAGATAATACGGCGACCAAAAAGCAACGTAAGCAAATATTAGATTGGTTTCACGAAACACCAAATGCTGTACTTACGTCTGTTAGTATCTTAACTACAGGTTTTGATGAACCTACTATTGACACTATCATTCTTAACAGAGCAACAAAATCGTTGACGCTTTATTATCAGATGGTTGGTCGTGGATCGCGTATTCTTAATAATAAATCCAAGTTCACAATTATTGATTTAGGGAATAACTTGTATCGTTTCGGACCTTGGGGAGCTGATTTAGATTGGCAATTAATCTTTAAGTCGCCTAACTGGTATGCGGATAGAATAAAGAGTGATGAAGCTATTGAAGCTAATTTTAAGCATGACTTATCGGACGATATCAAAGACGAATTTTCAAAGTCAGAAGATACTTACTTTGATATTCGCCAAACCTACAAAGATGCAGTAGCTAATGGTGAATCTTCAAAAGTGGTTTTAGAGCGTTCTATAGAGCATCATGCAAAAATTTGTATAGAGAATAGTGAAGATGTTTATGATGCTTTGGCTTTAGCTAAATTATTAAAAGAAGACATCAATCAGCGTATTGAAATCTATGCAAAGTGTATTAGTAAAAGCACCTACAACTTCTTAAAATGGTTAAAGGACGACTACCAAAAGAAATTGAACACCTATTTACGTACCAATTTTGATGAGAAGTTTGAGGAAATCCATGGTTATCCGCCAGAAGAATAATCTCTAGTATTAAATAAACTACATATTTCATTTTCGGAGTATGGGAATAAATTATATCGCCAATCATCACAAAGATTTGTCTTCCTGAACTGTCACACTGAGCTGAGTCTGTACTAAGCAAAGACGAAGTATCGAAGTGTTGTTTCAGGATCTAATAAAACATTGATGTTATCTAAGTCTGATCAAGAATTCATGAGGTACATGTGTTTAAATAAGTTTTTGTTAAATTTTGATTTATAATAGTTTACATGTCATGTTGTAAACTATTAATTCAATGTTAAAACAACCTCAATTCCGTTAAGTAATCTTAAAAAAATTGACTCATATAGTTTCTGCTGTTATATTATAGTAAACCATAAAATCACAATAACCATGAGAACAGTTTTATTTATATTAGGTATAGTATTTACATTACAACTTTCGGCTCAAGATCCAATTATGCAAAAGGATAATAAAGCATTAGAAAGCATAGCCACAAAAATTACGAAAACATATGACGACCAATTAGGTCTGGATGGTAAGCAATTTACGTTATTCGAAAAAAAAGTAGAAGAGTACCTCATTAGAGAAGAAAAAATTCACAACGAATTCAAAGGTAAAACTAAACTAAATATGCTATATAAACTAAGAAAAGCGGAAACCATGGAAATGCGCAATGTACTAACAAAACCACAATTCGATTTGTACAAGCGTTTAAAGCCGCAAATTCAACCACTAGCTCAAGTTAGTGTTGATGACAAATAGTAATAACCGGTTATTACAACAAAACGACAGTAAAATCTACTGTCGTTTTTTTTAGATTAAAACTTAGTTTTTCTACTTCACACAAGTACCTTTGTAAAATAATTATAAGACTATGACGACTTTTAAAGATATTGGAATAAGTAAGCCTTACATAAAAGCTCTTAAAGAGCTCAACATTATAAACCCTACAGAAATTCAAGCTGCAGTAATTCCAATATTATTGGAGGCAGAAACAGATTTAATAGGTTTAGCGCAAACAGGCACAGGAAAAACAGCTGCCTTCGGATTACCGCTATTACATTCTATTGATAAAAATAAGAATGAAGTTCAGGCACTAATAATAGCTCCAACCAGAGAATTGGTTCAACAAATACAGAAGCAACTCTTTAAATTCACTAAGTATATTGATGGAAAGATATTTGCTGAAGGCGTTTACGGTGGCGAAAAGATGGATGTTCAAATGCGAGCATTAAATCGAACAACACATATCGTAGTGGCAACACCAGGTCGTTTGCTAGACTTGGTAGAGCGTGGTGCAGTGGATATTTCTAATGTAAAGACCTTGGTACTTGATGAAGCGGATGAAATGCTGAGTATGGGTTTTAAGGAAGACTTAAACAAAATACTAAAATACAATACCAGCAACAGAAAAACATGGTTGTTTTCAGCAACTATGCCTCAGGATATAAAGAGTATGATCAAAAACTACATGGATCCAAATGCGGCTAGAGTAGAGGTGAACAAAAACGCTTTAGTTAATGAAAATATTTCTCACCATTACGTACAGACTAATATTAAAGATAAAGTCAATATGATTATCCGAATTTTGGATAAACGCAAAGACGATAGAGGAGTTATTTTCTGCAGAACAAAAGCAGGTGCCAAAACCTTAGCACAACAATTACAGCACGAAGGTTTTGCTGTTGATGTTTTACAAGGAGACATGCAGCAAAAAGAACGCGATAAGGTTATGAGAGCCTTTAAAAATGAAAGTCTACAAGTATTGGTTTCCACTGATGTTTCCGCCAGAGGTATTGATGTAAATAATCTTGCTTTTGTGTTACACCATCAATTACCAGAGTATTTAGACTATTATACCCATCGTAGTGGTAGAACGGCCAGAGCTGGTAAAACAGGTCAATCCATCGCACTTATCATTCCTGGCGAAATGCAAAAGATTATTGATATCCAATCCGAACTCGGTATCACGTTCAAAGAAATGACAGTTTGACAAAAATCTAAAAGAAGCCATTGTCATTGATTTTTGTCATCCTGAACTGTCACACTGAGCTTGACGAAGTGTTGTTTAAGGATTTAATTCATTATTGATATTGTCAGTCTGAGCCTGTCGAAGACGAGTTAATAATCCAGCATTAACCACAAAGAGAATCAAAACCAAATTCCGACATAGTCGGAACCAACGATTTTCAGAAGTAATAAGTAATTATCAATATTAAAGATCCAAATCAAGGATTAAAAAATAATTATTAATAATAAAACAAAATATACAACCATCATCGAATGGTGCTTGCAACTTCCTACAAATCGTTTTGATTTTTTAGGTAGCCTGTCCTGAGCGCAGTCGAAGGGTTTGTATCAAGAACTGCGAAGCATATCATGAGTTCTTAAACAATGAATATTGACGAATACAAAATGAACGTATAAAAAAATGATACTGAAACTAGTTCAGGATGACAGCATTTGAATGTTAATGTCAGTCCGAGCCTATCAAAGACAATATCAAAACTAAAAACCAATCCTATATCAAACAAAATTCACAAAGATTTTATACCTTTAACACACTCTTGTTGACCCTCTTGCTATAACAATTACAAATTCCCTTACGTACTATTACCGCTATAATTCTAGCAGTAACAGTAGTACAAATTAGTATCGTTTTTAACGTTAAAACCAAATACACCAATGGAAACCTTAAAAATCAAAACAGGGGAAACCGTTAAGCTTACGGTCAAAATCAGCTCTGATGCCAATGTCGGCTCTAACGTGCATCTCGATGATGTCGTGGTCAAAAAAAGTATTACCAATAATTTTAATGTTGAGCTTGGTACTATCGATGATCTCGACGGAAAATCACTATCTGTAGTTTCTAATTTCTTTGTCAGCGGAGGACTCATAGATGCCGTGATGGAAACCACTATTGTGGAATGTATTATTTCTACAGAAACGATTACGGAATCTTTTGTGGCAGAAAAGGTAAAGATCAATCCTATGCTCTTTATGTCTTACGTAGTTTTAAAACTTGAAAAAACCGAAGACGATGAGAACTAAATTAGCATTAAGTATAGTATGCGCTTTTGGCTTAACACTTCAAGCGCAACAGGTAGATTTGAGTGAATTTACTTTAGCTAACGCCTCAACTCCAGCATTTGTACTGGTAGAAGAAACACCAACAGCTATTTACACTCCAGAAAATCTAAAAGCGCTCGCCATTCATGCCTTAGATAACTTTGGTAAAAGCTTGTCTGTAGAAGCTACTCCATATTTTCTCATCAATCAAGAACGAAAGGACAGAACCTATCAGAAGTATATTGGAGTCACGCAAGATGAAGAAACCAAGAAACTCAAGCAGAATCCTTTTAGTGGACTCAATACCACTACTATTTCCTTTGCTTATGTAGATAAAGAATTTTCAGGCTTAGCAGACGAACGTAAAACATATTCCATAGGAGTCCGTACAACATTGCTCCGTTTTTATAACAAAGAAAAAGTACATGCTAATACGATTGGTATGGCAACAGCATTGTCTAACATAACAGTTCCTGTGGAAGTACTTACACAAGGACCAGAAGCTATCCAAGCGTATTATAACGACAATCAAGAGGAAATCAATGCACTTTTAGAACCTTACCAAAAAGTAATCAAACCGCAATTCAGGCTCGATGCTGCCATTGGTTACAGTACCTTGTTTAAGGAAAATTCCATTTCTTCTGGGACCGTAAAACGCTTTGGATCGTGGTTAACATCCGAAACCAGTATCATTCTAAACGAAGGTAGCGATGCCAAAACCAATAACTATTTCAATCTATTATTGACAGCTCGTTATATTGAAGATGGTTTCAATACTACAAGTCCAGAAGATTTCTTCACAAATTACTATCGTGATTTTGGTGGAAAATTAGAATTCGAATTTGGTAAACTAGGTGTAGGTTACGAGTATATTTCCAGAAAAGGTACTATAGATAGTGAGCGCTCTGTAGGAAACATTCGTTTTACGATCAATAAAGACATCAGTATTACAGGAGGATTTGGTAAGGATTTTAGCGTGAATGAAGATGATAATCTGGTGACTTTATTCGGAATTCATTGGGGAATTAACACAGGTAATAGCAAAGTAAAACTATAAAAGTATGTCAGGTCATCAATTCCAACCATTCGAAAATATAGGACTTTGCTTTAGCGGTGGTGGTTACAGAGCTACTTTCTTTGCTTTAGGCGTAGTATCTTATTTAGATCATATTTCGTATAAAAATGAATCCTTATTAAAATCCGTAAAGGCCATCAGTACCGTTAGTGGTGGAACTTTATTGGGTGTTGGCTTTGCGAAAGCACTTCAACATCCTGATTACGATTTCAAAACCTTTTTCAAAGAGTTTTACAACACCTTTACACCAGAAAATGATAAACTTTTAGAAACCGCCATTGCTAAATTGGAAGATGATAGCATCTGGAAAAACAGTCATAAAAAACGTTCACTCATCAATGCCTTTGCTTTGACTTATGCCGAAATGCCCATCTTTTCAGGTGATTTTGAATTGTTCAATAAAGACAATATAAAGCATATTGAACAGGTCTGTTTTAATGCTACAGACTTTTCGTTCGGGTTAACGTATCGTTTTCAGAATCAAGGATTCTTTGGAAATAGTCCGTTATACAATAGCAATAGAAGTGAAGTCGATGCATTACGAAATAAGGTGCAGCTCAGTGATGCTATAGCTTCATCATCATGTTTTCCTTTGGGTTTTGAACCTTTAGTATTTCCTGATGATTATTTCCAAGATCAAAATTCGGAAGCTTATAAAAACCTTAAAGGATTGGATTGCTATATTGATGGAGTAGGGATTATGGATGGTGGTATTGCCGATAACCAAGGCATTGGTAGTATGATGAAAATCAATGACCGTATGAAAGGGAAACTCGATCTTATTATGGTCAATGATGTTGGAAGTTACAAAATGACTCCTTGGCAACCTGATACTGCGGAAATCGAAAAAACATCAACGGTTCAAAAGGCAGTCAATAAGGTATTGCAATATTTTACTATTAAACCTATCTATTGGATTACCTTACTGATAGGTCTCATCATTGTGCTAGCTGGTTCTTATTTTGAATGTGAAGGTAATGCCTGGACAGCACTCTATATCGTTGGTAGTGTCATCATGGGAATCGGACTCACCATGACCATTTTAGGACTCTTAGCCGCAACCATAAAAGGTTTTACACTTAGTAAACTAAAAAATCTCTTTAAAAAGAATGTTCCAGAACCTTTGCTAGATGATATTCTTACCTTTCAAAAGCTAGATATCTCCTTGGTGCAGCGTATGCTCACCGAACGTGCAACATCTGCTGCTAAAATGATAAACGATGTGTTTCTTAAGCAAATGCGTCGACTCAATTATGACTTATTCTATTCCAAGTCGAGCTTAAATAATAAACGCTTAACATCAACCGTGTATAAACTCAACGGAGAAGACACTCCTTATACTAAAGCAAATTATAATGACCATATAAAGCCAAAACCTTCCAAAAGTTTAAAAAGTGTATGCCTTACAGCATCTGAAACACCAACCACTTTATGGTGGGATAAAACCGATATTCAGAAAAATAGAATGGATACACTAATCGCTTGCGGACAATTCACAACCTGTTATGAATTAATGGATTATATATTATCACTTAAAGCAGAAGAGAGTAGTGGTATTACCGATTTTACAGAACTCGATAAACTCTACAAAGCCCTAGAAAAGGATTGGAAAGTCTTTAATAAAAACCCACTTTGGCTCACAGAACAATTGAAGTAATATTACTTTAAAAACCTAAACTCTTTGTTGCCATGTCATCCTGAACTCGATTCAGGATCTCATCAAACATGAAAGATGTTTTCAGTCTGAGCCTGTCGAAGACGTTTTAGTAATACAACATTAACCACAAAGAGAATCAAACCCATATTCCGACACAGTCGGAAGCAACGATTTTCAGAAGTAATGAGCTCTTATCAATCTTAAATACTCAAATCTAGGATTGAAGAACAATTAAGAATATAAATACAAGATAAGCAGTTATCAGCGAATGGTGCTTGCAACTTCCTAAAAATCGTTTTGATTTTTTGGTTCGTTTTGTATCAAGACAAAATGAACATAAGAAAAAAAACAATTAAATAGATCCTGAACCGAGTTCAGGGTGACATAATAACTAAGTAATATTAACCTGAGCCTGTCAAGATAAATTAATAAACGTTGAATAGAGTAAAAGCCTAATAAAAAACCATCAGTTCGAGTGTTTTATTCGAAGCATGAGAATAAAAAGTATCGAGAACCATTTACAGAATAACAGTACCTAATTGCTAATATCAGTCTAAGCCGTTTCTAAAGCAACATTCTGCTTCAAATGTAACAAACCTGCAACAATAGCATCCAATTCATGCTCTAAAAAGCGTGGATTACGTTTGCTAAATCCTTGAATACAATTAGAATAAAGCTCAATACCAGCATGAGTAATACAGACACTATATGTGTCGTTTTCGGCATTAAGGTTCACAGAAGTTCTGTAGTCGCTGTACGTTAACAACCAATAACATAAACTGTTGATCTGGTTGAACAAAGAAAAGTTTGTGTCCATAATAATAGGTTTTAAGTAGCTGAGGGAATCTATATACGAAAATACCATCAAACCAGTTTTACATAAAAAATATCTGCTTTACGGATGCCTTTCCTCGGCAAAGTGCTGATTTTTAACAAATATGCACTCCAAAAACAGCATTTATAATATCCAATGTCATTAAGAATAGTATTTCAACCAAATGCGCTAAGCACTCTAAAAATCAAACTTTAGATTTACTTATAATGCATGACTAATGACAACACCCGAATCATTCAAAATACAGCATATCCCACGATTACTGGTTAATACAGGTAAATCTTGGTACAAAGGAGATCCTTTTAAACACAGTGCAATTGTAGCATATTACGGCATACTGTCTTTACCAGCACTCATCATTATTATCTTAAAAGTGGTAGGCAGTGTTTGGGGAGAAGACTTGGTACAAGGGGAGTTACTGGGTGAAATATCTAGCGCCATAGGACCTGATGCCGCTGATGCTATTCGGGTTATGATAAACAATAGGAGTAGTGCGGACACTTCAATCATGGCGACCATCATTGGTATAGGAACGCTGTTGTACGGTTCTACAGGAGTGTTTTTTCAGGTGCAGAGTGCTTTAGATAATATATGGGGTAATGCATGACTAATGACAACACCCGAATCATTCAAAATACAGCATATCCCACGATTACTGGTTAATACAGGTAAATCTTGGTACAAAGGAGATCCTTTTAAACACAGTGCAATTGTAGCATATTACGGCATACTGTCTTTACCAGCACTCATCATTATTATCTTAAAAGTGGTAGGCAGTGTTTGGGGAGAAGACTTGGTACAAGGGGAGTTACTGGGTGAAATATCTAGCGCCATAGGACCTGATGCCGCTGATGCTATTCGGGTTATGATAAACAATAGGAGTAGTGCGGACACTTCAATCATGGCGACCATCATTGGTATAGGAACGCTGTTGTACGGTTCTACAGGAGTGTTTTTTCAGGTGCAGAGTGCTTTAGATAATATATGGGGAAATCATCCAAGGTACGAAAACAGCCTTTTAGCAACCATTGTAAGTCGTGCTAAAAGCTTTGGATTTATACTGGTTATAGGCTTTTTGTTGTTAGTGAGTTTGGTGTTGACCTCATTATTAAGCACTTTTAGTCGACAACTAAATGAGTTATTACCAGAAGATATGTTCGATTTGTTGTTTTTGGTGGACTTGTTAGTGTCGGTTGGCTTTATTTATATCTTGTTTGCTACGATGTTTAAATATTTACCATCCGCGAGAATCCCGTGGAAATCTGTACGTGTAGGCGCCGCATTAACAACCGTAATGTTTATGATTGGTAAATATCTGCTGGCATTATATTTTAATACTATGGAACCTGGTTCTACTTACGGAGCTGCAGGCTCTATAATTTTGATTATGCTGTGGGTGTCGTATTCTAGTTTAATATTATTATTTGGTGCACACTTTACTAAACAGTATGCTGATAAGTATCTTATAAATCCTGAATCTGTGGTATGATAGATCTTTTTATGATACACTAGAAATACATTGTAGAGTAGTTATTAATTCACTATGTATTTTACATAATATAAATTATAGGACATTTTAGATTAAAGTATATTATGATTGAGAGTGCTGGTTTTTGGTGGCTATCTTGTTGTATGTTGTGATGTTTACCCGATTGTTATCCGAGGTTTATCTGGGTTTGAGTCGCTTTTGATCTGGATTAGACCCGACTTAGATACGGGTGAACCTTATTTTTGGTATTGGTTTGGGGTTATTTAGGACTTTACACTACTGAATTTGAAACACTGTTTTAAATGAAAGTATAATGCGTAGCGTAACCAAAATCTTATGTTCATTTTTGATGCACCAAAAACGAACCAAAAAGTGCTTTGCTGTCAAGAGGTATTTTTAAGAGCACTTATGGTGCCCTTAAAACCATAACCAAAATCCTAAATGGCTTCCAAGGCTTCAGCCATTCTTAACGGATTTTGGTTATTATACTGCTGACAGCGGTTTCCGACTGTGTCGGAATTGGGGTTTGATGATCTTTATGGGTATCTTTTTTTTGGTTCTCGATACATTTTATTCTCATACTTCGAATAAAACACTCGAACTGACGGTGTGGTTATTGTTTTAGTAATTCGTCTTCGACAGGCTCAGACTGACATTTGGGGATAATAGTACGAGATGTAGACTCTAAGTCATAAAAAAAAGCGAAGAATGAGAATTATTGTTATCCCATTCTTCGCTTTTTATTTTAGTAATACAGTATAATACGATTATACCTAATTCTTAATTATTCTCTTGGTTATAGATGAATTTTCAGAATATAGCTTTACAAAGTAAATCCCTTTTGATAACTGTTGCATATCTATAGTATTAGGGTTATTTGAAACTTCAAAAAGTTTTTCTCCTAGTAGCGAGTATACTTCTACCTTAGAAAAGTCAATGTTAGATTCTATAAACAACTTACTACCAACAGGGTTAGGATATAGTTTTACTTCATTGGTTTCAAAAGCATTGGTAGATAAGGAAGATACTTGCATAACATCATCAAAATAAAATGTAGATGTTGCGCTACCGTTTCCTACGTTTCCAAAATCGAACATAAATACTAGCTTATCGTATGGGCTTACACCAAGGGCACCAAAGTCCCAACTTAATGTTTCCCATTCTCCTGTAACCGTTGTTGGTGTTGATAACTCAAAGGTAGAACCACCACTCTGCTGCTCTAGTTTCATAAGTACTTGTGTGCCTATAGGAGCTTCGGTCCAGAGGTTTAGGGTAATATATTGTGCTGTGTTAAAGTTTAAAGCATCATTAAGGTTAATGAAAGCCCCTGCCCAAGTTTGTCCGCCATCTCTAACAATTTTGGCTAAGTTGGCACTACTGTTTCCTGTGCTTTGTGGTGGAACAACTGCTTCTACAGTGGCTGTAGCACCATCAAAATTAGTAAAATCTGCCGTTACTGGTGTGGTTTCAAAATAAAATGGTAGCCCTGTATTATTACCTGGCTCTGCACATACCACATCATTGTAAGTAAAGGTCATTCTACCTAAATTAACTTCGCCATTTGTTGCTGTTAATCGCAAAACGTGTACACCAGCAGTTAAGTTGACGTTGCTTGTAGATTTTGTACTCCAACTTCCCCAGTCTCCTGTTGATGAAAATATGATATCTTGACTTACTTGCGCACCATCTACTTCAAACTTAATAGGGCCTCCTCCATTGGTATTGCCTGATGCATAACGGATATCTAAATTGTAGCATCCTGCAGTTTGTACATCTACCGTGTACTCTAACCACTCACCTGCTGCAACCCAACCGATTGTTTCGCCTTCTGTGGCATCTGTTGCTGCGTCTACATATTCTGATGGTCTAAAACCGCCTTGATTGTCCATAGAAGTATCAAAATACGCTATGTTTTGGCCATTTCCACCTTCAAAAAGATCGTAATGTCCTGCTTCAATTACACCAGGTATTATGCTTGGCGATCCTAAATACGGTACTTGATCACCTATGGTTAATGTAACAATGTTGGTAACAATAGAAGATGTGCCCTCATAAACTTTCGCATAGACATTGTGTATGCCTAAAGCAATATTAGGAAGTGTGTATTGGTAAGGTGCAGTAGTATCTTCGCCTAACAATGTTCCGTTATGATAAAATTCTACTTTGGTAATACCTGCGCCTGTAGTACTTACAGATAATTCTACATTATCATTTTCGTTAGGGTCAGTAGGATTAGCAGATAAAACTCCTGTAATATCTATATCTCTACTTGTAGCTAAGGTATAAGCAGGAACATCTAGCACATAGCCATCTGAAAATGTTACTGTTGTTGCTGTACCTGAATAGTTTTGTGCTACGTAGGTGATGGTTCCATTATCGTTAAACGCTGCTGCTAGAGGATCATTTGCTGTAATTGAAGCTTCTGGTGTGCCTAAAGCATTCATATTGTGCAGCCAATGGTAAGTGTGCGCATCAGAAATACCGAACTTAAGCGCTCTATTAGGATAAGAATCGTACAAATTAATTGCACTTTGAGCATCCGTTAAAGCTAGGAACTTCCAATACGTATCGTGCCATAAGTTTGGATTTTCTTCGTTACTCAATACACCAGTATCAGCAGAGATCTCTGACCACAGTAATTGTGCATAACTCTGATTGTGACCTAAATATAAAGAGCCACCATGTATAGGATAGAGCTCTATGCCGTAAGATGCCGCAATATCACCTGTCCAGAATGTGCCATTGTCATAGGAATTACCCCAAACTCTAGACACAAATTCGTAAGGATGTGATGCGGAAAAGTTTCGTTGGTACATATCGAACCAATACTCTTCTACAGCAGTTTGTTCGGTGGTATAGATAAATATACCCAAATCTCTTATGGCATCGTTATTTGTAATTGCTCCCCAATGAATTAATGACGAAGCAAATTGCATACTTTCTGATGTGGATTCTTGATCATTTCCTTGTGGAAAGGTTGCAAATCCATTTGCCCAACTGTGGCCAGCATACGGACTAAAGTTTCTTAAAAAAGGAAATAAGGCATCATTTCTATCATCAGAAGCAGCATCGCGCACCAATAGGTTAATCATATCTCCCCATTGTGCAGCCCAACCTGGCTCAAATTGTTCCATAAACGCTGCTGCATGAATAAAATATCCCCAATGAAAATGATGGTCATTGATGTTGTTATCTTGACCATGGCCAGCAGGATACCCTAACATTGCAGACCATGTATCATTGTAATAATACAAAAATGCCACTTCACCAGACTGATAGGTTAACCAATCTTCTAATCGTTCTTTTATGGTGCTAACAATGGTGTTTCTTGCTTCAGTATTACCTACTTGATCTGCTATTCTGGCTGTTTGTATTAAACGATTCATTACCTGACCTTCATTGTAAGAATCTGTCCAAGTTGCTAATTGATCGTTTTGTATCGCTGCAATTTTACTGTTTAATTCAGCAGGATCATAACCTGCACTGTACTGCCCTAAATTTGGTAGTGTTGGCAGTATGCCCTTAAAAACATTTTCTACTTCAAAGCTGTTGCCGTCTAAGGTTTTTAGCTCTCCCCTAACCGTGTCGTAACTATATTCGTCTGGTGTTGTTGAGCCAGCGGATAAGTTATTCCATTGGTGCGGTAGTAATCCTAACAATACATTGGTATCTGTTCCTTCTTTTACATCAGTAGTTACAGTAAATGTTGATGTTAATTTTGAATTGGATTCATCATAACTCCAATTGGTAACCGTATTGGTAGGAAATACATAGGCGTACTTTTTGTATTCTTGCGCCATTGCATTGACATCTGAAGTACTTAGTGGTAACATAGCTAAAGACCAATAATTATTTCCGTTTAGCGTGGATGTATAGGTAGAACCCGATTGTGTCCAAGTACTCCCTGTTGGCGCATAAATGGCAAAATCTGATCCAGAAGTAGCGTCTTGTACTGTAATGGTTTCATTTGAAATAGTTACGATACCAGAGTTGATTGTAATTTCAACAGTATCGCTACTACCTTTATCAAAGTAGACAAAAGGCATTCCTATACCTGATGTTGCTTTAAGGTCGTGTGCACCGTCGTTCCAGTTCATAGTAACTGTCCAGTCTGAATAGTCTGATACGGTTGCCATAGAAGCATTTAAACCTGTTAGACCAATCTCAATTGGTGCAGAATCTCCGATTGGTCCCCAAGGAATATAGGTTACAATTAAACCTTGGTTGGTTGTTTTCATGGTCATTGGATAATTAAACAGGTTATCGGCATGATTTTCCTTGATTAATTTTGACCACCAGTCATTGGTTGGCACTGGTTTACCAATAGCATTACCACTTAATTGAGGTGAACCCGAAGGAAACCCATTTCTACCAGCGGCATCGGTACCTGGAAACGTTGTTGTGTAGCTTCCATTACCTATATTAACCACTTGAGCAGTAATGCATAAAGAATGTACTGATAGCAATAAAGCTACCAGCATTTTGAAAAATGATTGTTTGTTTTTAAGCATAGTTTATTTATTTAGTAAATCAATTATACTCAATGCTTAATGAGAAACAAATAAATTGACCTATACAAAAACCAAACATGATCTCATTGCTTTTGCAAAATATTCTTACAATAATCTATAACACTCAAGTTGTTAGATGTTTATACAAAAAACCTGAAATCTGAATCATTTTACCTTTTATTACTTGAAAATGAAGGAAATGACGTAGTGGTTTTATGCATTACTAATTAGTTTTCTACAGGTTCAGACTGATAATGTTGATTGGTTTTGGGTTTTGTATTATTCAGAACTGTTACACTGATCTTGGCGTGTAAAGAGCAAAGACGAAGTATCGAAATGTTGTTTTAATGTTTTTTTAGTACGTCCATTTTTGACGAAGAAATCCTTAGGATGTGCTCAGGGTAGGTTACCCAAAAATATTCTTATGCTTTTAATAAAATACTCGAACTGACGATGTGGTTATTATTTTTTACTAATTCGTCTTCGACAGGCTCAGACTGACAGCAAGATTAATCAATTAATTAGATCCTGAAAGCAACACTTTGACAAGCTCAGTGAGACAGTTCAGCATGACAATAATACTTTTAAGGCTTTAACTATTCTTAACGGATTTTTATTTAATTGTTTTTGTTTCTCATGTTCATTTTTGATGCACCAAACCCTTCGACTGCGCTCAGGGCAAGCTACCCAAAAAGTGCTTTGCTGTCAAGAGGTATTTTTAATAGCACTCTGGTGCTCTTAAAACCATAACCAAAATCCTAAATGGCTTCCAAGGCTTCAGCCATTCTTAACGGATTTTGTTTATTATACTGCTGACAGCATGTTCCGACTGTGTCGGAATTTGGGTTTGACAGTCTTTGTGGATATTGGTTCTCGATACATTTTATTCTCATGCTTTGAATAAAACACTCGAACTGACGGTGTGGTTATTTTTTAGTAATTCGTCTTCGACAGGCTCAGACTGACAGTAGATTTAATTAATTAGATCCTGAAACTAGTTCAGGATGACAAGCTTTGAGAGAGAGAGAGTTTTGTTTTGGATTTACCTTTAATCGCCTCAGATTGAAAAACAGGGTGGTTAGTCTTTAAATTTTATTCAATTGGTTTTACTTCTCCTCTATAGCTAATGCTGTTTCTGTGGGAAGATGCAAAGGTTAAATCGGCAATATTGCTAGTATAGAATGTAATGATAACCTTATAGTTTTCTACGGATTCTTCACCATCATCAATATCAAACTGCATGATGTAGGCTTCTTTTTTGGGATGTTTTGTGAGGGAGTAATCTGTTGGTTTACCGTTAAGCACTACACCCATAGTAGTTCCGTAAGCACCTCTGCCCATGCGTTGCTCGCCATAATATGGTAATTGGCCAATAATACTGTCGTTTTTAAAGGTGAGCTCGTAACCGTTAACATTAATACGGTTGGCGGTGTTACCAGTGTAGCGGGTTAAGTTGTTTAGTACTTGTGTAGTTGCATTGGTATTAAACGGAAACACGGTATTGATATCTATTTTAAAGTCGCCATTGGTCAGCTGTTGCTCCAACTGGTTGAGTGCTGCAGTATTTTCTACTGATGGTTCGGAAGATTTACAAGATACCGCAAACAGCATAATGAAAAGCCCAAGGCTATATACTAGAGTCTTTATGGAAGTAATTGTTTTCATAAGTCTTTTAAAGATAAAGTTTTATGCGATTAAATACTAATACATTAACATGCTTTTAGCTTAAAAAAATAATGCGATTATGGAAGTTCATAATCGCATAGAGTGTAAAGCTGTACTTTTTTCTACTACTGGCGTAGATTGTGTTCAATACTTAAGATATGATACCTTGATTATTTTAGTTATGCTTATAATTTACCATCCAGCTGACATTAAACTGATCGGAACAACGGCCATAATGCGCATCCCAAGACATTTCTTGAAATGGTGTGTGTACCGTACCTTGGGCACTCAACTTGTCAAAGATTGCTTTCGCGTCTTCTTTACTGTCGGCATCAATACTAAGGTTTAAGTTGGTACCGTTAGATAAAGGTGTGTCTGGTGCAGCATCATAAGCCATGATATGCACGCCACTACCCTTCAGTTCGGCATGTTGTAATTTGTTTCTGTAATGTTCTGGAATATCGCTCTCCACATTGTTATAAGTTTGTTCGTTCACAATCTTACCTCCCAATACGGATTTATAAAATTCTAAAGCTTGTTTGCAATCGCCTTTAAAGGCTAAATATGGTTGTACATTCATAATATATGAGTTTTTAGTGTTATTAATTTTTATACGTTCAGTATCAAAAATACCGACAATACCCAATTCCGATTAACGCAAACCACAGGAATCTTAATCAGTTTGATAAGAGCATCTTAAATATTTCTTAAAACGGTAAGAGCAAAGAATTGATAGATATGGAGCAAGCCAATCCATACATTATAATGACCTTTGGAAAGAACACGAAAAAGAATCATTTAAAAGTATAGATTATGAAAACTGACAAAACATATAATTCAGATATTACAGAACAAGACAAGGAAAAACTAGGTGAACTTGCCAGAGCAATCCGCAATGATCGCCAAGGAGATGATGCGCAACTAGAGAACAGAGAACGTCATATAGATTTCACAGGAAAGGATTTGGATGTTCCTGGCAGAGAAAGAGCCACACCAAACAAAGGCACCTTTAAGGACGAAGAAAACGAGTTGTATAGTCAAGGTAGCGGAGACAACGACCATTTAGAAGATGCTGAAAATCATGAAGACTAATTGCTATAGAAAAAGAAATAAAGAAACGCTTTAATTTATTAAGGCGTTTTTGTTTTTCATAAGGGTTGCCAATCCAAATAACACTATCTTAATTTGTCATCCTGAACTTGTTTAAGGATCTCATTATGATTGCAAATTGTTTTTTTTTATGTAGTTCTCGATACATTTTATACTCATGCTTCGCATAAAACACTCGAACTGACGCCACCTTTAACAGAACTCGTCTTCGACTGGCTCAGACTGACAGTAGTACTTTTCTTAGATACTGAAACAAGTTCAGGATGACACTGCAACTATGTTTACCGTAAGTCCGAGCTGAGCCTGTACTGAGCAAAGACGAAGTATCGAAGTGTTGATTCAGGATCTTATAAATTTTGAAATGTTTAGATACTTCGCTTGGCTCTGGTTCTCATAAACCATTTTCTTGAGGTTTTAATATAGATTTAAAACAATTCTTTCGACAAGGCATCTTGTAATACTTATATTGCGAGTTTTACGTTTAATCTAAAAACCCAGGCATCGAAAACCAAAAGATCACTCTCGACTCACTTTTAAAACTAGACTTTAACACCATCATCTGGATAGCGGCACCAGTAATGTTTGCCCTTGTAGCTTTAGAATACTATCTATCCATTAAACAAAATAAAAAACTCTATCACGGCAAGGATTTCTTAGCTTCATCAGCCATTGGCTTTGGTAATCTCTTTGTTAATGCTTTAACCAAAGTGGGTATTTTCTATATCGTGGTTATATGTTATAACTTAACTCCTTGGACTATTCCGCATACGTGGTGGTCATACCTTTTGTGTTTTTTCTGTTTAGATTTTGTTCGATATTGGTCGCACAGAATATCGCATGTACAACGCTTTTGGTGGTCTACCCATGTGGTGCATCACAGTTCTGAATATTATAATCTCTCTACCTCTTTTCGTCTTTCATGGGTACAGAACCTTAAACTGGTATTCTTTATTCCTGTGATTATGCTGAGTTTTGATCCTGTAGTGTTTATCATTGTACATCAATTGGAAATCTTATACCAATTCTGGATCCACACCGAACTAATTCGGAAGCTACCGAAACCTATAGAATATATTTTTGTAACTCCATCGCACCATAGAGTTCATCATGCAGTAAATGACGATTATATTGATAAGAATTTTGGTTCTACACTTATTATTTGGGACCGTATCTTTGGTACGTTTCAACCTGAAAAAGAACAGGCTATTTATGGTATTACTAAACCGGTGAAATCTTTTAATCCAGTGTATCTGGTATTTCACGCTTGGGGAGACTTATTAGTTGATATTTGGAACCGTCCTAAAAAGGCTTGGAAGATTATGTTTGGTAGTCCGACTGTTTGGGAACGTGAGGAAGTGAAAAAGCAGAAAAAAGTGCGAGCGCGGGAAAAGCAGTTTGTTGATTAGTTGTTTTACTAATTTGTCTTAGACAGGCTCTGGCTGACATTACTAATATTAAATGAGATGAGATCCTGAAACAACACTTCGACAAGCTCAGTGTGACAGTTTTGGACGACAACACTTGATTATTGTCTAAACCTATTTCAGGACCTTCAGTATAACTTTAATTATATAATCTCAACTACTTCAAGATCAAAAACTAAGTCTTGTCCTGCTAATGGATGGTTAGCATCAACGATAATGCTATCTTCTTCCACTTTTGCAATTCTGAACTGTTGTTGCCCACCGTCTGGTCTGCTACCAACTAAGCCCATACCAACTTCAGGTTTTATATCTTCTGGTAATTGATTTTTAGGTACTTTTTGAAATAAAGCTTCATTCACTTCACCATAAGCATCCTTTTTATCAATTGATATGGTTTTCTTTTCATTAACTTCCATATCAATAAGCCCTTTTTCGAACCCAGGAATCAATTGACCTTTACCAAGTTCTACATGTAGCGGCTCACGCTCTAGAGAACTGTCAAATACCTGACCGTTATTTAGCTTACCAGTATAATGCACTTTTACCACATCATTTTCCTTTACTTTACTCATAATTGTTTGTTTGTGTTATTATTATAATTTATAAAACCCTGCAAATGTATGGGTCATAAAATGGTTTAAAGAATGAAATGGGAAAAATCCTAGGATTTAAAATAATCTTAACATTTGTGGGTGCTACTCTATTGTATACTTTCAGATTGAAACAACACTTCGATACTTCGTCTTTGCTCAGTACAGGCTCAGTTCAGCATGACAACAATACTTCCTAGGCTTCAGCCATTCTTAACGGATTTTGTTTCTTATGTTCATTTTGTCTTGATACAAAACGAACCAAAAGATCAAAACGATTTATAGGAAGTTGCAAGCACCATTCACTGATAATTGTTTATTCTGTTTTATTATTAATGATTATTCTTCAATCCTAGATTTAAATTCTTAAGATTAATAAGGGCTCATTACTTCTGAAAATCGTTGCTTCCGACCGTGTCGGAATTTGGGTTTGATACTATTTATGGTTTATGCTGTATTACAAAGATCGCGTTCAACAAGTCCAAACTGGTGAGGAGCTCTTTATGGTATCCTGAAACAATACTTCGATACTTCCTTAGCACAGTGTGACAGTTCAGGATTAGACAATAAATATAAGTAACCTCAAAGATCAGTCTTATTTAGGTAATCTGTGGAAGAACTCAACAATTAACTACAATACAATTGTGATGAGTTAGAATATAGCCCTAATTTTGCAACACACAAAGCAAAAAAATAGGATGAAACAAACTGTAGTGAAATTAATTTATGTACTCATAGTAATTTCATCTGTTTTAGGTTTGCTCACTAGTTATGTGGCTTTATTGCTAGGTTTTGCTTTTGTATTAGTATTTGAAAATCCATTTGAGCGTTATAATAGAAGAGCTATTCCCCTACTCTTAAAGATTTCAGTAGTGGGTTTGGGTTTTGGAATGTTTATAAATGAAACCTTACAAACCACAAAAGAAGGTTTTGGACTAACAGTTTTTACAATATTACTCACCTTAGGTTTGGGAATTGCACTTACCAAAATCTTTAAAATAGACTTAAAACTAGGACATCTTATTACTTCTGGAACTGCAATTTGTGGTGGTAGTGCCATTGCTGCTATTTCCCCAATAATAAAAGCCAATAATAAAACTATAAGTATGGCCTTGGTTATTGTGTTTTTACTGAACTCTATCGCTTTGTTCTTATTTCCTGTGTTAGGGCATTATTTTCAACTCACACAAGAGCAATTCGGGCTTTGGTGCGCAGTAGCTATACATGATACAAGCTCAGTTGTTGGTGCTACAATAGATTATGGAGATGAAGCCTTAAGAATTGCAACAACCGTTAAACTATCTCGAACGTTATGGATAATCCCTTTATCCATTGCTTCGTTATTTGTGTTTAAGTCACCAAAAAAAGGAGTGAAATTCCCCTTGTTTATCTTAGCATTTATTGCTGCTATTGTTACCAACAGTTATCAGCTTATACCTTTAGAGATGTCGAGTTTTATTGTTGTTTGTGCTAAACGCTTATTGATTGTAACGCTTTTCCTTGTTGGTACAACTATTGCTATAAAGGATATTAAAAATACGGGTAGTAAACCTCTTTGGTTAGGAATTGTTTTATGGTTGTTTATTTCGGTATTTTCTTTCTTCTATATTGTTTATTGGTCATAGTTGATTTGATCCAGAAACGAATTTAGGATTGCATTATAATTAAGAGTGCGCTGTCTAAAACCCAGTATTACCATTCGTCTTCGACGGGCTCAGACTGACATTTATGGTTATAGATATTTTTCGATACATTTTGTTCTCAAGCTTTGAATAAAACATTTAAACTAACAATTTGTTTTAATGAAATCCTGAAACGAATTTAGCTAACCAATACTCAATTTTCAGTAAATCAGATTTAAAAAAAAGCGTAATACAAGTATTACGCTTAGCTATTAATCAGAACTAATATTCAAACATCAATTATAATCAATGTGTGCTTTTAGTTAAAAGGGGTTAGGGTTATTTTTGTTTTGCAAATATATTGAGGTACAATTCGTTAAGTGTTACAAAAATTACGGTAGTTGTGTCATATATCACTTATATTTGTATAGAATACCAAAAATTATGCTTAGCGATCAGTTTCCAAAAGTACTTTTGTTAGACGTTAGCGCTGTATCTGACTTACCTGATGATTTTTATAAACATTACCACACACATATGTTTTGTCTTAGTGGTAATATCAAATTCATGTTAAACAATGATACGATGCAGTGCAATGGTGGTGATTTTTTGTTTTGGTTTGCGCAAAGTCAATTATTGCAAATACAGACCTCTAATGACTTTAAAGCCTCTGTTTTATTGGTTGAAAAGCAACTGCTAGACGACAATGTTCCCAATGTAGGATATGCGGTTAACGCTCTACTCCACTCTAGAGTGAATCCTATAAAAATTATTCAAAACAAAAAGGTGCAGCAAAAAATCATTTCTAACTTCAAAGTAGTAAACCAACGTTATCTCAATAAGACACACAAGTTTTATGAAGAAGCTTTAAGTCTTCAGCTTAAACTTTTTGTTTTAGAAATGTGGAACACCTTTGCTAATGAATATGAAAGTAAAAAACATACTAGGCAAACAAATGCTATTTATGAAGGCTTTATTACACTGCTTCATAAACATTCTATGCAGCAACGTGAAGTTCAATTTTATAGCAACCAACTACATATTACGCCTAAATATCTAAATCAAATTTGTAAATCTATATCAGACCTTACAGCTTCGGCATGGATACAACGTTATGTTAGAGAGCGCTTAATTATCTTGTTAGAAGATAAAAGTCTCAATATTTCTGAAATTGCGGATGAAATGGAATTTAGTAGTCGTTCCTTTTTTACAAGATACGCCAAGAAGATCTTAGGTGTTACACCTACTGAATATCGTGACCGCTTGTCCTAAGTACTACAATCGTAGTCTTTTCTTATAGAAATAACTTCCCAATGTTTAGATTCTATTAAATCTTTATAAAATTTCCTTAAATTCTTTGATTAGCCTTTATTAATTTTCGTGCTTTGTAAAAAAATTCACATGACCATATTTGTAGACATGGACGATGTGCTAGCAGAAACGTACGAAAAGCATATTGAACTATATAACTTAGAACACCAACAACAACTAAATATATCCCAAATCACCTCAGGTGAGGTATGGCACAATGTACCTGAAGACCACCAGTTGAGTATAAAGGATCACGCCAACCAAAAAGGCTTCTTTAGAGATCTAAAACCAAAAAAGGACTGCATACAGGTTATGGAGGCGCTATACGCTAAACATGAAGTCTACATTGCTACGGCTGCAACCCAATTTCCAGACTCCCTAAAGGAAAAAAGCGATTGGATTGATGAATATATACCCTTTATAACATGGCAGCACCGTATTATGTGCGGTCATAAGTTTATTCTTAAAGGAGATTTACTCATAGATGACAGAACCTATAATCTAGAAAAATTTGATGGTGATACCCTACTCTTCAACTCTCCTCATAATGTAAGCGAAACTGGTTACACTAGAGTTAACAACTGGTTAGAAATTGCTGAGCGCTTATTATAGTAACGAAAAAATCCAGCACATAGAATTAAATCGCTTAAAAAGCTACAATTACAGGTTAACTATTGCTATAATATTACTACCTTTAGTAATTGATAATTAACGTTTTAATATTGAAAAAAAAATATTTTAAAAAGCTAAAACGCAGATTGAATGGTTTCGACCTGCTTTTTTTTGCATTACTATTAGCATCAATAATAATTAGCATACTGTATGAGAAAAAAGACTTGATCTATACTATGCCTACAATTACGTTGTGTATTCTAATGAACTATGTTTATGTAAAAAAAAGTAAAACAAATCTTATATATAGTATAGGTCTATTGGCTTTATTCACTTCTGATATTTTTGCAACTTTAGCTTTTAAAGATTCTTTTTTGAAAATTACAATACTTACTACAACCTACATAGTTTGTAGTACTTTGGCTTTAAAAAAATATTTAAAAAGAGGAAAACTAAAGTCCTTCTTAAGTATTACTTCTTTTATCACTATAGGGTTGTTGACCTACATTGTATATGCAATACTAGACTTATTAGTCCTTGTTTTACCAAAAAACACACTATTTTTTGTGTTTTTGTCCGTATTAACACTCATCGTTTTGTTAGTTACTATAGGGTTAATTTATTTTAGCAATAATTATAGATCCGGAACCATGTTATTGGCGTCTGGTATATTCTTTTTTGTGCAAGTATGTCTTAGCGTTATCAACGAGTTTTTATACAATGACAAAACATTTATTAGCTTAATTATTTTTTGTCATACTATGGCAATTTATTTACTAACACGATTTTTAATTTACACCAAAGCAATTAAAACAGAAGACATTAAGGAATGGTATCTGTAAACCCTAAATTGTTACAAACCTTATGCTAGTAGAAAATATCCCCAATATATTTATTCCCAATTCTAAATCTTTACCAGATCTTCTGATACATGATTTTAGGATGACTAATGATAATGTAAAAAGTAAAGTCAACCTACAAATGCACATGTTTAGTTTTCTTCAAATAGGAAAAAAGCAAGTGCACTTTGCAGAAACTTCTGTTGCAGTAGACAAAACGCAATCTATTCTTACGACCAAAGGTAATTGTTTGTGGACCGAACTTTTAGACACAGAAAATAGCTATTACTGTAAACTTTTCTTCTTTTCAGAAAAAGTATTAAAAGACTTTTTAAAAAAACATTCTAGTTTTTCTGAAGAAGCCCAACAAGAAAACCCGTTTTTCATTATTGAAAATGATGACTTTATTTCGGCATTTATCAATTCACTATCGGCAATAGGTAACGATCAACTTCAACAAAATGAAGCTTTAACAAAGCTTAAATTTGAAGAGATTTTACTCTATCTTTCAGGTAAATACGGTAGCGCTTTTATAGCCTTTTTACAGTCGCTTATAAAAGAAAAAGATTCTAGCTTTAGAGAAGTTGTAGAACGTCATGTCTATTCTAACTTAAAGGTTGAAGAAATTGCCTTTTTGTGTAACATGAGTCTTTCTACTTTTAAAAGACATTTTAAAGAAGAGTTTAATGCTTCGCCAGGTAGATGGCTTATGGATAAACGTTTAGAAAAAGCAAAAATCTTAATAGAACAACGCGATGTAAAAGCATCTGATGTGTATCTAGAAATTGGCTATAATAACCTTTCTAACTTCAGTACAGCCTTTAAAAACAAGTTCGGAATTAGTCCAAAAGAGGTATCCTAAAGCCAAAAAAGTTCAATTTTATCTACTTTGAACCATTTTCATAAATAACTGACTTGTTTTAATAAATAGTCAGAAGCAGTTCGCTTGTAGTTTTGCAGTTATAATTAAAAATGAAAAAAATTATGACTCAAGTACAAAGACCTGTATTTAAAGAAAAGTATGATAACTTTATAAATGGTGAGTTTGTTCCACCAGTAAAAGGAGACTATTTTGATAATGTTTCACCAGTTGATGGTAAAGTATTTACAAAAGCAGCAAGATCTACAGAAGAAGATATAAATCTAGCTTTAGATGCAGCACATGCAGCATTTCCGGCTTGGAGTACAACTTCTGCAACAGAACGTAGTAACGCTTTATTAAAAATAGCTCAGGTAATGGAAGACAACTTTGAATACCTAGCTACTTTAGAAACTATAGATAACGGAAAACCAATTCGTGAAGCTAGAGCAGCAGATATTCCTTACTGTATAGATCACTTCAGATATTTTGCTGGTGTTATTCGTGCAGATGAAGGTACTATTTCTGAGCACGATAAAGATACGGTTAGTATTGCTCTTCATGAGCCAGTAGGTGTTGTTGGAGAAATCATTCCTTGGAACTTCCCATTATTAATGTTAGCATGGAAAGTAGCACCTGCATTAGCGGCTGGTTGTACAGCTGTAGTAAAACCAGCAGAGCAAACACCTACAAGTGTTATGTGCTTTATGGAATTGATTAAAGACGTATTACCAAAAGGAGTATTAAATATTGTTACTGGTTTTGGTGCTGAAGCTGGTGAAGCATTAGCAACTTCAAAACGTGTGGCTAAATTATCTTTTACTGGTTCTACGGAAACTGGTCGTAAAGTAATGCACAACGCTGCAGAAAACATTATTCCTTTAACTTTAGAATTAGGTGGAAAATCACCAAATATCTTCTTTAAATCGGTAGCAGATCAAGATGATAACTTCTTTAATAAAGCTATTGAAGGTGCTTTAATGTTTGCATTAAACCAAGGTGAAATCTGTACATCTCCTTCTAGAATTTTAGTACACGAAGATATCGCAGACTTATTTATTGAAAGAATGCAAGAGCGTTTAGCAGCAGTAAAAACAGGTCATCCTTTAGATCCAGAAACAATGATTGGTTCTCAAGTATCTAAAGCACAATTCGAGAAGATTATGAACTATATCAAAATCGGAAAAGAAGAAGGTGCAGAAGTTCTTGCTGGTGGTGATGCTGGTAACTATGAAGGAGACATTAAAGATGGTTTCTACATTCAGCCTACTGTATTAAAAGGTAAAAACGATATGCGTGTATTCCAAGAAGAGATTTTTGGTCCTGTAGTATCATTAACTACATTTAGCACCGTAGAAGAAGCTATTGCTATAGCAAACGACACATCTTATGGTTTAGGTGCTGGTGTTTGGAGTAGAGATGCTCATGAGCTTTACCAAGTACCAAGAGCTATCCAAGCAGGTAGAGTTTGGGTAAACCAATACCATACATATCCTGCACATGCGCCATTTGGTGGTGTTAAGGAATCTGGTTTTGGTCGTGAAAACCATAAAATGGCTTTAGACCACTACCGTGTTGTTAAAAACATGCTTATCTCTTACAGTAAAGATGCTGTTGGATTATTCTAAAATAAGAATGACTATTCAAAATCCCTTATGAATTAATAGCAAATCTTGAATAATGTCTTGATAAGAAGCCGTTTCAATTAATTTTGAAATGGCTTTTTCTTATTAGTGGATTTAAGCTAAATGATTTATGTTGCTCTTTTTGAAACTATTTTTAAATTCTCAATCCAAACCCAAACTTTAAAATAGTGATATTTGTATTGTAACTTGTATCTGGAACCCCATCTTCTACTCCAATTTTTATTAAATCATATTGGACTTGGACAAATAGTTTTTTTGTGATGTCATAAACAAGTCCTAAATTCAGGTTAATACCATTTTCGGTTTGACTTGAGCTTGATAAATCCGGGTTACTAAAATTAAAACCATCTATTCCTGAAGTTTTAAAATTCATAAAAGTATAACCTAATCCTATCGAAGGATGAAATTTAGTTAGTGATTCAATATCTAATTCGGCAAAAATGCTTGGCTGTATTGCAAAAACAGTAACATCAAAAGGTTGAAAACTATCGTCCTTAGAATTTTTTAGGATTCCTCCGTTTAAAGATGCTCCTATATTTAAGAATTCTAAATTTGCAAAACGATATTTAACCCCTAAGTCTATAATTCCATTATAATTTTTTCCAATGAAATTATCACCAACTGTTAGAGGATAATTTAATTCAAGACTAAATTTTGAGTCTTGTGAAAATGATTTAATTGAAAAAATCAGTAATATACCTAATAATAGTTTTTGTTTCATAAAGCACATTTTTCAAATAATTATTCCAATTCCTAAATTCACAGTTGTTGGTTCTTTTTCATTTTTGAACTCTATGTACTGGCTCAAATCAGAGTCAGAATCATTATTCTTTATCGAATTAATATATTGATTAATCTTCAATAGGATAAACCCTCTTTTTTCTGATGAAAATGAAAAAAATTTCTTTAACTGTATGAAAGCTCCAAAACTTACAGAATTATAATTATCCTTAATGTCATTGTTATAGCTGGCTGTTGGATTGCTAAAAACTGGATCGTTTGGGTCTATAATTTGAGTTGGATCAGCTGTAGTGTCACCTTTCTCTTTTGCAGATATTAAAAAGCTTGTAAATCCACCTATTCCAAAATGATAAGATTTATCTTGTCCAAAATGAAAATTATAATTTACGGGTATTTGAATTTGACTAATATTTCGATTTCCTTTATTAGTAATAGCACCCATTTTATCTTCAATAGAAAACCTATCTAAATAAAAACCAATACCAAAATCGATAGATGAATTTTCATTAATTAAATAGTTAAAACTAGGTAGAATATATGCTCCAATATTAATCGAGGATTTTATTTCAGGACTACCATCAACATTTGTGTTTGTTAGTTCGCTAGTTTTAGGTATAGATAATGTAGGTCCTAGAGATAACTGAAATTCAATTTTTTTGTCCTGTGAATAAATTTTGGTTAAAAAACCAATTAAAACAATTAGTAGGATTCTTTTTTTCATTCTTTAATTTAAGTTTATGCTTAATGTAAAATAAAGGTTTTGCCTATGATTTATATGAAAAATCACAAGATTCTTTTTACCAATGCCAAAAGCTAACAAAATAGAAATAAAATCTCTATAGGTATTCAGCCGCAATGAGCTAACATGTTATTTGCAGTAGTTTTTTTTAAATGTATAGTTTCCAGTTTTTGTCCGCTTTAAATCCGTGTTCAGGTTCAGCCACTTTGTTTATTTCTGTTCCTCTTTTTATTAGTTCAGAGTATAATTCCGATTGTTTTGATTTTATGTACTCAATTTCGTTTTCAATCATTTCGTTATTCCAAGTTATAGTTTCACAAACCATACACTCATTTTCTCTTACTGCAACAATTCCGCAAACTGCACATGCTTTTAAGGAATTCATAAATTCAGATACATAGTCAAAATCAAATTTTTTAAATATAGTTGGCACATTTTGAATAAATTCATACCAACCAATGTTATTATTTTTTAGACTGATTGTTTTCTCAGCTTTCTCAAAAAATACTTCATTCCGATTTTCTGAAAATTGAACATTATTAATTTCTTTCCAATTAAATAATTTGGGCTTCGCTCCAAAAGGTTCTTTTATAGAAAATCCACTTTCGGTTAACTTAATTTCAGTTAATTCGGAAGTCAGTTTTTTATAAAATATGTTTCGCATTAAAGATCCTATCATTACTTAGTTCTAATTACTGCCAAAGGTCTCGTATAACCATCACTTACGGAATTAAAGATAGTGTTTTTCTAATTCTTGACTTATCATCAACTTCATAGAAGCTATTTGCTTTAATTAAAAGACCAAATGTATTTTTATTCTCTTTATGGTTTAAGTCTATATCAATGACTTTGTTTTTATAGAGACTTTTTACTTCGTCAAAAACAGTGTGTCCTATTATAATTTTGTTACTAGAAAAATACGTTAGAATATTATCAATCTCTATATCTGTTACTTCTTCTCTAGCCAGACCTCTATACCATAAAGGACCTTTGTTTCTTAATAGTAAAGTTTCATTTTCTGAATGGTTTTCGGGTTTTTTGTCCAATCCATTTCTAATACCAGAATTGATTTGGTTTAAAGTTAGACCGCTTTCTATCAAATCTGGACTTACTCCACCGTGAACAAAAAGTAAATCACCTATTTTTTCTATTGAGTTTTTAGTCCGCAACCACCTTCCTAGCTCCGTGTTTTTAGAATACCAATTAGAATATTCAAAACCTAAAAACTCAGCATTAGCAAAATATTTATGATCAACATACTTAAAAAGATCATTATCATACGCACCAATTATGTTCATAGCTTCATGATTACCTAATATAAAATGAACTTTGCCTCTGGCATGCTCAGCCTCTTTCTCTAATTTATAAATTAGCCATAAGCATTCGTTAACGTACTTACCTCTATCAAAATAATCACCCAATAAAACTAAATGACCTTCACCAAAGATCCATTCATATTTCTCATTAATAATCTTATTTCCTCTTAAGAATTTAATAAAACTATCAAAATTACCCTCTATATCAGAAAGGCATATAATTTCTTTTGGCTGTTTGTAGGTATCCTTTTCTATAGAATAATTTTGAGATATAGGTACATCAAAACTTACATTAGGATATTTTACCTTTATATAAACACTATCTTTTATATTGTATGATACGCTCTTTTTAGAAAAGGAATTCTGTTTTTTTTCAATATGAATAGTTTTTAAACTATCATTTTGGTAATATACTATGGGCTGTTCAAAATCTACTACAACCTGTTTGCTTGTATAGTTTGGTGTTTTTAATTTCCAACCAGGTGCTAATGGTATAACGTTAATCACCCCAAAAAAACCAAGGCCTATAGCAATTACTAAATAAGCGAAATAAACAAAAAACAGAACTTTAAATACTCTAAATATTTTTTTCATAATAGCGATTTCTTCAATTATGATGAGTTAATACCCTGTTTGTTAAAGCTTTATTGATTACACAAAAAGATTTCTTATAAGAGTTATGATAACATATTGAACTTTATTTGTTTTGGTTGACCTTCTTAAAGTAAATGCATTAACTTCACCTTAATTCTAATTATTCCTTTATCCAGAATGACATAATTTGTTATAGTAGTACTTTTACCATTCTGGCTTGTATATCAAATATTTTTTCGGAATATCTTTTTTAATATAAGTTGAGATATAGTCTCCACTAATTATTTTAATTGTGTCGTTAGAAATTTTGTTTAATGTTTCCTTAATAAAGCACTCTCCACACTGTGGATGTTTGAAATATACTTGAACAATAAACTTTCCCTTTTTGTATCTGTATAAATAACTTTCCGCTTTTTTTGGGTTTAAGTCATTTATGTCATTTATGTTAATGTTTTTAAATTCACCAACTCTTCCATTTCTATAAAATTTCAAGTATGTTGGATTAGATTTTATGTTTTTGTTGGAAATTGAGTCTTTTGAGTTGTCAAAAGTATTAATAGTCGATATTTTTAAATAAACTTTAGAAGTATCAATAATATTATAGGCAATTGGATTAGAATTTGGTTTAATTTTTTCATAATGGAAACCTATTCGTCTTTTTCCAAATTCATTAACAGACGAACAACTTAATATTATTAATATTCCTAATAATAAAATTAAAAATGAGCGTTTAGACATTCTATTTTAGATTGATTTGTATTAAAAATTTAGCGACTTTCTAAATACATCTTTATTTTGATTAAGAGATTGAATATTAATAAAATACACATAGCGTTACAAAACTTTCTTTAAGTGTATTGATTTTAGGATAATATACTATTAAGTTTTATAAATTATTTACCTAACCGTTTCTATTCGTATTCAGCAATAATTATCTCACCTGTGTAACTTGCTGTTAATTCAACTTCTTCAGTGGATAATTCAAGAGATAAATTATAAGGATTGTTTGAACCAGTTATTTCGACTGAGCCTGTATTCCATATTAAGTTAGAGTTATCTGTAATCAATTCATTATTATCAGCTCTTAGAAAAAACAAGCTTGCACCAGAAAGCCTTGCTTCAATGTCAGCCGAATTGAAATTGTTCTGGTTAAGTGGATAGATATTCTCTAGTGATTCAGAATCACTCCCTGGAGTCAAAAACACCATCCTTAAGAGAACTTTAGTATCTAAAGATAAGTTAAGTTGACTATTTTCAAAAGTTACTGGTTGGTCTGTTAATATAATTTCAAAGCCGTGAATATCATCTATTGTAAAATCAAATTCAATCTTGTATGCATAACTCAAAGTAAAAGACTGTTCATTATACACTAATTGGCCATTAGACATTAATAAGTCATTATCATCATTTGAACACGATAAAAAAATCAAGGTGATTAAGAGTAATGGGAGTCTTTTCATCATAAGTTAATAAGATTTTAAATTTTTTGTTTGTCGATAAGTTTAACCAAAATTGTGTGTAACGTGTTTGGCTATGATTTCGTTGCGGAAAACGTCCGCAGGACTTTTCCGCCAAAACTAAAGATAGTACAGTTGCCTAAATAAACTGTGGGGATTACCGCAGCAATGAACTATAGCCGGTGTTACCAGACGTTTTTATTCTTCATCAGGTAATGGTGGATTTAGAATTTTAATGTAAGAGTATTCACTTAATTTTATTTTCAATGGAAGACTATCTCCATTTTTTCTATTCAGCTCGTTGAAATCTGTTGTTATTTTAATGAGTTGGTCTTTTATTTTTTTTGAAGAAACTGAACTGTCTTGATAATAAAAGATTAATGCCTTATCAATACTTTTTGAGAAGTCAAATTTTCGTTCTGGGTTAAGTATATGATTCCGCAATATTGGCTGTAAACTGTCAAATGATACCTCGATTTCATTGTTTATTATAATCGAATCTTTTTGAATTGAAATAACATTACTTCCGTGATAGTCGACAATATCCATTTTACTAATGCACTCTTTGTACACAATCAGATTAAATTCCGTTGAATCAGTGCTGAATTTAAGTAATGGGGCTTTTCCATAGCAAGCAATTTTATCCGCAATTTTAATTAGTTCACCATAATTTTTGATTGAATCGAGATATATTTCAGTCAGAGAAGAATCCATTTTAAAATTCGAAACTCGAGGATAGTAGTATTGGATTTTTTTTAATTCCGTTCTTTCCTTTTTCGTTTCACAATTATAAAACAAATTGGCAATGATTAATATGAGTACGATTTTTTGTCTTGTCCTGAAATAGGTTGACCATTTTTGGATGTATTTTAAATGGTTAAAAATTCCAGCTTGTTATTATTT